>CBDVDR010000005.1:0-161604 GCA_965372795.1 uncultured bacterium
GTAGTTCGGTGTAGTTCGGTGTAGTTCGGTGTAGTTCGGTGTAGTTCGGTGTAGTTCGGTGTAGTACGCCGTTAGAAGGAGGTTAGAATGGCGATAGAAAATCTGATCCGATTTTTTGGTAAATGAGTACATTTCCACTAAGAAAACTACGTCTTAACTTTCAAGACCAGATGTCCAGATTGTCTGAAGACGTACACTCTGAACCGGCTATTATTTTTATACATTGTTGTGGGCAGTAATTTCAATATTATTGAATTTTGGAATCAAATAAAAATCCTAGCATTTTATAAAAATCGGCTTGATTATAATCATAAACATTATCATAATCATTTTCTGTATCAACCCTATGAACAAAAATCATATTCAAATCAGGATAAACACCCAACATGTGTATTCCGACTCCTGTATGAAAAAAAGAATTTCTTTTAGTATCTTCATTTGGTACAATTACACTCCATAACATACCATATGCTAATTTGTATTCAGGATTGTAAAGTGAATATGGTCTCGTACTTATATCAATCCAGTCTTTTGGAATTATCTGTTTGCCATTCCAATTACCATTATTCATATACAATAAGCCATATAAAGCTAAATCACGAGTTGACATTCTAAAATGGTAAGCCGGATATTGCGATTTACTGTTTTCATATTGATAAAATCCATCTATATCATCATCATCAGGTATTTTTGCATTTTCAGATTCAGCATCAATAGTGCAATATTCTCCCTTGTAATCGTTCATGCTTAAAGGGATTGCAATTTCTTGCTCAAAGAGTTCATAAATACTTTGCCCAGTTTGTTTTTCTAAAATTGCTCCAATCGTATTAAAGTCCCAATTATTATAATAATAGTGTTCTCCGGGTGCAAAAGAATTTCGTTCGGGCATACCTCTTAGCATCCCTTCACTAACTCCAGCAGCGTTATGGTATACTCCTGACCTTGACTTTAATAAATCTACTATTCGTGCCTTTTGTTCACTTTCTGATAATTTGGGCTCTGTGTCATTAATTTCAAGTTCTCTCAATGTCAAGGAAGTGTCTATTTTCCCTTGTTCTATAGCGATTCCGATGAGTGAATTTAACAATGCTTTTCGCATGGAATGAATTGTATGCTTTTTTGAGGTCTCTCCCCATTCAAAAATAACATCTCCATCAACTATTACCATCATTGAAGATGCTCCGCTTTTTTCAAGATGGGTTTTTAATAAGTCTAATTTTTGTGAAGAGTATCCTTTCGCTTCTGGCTCTGAGTGCGTAAAAGTGTATTTTGAATCCTTACTACAGCTATTTAAAAACAGTAGTAGACCCAAAAGAGAAATAATGCCTTGAAACTTAAAATTCATATCTATATTTCCTATTTGTTTACGTAAGGGGATTCATCATTTATTGCCCACAACGTGTGTGTATATGTAATTGTTTTTATCCGTCCAAATTAGCGGTATAAACACATTTGTTAAATATTTTTTTTAGAATAATACTAATTATATTCAAAAAAGCCAACAATAGAATTCCTTATTCTATCAATTGCCTTTTTTGAAACGTGCGTGTATATTTCAGTTGTTTTGGAACTGTTATTGTAGCGTTTCAGCCTAATCCGGACATATTGGACTTGAAGTTAAGACGTAGTTTGGTAGATTTGGTGATTCAAGAAGGAGTTCATTATGAATGCCAGAACGAATCAAAGAACGAACGATGAAGCATAGAAAACAGACCGACAAAAAGGCAATCGCCAAAGAACAAACTGTGTCTTGGATTTCAACTACCGATGTCCGAATTGTTTGAAGACGTACAATTGTCAACAGGATTTCTGTCTCACCTCATCACACCCCACCACATCCCGTTAGAACAACGTTAGCGTCACCCACTAGTGCCGAACTATTTGTCAATAACTTATTGTGTTATAATGGAATAATTTATTAGAAAAATAATTACTGCCGAAGGGGGGATTCGAACCCCCACGTCCCGGAGGACACTGCGCCCTGAACGCAGCACGTCTACCAGTTTCATCACTTCGGCGTTTCCCAGTTAAAGACTAACTGAGACAGCAGTAAATATATATCGAATTAAGAAAAACGCAAAAGAAATATTTTGAATTTTCACAATCTTAAGCTTTATTAAGAAATAATCAAACCTCCATATTGAAATGAGATATGAAAAAAACAATCTTAATATCCGCTTTTATGATAATTATCCTGTCAATGTCAAATTGTGCTGATGACCCTCTGTTTTCCCCTGTAATTGATAATCAAACCAGTCTTGAAAATGCAAACAGGGAAGAATTTGATTTTGTAGAATTAACATTTTCTTCGCTCCCAAATTCATCCTCTTTCCCCCAATCTTCTGATACCTACATTGCTCCGCTTGACCAGGACAGTATCGAGCTTTTTGATTATGCCAATGATCTCCATTACCATCCGGTAAATCTGTCTCATAGATGTTTCTCATTTATTGGAACCTATTTCCATACTCAGGATCAAAAATATCTGCAACGAGCTGAAAAATATGCTTCAAAGCTGCTTTCTCTTTGTGATACTGTTGGCGACCGCATTTATGCACCCTATACTTTCTCTTTTAATGTTCATGGTAATCCAAATTTACACCTTGAAGCTCCGTGGTATTCAGGTATGGCACAAGGTGAGCTTCTTGAAGTTGCAATCCGGCTGTATGAATTGACCGGCAAAGAAGAGTATCTTCAATATAGCGATAAATTATTTAATTCCTTCCTTGCCTTAAAAAATGAAAATGAAATTTGGACTGTCAGAATCGACAGCCTTGGATACTACTGGATCGAAGAGTATCCCCATGATCTGTTCCCGGGACAAACCCTCAATGGCTATATAGCGTCATTAGTGGGCATATATGATTATTATCGAGTTACAAAAAAACCTGAAGCGAAGCTTATCTATGACTTATCACTCACTACTTTAAAACATTATTTTTCAGATTTTAGAAGAGAAAACCAGACAAGTTTCTATTGTCTTGGACATTATCATTTAGCGACAGAAGGCTACCATAATTTCCATATTACTCTGCTTGGTTATTTATACAATTTCACCAACGATGAATTTTTCCTGACTATGAAAAATTTGTTTGAACAGGATGCTCAAGCGGCCTTTTAATTTATTTGATCATAAAAAAAACCGCCCCTATTTAATAAGAGCGGTATTTTGTTTTAAAATTGTTTACCGTTTAGTTCAGGTATGCCCTTAAAGAACGGCTTCGAGAGGCATGACGCAGTCTGCGAATAGCCTTCTCTTTAATTTGTCTGACCCTCTCACGAGTCAATGAGAATCGGGCTCCAATTTCTTCTAATGTCAGAGCTTTTTCATGATTTAATCCAAAATACAGATTGATAACCTCAGCTTCACGCGGTGTTAAACTATCCAGAGCTTTTTCAATCTCAATCCGTAATGAGTTACTTAACAAAGCTTCATCGGGAGATGGTTGGAATTCATCTTCAAGAACATCAATTAATGAGTTGTCCTCAGAAACTGAAAAAGGTGCATCAAGCGAAAGGTGTGAGTTGGATATTTTAAGAGTATCAGCAACTTCGTTTTCAGTAAGTTCTAATTCCTTAGCTATTTCATCCGGAGATGGAAGTCGCCCTAATCCTTGCTCAAGCCTGCTTGAGGCTTTTCCTATCTTGTGCAATGTTCCGACTCTGTTGAGCGGAAGTCTTACAATTCTGCTCTGTTCTGCCAGAGCCTGTAAAATAGCCTGTCTGATCCACCAGACAGCGTAACTAATAAATTTGAATCCGCGAGTTTCATCAAACCTCTTCGCTGCTTTTATTAGGCCAATATTGCCTTCATTTATTAAATCAGCGAGGGATAAACCCTGATTCTGGTATTGTTTTGCAACGGAAACAACAAAACGAAGGTTGGCTTTAGTTAATTTTTCAAGGGCTAATTTATCCCCTTGCTTTATTTTACGAGCCAAACGCACTTCTTCTTGTGCCGTTATAAGAGGGGTCTCTCCGATTTCACGGAGATAGAGATCCAGCGACCTGTCTTCATCGCGATATTTTAGAGACTGTTTCGCCACTTTCTAAGATCTCTCCTTCCACCAGTTAGTGTTAATTAAATCTCCCATTGGGAGTGTATCAAAATAATTCATTAATTCTGTTTTATTACCTTTTGAGTTATATCCCCGTTTGGTTCCTGTACAATAAGTGGAATTCTTTTTTTGGGGTTTCTGATTTTCCCTACTATAACTTCAAAATCTTCCAATGTTTTAATAGGACTGTCATTTACTTGAAGAATTATTGTGCCTCTTGCAATCGAAGCAAAGGCAGCCGGTGATCCTCTATATACTCGTCGCACATACATACCTGATACGTATTCAGCTCCGATAATTTCAGCTATTTCAGGAGTATATTCCATTATCTCCATCCCCATCCACTCCGCAATTTCAAAATCTTTTGGCTCAACAACTTCTTGTTGTGCAAGCTGATTAATACTTCGACGATCGGTAACCGAAGTTATCAGGTTTATCCTTTTACCTTCACGGACAACTTCAAGCGGAATATCGGAATGTTTAGTTAAGGTTGCCACCAAAACTCTTAATTGACCGCTATTATCAACATCGCGGCCGTCAAATTTTGTTATGATATCACCGCTTTTTATACCGGCTGATTCAGCCGGAGAGTTTTGAAAGACCGAATCAATCTTTACACCCTTTACGGCATCCAACCCCTGGCGTTTGGCTTCTCTCTCAGTAACATCATTTAGCCAGACACCCAGCCAGGACCGCTTGACTTTACCCGTTTCAATTAAATCAGGTATCGTAGCCCGAGCCATATTTATAGGAATTGCAAATCCTATTCCAACTGATGATCCTGTTGGTGATGATATAGCAGAATTAATACCGACACATTCCCCTCTTAAATTCAATAATGGTCCGCCAGAATTACCCGGATTAATAGAAGCATCGGTTTGAATATAATTCTGGTAAATAGGGGTTTCCTGTCCAAAGTTAAGATTACTGCGTCCTTTTGCAGATATTACACCTACAGTAACAGTTCGGTCAAGTCCTTGTTGCGGGAATGGATTTCCAATGGCAATAGCCCAGTCACCAACCTTTAATTTATCCGAATCTCCAAACGGGATCGTTGTTATTTTTTCATCACCTAAATCAACTTTTAGAACAGCCATATCTGTCTGGGGGTCTGCTCCTACAATTGAGGCTTCGTACTGATAACCGGAAGATGTCGTAACCATCAATTTTTCAGCTTTTTGCACCACATGATTATTAGTCAAAATATATCCATCGGAACGGAAGAAAAAACCGGATCCTGATGAGGTAGAATAACTCGTTCCGCGATGCCACCAGGGAATCTTACTATTTATTGATTGTGCTGAAATATTTACCACCGCATCACTGACTCGCTCAACAACCGATACAAAAGGCGATTCATACTCACCATTATTGACAACTACGGGATAGCGACTGCCACTAATTAATGGTTCGGCCTGATCAGCAAATGATTTTGGAGCAAGATCAAAATTCGAGGCTATAATAATCCCCAAAACGGTGAACATAACCGCCAGAGAACCACTGCCCAAATAACTTAAGCCCCTCTTAAAACTATTTAGGGGAGAAAAACGACGTTTCAACTTTTTATCGACCCTCCAATAAGCTAGCCTAGCAATATATTGACTCAACCTACCTATGTCAAGACCTTTGTTTTTCATACGATTCATATTCTTCACCTCTTTCTACAGATTAGAACAGAAGAAACCTCTATTTGATTCAAAAAATTATCATTTTGTTAATTTTTTTTATAATTTTCAAGTCTCAAAAAAATCCTGTAAATATCTATATTCCTTTATACTAGTGGATGTTATAAAAGCTGATACTTCTTATAATGTACGGGAAGATATTGACATTTATTTAAATAAAGTCTAACTTGTTTGATTATGTCAAATATGAACCAGATAATAAACGAAATCATTACAACCGGAATAAATTTACAGAAGATGGGATTTATCGCCGGATCTGACGGTAATATTTCAGCAAAACTTCAAAATGGCAATATATTGATCACTCCTTCCGGATTTCGTAAAGATTCACTGCAAGAAACTGATCTGGTCCAAATTTCAGAAGATGGGAATATCATCTCTGGAAATCATAAGCCCTCATCAGAAATTGCGATGCATCTTCTGGTTTATAAAAATCGCCCCGATATTTCTGCGTGTGTCCACTCTCACCCCCCCTATTCAACAGCCTTTGCTGTTGCTGGAGAGGAAATTCCATCTGAAGTTTTACCAGAAATGGTATTATTTGTCGGACGGGTTCCTTTGACAGACTATGCCCCTCCCGGTACTGATAAACTTCCCGAATCTCTTCTTCCTTTTATTAAAAACCACAATGCGTTTCTACTGAGGAATCATGGTTTATTAACTGTTGGGAAAACTCTTTTGGAAGCCTATAACAGGCATGAAACGGTTGAACATACGGCTAAAATTATAAATTATGCGCGTCAATTGGGCACAATCTGCAAAATCCCAAAAAGTGATTTTGATCGTCTTGAAAAATTGAGAAACGAACAAAACAAGGCTTAAAATATACTGGAAATGCTATGCCAATAAAGAAAGTAATAATCGATAAAGCTAACCGACTCTATCAATTACCTCCGGAATTGGACTCTATAATTCCTCGAAGAAAAAAGAGAGGTTTACTAAAAAAATCGGAACTGATTGACCTGTCTTCCTTCAATTGGCCTATAGAATTTGACAAAGATATTAATGAAGATTTCGATTTTTCTCCTGCTTCCTCGGATAAATTAACAGAATTAAAAGATGAATTAGCCGGATGGTTTAATTCTTACCACGATGTCAAAATTATCCCGGAAAAAGAAATTTTCATTGGTGCCGGTATTTCTGGGATTTTATTTAACCTGTCTATGGCTTTTGTAGATAATGGTGATATTGTCTTTGTACCGGAAATTGGCGTTCCTTTGTACAAAAAAGTTACTGCCGCTTGTGGTGGTCAGCCGGTTAATTATTCTGTTTCACACAAAAACGACTGGTTGCCTGATTTTGAGAAAGTTAACAGTCGACTCGGAAGAGTTGCAAGGCTTCTCTACCTGAATAATCCCCACAATCCTACCGGAGCAGAACTTTCTGAAAAAGAGTTAGAAAATTTAATCTGGATAGCAGCCCGGGAAAATATTACAGTTGTGAATGATGCTGCCTATCAAGCTTTATCTTCTCGCAAGCAAACTTCCCTGCTTACAATAAAAGGCGGAAAAAAGGTTGGGATTGAAGTGTATTCGTTCCCGTATCAATTTGGTCTGCCATCATTCCCGTTTGGTTTTGCGGTGGGTAACAAAGAAGTCATAAACGGGTTAAAATCTGCAGCAAAAATAAACAATCCTTTCATTCCAAATTTTATGGTCAATCTGGCTTTGAGAGCCATAAGCAGATTTCCTGATGAACATATCAAAAATTTCAGGCTGCAAATGACCCAAAGCACTGCTCCCCTGAATGAAATTATGGATATCTTATCGCTCGAAAAATGTAGTTTTGATACGATCCCCTTTGTTTGGGCTAAGATAAAACGAAGAAGCCGTTCAAGAAATGCGGCCAACATTCTATATCGTCGCAGTAGAATACTGGTTACTCCGGGGACTGCCTTTGGTGATACCGGTGAAGGGTTCCTGCGTTTCTCTTTGACTGCTTCAAAAAAAGATTATGAAAACGCTCTCGACCGGATTAAAAAGAAAATCCGTCTTATTGACTTGGGAAAAGATGATGAAAGATAAAATTAGACTCTCTGGCATGTCCTTCTATGGCTACCATGGTGTCACTACCGCAGAAAAAGAAACCGGAAGAATGTTCGAAGTCGACTGTGAACTTGAGGTTGATCTTGCCGAACCGGGACACACCGATTTGCTTAAAGATACGGTTGACTATGCCAAAGTTTATGAGTTTATCAAAAAGACTCTTGAAGAACGGGCTTTTTCGCTCCTTGAAGCGATTGCTACTGAACTGGCCACTAAATTGCTTGACAACTTTCCAATCTATCAGGTAACTTTGAAA
The DNA here is from genome assembly GCA_965372795.1 of uncultured bacterium. Lineage (GTDB taxonomy): Bacteria > Zixibacteria > MSB-5A5 > GN15 > FEB-12 > QNAD01. The sequence goes on from CBDVDR010000005.1 coordinate 8,045, forward strand.
GTAAGAAAAATGATGCCTCCGATTGCAGGTAATATTAAATTTATTGAGGTTGAAGTTTCCCGTTATCAGGGAGACACTGATAAGCTTCTGGATCATAAAGAAGATAGTGATGGATAAAAAAGAGATTGTATATATTTTGTTCGGCTCGAACCTTAATGACCGCGAGAATAACCTGATTAAGGCGTTAACTGCTTTGGAACAAATAGTCGGCTTAGAGCTTGTAGAATGTTCATCAATTTACAATACAAAAGCAGTTGATATGCCCGAAGGATCTCCGGATTTTTTAAATCAAGCCGTTAAAATTGAATACAAAAATTCACCGGATAAATTGTTAAAAAACCTAAAGAGCATCGAAACGAGCATGGGACGCACTAATAAAACAAAAGTTGAATCAAGAGATATTGATCTCGATATTTTGCTGTTTGGCGACCAAACCATTGATCAACCTGATTTAAAAATTCCCCACCCGGAATTATTAAATCGCTCTTTTGCAATTGTGCCATTAATGGAATTAGATTCCGCTCTTATACATCCGGTGAAACTAAAACCGATTATAAGTTTTTTAAAAGAATATAAACCAATAGAAATAAGCAGATATAAAGAGTATGCCCCAAGAACAATCAAATCATAATTATATTGCAATCGAAGGTGTTATCGGCGTAGGTAAAACAACCTTTGCTAAAATGCTGGCTGATGAAATAAACGCGGAACTGATTAACGAAGAAGTTTTCGAAAACCCGTTTCTGGTTGACTTCTATAAACATAAAAAGCGTTATTCTTTTTCCTGTCAGTTATATTTTTTAATCTCCCGATTTCAACAACAACAGCAATTGATGGTTCGTGATCTCTTCGCCCAGAAAATAGTTTCCGATTATCTCTTTGCCAAAGATTCTATTTTTGCTTCTATAAATCTCTCAGAGCGCGAACTGATTCTTTATGATAAAATCGCCCCTGCCCTGTCAAAAGATATTCCTCGACCGGACCTGGTGATATATCTGCAGGCTTCAACAAATATATTACTCGATAGAATTAACAAACGAAATTACAGTTTTGAAAAATCTATTGATCAAGACTACCTGGAAGTGTTGAACAAAGCCTACGATTATTATTTTTTCAATTATACCGACACGCCTTTGTTGGTTGTTAAAACTGATGAGATCGACTTTGTTAACCGACCCGAGCATTTTGATGATTTGATTGAACAAATTCATAAACCGATTGCCGGGAAAAAATATTATGCCCCTTCGGGAGATTTTATTACTAAATAATTATGTCAAAAATTAATAAAAAAAAGAAAAACACAATCCAGACTTTTATTAAAAAGAAAGCTGCCAAAGAAAAAATTACTATTCTTACTGCTTATGATACTTTCATGGCATCGCTTCTTGATAAAGCAGGGATTGATTCTATACTGGTTGGTGACTCGGCAAGCAATGTTATCCATGGTTACGATTCAACCATTCCGATTACAATGGATACAATGATCACCCACACCTCTGCCGTTGCCAGAGGGACAAAACATGCTTTGCTGGTTGCTGATATGCCGTTTCTCTCATTTCAACCCTCAATAGAAACTGCCATAAACAATGCCGGTCGATTTCTTAAAGAAGGATTTGCCGAGGCTGTTAAAATCGAGGGCGGGATTGAGATGGTCGACACTATTAGAAGAGTTGTCGAATGCGGCATCCCGGTTATGGGACATATCGGTCTTACTCCTCAATCAATACATCGTTTCGGCGGTCCGAAAATACAGGGTCGCAAAGAAAAATCGCGAAACTACTTAAAAGAATCGGCTTTGGCGCTTGAAGAAGCCGGATGTTTCTCGATGGTCCTGGAACTGGTAGAAACAGAAATAGCCACAGAAATTACTTCATCATTAAAAACTGCAGCAACAATCGGAATCGGTGCCGGTCCCAATTGTGACGGACAGGTGTTGGTTTTGAATGATTTGTTAGGCTTGATGGATGAGGGTTTCAAACCTAAATTTTTAAGACAATATGCGAACCTTACTCCAATTATTGAACAAGCGCTAAAAAATTATATCAAAGATGTTGTCGATGGTAACTTCCCAAATGAAGATGAATCATACTCGGGAACAAAATAGACCAAAACCATATTCACATAAAAAAGATTATTTACTTTACTAAGGAGCTATAATGCGAAGTTTAAAAACAATTTTTGTTTTTACAATTTTATTTATTTTTTCTATATCTTTATCAACTCTTGGACAGGACGTAAAAGATTCTACCGCTCACTGGAAAACCCCTGTCATCATTGATTTTACAACTACTCAGGCAGCTTATTCTGATTCCTGGGTTGGCGGTGAAGCCGGCTCGGTAAACTGGGCATCAAATCTAAATGGTTCTGCACAAAAACAGATTAACCCAAAATTCAATTTTAAATCAACCCTCAAACTTTCGTTTGGACAAACACTTACTCAGAATGCAGAAACCAAAGATTGGAGCAAACCGAAAAAATCTACCGACTTGATTGACTGGGAAACTGTCGGACGCTTTACCCTGAACTTCTTTGTTGACCCCTATACAGCTTTCCGTCTCGAATCACAATTTTATGATGGCTCCAATATTGCCAAAAAACTTTTCTTGAATCCTATAAAATTTACCGAGTCTGCCGGTTTTGCTAAAAAATTATATACCGCTGAATCTAATGAGATCATCACCCGTCTCGGTCTTGGTATTAGACAGTTAACGAAAACAGTTATTATTGATGCCGCTTTAAACACAGATGATTCCACTTTCACTGATGGCGGATTTGAATCAGTAACCGATGCTACTTTTAAATTCAACGATCACCTCACCTATACCGGTAAACTATCTCTATATAGAGCAATATATTTTTCTAAAAGTGATGCCGTCAAAGGGACTGAATATGAAGATGACTGGAAAGCGCTTGATATAAATTGGGAAAATATTGTAAATGCCCAGCTTTCAAAAGTTATTACTGTTAATTTCTATGCTCAATTCCTTTACGATAAAGAAATCAGCAAAAAAGCCAGAATCAAAGAAACAATGGCGATAGGTTTTGTATATAAATTGTTTTAGAGATTTTAGCTATTTAAGCATGCCGGTAAAGTACAGCACAACCATTTCCAGAACAATGGCGATAACTCCTACCAGGATATATTTCCAAACCTGATTTTTTTTCACAGGGACTACCGGTTTATCATCAACAATTGCCCGACGCTGATTACGGGTAATCCGCCGTTGATCATAATCGTCCCAATCAAGTAGAAACTCTTCAAAGGTCTTATAACGTTGAGCTACTCGAATTGACAGAAGCTTTTTCATCATCCTCACGATATCTTCACCCAGATTATCTTTGATATCATCAATTAAAAGATTGGTGGAAGTATCATAATTCGGGTTCCGTCCGATAATCATCTGATGAAGGATAACACCCAGCGCATAGATATCGCCCTGTTTGGATTGTTTACGCTCCGGTGGCATATACCAGTTCTTTTTCCCGCTATCATCATAATGAGATGGCATCCCGAAATCAGTTAATTTCGGAACTTCATCTGAATTAAACAAAATATTTGAGGGTCTTAAATTTCCATGAACAACATTATTTTTATGGGCAAAATCTAATCCGGCAGCAACATCCAAAATAATCCCAAAAGCTTTCTCCCAGTTATAGCGCCTGACCATTCGATCTGCCAGCGAGCCGCCCTGTGCATAATCAGAAATCATAACCGAAGATCTCTTATCTCCCCCTGATCCATAAATCTTGTTAATATTTTTATGTGTAAGCGATTTTAAAATTTTTGATTCTTTCCGGCCGACTTCTCCCCGCTCATGTTTTTTAATAACATACAACTGCTTATTCAATTTATTTTCGACCAGTATAGTTGATGAAAAACGGGTTTCTTTAAAGGTATCAAGATACCTGCATTTCCCCATAAATGATTCTGAACCGGTAATCGAAAATTCATCTTTTTTTGACTCTGAATTACTTTGGTTCATTGCTTCCAAGAGAGCATCTTTCAACTCAACTGCCGTTTGATAACGATCTTTGGCTTCCTGTGCCATACACTTATTAACTATAACATCGAATTTCTTCCCTAAAGACGGCACAAATTCTGATGGAGGTTTAAAATGTCCGAGCGGTTTTTTCCCAACCAGAATTTCATATAGAACAATTCCTATCGCATAAATATCGGTTGTTTGATCAACATTGGTAGAACTGATTTTCTGTTCCGGTGACATATACGCCAAGGTACCCATGATAACATCAGTAGCAGTTATTTCAGTATCCGGCGTGCCTACAATCTGAGCAATGCCGAAATCCGCCACCATAGCATTACCCTGTTTATCAATTAGAATATTTGCCGGTTTTATATCGCGATGGATAATTCCATTTTTATGAGCATAATCTAAAGCTTTACATACCTGAACAACCATCTCAAGTTTGGTATTCAGGTTTATTTTATCAGAATCAATAACCTCCCGAAGAGATGCTCCATCAATATAATCCATCACAAAATAATACCGTCCCCCGGCATTTCCCTTATCTATTACATGAACAATATTCGGATGGTTTAATCCGGCGACAACAAGTGATTCTCTTTCGAACCGCCGTACAATTTCAGGATCATCGGTAAGTTTTGAAGATAAAATTTTTATGGCAACTTCACGGTTTAATGACTCTTGTCGTCCGCGGTAAATCTCCGCAACTCCCCCTTGACCGATTTTACCGGTTAAAGTGTATTCGCCGATCTTTACTGTTTTTTTCTTCTCTGCAGTTTGTGCCATTTACAAATATTTCCAGTAAAAAAATTAGGGACAGCCTGAATCAGACTGTCCCTATAATAATCGGCATTTAAACAAGTTTTATTTAATCATTACCATCTTCTTAGTTTGACTGCCACTTTCATGCTCAAGTCGATAGAAATAGATTCCGCTTGGATGGCTCTGACCGTCAAATTCATACTGATGGATTCCAGCCGGTAAAGTTGACTCAATCAGAGTCTCTACTTTTTGACCAATGATATTGAATACCACTAACTTAACATGACCGGACTTAGGCAGAGAAAATTCAATATGAGTTTTCGGATTAAAAGGGTTAGGGTAATTTTGGGCTAAATCAAAGTTTTCTGGCAGACCACTCTCGTTATCATCACCTACCGCAGTCGGAAGACTTACCGATACTGTCCCTGATTTATATTCTGGAAGATACGTATTGATTCCGGAATTATCTGTTAATACCACTCTCTGCCAGTATTTGACGCCTGAACCGACTTCAGTGAGAACATTAATAGAATCCAGATCAATTTCCTGCTCCGGCGCATTAAAATCAGTATGCATATAAATAGTAGCTAATATCCCGCCATCGCCACTATATGTAGGCAGCGGAGTTATTACTTCTGTCATAAAAGTTATTTCTACTAGTCTTTCAACAGTATTAATCTGAGTCAGTTTTTGAATTCCTTCACCAATAACAGAATTTACAAATGATACCGAATCAACAATTATATCACTGCTTGAATATCTGATCGGTATTGTCAGTCCCGAAAAGGCTATATTATTATCAGTAAGATTAATATTTACTGAAAAATTATCGCCGGGCATTACATTAACAGAATCTACTGATATTATTCCGGTATACCCCTGACCATAACTGTCACCAGGTGATAATGCAAGTATCAGAATTACTGCAAAAACAAAAGTTATCAATTTCTTAATCATATTTGATCCTTTCCGCAAAAGACACTATCCTCACTCAGGCTAATAATTTAGCCTTCTTATCCTCTAAACCCCTTAATGCACAGGCTGTGCCTGAATTTGTAAAAAAGATATCTTTCTGAGAGGTCAATTGCAGAGAAAATCCTTTCATGGTAAATTGTTATAATTCATGAAATTATACGATGTATAAGGCAGGAAATTTTAAAGTTTTTCTGCTGTTCTAAATTTGAACAGCAGAAATATGCAGGCTTTTATATGAAGTACGTAGCAATTGGTTGCACAAATACTTACCCAATATTGAATTATTATAATTCAATATGACTTACTGATCCTATTGCCAGTCAGTCTTTATATTTACAAATAATGTCTTATAATTGCGCCAGATAAAGAAAATTACTTCACGAGGTTTATCAAGCGAAATTTTATCCATTATTTCCTCAACATTTTCAATCGAAATAACTTCTTCATTGTCCACTCGTTGAATAATATCACCAATCCGTAAACCGCCAATATTTGCTAACCCGCCTTGTTTGAGGTCTGAAACTCTGGCACCCTTTAGAGCATCTTCATCCAGATTGTAAAGCATGTAATCAGAAAAAACTAATGACCTGACTGAAAATTCCAATATTTCATTCTTATATTCCGGAGCATCCATAGCCGCAATTGGGGCTTTATCAAGCGTAATAAATAGACTTACCGTATCAACCGAGTTTTCACCGGGACGATAAACAGCTAATTCCAACGCTGCACCAGGACCAAGTTCAGAAACTGTCCTTTGGAAAATTGGTAGTTTTTCTTCACGATCAACTTCGATCCGTTGTCCATTCAGCGAAAATATTATATCTCCCACAATTAAACCGCCTTTAAAAGCCGGAGATCTGGGGACTACTTCATTTACAATAATTCCACCGGGTGTGTCAATATTCCAAAACTCTGACATATCCTCGGTAAACGCCTGCAGAGAAATACCAAGCCAGCCTCTATCACCATTACCTTTTTTGGGCGGAGATGAGATTATCTTTTGAAGTTTATCTGCTGTAATAACCCCTTGTAAAGGAATCCCAAACTGTCGTGAGTTACCAAAACCGCCAGATTCGCTACCGCTGGAAGGGTTTGGAATAGAACCCAAAATTCCAACAGCTTGAAGTTTTTCATTATATAAAACAGATGTTAATTGAAGCGAGTTAAATCCAATCGTCAGAGGCATCTCTTGTGGTGATTTGACAAGATTTGAGATCATGCCGACATCAGCAGCCAGAGGAGGTTCAATGAAACTTGGCAGCAACATATATAATGCTAACCAATCTCCGATTACAAATTCATCGATATTCTCAAACTTAACAGCTTCAAACTTTTCATCGGTTTCGGTAATTATTTTCACAAATCCAAATTTAGTATATTGATCGTTTCCGATATACTCACCATTGTATTCTGTACCATCAAGAGTTATAACTTTTATATCACCCGGCTCTGTTTTAATTGCAAAACCATGCATCCCCAGTCCGCTTTCATTGATCAAAGCGCTCCCATTAAAAATCACCAAACCCTCATCAGAAACAATCGTACCCAGGAATCTTTCATTTTGAACCGAACTATTCATACCAAATGATATCTCTATACTAATCTCCAGTATAACCGTATACTCTTTAGCATTTTCCTGAAGTTTATCAAAATCAAAACGTTGAGCCTTAACCGCAGTATTCATATTCAGGAGAAAGAATACAGCTGCAAGGAAAAATATTTTTACAAATTTATTAGTTTTGATCATGAAGCAGATCTCCCTCTGTATTACTTGCATTTATAACAACAAATCTAGTAGCGCCGGATCGATCGATAGTAAATAGAATTTTTTCATCCGATTGGCCGGTCAATTTATCATAGATAGAAATAAATTCAGGCAAATTAGCAATCAATTCATTATTAACTTTTAAGATTACATCTCCCCTATTCAGACCGCCATCAACATTATTTCCGGTTCGTTTAACCCCTTCAATTAAAACTCCGAGAGAATCAAATAATTTTGCTTCAATCTGCATCTGTTTTGTAATTGCTTTTACAGTCAGCCCCCAGTTTTTACATTCAAAAATTTCTCCCTGAAGCTCTCCTAATTCGCGGGTGGTAACTTTAAAATTATAAGTTTGCTCATCCCGAAGAACTTTCAAACTCAACTCACTGCCCGGTACTGATGATGCGATCAAATTATAGAACAATGGCAGTTCCTCAACAAATCTCGCCGATACTTCCTGATTGTCAACTTCCAATATAATATCGCCGGCCTTAAGAAAACTTTCCGCCGCCGGTGATAACGGATCTATCGAAGAAATCAATACTCCCGAGTTTCGCATTGTACCAAAATAACTTTCTAATTCCTGCAAGGCCTGACAATGAAGCCCGATCCAGCTTCTTTGAACTTTGCCATTTTTTAAAATCTCACCGGTAACTTTTTTAACAACATTTATGGGGATTGAAAAGCCAATATTGTTGGCATACAAAGTAGCTCTTGAGTTTACCCCGATAACCTGCCCATTTAAATTTACAAGCGGACCGCCGGAATTCCCCGGATTTATTGCCGCATCTGTTTGGATCCATAAATTGTAACGTCCTGTTTGTTCACCGCTGGGCAGCCGTACTTCGGTACTAAAATACCGGTCCATAGTCGAAACAACTCCGGCAGAAACTGAACGGGAAAGAGAAAGTGGTGACCCCATAGCCAAAACATACTGACCAACTTCAACCGAATCAGAATTCCCAAATTCAGCAATCGGAATAGCGCCTTCAACTTCAGATAGATCCAACTTTATCACAGCCAAATCAGTCATCGGGTCCCCACCGATATACTCGGCTGTTACCTGTTCCCGATCATGAAGCGTGCAGATTATTCTTTCTGCTTTACCGGCGACATGATAGTTGGTGACAACAAAGCCATCTTTATGGAACACAAAACCAGATCCGACAACAGCTTGTTTTTCAAGTTCACCGGTTCGATAATTTTTTATTACCGGCTGAATATGAACCAAAGCCGGCATAACTTTATCCCGTGCTGAAAATACTTGTTTTTGTATATCTGCCAGCCCGGAGCTATTTAAAATTAAAACTAAAAAAAATATTTTGACCAAAATAAATTTATTCATTTGTTCCCTTTTCTTTTTTTCAATCTTATAACGAATGATCAATTATAAAGTTCTAAAATTGTTCAACTAAATGTGATTATAACGGCTTTTATGTATCTTCGGCAAGATTATATTTATTAAAATTTTTGTCCAAAAAAAAAGGAATCTCAAAAGAGATTCCTTTTAGTACGCTTTTAATTAAAATCACTTTTTCCAGTAGAAATCTATCGACCCTAAACCGACCTCAACAATAATAACAATTCTATCGTCAGCATCTTCAAAATCCGGTGATTCATACAGGTCTTCATCTATTTCATCAAGATCATCATTATGGAAGTCTATCGACGAGAGCCAATTGCTTCCTTGCGTCTCAATTCTTACAGGAATATTCATTGGGATATAAATTTCTGCTGATCCAAGACCAATTTCTATTTCAACCCTTGATTCCCCGTCATATTTACCTCTTAGATCAATTTCAAACGACCCAACTCCGCCAGAAAAATTAAACTCATCAAAATTAGCATTGCCTAAAGAGATTAGTTCTAATGAACAGGCCCCGGCTTCAATTGAAAATTCTTTTAACCTGATTGGATTAGGTTCAGAAAATTCGATCACGCCTGATGCCGCTCCCACCTCAAGCTCAAATGATGAGATCGGGATGCCTCCGAGGTCCATTTCTGCTTCACAGGCGCCTATTTCAAAACTGATCTCAGTTTCATATTTTTTTGATAAAGTTATGTCCCATCGATTATCTTCAGAATCCATATTAATGCTATTATCGTGGTCACTTTCCAAAGTGAGGTATCCGGTCGACCTTTTAACCTGATAATCAATTTCATAATCAATTTTTCGGGCATTATATTCAATCTCGATTAAAGCAACTTCATCAATATTTCTCGAGATGACCAGAAATTCCCCGGCTCCGAGTTCAGCTTGTATAATAATTTTTTCAGCACCTTCAGCATCAATTTTCTTGGAAACTTGAGAATTTCGACGGGCATTAACATTCCCAGCCATCAGAATCAATATCATTAAAATAGTAAGAAATAGCTTTTTCATAACATCCTCCGAAGTTCTTATTCTCATTTTGTAATACGCTGATCCAAATCCTTTGTTTCAATCCTTATTCCCAAGGTCATCGGAACCATCAGAAATATTCGGGGGAGCCGGTGGTTCGGGATATGCGGTAGGTTTTGGAGATTCCGGCATCATTGGAGATGTTGGGATAGGAGGTGGAGCCGGCATATTATTAGTTTCTTTTTCCTTGCTGCTTGCTTCTTCTGTCCAACTCCGATACTCTTTGAAACCGAACCGAGTCAAAACTGCAGCTCCTAAGCCTGAGAAAATTGGATAAGTCGATATTATAATAGAAATTACTAAAACAAAAACCCCAATTCCTTGCATTTCAGAGTCCGGAGAACCCATCAGAACAGAAACTATTATCCAAAGCGACATATAAAGCAGAACGCCAAAAAGAGCATTAAAAATTGTACTCTTGTTTCCACCAAAATATTTATTAGAGGTCTTTTCACCAATCATAATACCAAAAATTGTCACTCCAATAAATATTGCGGCCAGATAACTCATTGGAACAAGCGGAATAATTGCGATACCGACAATTGTCACCGCCAGGATAACTATCAAAAGAGGCATCATAAACAGCATTAACCAGCCGAGCAAAAACGTCCTGACCTTATAAGTCTGCATACAATTCTTTAATCGGTTTAATTGCTTAGGCATTAAAGCAACTATCAGGAACGAAAAGAAAATCACAATTGCAAGAAATGACAGAGAGACTATTACACCATCGATTGAAAATGTTTCTACCAATCCTTCAAAATCAAGAGGATTTTCTGATTCAATTGACAAACCTAAAACTTCGGCATTATCTTTTATTATAATTGTAGGAGCTTCAATATTGCCATCAACCCTGCCGGTACCATAAACAACAACCCGATTGGTAAACGACTTAACATTACCCTTTACCCAGCCTTTAACATAAATCCTGCCCAGTGAATTCAAATCGCCGTCAACAAATTCATCATACCCGACTGTAATAGTTTTTGTCGTAGGTGAAATCTTAAGTTCGTTAATGGCTCGTTGTTCAATATCGTCATTTTTTGCGCGATCACTGGATTCAATCCCGCTGAACTCTGAGGGCGTTAAATCACCTTCTACAAATGAATCACTCTCCCACTCATAATACCATGGCTGACCCAGCGTGTCGATAGCACTGACGCCATCTTCGGTTAATTTTATTTCATTAAAAATAGGGTCGGTAATTTCATTATTTGCTTCCTGAGTAGGATCTTGAGCAGAGATAGATACTGAAAAAAGCAGCAGTACTAAATTAAAAGACAATAACAATTTTATAAAAGCTGTTCTCACAATACAATCCTATGTATTCAATTAAGAACTAATATTGGTTTACTTCTACGTCGCCCGTCATAGAGGTCAAAGAAATTTTAGTTCCACCGCCGCCAAATACACCAATCAGTCGATTACGTGACATCGATTTTATCGCAATCGGCACATCAGTTTTTATTTCTCCGGCTTTGCTGTCTATATCAAGATAGCCGGATGCAGAAACCGGAACGGAGAAAAATATTTCTCCACTGGTAGTTTCAACAAAGTAATTTTTATCAGTCGCTAATTCTGTTTCTATTTTTACCGGAGATGAACTTGTTTTCAAATTTATCGAACCGCTTAACTGCTTAATATTGATTTTACCCATTTGTGATTTTACTCTGATATCACCTTCAATCCATTGCAAATCAATTTCGGCATGTTCACAAGCTATGCTTATAGGACCCCGGTTGTATTCAACCTTGATCATATCCATACTGCCGCTGGTAATATTCACGGAACCATCATGATCAACAATTTCAATTCTTCCCGAACTGACATTAAGGATCAGATTAGTCTCAAGTGGGATCGCAATTTCAAAATCCACATCGCCAAATGAGTCTTCTCCGCCGCCGATAAATTTTCTCCAGAAAGAATTACTGCGATTTAACATTTTTAAAAAATGGGTAGATACTCTTACTTTATTTTTGGAATTAGTTACTTTGATTTCAATATGGTCGGCAACTTCTTCAGCTTCATTTCTGCTTGAAGCTTTTATCCGTTTAACAGCATTAATTATAATGCGATTATCATTGGAAGGATAAAATTTAAGATTCCCTTTTGGAATATCAACGGTTAGCTCAACAGAATTCTCCCGGGGAATAATTTTCTGATATTCAAATTCAAATTCTCCAGCTAAAACAGAGCTGAAACTGAGAAGAATGAATACCGCTGATAAAAATATAACTGTCCTAAATGTCATATACTATAACTCCTTGTTCCACGGGTTAAATCCCTTTTAACTTCTTTTTTAGAAGTTCCCGTGCACGAAAAATTCTCGCTTTGACGGTACCTACAGGTATATTCATTAAATCGGCTATTTCCTCATATGATTTATCATCTTTATGACGATAAATGATAACTTCCCGATATTTTGTGGGAAGTTCTTCAATTGCTTCAACTATACTAATTCGCTGTTGTTTTCGAACTAAATCCTTTTCAGGATTGTAAGAATCATCAGCAACCTCTATTTCTACTGTCCCTTCGCCGGTATCAAGCTGTTGATCAAGAGATAAGGCATTAATTCGCTTCTTTCTCAAAAAATCGATAGAGCAATTAGCGGCTATTTTATAAAGCCAAGTCGAAAATTTGTACTCAGACCGGTAACTGGCTAAAGATGAGAAAGCTTTCATAAAAGTTTCCTGCACCAGATCATTAGCCGTATCGGTATTCCTTACAATCTTATAGATTATATGATATACCGGTGTCTTATACTTTTCAGATAATTGCCGAAAAGCTTTTTGGCTCCCTTTTAGAGCGTTCTCAATCAATTCTAAGTCAATATTTATCAAAGTTGCCTTCTCTTAAATACGATTCACTGAGATAGGAGTTTCATTGATGCTGAATATAACTATAACTTTAACTTACTGACAAGCTAAAACGAGAACCTCTCAACGTCTTATAAATCAACAAATTAAGGTAACAATGCGACTACTGGACAATTATTCTGACTTCACTGTGTCTAAAAAAGTCAAAACTATTGAATAAGATTATTTCATAAATCAAATTTTAAACAATTAACCACTGAGCATTAAGAATATAGACTGAATTCCTAATGAAAACCAAACAATCTGTCGATTAATCATTAAGGATTAAAATATATAGGAAATAAACATGACAATTTACGATTATCCAAAATATTATGAAGTTGCTTTTTCTTTTAGAGATATTAGCGCTGAATCTATTTTCCTTAAAAAATGTATCGAGAAATATTCTGATATCCCGGTAAATAAATTGTTAGAAATTGCCTGTGGACCAGCGCCGCATGCCGGGGAATTGACAAACCTTGGATATTCATATACCGGTTTTGACATTAACCAAAAAATGCTTGATTTTGCTCAAGATAAATGGACAAATTTAAAAACCCCTATCAATTTAATTAATGCCGACATGACTTCATTCGCAATTATCGATAAATTCGAGTTTGCTTTTATAATGCTTGGATCTTTGTATATCAATAGCTCCAAAGAATTACACTCCCATTTTGATTCGTTAAGTCAAGTTTTAGAAGATGGCGGATTATATTTTCTTGACTGGTGCATTCAGTTTAGCGACCCGCTGATTCACAATAAAAATAATAGTTTCCAGATAGAAAAAGATGGAATCAAAATTAACTCCAATTTCGATATTAGACTAATTGATGAAAAAGAACAGATGTACGAAGAAATCTGGTCAGTCAAAATCGATGATGACGGCTTGAAAAAAGAATTAGAAATGAAAGAACTCAACAAAGCGATAAAGCCGATGGAATTTCTTGATTTTATCAAATCAAGGGAAGATTTTGAATTTGTTGATTGGTGGAGCGATTGGGATTTCGACAAACAAATTGAAGATACTAACCAAGTGACAAGACCGGTAGCACTGGTCAGAAAAGTAAATTCAAAAAAGGCTGCCAATAAATAATTCGACAGCCTCGCAGTAATATTCTTAATAAATTATTAGATTTTCTTAACTGATTTCACCATTGCCATAAATGCTTCTATCATAATCTTTGCGGTATAATCAGGACCGGTAAGCTTAAAAAACACATTGCCTTCCGGAGCTTCAACAATTGCACCAACCATACGGTAATTAGATTTTTCAACTGGCTGACCAGACATCGGTCCACCCATTGATGCTGAATAGATTCCATAAATTGATAACATATGGACTGTCATACCATCAACCTCAAGCTTATACTGAATAGCTCCGCTTTTAGGATCGCGACCATCCATTAGTGACATCTGATTTATCCAACGATCCAAATTCGCCTCAACACTGCCACCATCTGTTTTACCAAAGTAGAAGACTAAAACTGTGGCTGAGTCTGTTTCTTTTTCAAGCGGACCATAAGCATAACTGGCTTTACGCATTCCTTTTGGTCCAAAATCTGTCCATTGCGTTGCGGGTACAAACTTAATTCCGCCAAGATCAACCGGTTTGCCATTTAAATCAAATGGGATATCCGATGGAGTATATTCTATTTTAATAGTTCCACTATTGTCGGAATCTGTTTTTACCAAACCATCACTCTTTTGAGCTTGTTCCTGAGATTGACCAGCCTGACTATCTGACTGCTCAGCTTTCTCTTCCGAGCAACCAAAAACAAGCAATCCCGCAAGAACTAAAACCGATAATTTCTTTACCATTTTATCCTTTCTGTTTTCAAATTATCAAAACTGAACCAGTTTAATGATATTTTATAAAATATGCAAGACCGTTAGTTGGCTGATTGTCTATTTATGATTTTTTCAAATCCTGCCGGATCGGTGTCACCTTCGGTATTTATTAATAATACTCTGCTATTTTCATTTAACTGCAGTTTTTCTCTCAATCCCTGATATTCTGGAGACATGATTACTAACAACCCGGCAAGACCGGCTGCACCCGATTCACCGGCAATGATCCGGGAATCATTCTTGATTGGATTATAAAAAATTCTCATTGCCTTTTCACAATAATTATCCTCAATCGCAAGAAATAATCCAAAAGAATCCTGAATAATAGGAAAGGCTACTGATGATGGCGTTCCACAATTTAATCCAACCATTATAGTTTCCAAACTTCCTTGTGATGATCTTATCGAACCATCGCCTCTTAAGATTGATTCGAGCATACAATCAGCCTCAATCGGCTCTACACATATCAGCGTTGGTTTTTCACCCCTGAAGCCATTGTAATAAACTCCGGCTGCCGCTGCTAAGGCTCCAACCCCGCACTGAACGATAACAAAATCGTTTTTATTGAGATAATCCGGAGCAAGGGCATCATTTATTTCATCAAAGATGGTCAAATATCCAGCCATGATATCTTTAGGAATATTTTCATAACCCTGATAAGATGTATCAGAAATTACAGTCCAACCATTTTGTTCTGCATCCAGTGCCGCTTGTTTAACAGCCAGATCATAAGAGCCATCAACTAAAACCACTTTGCCATTTTCATTTTGAATATTCTCTATCCGTGCTTTTACTGAGTCAGCAGGCATATAAATGACTGCTTTTTGACCTAATTGTTTGGCCGTCCAGGCGACAGCTCGACCATGATTGCCATCGGTTGCGGTGCAAAACGTAATTTCCCCGATAACAGTCTTGGTCTCTTTTTCAAAGAATTGATTGATCGAAAATTTGACCCCTGTTTTCTGCTCATATTTTTGCTTCAGGAGTCGGTATATTGCGTATGATGCTCCCAGCACTTTGAACGCCTTCAAATTCATTCGACTGGATTCATCTTTAATCAAAATATCTTTGATTCCAAATTTTTCAGCTAAAGCTGGCAGTCGAATCAGACTAGTAGGCCAATAACCGGGTAAAGACTGATGAAATTCTCTGATTGTTTCTAAATCTTTTAGAGAATTATTATAATCAGCTCTTAAGTCCAAATCTTCAGTAATCCGATTGTAACAGAAATTAACCATCCTGAATTATATTATATGATGTTAACTTTTACAATTAATATCAGTTTTAATCTGATTTTATCTATTTTAGAACCAAGCGGCGCAAAGTATGTTAAATAATTGAAATAAATTGACAAAAAAACAAGGTCTGTTATATTCAGTTATAGCACTGTGATACTACGATATAATAAAAAAATGTACCCTCACCTTGAGTAAAAGAAGAATAAACCGATTTATAAAATATAAATGAGAACGAAAATGAAAAATTGCATCACAATATTGCTGACTATCCTTATTTTATCACCATTGACTTATTCTCAGGTAAGTATCGGGGGTAAACCGGTGAGTTTTTCTAAACCGTCAAAAGCAACCGTTCCCACGGTTAAAACGCCTCCTATAAATCGGGCAAAGATGTTAAATGAGGATATCGAGGAAGGCAAACTGGGGATGCCGTACCGATTTGGTACTCCTTTTGATGTCAATTATACTTTAGAAAACTCCGGTGTGTGGGAAACATCGGCTGATGGAAGCCGGATGTGGCAATTGAGAATCGAGACTTCCAACGCTTATGCAATTAACCTCATATATGACCATTTTGAGATTCCCGAAGGCGCTCGTTTTTATATTTATAATGAAGATAAAAGCATGGTCATCGGAGCGTTCACTTCTGAAAATAATAAAGAATATAAAAAATTCTCAACGGCACCGGTTCAAGGACCGGTCTCAATTTTAGAATATTTTGAACCGGCTGATGCGGCCTTTCGCGGTATTATTTCTATCGAACGAATTGTTCATGCTTATAGAGATATTTTCAGTTGGGATGTTGCCAAAGCAGTTGCCGGATTTGGATCTTCCGGTTCCTGCAACAATAATGTCAATTGCCCCGAAGGTGACCCTTGGCAGGATGAAAAAAGAGCGGTAGTGATGTTATTAACCGGAGGCGGATTCAGATTCTGTTCCGGAGCTATGATTAATAATGTTCGTGAAGACTTAACGCCATACTTATTAACGGCTGAACATTGTTTGGGTGGCGAGTCGACATGGTTAATTATGTATAACTATGAAAGCCCCACCTGTGACAATATCAATGGTCCCACATATATGACTGTCTCAGGGACTACTCTGCTTGCAAATAATGGTTATAGTGATTTTGCTTTACTTAGATTAAGTGAAAATCCTCCTGATTCTTATGATGTGTACTATGCCGGCTGGTCAGCAATCGACAGCCCGGCTCCCCGGACAGTCGGGATACATCATCCTTCCGGAGATATTAAAAAAATCTCATTTGATAGTGATCCGGTAATTGAAACCAGTTATCTCGGGTCCTCCGGTGATTCACATTGGCGCGTTGTTAAATGGGATGACGGCACTACCGAAGGCGGTTCATCGGGCTCTCCCCTGTTTGACGATAATCATAGAATTATAGGACAGCTCCATGGTGGTTTTGCTTCCTGTTCAAGCCCGACCTCTGACTGGTATGGGCAGTTTTCTGAGTCCTGGGATCATGGCTCAAATATGCTGATAAGTTTGAAAGAATGGTTAGACCCCGACAATACCGGCACGATGGTTCTTGATGGAATTGATGCTGCCGGCTTAACTTTTACCGCCGACACAACTATCGGCTGGGTGCCATTACTTGTGAATTTTAATGCCACCTCTAAAGTCACTCCGGTTTCATGGACATGGGATTTTGGAGACGGTGATTCTGCCTTTGTTGAAGACCCGACTCATCTTTATGACACCCCCGGATTATTTGATGTTAAACTCGAAATTGACACATCGGGTGTTGAAGATCCGTTTCGCCTAAGATCAAACTATATTGCTGTCCTTGCTGATACTATTATTGGTGAAGAAGTCGAATATGTTTCCGGTTCGACCGTTGAAGTTGTTATTTCAGCAAGAAACAATGTTCCGGTCGGAATGTTTAAAATTCCGATAGAATATGGCGGCGACATCGATTTAAATCTTCAATCCTATACAACTTCCGGCTATAGAACAGAATATTTTGAAGATCTTGCTTACAGTCATGACGACCCTAACAATAATCGAAAAACAATAAGACTCCGGGCTTCAACTAATGGCAGTCAACCCGAACTTCCACCCGGCGATGGTCCGATTCTAAAACTAACTTTCACTTTTGGTTCAAACCCCAACCCGGATCAAATTACAACAATTCAGGTTGATGGTTATATTGCCGGAACTTTTGAATTTCTACCTCAATTTACAAGCTCGGTTATAACATTTAATCCGGCCTCTGACAATGGATCGGTTTTCTATCCGGCTTGTTGTTTTATGCGCGGCGATGTTGACCATAGCGGTGAGCTTGGTATCTCTGATGTTACCTTTTTTGTAACTTATTTCTTTGCCTTTGGAGATGAACCTCCGTGTGATGAAGAAGCAAATGTCGATGCTATTGGAATTCTAAATATAGCCGATCTGACTTATCTGGTTGATTATATATTCAATGCCGGCCCGATTCCGCCGGATTGTTTGTAGTAATCCTATCGTTTTCGCCAGAGCCGTTTGATTTCTCTCTCGCCTAAAGGTTGTTTATGTTTCACCTTTAAACTTTCAGCCCACTCACGGGAAAAATCCCGTTGCAGATAAATATTAATCAAAGCTGTGATAATCATTGCAATCGCAGCTCCTAACGACGCCAACCCCATATCCTTATGAGCATCCCATATATCACCCTGGGTTCCAAGATACGCCGCCCCTAATTCACCGCCGAATATTTCAGCAGCAGCCCATTCGATCAATTCGAAAATCATCGAGGTCGACATGGTAACATCAAGCGGGAGAAAATATCCCCAAAACCCCTGAACACTTGCAACCCGATGGAACACCTCCCGAATCGGATACGCCAATAGCAAGCCGTAGGAAAAATGCACCAACCGATCATAATGATTCCGCTCCCAGTTAAAGATTTCATTCAAAGTACTGCCAAACATTGATGACCACCATTGATCGTAGGGAACATTGGAGTAGGTATAATGCGAACCGACTTCATGCAGACATAAAAATATAAATATCAAAGTGTATGAAATTTTTGAAAGAGGCAGTTTTTTGTAACTGAAGATTAAAAACGGGATTATTATTATTACAAGAGCATTCTCAAGCAGCCAGTCATGCCGATCAAGCGGATCAATCGCTAACAGCAACCATATTACAAAAAAGATTCCCCCTAATATAGAAGGATAGAATGAATTTGATCTTATTTTTTGATTAGCCATGATTCACCTTTATTAAGATGGTGTTTGTTTAATCAATGCTTGTTTGTGAATACTATTTGTTCATCAATTTCTTGCGATATTCTTTATAATTCACAAGATACTCATTCAGCGATTTTTCACGACCGACCGGTTTTGGTAAATAATATTCGACCCCTGCTAATTCTTCCGGAAAATATTCCTGATCGGTAATCGCACCCTCGTATTCATGGGCATACTTATAATTTTTACCATACCCAAGATTTTTCATGAGCGAGGTCGGGGCGTTGCGGATCCACAGCGGAACCGGTAAAGAACCTTTTTCTTCAGCATCAACCTTTGCTTTTTTAAATGCCGAATAAGTCGCATTCGATTTTGGCGCACACGCCATATAAATTACTGCCTGCGCAATAGCAAGTTCACCCTCCGGTGAACCTAAAAAATGATACGCATCACGGGCATTCATACAAATGGTCAAAGCATAGGGGTCAGCCAGACCGATATCTTCAGAGGCAAAGCGAACCATCCGGCGAATAATATATTTTGGATCCTCGCCCCCGTGAAGCATCCTTGCCAACCAGTAAAGCGAAGCATTGGCATCACCGCCGCGGAGTGATTTATGCAGAGCGGAAATTATATTAAAATGTTCCTCGCCGTTTTTATCATAGACAGAAAATCCGCGCTGATGAACCTGAGTTAGAATTTCGTTGGTTATTTTTTTATCATCGGCAACAAACTTGGAAGCTTCTTCTAAAAGAGTCAAACCCCGGCGGGCATCGCCATCGGCGGCATTAACAATAAAAGTTAAGGCTTCATCATCAATAATAAGTTCCATCTCGCCCAGTCCGCGTTCTTTGTTTGATAAAGCATTTTTTAAAATATCTGCAAGGGCTGCTTCGTTTAAGCGTTCTAAAACATAAACTCTTAGTCGTGATAACAAAGCGCTATTGACTTCAAATGATGGGTTTTCCGTTGTAGCTCCAATCAGCACGATGTCACCTTTTTCGACATAGGGTAAAAAGGCGTCCTGCTGGGCTTTGTTGAAACGGTGGATTTCATCAATAAAAACATAGGTGCGTCTGCCGGACATCTGATAGTAACTGCCCGCTTTGGAGATCAGGGCTTTGACCTCTTTAATACCGGTAGAGACTGCGGAAAACTTGACAAACTGACCATGAGTGGCACGGGCGATGATTTCGGCAAGGGTCGTTTTACCTGATCCAGGCGGACCCCAGAAAATCGAGGATGAGACCCGGTCGTTTTCGATTGAGATGCGGAGCGGTTTATCTTTGCCGATTATTTTTTCCTGCCCGAAAAACTCATCAACAGTGTGGGGACGCATCCGGTCAGCCAGTGGTTTGATAGAATTAACAGCCCTGGCTGAGACAGTCATATCTTCATTAGTGGGACTTTGTCCCTTTTCGAAAAAATCCATAGATAGAATATACTCTTTAGGTTAATTGACCACAATCACACTTCGTGTGTTTTATCCGTTTTTGAGATTTTTTTCTTAGCTAAAGTTTCTTCTGATTTCCCTAAAATTTGCCGTAATCCGTTTGGTACTTTCCCTTTACAAGGAAATGGGTTCGCACACGTTGTGTGATTATCTCTGGCGACACACACTTCGTATGGTTTATTATCTTCATGTTTTCCCTTGTAACTCCTTCTGATTGTTGATTGTACAATGAAATGGGCTCTCACACTTCGTATGGTTTCTAAAGTTCTGTTGGGTCTTGATTTGCTGGAAGCAAATTGTGACCCGACAGTTTTAACTTTTATTTCTCTCCACAATTTTTCGGTATTAAATGTATACTTTTTCCATTTGATTTAGTGGACGGTTTGCCATGTCGAACCCTCGAGGTGTTTTATTTTCCTTTAAATGAATTGACAGAACACTAAAGGGTTCTGCCCTACGAATATCTATCAAAACCGACTTCACGTCCATTCCCAAAACTAATTGATATCGCCAAAGCTAACGAGCAAAACCTCTGGAGATTGTAACAAACTCTAAGCTTGTTTTAAATTAATCGTTTACCTATTAGTATTTATTTAAAATTACACATTGGATCAGACAAGTTGTTATGCAAAAGCAATTTGAATAAATATAAGTGATAAAGATTCTGTCGTGCGATTGCTATTCAAAGTTTGTTTTTATAAGATTTTCTAAATTACTCAGATTCCCAGCGTCTGCAGCCGATAATGAATCAAAGTATTCTCTCAAGTATTTCGTAAAAGTTGTATCCAAATTCCGCCCAGTTAATTCGAAAGCTTGCTGTTGTAGGAGTGCTCGAGCAACTCTACCGTTACCATCAACGAATGGATGAATACTCACAAAACAGTGATGGAAGGTAGCCATAGATGCAATTTGTTCACTTTCCTCACTATCTACAAGGCTTGAATATTTTGAATGCCAATTAGTAATCAACTTCGTCAAAAGCTCCTCGATTTGGTTTGGTGGTGGTGGTGTAAAACGAGCTGTCTCTGGAGTCGAACCAACTTGACCTATCCACACTGGAATACTTCTGAATTTATTTCTATGTTCCTTTAGAAGTCTATTCTCATCAGAGAGTATGTTATGAAGCCAAAAAATGTCTTCTACTTTCAAATCAGCTGTAAGAAGTTGAGAAAATCGTCTTGGTTGCTCTTTCTCTAAACTGGACATTTCTGAAGTAATATTGTCCGCATTCATCATCGTTCTTGCAAGTAATATTTTTATATCTCGACCCATGTCATCAATTTTCACATCCTGTTTGACATGGTGGGATTCTTGCTTGATCAATTTTTCAGTGATATTATCTTTCATTATACTAAAAAAACTAAGCTGTTCTTCCATAGTCATGGGAATTTGGAGGTACTCCAAACGAAAACCATAGCCCTTAGGTGAATCGAGTATCGAACGAATTCTTTCGAGATGATAAAGCTCTACTGGTATCGGTCTTGCATGTTCAGTAAGCTCTGTCCTTTCAGCTGGTTTTAAAGGTTGATTTGTTAAAAACACAAAACCTTGCCTATTATGTCTCTCAACACCCTCAAAATCATCACAAAATTTATTCTTAACGTCTTTGAATTTTAATTGTGATGAAGGGAAATATGCCGCTACCAGCCAATTTTTTCCATCACGTAAACAAAGAATATCCTTTCTATCATCGGGTCCACCCAATGGGCATTGCGGATCAATGTCTTTGAATCCCTCGACCTGAAGTAGATCGGCGCACAATCGCTCCGACTTAGTCTGTCCAAATCGCCAATTAACTAACGTTATTTCTGTTGCTACTTTATTCAATTTATGCAATTCCTACATTGAAAATATATCTACATATCGACGATAAATGAATGATCTGCCATATTTTTCATTCTTGTCTTTTTGTTCCAAAATGCCGAGTTTAACAAATCTATCTATTACTTGCTGCGAACCTTGGCGTGTGAACCCTGTCCACTTTTTTATTGTATTTACATTGACGATTGGTAAAGCAAATAACTTACGAAGTAGAACTATCCCACTCTCAGATGCAGATTTACTAAGTGGAAGTATTTTTTCCATATCTTCTTGCCTTAAATTATTAATTGCTTGAGAGGTAAAGATAGCTTCGTTTGCAGTGTCAATTATTCCATCAAGTAAAAAATCCAGCCACTCTTCAACTTTACCATTATGATATCCATCAAGTCTGGCATAGTATACTTTCTGATGTTTCTTAAAATATGAAGAAAGAAATAAAACCGGCTTTTCAAGTAGTTTGTTTTGCCAAAGATAAAAGGTAATAAGTAACCGACCAGTTCTTCCATTACCATCAAGGAATGGATGAATTGTTTCAAAATGAGAATGGATTAACCCAGCTTTTATAAGCGGTAGCATATCATCTTCTGCATGGAGAAAATTTTCAAAATCACTAAGTGCTTTCTGCATCTCAATGGGTGGGGGAGGGACAAAACTTGCATTTGTTGGTGATGTACCACCTATCCAGTTTTGACTTGTTCTAAAATTACCCGGATCAGAAAAATGAGTTGCCCTTGCATCATTCATTAGTTCTTTATGAAGCTCTCGAATAAAACGGAGACTCATCGGAAATTCAAGAAGCCTTTTCAATCCATAATTTAAAGCATTGATATAATGTAAAATATCATCAACATCTGATGGTAAAGATTCCTTCGTTTGAGCTTCTGCCTCTATGGCATCAATCATTGTTGCCTTGGTGCCTTCTATTTGACTTGAGGAAGCAGCATCTTTTCGAATATACATTAAAAGGAAAAAATCTACATCTGGAAGCAGTTGAGTTATACCATCTAATTTACCTAAAAGGCGTTCGGCGTTAGAATGTTTTAAAATAAGATTTTGGGGTAAATCTAAAATATTATCAGGTGGGAACTTACTCGGAATAAACGCTTTATATCCATCTTTTTGTTTAAGAATTTTACCGATTTTCATAATATTTCCTGTTTACATTGCTACGTCAATGTAAACAAATAAGCAATTTTTGTTGTCATTGTCAAGGAAAAGTAAACAGTTTTTAAATTCATAATTTCAACAATACAGCCCATTTCACCTATTGAAATTAATATTATTTCTTTTCCTTCCATTTTCCCCACTCTTTCACAAGTGAATACGAAACCGTACCCCTTTATAAAAGGAGGAACGGTGAGTTATGCCCAAAATCGTACATCCAAAAATCAAGAAATCACTCGATGCAAAAAAACACAGAAAATCACAAAAAGTGCGTTTAAAGGGTCTTAAACATTAAAGTAACAAAACAAACCCAAATCCTTGTATGCTTCTATGAAAGAAGGAGTTACAGCGAAAAACTTGAAGATAATAAACCACCCGAAGGGTGCGAAGGGTGCAATGACATCACTATGTCAAAAGTGAGCAAACGAACCCAATTCGCTATAAAGCTAAACAATGGTATGACTTACAACGAAAAAGGCAGTCCACCTAAGCGGACTGCCCATAAAAATATATGAATAAAATCTTAGCTAATATAAAACACAGGCTAAGCCTGTCCGTTAACCTTTTCATCAAGGAACGCCATGATTTCAGGAACCTTCATCCGTTTCTGTTCCATCGTGTCGCGATCACGAACCGTCATTGTCTCATCCTCAAGCGACTGACCATCAACCGTGATACAGAAAGGACATCCGGCTTCATCCATCCGCGCATACCGCCGTCCCACCGCACCGGATTCATCATAGAAAACTTTGAACCGTTTTTTAATATCGGCTTCAACTTTCTTGGCAAACTCGGGCATCCCGTCTTTTTTGACCAGCGGGAAAATCGCCGCCTTGATCGGAGCCACCTTTGGAGAAATTCGCATAAATACCCGTTTATCACCTTTGATCTCAACCTCATCATAAGCATCAACCAGAATCGTCAACAAGGTGCGGTCGCAGCCAGCCGAGGTTTCAATGATATACGGAAGGAATTTTTCAGGATACCGTTCATCAAAATATCGCAGATCTTTTTTAGTAGCTTCCATATGCCGTCCCAGATCAAAATCGGTGCGGTTATGGATACCCTCAAGTTCCTGCCATCCGAACGGATATTCATACTCAATATCATACGCCGCTTTGGCATAATGCGCCAGATTGTCCGGACCGTGTTCATGCCAGCGAAGTTTATCAGTGTTGATCCCCAGTTCTTTATAGAAATTCCAGCGTTCCTGACGCCAGTACTCAAACCATTTTTCATCTTCATTCGGCGGCACAAAATACTGCATTTCCATCTGTTCAAACTCGCGGGTGCGGAAAATAAAATTACCCGGTGTAATTTCATTTCGGAAAGCTTTACCAATCTGGGCAATCCCAAACGGTACTTTCTGGCGCGAAGAATTTTTAACATTCAGAAAATTAACATAAATCCCCTGGGCGGTTTCAGGACGAAGGAAAATAGTTGCCGAGTTATCCTCAACCGGCCCCATAAAGGTTTTGAACATAAGATTAAAATTTCGAACCTCGGTCAAGTCGCATCCGTGTTCAATCGGGGATTTGGATGGTTTCTCAGGACAACGGGCTTCATCAAGCTGATCAGCGCGGAAACGGGCTTTACATTTTTTACAGTCAACCATCGGATCAACAAATTCGGTAACATGACCCGAGGTATGCCAGACTTCAGGGTGCATCAAAATAGCAGCATCAAGACCCTCAATATCATTTCGGCGGTTGGTCATAGCATCCCACCATAAGGTTTTAAGATTACGCTTTAGCTCGGCTCCCAATGGTCCATAGTCCCAGCAGGAATTCAGTCCGCCATAAATTTCGGAGGATGGGTATACATAACCTTTGCGTTTACACAGTGAAACAATCTTTTCCATTTTGTCGTCTTTGTTTTTCTTTGCGCTCATCTTAATCCTTTATAGTCCAATCGTTTGGCTGTTTTTCAATTTTTCTAAAAACTCAAGTGATTTAAGATTCGATTTTAAATCGGCCTGATAACTCAAAAGTTTCTGCAATGCATCCAAAAGCAGCGAGGTCTGTTGGTACCCTATCGGTAAAGCACAGGCTTCGCTCAAGGAAGCTTTCTGTAGAGCAATCAACAACCTGAGGTTGTCGGATGATAGGGGAATATAATAATCTCCTGCAATTTGGCAAGAGCGACATACAACTCCGCCCCGTTTTGGTGAAAGCGAGTATTCTTTACCGGAATTTTCAATATTGATCTCTTTATTACAGTTAACACAAAATTGCAATGACGGATGATAACCCAATTGAGAAATAATTCGCAGGAAAAAGGCAACAAACAGCGATGGCAAAAACTGTTTTTCAGCCTTATCAATCATCTCAAGGTATTTTATAAAATATTGATAAATTGCCCGTTGCGGCTGCTCATCCGGTAATAGCATATTAAGCATCTCGCAGGCGGCTGAACCATACGCCAATCGTCCGAGAGTCCCGTCTTTTTCGAAAGTGTACATCTGCAAAAGTTCAGAATCTGAAACATAGCCATTGCTTTCTTTTTCAGAACTATAGAAAGTTACATCAAGTTTTGAAAATGGCTGAAGTCTGCCCCGTTTTGTTTTGAAAGATCGCCCGCCTTTATCAACCAGAGGAAGCCGTCCGTATTCTTTTGAGAAAAAGACAACCGTCCGTGATGATTCTGACCAGTTGAAGGTTTTTAGGATAACCGCTTCGGTTTTTTCAAGAGCCATAGTTTACCTGCCGCGGTAGCGGTAGATGGTTTCATCCGGGTATGACATGAAATATTTTGTACGGGCAATATACTCGATATAATTTCGGTCAGTGCGTAACATCTCCCGCTCGCGCTGAGCATCAATTAATTCAGCAATCAGCTGCCTATTTTCACCTGTCAAAGCTGATTCTTCAAGCTCAAGCCTGATAATACGGGGAATTCCGTAGGTTCCGCTCATAAATGAATATCCTACCATTACTAATAGGATCCAGAGCCCAAAACGCAGATATTTACGTCGCAAACGTACATCGGTCGACGACAGTTTTTTAATAAAATTATCTGCCAAAGGAGCCAAAAATGAGCGGTTTTTTTTAACGCGGCGAGTCATGGCGATATATAACAGATATTAGATTATCCCGGCAAGTTTAAACTTTGATACTTCAAAATGTCCTAAAATTTTCACAAAAGACAATAAAAAAGTGAATGAAATATACTGTTCAATATTTGAACAGCCTATTGCTGTGACCGATGTGAGAAGATAACAACTCAATAAAACTAAATTAAATGCCGATCAATTAGTCAATGAGCAATTTGTCCCTGGGGCTTGAAAAATTTAAATCTAAACATAAATCATAGCCTGCTCCAGTTAGTAAATATAATAAGAAAAATTTGACTGCAAATAAAAGGAGTACTCATGAAAATCCTAATCGCCGAAGATTCTGCCCTTATGCGAAAAGCAATTGGAAAAACAGTTGTAGGAACCGGATTCAAAATGATTGAAGCTCTTAATGGAGCCGAAGCGTTGACGCTTTTAAGAAAAAACTGCACCGAAATCGCCCTTATCATTCTCGACTGGAATATGCCGGTAATGGATGGATATGAAGCGTTATTAAAAATAAGAGCAAATTCAGGCTATGATCATATCCCGGTATTGATGGCAACCTCTGATGGTGTTGAAGAAGATGTGATCAAAGCCATTAAAGCGGGTGCAAATTCATATCTGGTAAAACCATTCACTCTTGAACAAATGACCAGACAAATTGAAAAACTTACCGGGAGCTCATCGGTTAAAACTTCCTGATGAAGTATATTATTAATGAGAAAATTACTGTACATAACCAATTCCCAAAATAATATTGATGCTCTTTCAAAATGCATCGAGAAAGATTTTGAAATCGAATCATCGGATAGTTTCAAATCCGATATTGTAACTGATCAAGACGTTATTGTGATTGATTTAAATACCGGTTCGGTTGAAGAGATGGGAATTCTTGAAATGCTTCGAACCGCAACAGCATATAAAAATATTCCCATTCTTTTGTCAGTGAACGACTCCTGTTCAGAGATTGTCTGTCGGGGACTTTCCGGAGGAGCATCAGATATTTTGGTGCAGCCATTTATCAAAACAAATGTAGAAGAGACGCTCAATAATTCTTTAAAACCAAACAAAAATATCTCCCTTGCTGATTCTGAAGTTATTCGTCTGTTTATTTCATCATTTGAACTAGTATTACAGACAACTGCTGGATATGAAATCAAACATAATCAAGAATTTATCCGAAGAGATTACCAATTCTGTGGCGATCTAACCGCTTCCATTGAACTTTCCGGAAGTGTTATTGGTACTGTTTCAATCTCAATGAATACTAAAACTGCCCGACATATGTCTGCCAGTATTGCCTGGATGGAACCTGATGAACTCGATGAACAGATGATTAGTGAGGGTATTGCTGAAATAGCAAATCAGGTTGCCGGTCGAGTTCGAACAATATTATCCAATCAGAACGAGAAAATTGAGATATCATTGCCGGAAGTTGTTAACAGTTTTGGTCAAAAGGCTGTTCCAAAGCTGGATGAACCCCTTTATACCGTAATATTCGAGATCAACGGAAGTTTCCTTGCTTTGCAGCTATGTCTTAGCAAAGTAGCCAAATCCCCGGTTACTGTATAATTTCCAATATCAGATTATCATTTAAATTTCATAATATTTTATAGAACTGTTCAAATATTGCACAGTTAATTTTCTTGTAATAGATCATAAGTAGAACAGATTTCTATCCGATAATAGTAGAAAGTAATTGAGCTACGGCGGATATTTATATCTGTAATAATGACAACGAGTTTAAGGCAATCAAGGTATTAAAAAATGAGAAAAAAACGTCTCGATGATATACTTCTAAATCAGACCTCTGTTACAGAAGGTCAAATTAAAATAGCTTTAAAACATCAGAAAATCTATGGTGGAAAATTTGGTTCTCTTTTGATGCACCACGGTTTTGTAGATGAAGATTCGCTTGTAAAAGCCTTAGCGACCCAGTACGATTGTGAAGGTGTCGTATTATCCCATTTGGAAATTGACGATTCTATTTTAAATATGATTTCGGCCGAACTGGCTGTCTCTCGTGCATTGGTACCATTTGAATATAACAAAAAAGAACAAATTCTTAAAGTTGCCTGTGAAGAACCAAATAATGAAGAGCTAAGAAACGAACTGATTTTTGCAACATCAATTGATACTGTTCAACTTTATATCGCAGCCGAACTTGCAATTGTTGATATTATTGAAGAACATTATAAACCTCTTTTAGACGAAGAAGATTTAACTCGAAGTCCTTATTCGGCAAGTTCAAAAATTTCAATTGATTTAGTCAATGAATCGGTAAGCAGTATTGACAATGATTTTGATATAACCCAGCGAACAGCCATGCTTGTAACTGATGATGAAAATTTCAGTCCCTTTGTAAAACTATTGCTAGAAGAAGATAATTTTGAAGTTATCGTAGTTGACAATGTGCATGATGCAATTGATATGCTTGAGGGTAAAAAATATTTTGCAGTATTTATCAAGGATACTGTTTCGGGCGACTACCTTGATTTAATCGACCGTATCCGAAAAAAAACTCCAGATACGCTGGTTCGATATTTTGAATCTGCCACCGGACTTCTTTTAAACGATTTCCAGAATCTAACAGAGAATAGTCTACTTGAAAAAAACCTTGAAATATTTACTTCTTTGCTGTCTATAAAAGAAAATTTAAATTCTAATCACAGTGGCCGAGTTGGTGAGTATGCCATTAAACTTTGTCAACGAATGGGAATCCCGCCAACAGAAAGAGCCCAAATTTGCAATGCCGGCTTTATTCATGATCTGGCAAAATTTTATTTCCCATCATGCAAAAATGCAGGCTACCGAATTCAGATTGATAAAACTATCAAGTTGCTAAAATCATTAAATTATGATCCCGTAGTAATTGTTATGCTTAAATCAATGTATATAAATTTGAAAAAGAAATATACAAAACGATTACCGATAGAAATTTTGGGCGGCAATATATTGACAATTGCTGATCTGTTTTGTGACACCATTCCCTCAGACCAACAACTTACTCTGGATAAATTCGGATTACTTAAGAAGAAGCTGTATGATATGGTCGGTAACTTATTTCTTGAAGAAGTTGTCGATGCTTTTATCAGTCTTCTTCAAAAAGAGATGTTTAACTCTCGCGCGAGTAAACGTTTCAGTCAGGTTTTTATCTATTCAAATGTACCGGAAAGCACTTATCCGATAGAGACCCATCTAAAAAAAGAAAGATTTCGAACTATTTCAGTTAACTCAACGGAAACTTTTGTAAAACTGTACACCCGAAGCAAACCGGATCTTGTTGTTCTTCATCTTTTAACAGATCCTGATTCGATAATTGCTACGATTGAAAATCTTTCGAAAAATGGAATCGATTTTTCAACAATTCCAACTTTGTTGCTGGTGGATAATGAACATATAAACCAGCTCTCTTCTCTTTTCTCAACCGGTATTGAAGATATTATGGATTATTTAACTAACCATGATTTTATAATTCTAAAAATCAAAAAGATTCGTGACCGCGCTATTGAAATGAATGAAAAACAAAGAGCTATTATCAAAGGTGAAACAATTACCAAAGGGAATCTTAAAGATTTAAATTTAATCGATCTGCTTCAAGCCCTTGGACCGAGTCGCAGAACATCAAAGATAACAATTAAACCTTATGACTCTGAGAATGAGCACCTTGATATATTCCTTGCAAATGGCAATATTATCTATGCCAAATTAAATGAATTAATAGGTGCCGAAGCCGTATATAGCGCGCTTAATTGGAATGACGGCATCTGGACAGTTGAAGTAGTAAGGCATGATAAGTTACCTGAGCCCAACAATGAAATTCCAAATGAATCAATCCTGATGGAAGGCTGTCGTTTGATAGATGAGCGAAATCAAAAAGTAACGGTGAAGTAAATTATTATTTTTTGGCTGCTCTGATTAAGACCCCTAATTTTGTACCTTGAATATTTTTAATTTTTTTGGGAATATCTACATAATAAGATTCAACATTTAATGCAATTTGTTGTGATTTATTGTCTAAATTCATTTTTTGATAGCACTCATAAATATTATGGTCGCACTCTATTAAATTAAAATAATTGCCCGGGTCCTTAATGAGTTTCTCTCTGATTATCTTATAATTTTTCAAAGCCAATGACCAATTGTTATTCCCCTGATACGCTTCAGCCAAAGGCCATCGGAATAGTTTTCCATCCGGAAAAATCTTCAATAATTTATTACAGGCAATAATAACCGAATCGAATTTTTTGGAATCAAGCCAGACCCAGATCAAACCGTTTAATGATGCTTCTTTAGAAATCAGCGATGAGTCAGTGGCAAGGCGCAATTCGGCGATTCCTCTTTTTTTATCATTTTTAAAAAATCCTAATTTTCTTAAAATTCCTGCTTTGGCAGATTTCCAATAATGGAATCCGCCTAAGCCCATATATAAATCGTATAAATCCCCCTTCAAATTTAATCCAGTCTCATATTGATTCTTGGCATTATAAGCCTGCTTAATACTGCTGAATTTTGATCCGAACCGAGATTCCCATAACGAGCGATAAAGCAAAGCATGCCCTTTAAACAGATACATCCAGGCTTGAGTCTTGACAGAACCGGTGGCTATAATATTATCAGCAAGCAGGTGAACCGAATCCAAAACTGCCAAATAATGTTCATCGAATAGATTCTCTTCCCGGTCGGTCATCATACCGATCATATATGATGCTTTGAGAATATATCCTGAAGGGTCATTTAAGTTATTACTTATATATGATTGAATAAAAGAATCAGCACTGGTGAAATTATCATTAAACAGGAATTCCTGAACTTGTAAAAAGCTCTCGATTTTTTGATCATTCATGTATTCAGCAGTTTCAGGATTCTGAGCCATAGACAATACGGGGGATAACAAACTGGTCAGACCAATTATAAGATATAAAAAAAACTTACCGGAATTATATTTCATTCTGGTAAGTTATCTAATTATTTTTATAATTCAATAAAATTATCTAAAGAATCGAATATCCCGGTACAAAATTCAACAGTTCCACGTCGCGATCATTAGTCGCAGTTATAATTATCGCCTTTTCAGTTTGGTGGAAGACCAAACGACATCCTCGACAATGATGATCAAACATTTCGATATTATTTTGCAAGACGCTATTTTCTTTTAAATCTTCGGGGATTTCAAATTCAGAAACAGGAGCAATAAACACTGACACTTTAATCCCGTTTTCAGAATAAGTAAAGTGAGCCATCTCGACCCCCATAAGTTCTTCAAAATAACCACCGGAGAGGATAAAATTATCAACTGAGCCAGCGATAGTATAGCCGAGTTTTTCTTTTATAGTATTTATAGCAAAAAACGTTTTTTGATCGTTAAAGACTATTTTGTTATTTCCAGACACAGAAAAATGAGCCTGTTCGAAGGAATCATAGAGATTGTAATGACGTACAAAATCCGAGGCGAAGAATGAGGCGCCGATTAAAATTACCAGCGAGGCGGCAGCCACTAAGGTCATGGCAGTCAGATTAAATCTTTTATTTTTTTTTGAAGACATCTGACAATCAATCTGGTCGAGTTCCGATAGAATATTAGATTTTAATTTATCCAGATTGCCATTTGGGTTATTAGATTTTGTTTTGGCGGTTATAAGACTATTTATCTTCTCTTCAAGAGAAAACTTATCAAAACAGTCATGACATTTGCTTAAATGTTCTTTAACCTGTTTTTCGTCAATTTCTTTGGTTTCTTTATCAATGTAATCGTACAATAACTCTAAGGCTTCTTGACAGTTCATTTGCTTGTATCCCTGATGTAACCGTTTTTCACAGCATACTCATATAATTCTTTTTGTAACAATTTTCTTCCACGGTGTAAACGGGATTTCACAGTTCCTAACTGAAGATCAGCAATTTCTGCAATCTCCTGATAGGAAAAACCTTCGAGAAAGGACAATACAATTACTAAGCGGAAATCATCGGGCAAGTTTTCAATCGCCTTTTTGACATCATCATCAAATAATTTAGCAAATAATTCCTTCTCAGGGTTATCCATTGTTACGCCGCTTGCCAATTGACCATAAAGAAAGTTATCATCGATTTCATCAACATTAACCGCCATCGGGGAACGGGACTTGGAGCGATATTCATTTATGAATATGTTGGTCATTATTTTAAATAACCACGCCCGACAGTTAGAACCCGGTTCAAACTTGTCCCAGAAACGATATGCTTTAACCAAAGCTTCCTGAACCAGATCTTCAGCGTCCTTTTCGTTCTTAGTCATCCTAAGAGCAGTTCGGTACAGAGCGTCCATATGAGGTAAAGCCTCTTTTTCAAACGCCCTCCGCTTGTTCTGAATCGTTCCTTTTCCGATAGCCATCATTTAATGGTTCCAATCAAACTTGCAAAATCGGCTAATCGGTCATTCAATAATTTCAACATATCCAAAGCTCCAGAAGTTCCCTTAAAGGCAAATTTGTGCAATATCTACCATTTATTATTGGTGATAAGTTGATTTATACCAATACTTTGTGTAAACACCCTTAAATCAAGATAACCAATCACAGAATACATATCAAGGATTAAACCAACCATAGTTTTCATTATTTGATATTTGATTAATAGATTGAATTGCGATAAGTCTGAATTAGTCTATTACAATTAGCCGATTATTTTCAATTTGGCAAATTTTGCCATAATTTTTTTCAAACCGATTCCGGTGAACAAAATCTCTAATCGTAATGATTCCCCAAACCCTTCAACCTTAATAATTTTACCGCGACCAAAGGAGGGATGCATTACTATTCGACCAACCCGCATAATCTCTTCTTCTTCATAATCATAATGAATACCCTGAGGAACTGGTTCAGGTTTAGGCTTTCTTTGTTTATTTCCGAATAAAGAAGATTGATTTGGTTGACCGGAATATTCATAATGCCGGTGGGTTCGAAGATCTTTTCTTTCGAGAAGTTCTTTTGAAATTTCTTTTAAAAATCTCGAGGGCATAGATTCTACTTCACCAAAACGGTATCTTGAGGTTGCGCTCGATATTGATAATTTTTTCCTTGCCCGGGTTGCTCCGACATAAAACAGTCGCCGTTCTTCTTCAATTCCCATAGGGTCATTGATAGCATTACCAAGAGGAAAGAGACCTTCTTCTAACCCAACCAGATAAATTGAGTCATATTCAAGACCTTTTGCCGAGTGAATCGTCATCATTGAGATTTTATCCTCGATCTCGCGGTAGGAATCCATATCGGTAAACAGCGAAATTTCGGCAAGGTAATCAGCCAGAGTCGAGTGGTGGTTTTGCCGGGCGTATTCCGCCATACCTTCGATAAAGGCTTCAATGTTTTCAATTCGGGTTTGACCTTGAACTTCATCCTCTTCTTTGAGATAATCAAACAATTTGATCTCATCAATCAGTTCTCCGGCAAGCAGATCAATCGGGGTGCCTTCTTGCTGGAAACGGAATTTTATGATTACATCTCCAAATTGACGAAGTTTCCCTGATCGTGCCGCCAACATTGGATACTCATCAATATGTTCAACCACATCGAGAAAAGAGATTGAGTTTAATCGTGCTGTTTCAGAAATCGTTTCGATAGTTTTTTGACCAATACCCCGTTTAGGGTAATTAACAACTCTTTGAAATGAGATATCATCTTTATTGTTAATTATCAATTTGAGATATGCCATTAAATCTTTGATCTCTTTACGCTGATAGAACGAAATTCCGCCAAAAATCTGATACGGGATATTGTTAATCCTGAGTTGTTCTTCAAAAGGTCGTGATTGGGCGTTAGTGCGATACAGGATGGCTGCATCTTTAAATCTTATTCCGAAATCACTATTTTTTTGTAAAGACTTAATAACCTGAACCGCCTCTTCGGCAGCATTGTCAACCAACAAAAGATCAATTTTATCGCCGCCTTCAATATCAGTCCATAGGGTTTTCTCTTTGCGGACTTCATTGTTTTTAATAACCGATGAAGCTGCTTTGAGGATAACATTGGTAGAGCGATAGTTTTGTTCAAGTTTTATAATTTTGGCGCCGGGGTAATCTTTTTCAAATTCTAAAATATTTCTTATGTCAGCACCGCGCCATCCATAAATTGCCTGGTCTTCATCGCCCACCACGCACAGATTATTATGGTCACCGAGCAGATATTTCAGCATCAGATACTGGACATGGTTGGTATCCTGATATTCATCCACCATAAGATATTTGAATCTGTTCCGGTAGCGTTCGCCAACCTCGGGGTGATTTTTTAAAAGCGATACTGAATTAAATAGCAGATCATCAAAATCCATAGCGTTACATTCTTTTAATCGGCTTTGGTACATTTTATAAATTTCAGAAGTAGTGGTTTCGAAATAGCCACTTGCCGATTCTTCAAAAGTTCGCGAGTCAATCATCTGGTTTTTTGAATTTGAAATTTTTCGAAGTTGGGCGCGGGGAGTGAATTGGCTTCCGGAAAGCTTTAAATCGCGAATACAATTTTTAACTAAGGTTTTAGAATCATCAGCATCAAAAATTGTAAAATTTGTATCATATCCAATATGCACGCCCTCCTGCCTCAAGAATCGGGCGCAAAATGAATGGAAAGTACTTACATTCAGATTTTGAATATCCCCACCGAGAATCTGCGAGACTCTTTCTTTCATTTCACCGGCGGCTTTATTGGTAAAGGTAACAGCTAAGACCTGATACGGCAGGGCTAATTGTTCGGTAATGATGTATGAAATTCTTCTTGTCAGCACCCGTGTTTTACCGGAGCCAGCCCCGGCAATAATCAAGAGTGGTCCCTCGGTGGTTTGCACAGCTTCGCGCTGGGCATCGTTCATGTCTTTTAGCAGTCTACTCATAATGATTCAACGAATATATAAACTCTCAATGGTATAGCAATAATATAATGGAAATTATAGACAAATAAAAAAGCGTGATCAATTTTGACCACGCTTTTGAAACTTATTAAACCGAGTAATTAAGCTTGAGGATATACCGAAACTTTTTTACCAGTTTTTCCAACCCGTTCAAAAGTAACAACACCGTCAACCTTGGCAAAAAGAGTGTAGTCTTTTCCGAGACCAACATTTTTACCCGGTTTGATCGGAGTGCCTAATTGACGAGCAATGATGGAACCGGCAGGTACTAACTGACCGCCGTAAACTTTGGTTCCTCTTCGTTGACCGTTCGAATCCCGGCCGTTCTTTGAGGATCCAACACCTTTCTTATGTGCCATCTAAAACCTCTATTTCTAAATTATTTTTTTTCAATTTAATACAGCTTGCCAGGCAAGCATCTTATAGTTATCGTCAGAATCTATTCCGACAAAAGTCTCTAATAATAATTATTTCCCTCAAAAAACGCAAGCGATTTCTTAAATGCCTTAGTCACTTAGCCTTAAGCGTCAACCTGCGAGTTCCTCTTATATGTTTTTACTCAAAAAATGATATTGTTTATTTAATAGATAATAAAATGGAATATCCTTCCCATAAAAAAAGCGGCTGAAAATTCAGCTGCTTTCATTTTATGATAAAGAATGAAGTTTAGAGGACTTCTTCTTTTTTCGTCTTTTTGCCATTGAAGTTAAAAACAAGTTTTTCATCAACAACATCAATTAATAAATCACAATCTCCGGCGTGCTGTCCTCGAAGAATTTCTTCGGCAAGAGGATCTTCAAGGTAAGTTTGAAGAGCTCTCTTAAGCGGACGAGCGCCATATTGCGGATCGTATCCTTTATCAATAAGGAATTTCTTAGCATTATCTGTCAGGACAAAACTGATTCCTTTGTCTGCTAACCGTTCGGCAATTTCTTCAACCAGAATTTCGATTATCACAGAAATGTTTTCACGAGACAACTGACGGAAGACAATGGTCTGATCAATACGATTAAGAAGTTCCGGGTTGAA
Source organism: uncultured bacterium (assembly GCA_965372795.1). Classification (GTDB taxonomy): domain Bacteria; phylum Zixibacteria; class MSB-5A5; order GN15; family FEB-12; genus QNAD01. Next base: position 44,468 of record CBDVDR010000005.1, read on the forward strand.
CAGTTTTTTCAATTCATCAAGAATCATCTTCTTCATATTATCAAACGAATTCTCGACTTCTTCGGCGCCAAAACCAACTGTTTTCTGATCCTGCAGCTGTCTGGTTCCGATATTTGAAGTCATAATAACTACTGTGTTTTTGAAATCGACTTTTCGACCAAAGGAGTCAGTTAAAGAACCGTCATCAAATAATTGTAACAAAATATTAAATACATCCGGATGAGCCTTTTCGATTTCATCAAGAAGCACAACCGAATAAGGTTTACGACGTACTTTTTCAGTCAGCTGACCGCCTTCTTCAAACCCGACATACCCCGGAGGAGCACCTATCAAGCGGGAAACAGCAAATTTCTCCATGTATTCCGACATGTCAATACGGATTAACGAATCCGGATCATCAAACATGAAGTCTGCCAATTGGCGAGCCAACTCGGTTTTACCAACACCGGTTGGTCCCAGGAACAGGAAGGCACCGATAGGGCGACGCGGGTCACCTAATCCGGCGCGTGCCCGACGAATTGTCTTAGCCAGAATTTCAATCGGTTCGATCTGACCAACAATTTTCTTCTGCAGAGTTTCTTCCATTCGAAGTAAACGATTAGTTTCATTTTCTTCCATACGGAATAGAGGAATACCGGTCATCTTCGCCAGTACAACAGCTACATCTTCACCAGTTAGAACAATTTTCTCTTCTTCACGGGCTTCTTCCCATTGTTTTTGAAGATTAGCTAACTTCTCTTTTTTCATTTTAATATCATCACGAAGCTGAGCTGCAGTTTCAAAAGCCTGGTTCTTGACCGCTTTTTCTTTATTTTTCTGAAGCTCAACCAGTTCGGTTTCGATTTCACTAAATTCAGCCGGGCGAGTGTAACTTGCCAGATGAGCTCTTGATCCGGCTTCATCAATCAGATCAATTGATTTATCCGGTTGAAATTTACCGGAGACATAACGGTTAGTAAATTTAACCGCCTGCTCAATGGCTTCATCGGAAATAACTATTTTGTGATGTTCTTCATATTTAATACGAAGACCCTTGAGGATTTCAATAGTATCCTTCTCTGACGGCGGTTCAACCATTACAGTTTGGAATCTTCTTTCCAGCGCGCCATCTTTTTCGATGAATTTGCGATATTCATTCAGAGTCGTTGCACCGATACAGCGCAGTTCACCTCGCGCCAGCGACGGTTTGAAAATATTGGATGCATCCAATGAACCTTCGGCACCGCCGGCACCAACGATTGTATGTAATTCATCAATAAAAATAATAACATCGTTGGCATTGATAATTTCATTCATCACCGCTTTAAGTCGTTCTTCAAACTGACCGCGATATTTTGTTCCGGCGACAAGTGACGCCATATCAAGGGTGACCACTCTTTTATTTTCCAGAGTTTGTGGCACTTGATTGCTGACAATACGCTGAGCCAGACCTTCTGCTATAGCAGTTTTACCCACTCCTGGTTCACCGATAAGAACCGGATTATTTTTCTTACGCCGCGACAAAATCTGAGCCACGCGCTGGATTTCATCCTGTCGTCCGATAATCGGGTCAAGTTTCCCGCGACGGGCAAGTTCGGTTAAATCGCGACCGAAATGGTCAAGGGCCGGTGTTTTTGATTTTTTGCGTTTCTTTTTGAAGGATGACGGTTTTCCATTATGGATATTTTTCAACTCTTCATAAGCTTCTTTATAATCTATCTCGTAAGTAGATAAAACCTGAGCCGCAACTCCTTCTTCATCTTTTAATAATGCTAAAAGAATATGTTCAATATCAATATCCTGCGACTTTAAAGCCCGGGCTTCCTGTCCGGAAACTTCCAGAGTCTTTTTAGCTCTGGCTGTTAAAGGAAGTTGTCCCATTGTCATGGTTCCACCGGATGGCTGAACGACTTCTTCAATCGATGCCTTGAGATCACTAAGCTCAAGACCAAGATTCTGAAGGATTTCAACTCCGCGTCCTTCGCCGAGTTTGATCAATCCTAACAGGAGATGTTCTGTTCCGATGTAATCATGTTTTAAGCGAGCGGCTTCATCTCGAGCGAACTCGATAGCTTTCCTTGCGCTCTCTGTAAACATCTCATTCATGATGTTTCACCCTTCCATTTATAATTAAAATATTTTATCACTCAATTTTATACAAGCAGTTTTTTACTGCTTAATTTCTCGTAATTTTTCTCTAACCATCTGTGCTCTTACAAAATCTCTGCGATTATGATCCATTTCATGGCCATAAAACTTTTGAAGATGTGCCGGTTGTGAGAATAACAGGATTTCATTGATCAGAGCAGTATCAAGGGATTCAATGATTTTCATAGCATGTCCCATACGGACAGCAGATAAAAGATTCATGACCTCTTCAGAGGTAAGGACACGGGCATTTTTCAATATTCCATAAGCCCGCCATATTTTATCTTCAACCATGTCAGCCGCTTCGCTGATAAGTCGGTCTCTGGCAGTAGCTTCCCGCTCAATTATTTCTCTTGTAATAAGCGTTAGCTGATTTAAAATTTCTTCTTCTGTGATGCCTAATGTATTCTGGTTGGAAATCTGGAATAAATTACCAAGCACATCAGACCCTTCCCCATAAAAACCTCTTACAACTAATCCGCTGCGAGTAATATGGGAAATAACATTTTCTATATTACGAGTTAAAACCAAGCCCGGAAGATGAATTAAAACCGAAGCTCTCATTCCGGTACCGGCATTGGTTGGACAAGCAGTCAAAAATCCAAAATCATTATCATAGCAATATTCAAGGTAGTGGCTAATCTCTTTATCGTAAACAGATGCTTGTTGGAAAGCGCCTTCGGGATCCAAACCCGGTTTTAGAGCTTGTATCCGCAGATGGTCTTCTTCATTAACCATTATCGATACATTCTCTCCCTTGTCGATATATAATGACTTGGTGAATTCTCCATTCAAAAAAGTCGGTGAGATCAAATGACGCTCAATAAGAAAGTCGCGGTCAAGTTGATCAATATCACTTGCTTTTAAATACATCCCATCAGCGAGAAGTTTTGAACGAGCAATTGTAGAGTCTATATAATTTATAATTCTTTTTTTTGTTTCAATATCAGCTGAAGTAGGGAAATGACATCCGGCAACATTTCTTGCCAGACGTACTCTGGTTGAGAGAACGACTAAAGCTTCTTCGCCCTTACCAGATAACCATGTAGCAGAGTTCTTAGACATATTTTCAAACATAGTACCCACTTATCCCCCACTTTCCATCGTCATAGAATTTCGTAACGATTTCAGCTTGTCTCTAACTTCTGCGGCTCTTTCGAAATCTTCTGTTTCAATAGCCTTGCTTAGTTCAGTTTCCAACCGTTCTTCTTCCTGTATAGGCATCGAAGTTGGTGTATTGACACCGTTCTTATCAATAATTTCCGGAGTCGTCCCCCGATGAAGAGAAGAACCATGAATTTTCCGCATGATCATCTCCAAATTAGGACGAAAAGCTTCATAACACTTTCCACACCCAAACCGTCCCTGACGCGTAAATTCTTCGTAGGATAATCCGCACTCGGAGCAATTTATTGATTTTTGATCGGGACCCGAGTTTACAGTATTCTTAATGTTTTCAGACATCCCAGTAAGAATTTCCGCTAATGGAAAAGGCATGTTGTCCAAAGGTGAATGAAAGCCTCTTGCCGAAGCACATTCTTTACACAAGGACAAAGACCGTTTATCATTGTTAGCGATCTGGGTCAAATGAACATGTGCTTCTCTTTTTTTGCAATCCTGACAAAGCATAATTTTCACCTATCGTTAATTATTAATAACTCCATCACATAAGACCAACTCTCTATCACAGCTGGCAGCCAACTCACGATTATGAGTTGCAATTAAAAATGATGTGTTTTTTTCATCATTTAATTTCAAGAGCAAATCATGTAATTTTGAGCCGGTTTTAATATCCAAATTTCCAGAAGGTTCATCCGCCAGAACAATATCCGGTTCATTTGCCAGCGCTCGGGCAACAGCGATTCTTTGCTGTTCACCTCCGGAAAGCTGACCGGGTAGATGACTCTTCCTATCTATTAAACCCACTTTCTCTAGCAAGAGTTCCGCTTTCTCTTGAGCAGTTTTCTGGGACTTACCACTGACAAGAATTGGCATCATAACATTTTCAAGAGCGTTAAAGTCTTCAAATAGATAGTGTTGCTGGAAAACGAATCCAATTTTCTTGTTTCGGAGTTTGGCTAATTCTTCCTGAGTTTTTTTTAAGATACTTTCACCCCCAAAAAGAATGTCACCTTTTGTCGGTTTATCCAACCCCCCTAAAATATATAGTAAAGTTGATTTTCCAACTCCCGATTCACCAGTCACCGCTGTCATTTCGCCACTTTTAAAGCTCAAGTTGATCCCTTTCAAAACCGAAATTATCCCTTCCGGCGTTGAAAATTCTCTTGTTACATTCACAGCCGATAGAATTTCTTCGACTTTATCCATTCAAAAAACCCTCATTGATGAGGTTACTGTTATAATCGTCATTTTCCTCAATAACTGGAGTTTTTTCCGCACTATTGACGTAAAACATCAACAACTTCCAATTTTGATGCCTGGCTAGCAGGATACAAAGCTGCAAAAAAACAGATTACAAAGGTGACAATTCCTGCCAGTAAGAAGTCCAACAGGTGTGTTTCAATCGGTAAATAACTAATGAAGTATATATCTGGAGGTAAAGAGATCAGTTCGTATCGATTCTGTATAAAAGCAGCCAAAAACGCAAGTATCCACCCTCCCAAAACGCCACCGATAGCAATCGCCATACCTTTTAAGACAAATATCTTTCGAATTGAGGCAGGAGTCGCTCCAAGAGTTTTTAAGACACCTATCTCTTCTCTTTTTTCCATTGTTAACATTACTAAGGTGGAGATAATTGAAAATGCTGCTACAATTACAATAAGTATGAAACCGAGGAAAAGAATTTTTTTCTCGATTGCTATCCAGGAAAAAAGATTACGATGTAAAATATACCAGGGGACAACATCATATTTATATTGTAAAGTTGAATCAATGATCGGGTTCATGCGTTCGGCTTCATAAATATCATCAAGCTTAAGATGAATAGCCGTTACAGCATCACCGATTTTAAATAATTTTTGAGCATCTTTTAATGAAATATAAGCTAATTGCGAATCAAATTCATACATCCCCGTTTCAAAAATACCTGAGATATAAAACTTTTCAACGCGAGGTCTGGTTTTTTTAAGAAAATCTTCCCCTTTAAGAGAATACAGTAAAACATTTTCTCCAATAAATAAACCCAAACTTTGCGCTAAAGAATTTCCAATAATCATGCCCGGGATGGTATCATCTTCTGTAATAACAGGTTCAAACGTATATTCACCTATTTCAAGATCATTTTTCAGATTCGATGACCTGCTTTCCTGTTCAATATCAATACCCCTAATTACAATTCCATCACCAGCTGATGCGGATGATATAGCAGCCTTGTAATAAATAAATGGTGAAGCTGCCATGACTCCGTCAATAGCCTCTACTGAATCAACCAGTTCATTATAATTTTTTATGTATGAATTTCTTATCGGGAATATTGAGATGTGTGATGTTGTTCCGAGAAGTCTGGTGCGGATTTCGCTTTCAAAACCGTTATGCATAGACATAACAAAGCATACCACCGCAACTCCAAGGGTTACCCCGAGTATTGTCATCCAGGTCGAAACCGAGATGAAAAACCGGCCAGATTTTAAATATCGTCTGGCAACGAAATTTTCATATCCCATACCATTGAATATTATGACTTTAAACTGTTTAAAATCAATTAGAAACTGGAATATTTCAAAAAAACAGTTATTATTCGGGATGTTATTAAATTTTGTTATAAAAACAGGCTCAAAAAATGTCTGAATTAATTTCTCACCCAACCGTCACCCGTAAAGCTCTTATAAAAGGTGCGGGAGTTTTCTGGTCAATTGGCGGAATATTTTTAGTAGTAAGAGCCTTTATTCTTCCGGCAAATACTCAAATGAACTGGATTGTAATCGTTCCGGCGGCATTATTTATATCTTTTTTTAAGTACAAATTTATGTTTTCTAAGATTGTGGGGGAAAATCTCAATAGAATCGCATCACTATCACCCCAAAAAGAGCGAATATGTCTATTTGCCTTTCAATCAATTGAATCATATTTGCTGATAATCGTAATGATTACAACAAGCATATTTCTTCGAACCCTAAATATCCCATCTTATCTGCTTTCGACCCTTTTTATTGCTATCGGAGTCGCCCTCTTTTTTGCAAGTCTTTTATATTATAAAGCTTATAAGAAATTATAAATAACAACATAATATGTTGTATAACAATACAATACGAATTTTATTCCATTTCACAGTTAATCGGCAGAGTAGCCCAAATTCATAAAATGATATTCACATAATGAGAACGTATGATTAAATTAAAATAATATTACTTTGTTATTTTTTTCACATAAATAATGACAAAATTATGACAATCGATATCTCTTTTATTGCATCTTGTCCCTCAAGATGAGCATAAATAGAATTAAAAAGGAACTTTAGGGATATGGAATTTGGCATAATCGGAACTTCAATCTGGCAACAGAACATGCCTCTCCTTGAGAGATTAACAATAAATCCTGAGACAAAAGAAGATACTTTAAATCGTTTAAAATCAATCCTTGAATTAAAAGAATTGATTTACCTTTCTACCTGCAACCGGGTTGAGTTTATATTTGTAAAGTCTGAGAATATTTCCAACGCTCAAATCCTTCATCGCTTGATAGATTTCTTTTTCAAAGGTCGAAAAAATATCAGCTTCTTCCCTAACGATTTTTTCCAATTCAGCGGTAAAGAAGCGGTGACTCACCTTTTCAGGACTACTTCTTCTCTTGAATCTCTTGTAGTTGGTGAATCACAGATATCCGGTCAATTCAAAAACGCTTTTCAGGAAGCAAAAGAATTCGGTCTTTGTGGTTTAAGTCTTGAAACTCTGGCTAAAGAAGCTCTTGTAGTTTCCAAAAAAGTTAAAAAAGAGACTTCCATAGGACAAGGATGTGTTTCAATGGCATCCTTAGCCGCCAATGAATTATTAGATTCCTTGCCGGGTGTAAAAAATCCAAAAGTAGCTTTGGTTGGATCCGGTGAAATGTCGGTTAAAATGGCTAAGTATGTTAAAGACCTTCTTAAGGGTGAAATTGTTTTTGTAAACCGTACTCTTGAGAAAGCAGAAAAACTAGCCAAAGATCATAACGGTACCGCGATTTCACTAAAATCATTTAAAGAAAATCCGATTGCAGTTGATGCCATCGTATCAGCCACTGCTTGTTCTGAACCGATATTTGGTCTTGAATTTTTGAATCTTCTTAAAGAAAATCATATTCCGGTAGTTTGTATTGATCTGGCAATTCCTCGCGATTTTTCTTTTGAATTCAGCGGCATCCAGAAAGTTAATCTGATTGATATTCCTTATTTAAAAGCAAAAGTTCAGGATAATCTTCGTAAGAAATTTGTTGAAGCATCACAGGCAGATGAAATCGTCAGAGATGCTGTTTTAAAATTCCTGTCTAACAGAATTGAACTATCCCTAAAACCGATATTTAATGACAGCTATAAAGCATCAATCGAATTTGCCCGCAAAGCTTTTGATGATCTTCTTTCGCATCGTATGACCTCTCTACCTGAAGAAGAAAAAGAATTGATGTTTGAACTTATCACTAAATTAGTGGGTCACTCATCATTCCAGCCGGTTAGAATGCTTTCTTCACATTTTGTTGAAATGCGCTCCAAGTTCAATTTTGAAGACTTTTCAACTGATCGGAAGGAAGCGGTTTGACAAAAACAAGTTTAGTTATCGGGTCACGAGGCTCGGATCTGGCTTTATTTCAGGCAAATTTCATTCACGATATCCTCGTAAATGATCACAATTGTGATGTAGAGATAAAAATCATAAAAACTATTGGTGACAAGCTCGATCAGATATCTTTTGAAAAGATGGAAGGTAAAGGCTTTTTCACAAAAGAACTCGAAGATGCCCTGCTTCAAAACGAAATTGATCTGGCGGTTCATTCCCTTAAAGATTTAATGACCTCCCAGCCTGCCGGTTTGAAACTTGGAGCTGCCGGGTATCGGGTTGACCGTCGGGAAATGCTGCTTATCAGTAATAGCAGTAAAACTGAAAGCGGAATTCTTCCTATCAAAGATGGCGGTATTATTGGAACCAGTTCTGCCCGCAGAAAATCACAAATAGCGCATCTAAACCCATCTCTGCAAATAAAAGACCTTCGCGGTAATGTCCCGACCAGAATCAAAAAACTTCGCGATGGACAGTATGATGCAATTATTCTGGCTGCTGCCGGAGTTACAAGACTTGAACTTGATGTTTCTGATCTGGCAGTCATTTTATTGGACTCCGAACAGTTTTTCCCGGCACCTGCTCAGGGGATTCTTGGTATTCAAATTCGGGAAAATGATCCAAAAGTTGAAGCTGTGATTTCCAAAATGGGTTCCACTCAAGAAATGAACGAAGCTATGCTTGAGCGGGGATTGCTGGCCAAGTTTGATTCCGGCTGCTCTTTACCTTTGGGAGTGTTCTCAAAATTTGAAAATGATACGTATACTCTTAAAGCAGTTCTCGGACAGATAGATGATGAAAAATGGACAGGCTTGAAACGCATTGAAATTTCCGGAACTGACATTAACCAAATTGTTGAAGAAGCGTTTAATAAGTTGAAAGACTAATTAAGAATTGAAAATAGGAATTACCCGACCATCAGATCAATTGGCAGAAATAACGGAAAAAGCAACTCAAAGAGGGGTAGACATTGTCGCATTACCTCTTACAACAATTACTGCTATTCCGTTTGAATGGCCTCTGGAAAATTTTCCGGATGCTGTTGATTGGCTTATTTTTACAAGCGGCAATGCAGTCAACATATTCTTCGAGCAACTTAATCAAAACGACAAAAATTTAGATCAAAATATTAAAATTGCCTCAATCGGCGAAAAGACTTCAAGAGTTTTAAAAAAATATAATCAAACCCCCGAAATGACATCTTCCAATTCTTACGGTAAGATCTTGTTTGCTGAATTTGTAAATAAATTTAAAGCACAAAATCTATCGGTAGTTTATGCCAGAGCAAAAGAAGTTGTTAACGATCCTTCGGAATTATTTTCTCAAAACAAAATAAATTTATATTCGCTTATTTGCTATGAGACATTGGAAAACAAAATTGAGAAATCATTGGTTGAAGAGTTTGCTAAGGATGATCTGATGTTATTCACTTCCCCATCGAATGTAAAATCTTATGCTAATCAAATTGGGAAACCACATTCATCAGTTTTAGCTATCGGCGACACAACCGCCGGCGAAATGAGAAAGCAGGCTTGGGATAAATTTGAAATTATGAATAATCATGATATTAATAATGTATTGGAGTACATATAATGGAACAGATGTACCGCCCCAGACGAATGCGGCGCACCCAGATTATAAGAGACCTCGCCTTTGAGCATACTTTCCAAACCTGTCGGTTGATTCAGCCTTATTTTGTTTGCGAAGGAAATTCTATCAAAGAAGAGATAAAAGGGCTCCCCGGAATTTACCGTGAATCGACTGATTCTCTTATAAAGTCTGTGACCGATGATAAAAAACTCGGCATCAATAATATTATGCTTTTTGGTGTAACCGACCGTAAAGATCAGATGGCAACTTCCTCAATGGATCAAACTAATCCTGTTATTTCAGCGACCAAACAGCTTAAAAAAGAATTTGGCGATGACCTATTTGTCAGTGCCGATGTTTGTTTGTGTGCCTACACCGATACCGGACATTGCGGCGTATCTGTTAATGATGAAATTGACAACGATAAATCAGTCGAAGTCCTAAGCAATATGGCTTTGGCTTTGGCGAATGTCGGTTGTGACTGTGTGGCTCCATCGGATATGATGGATGGCAGAGTCGGGGCGATTCGAGAAATTTTGGAAGTAAATAATCATCCTGATACAATTATTATGGCATATACGGCCAAGTATGCTTCATCTTATTATGGTCCTTTCCGCGAAGCGGCCAATTCATCCCCCGGAAAAGGGAATCGCAAAGTGTATCAGATGGATTTTCGCAATCGCACCGAAGCCATGCGGGAATTGATGCTTGATGAAGAAGAGGGTGCTGATATTGTCATGGTCAAACCGGCACTGGCATATTTGGATATTATTTCTGATTTTAAAAAGAATACTGAAATACCGGTCGCGGCTTATAATGTATCCGGTGAATACACGCAAGTCAAACTTATGGCGCAAGCCGGACTTGTTGATGAAGGACAAATGGTTGTTGAAAATCTAATAGCAATGACCCGAGCCGGAGCATCGATAATTCTAACTTATCATTTAAGAGATATTTTGAAAAACGGGTGGAAGAATGGGTAATACAGACAAATCTAAAAAGCTAATGGAACTGGCTAAAAAAGTAACTCCCGGCGGTGTTAACTCTCCGGTAAGAGCTTTTAAATCGGTTACGGGAACTCCAAGAATTATTGATAGAGGTGAAGGCGGATACCTTATTGATGTTGATGAAAATAGATATATCGATTTTTGCTGTTCATGGGGTCCATTGATCCTTGGTCACGCCGACCCTGATGTTGTTGACGCTGTTAAAACACAGGTTGATAAAGGCATGACATTCGGCGCCTCAACCGAACTGGAATATCAGTTAGCAGAATTTATGGTCGGGCATGTTGATCCGATTGAAAAAATTCGTTTTGTCTCATCCGGAACCGAAGCTGTTATGTCGGCGATAAGACTTGCACGGGGATTTACAGGACGGGATTTGATTGTTAAATTTGAAGGTTGTTATCATGGTCATTCCGATCATCTGCTGGTAAAAGCCGGTTCAGGACTGGTAACATTTGGGCAACCATCTTCTGCAGGGGTTCCTGAAGATATTACCAAAAATACAATCGTGCTTCCGTTGGACAATGAAGAGATGCTCGAAAAATTGTTTACCGAAAAAGGTGATCAGATCGCCGCAATCATTATAGAAGGCATCCCGGCAAACAACGGCTTGCTGATTCAAAGACACGATTACATGCGCCGATTGAGAGCCTTGACTGAGAAACATGGCGCTTTGTTGATTCTTGATGAAGTTATCACCGGATTCCGTCTTGGATTCGGTGGCGCAGCAGCCTATTACGGCGTTCATCCTGATCTTGTCACCTATGGTAAAATTATCGGCGGCGGTATGCCGGTTGGTGCATTTGGCGGTCGGGCTGATGTGATGGACAAACTTTCGCCGGATGGTCCGGTTTATCAAGCGGGAACTCTATCAGGCAATCCGGTGGCAATGACAGCCGGTTTGACGACTCTAAGAAAACTAGCTAACGGTAAAATTTATAACGAATTAGAAATAAAAAATCGTAATTTTGTCAGTAAAATAACAACCGAACTTTCAAATTATAATTTCACGGTGGTCGGTGTAGCTTCAATGTACTGGATACTGTTCCAGCGTGAACACCCCCGCGCCGCATCGGAAATTAATCCGAACGGTATTTCACATTACAATCGGATGCATGAATCAATTCTCGATCAGGGTGTTTATATACCGCCGAGTGGATATGAAGTCTGTTTTATTTCTGCCGCGCATACTGATGAGATGCTTGATGAAGCTTCGGATGTTTTAATTAATGCGATCAAAAAAGAGGCTCATACATGGTCATAGAAAATTCAAACTTCATAAACGCCTGTTATGGCAAAAATAAAGGCGCTATCCCCGTTTGGATAATGAGACAAGCCGGAAGATACCTTCCGGAATATCTGGAAGTGCGCTCGAAAGCATCATTTATTGAGCTGTGTGAATCTCCTGATTTGATTGCTGAAGTTGTCAGACAACCGATTGCCAGATTTAATCTTGATGCTGCGATTTTGTTTTCTGATATCCTGACGATGCTCGACCCGATGGGAATGAAATTTGAATTCCCCGAAGGCGGACCGAGAATTGAAAACCCGATTGAAACACCTGACGATGTTAAACGCCTGCATGATTTTGATGTCAAAGAAAAACTTCCTTTTGTATATGACGGCATTAGAAAAATCAAAGAGATTCTGCCTGACACACCTCTGATTGGTTTTACCGGATCACCTTTTACTCTTGCCTGTTATTTGATCGAAGGCAAAGGTTCGAAGAATTTTGATAAAGCTAAAAAATTCCTGCATACTTACCCTGAAGCCTCACAGGACCTTTTTGATCTGCTAAGCACTGTCATAGCAAAACATCTTTCAGCCCAAATAGATGCCGGAGCCGAAGCCGTTCAATTGTTCCAGAGCTGGGACGGGATTTTATCTTATGAAAATTACCGTCGCTGGTCGGTTGAACCGGCTCAGAAAATTTTTGGGAAATTAAAAGAAAAAAATGTGCCAAGGATTTTGTTTGTAAATAATGTTGCTCCATACCTTGATCTTGTTAACGGCGTCGACTGTGAAGTTATCGGGGTTGATTACCGCATAGACCTTGCAACAGCGATGAAAAGTTTACCAACCAAAGCTGTTCAGGGGAATCTTGATCCGTCAATTCTGTTTGGTCCGATTGAGAAAGTCAAAGAAGCCACGCTTAAAATTTTGGACAGCCTGCCGGGACATGATAACCTGATTTTTAATCTTGGTCATGGAATTCAACCGAAAACTCCAATCGAATCAGTAACTGCTGTCGTAGAAACAGTAAAAAATTACAGGAAATAATATGTCTGAGAACCGTACAACTTCAATACCGATTGAACTATTAAAAAAGTACGACAAACCGGGACCTCGCTATACCAGCTATCCAACCGCCCCAATCTGGACTGATAAAATCGGCAACAAAGAATATGCTGAAGATTTAAAAGAAGCTTCAGAACACAGCGACAAAACTCTATCAATTTACACTCACATACCGTTTTGCAAAAAACGCTGTTTCTATTGCGGATGCAATACCTGCATTACCAATGAAAAGAAAAATTCAGACGATTATATTGAAGTCATTTGTAAAGAGATTACCAAAACTTCTTCATTATTAGCTCCACGCAAAAAAATCAGTCAGCTACATTTTGGCGGAGGCACCCCGACCTTCCTTGATATTGAAGGATTAGGCAAAATCTTAGACTGTTATGATGCTTCATTTGATTTCATTGAGGGATGCGAAAAATCAATTGAAGTCGACCCGCGGGTCACTTCCGAAGAACAACTTGACTACCTAGCCTCTCGTGGATTCAATCGGGTTTCAATCGGCGTTCAGGATTTCGATCCCGAAGTTCAAAAGGCAAGCGGACGGGTTCAGACCGATGAATTGGTTGCCGCTGTTTTGGATAAATGCCGAAGTTTAAATTTTAAGGGAATTAACTTTGACCTGATTTATGGACTTCCCCGTCAAACAGCTGAAAGTTTTAAAGCTACTATTGAAAAAGCGATTAAATTCAGACCTGATCGCCTGGCAGTTTATTCTTTTGCCTATCTCCCGGACTTAAAATCCAATCAGGCAAAAATAATTGAAGATGAACTTCCGATTACGGAAATCAAATACCAGCTCTTTGCCGATTCGATAGAAAAATTTACTGCTGCCGGGTATCGTCAGATTGGGATGGATCACTTTGCTCTTCCTGATGATGAATTATCTGTTGCTCAGACCGACGGCCGACTGCATCGAAATTTTATGGGATATACCGTTCAAGCTTCTGAGGAAATGATAGGGATCGGGATGTCATCAATCGGCTATATCAATAACGCTTTTTTTCAAAATTTATCAAAGATTAACAGCTATAAAGAGGAAGTCAACTCGGACGATTTTGCTGTTTATCGGGGGATGCGTCTTTCCAACGATGATCTTATCAGACAATTTCTGATTCAGTCTTTGATGTGCAATTTCCATTTCTCTTTCGCTTCTATGAAGGAAAAATTCAATGTTGATTATCATGAATATTTCAAAGAGGAGCACCCAAACTTAAAAGAGTTTGTTGAAGACGGCTTTATGACAATTGATGATAACAGCCTGAATGTCACCCCGCTTGGAAGAACCTTTGTGAGAAATATCTCCATGACCTATGACGCCTACTTAAAAGGCGACAAAAAGGCTACTTTCTCCAGGACAATCTAAATGGGAAAAACCGGTGTCATACTCCTTAGTATGGGAGGTCCTGAGAAATTAGATGACATCAAAGAATATTTGTATAATATTTTTTCTGATCGACTATTGATTCAACTTCCCGGCGGATCATTGTTTCAGAAACCGTTCGCCAAACTAATTTCATCGTTGCGTTACAAAAAGGTTCAAGCCCATTATGAACTTATTGGCGGCAGTTCGCCGCTTTTGAAATGGACCAAATCACAGGCAGTCCAAATTGAAAAATACTTCCAAAACGATAAGATTGATTTAAAATGCTATATAGGAATGCGTTATTTTCATCCCTATATTGACAAAACTGTTAAACAAGCTATTAAAGATGGGTGCAAAAGACTAATCGTTCTCCCACTTTATCCACAGTTCAGCCTTGGTACAACCGGCTCCTCCATATGGGAAATAAAAAAAGTTATATCTCTACATAACGACATTGAAACTATCTACATTGATGATTTCCATGACGACACGGGGTACATTGATTTACTAAAAGATTATATCGAACAGAATATAAATGAGAATGATATCCTGCTGTTTTCAGCTCATTCTATTCCTGAAAAATTTGTTAAAAAGGGCGATCCTTATGTTGATCGCACTAAATTGACCGCCTCCAAAGTTGCCGGAGTGAGAGAGCATTTTGTAACCTTCCAAAGTCGTACCGGACCGGTTGAATGGGTAGGACCGGATACGGTTGAAACTGTTAGAGAACTGTTGCACAACCGGAAAGGGAATATTTTTATTGTTCCGATCAGTTTTGTCTGTGACCATATTGAAACGATGTATGAAATAGATATTGAGTTAAAATCACTTGTTGATGAAAAACATAGAGATCGAATTAAAAGAATGCCGATGTTCAACGATGATAAGAAATTTGCTATGGTGCTATCTAATATTATAAAGAGCAGGATGTAAAATGTCAAAATATGATGTTGCAATTATAGGTGGTGGAATCTCCGGGCTTTCGGCTTTACATTATATTAAAACAAAACATCCAAACCTTTCGGTGCATCTTTTTGAAAAAGATAATCGCCTGGGTGGTACTATTGGCACTGACAACATCAACGGTTACAGCTTTGACTGGGGTCCCAACGGCTTTCTTGATCGCGAACCGCTAACCCTTGAACTGTGCGATCAACTTGGTTTGAAAGATCAACTTGAACGAGCCAATGACAGTGTCACTAACCGTTTTATCCTTCGTCAAAATAAACTATGTTCGGTTCCAATGTCTCCGCCGGCATTTTTGATGTCTGATATTTTAAGCCTCAAAGGGAAACTTCGCCTGTTCATCGAACCGTTTGCAAAATCCCGCCCGGAGGGTATTGATGAATCAATTTATGATTTTGTTCAACGAAGAATCGGCACTGAGGCGGCTGACTATCTGGTACAGCCGATGGTATCGGGTGTTTACGGCGGAGTAGCAAAAAAACTTTCGCTGGCATCCTGTTTCCCGATTATGCGGGAGATGGAAGATGAGTACGGTTCCTTATTTAAGGCGATGATCGCCAAAGCCAGAAAGGCAAAAGCAAAGAAGAAAAAAACAGGCAGTCCCTCGGGTCCCGGCGGTTGGTTGACCTCGTTTCATGGCGGACTTTATAAAATAATCGAACAATTCAATGAACTCTATTCCGATCTTATTACAACCGACAAAGCAACTGAAAAAATCGAACAGGAAGAAAACAGATATAATTTAACGCTTTCCGGTAATGAAACCATAACAGCCCAAAAAGTAATTCTGGCTTTACCGGCAAACTACGCCGCACAAATTGTAGGTACTCTCTCTAATCCTTTATCAAAAGCATTGGGTGAGATTCCTTATGCTCCGATCTCGGTTGTTTGTTTGGGATATAAAAAAGAGAAAATAAATTCAAACCTCGATGGTTTTGGATTTTTAGTTCCTCAAAAAGAAAATTTATCAATACTCGGGTCGATCTGGACATCCTCTATTTTCAAAAATCGGGCACCTGAAAATTCGGTACAACTTCGAATAATGGTTGGTGGGGATGGCGATCACGAATCGTTCAAATTAAGTGACGATGATCTGGTTAAATTGGTGAAAAATGATATGGGCAAAATTTTAAACATCACCGGCGACCCTGATTTGGTTAAAATTTATAAATGGAAATACGGTATTCCCCAGTTTCGTATCGGTCACAGCGTTACAATGCAAAAAATTGAAAAAGAACTCAATATTCTCGGCAATATTTATATTACCGGGAACGCCTATTACGGCATCGGGTTAAACGATTGCATCAAACAATCTTATAAAATCGTTGAAATGTTTGGTAATTAAATCTTCCAAAAATCTTAATTTGCCGCTCCGGGAACCTAATTTTAAATTGTTAGTTCAATAATTTAATCTATAAATTATAGTATTGAATTATTAGATTTATTAATTAGTTACAATAAATAATAATTTACTAACAGGAGCTTTTCATGCAAGAGTACCTCACATTATTAACCGACTGGGGGCAGATGTATGGTCTGAAAATCCTCGGTGCCTTAGCAATCTTTATCATCGGTCGCATTGTAATCGGAATTTTGATTAGCGGCTTAAAAAAATTAATCAACAAGTCATTCAAAGATGAAACTCTGACAAAATTTCTTGGTAATCTTATCAGAATGCTTTTACTGACGGTCTTAGTAATTGTCATATTGAATCAACTTGGCATAGAAACCACTTCATTTATAGCAATTCTCGGTGCCGCCGGTTTGGCTATCGGTTTGGCATTACAAAGTTCCCTTTCAAATTTTGCCTCGGGGGTGATGCTTATAATTTTTAAACCGTTCAAAACCGGTGATTATATTGAGGCTGGGGGAACTAACGGTTCGGTTGAAGAAATCGGAGTATTCACAACTACCATGAAAACGCCCGACAATAAAATGATTATTATTCCCAATGGTGCTATAACATCTGGAAATATCACTAACTATTCCGCCAAAGAGTTGCGCCGGGTTGACATGGTTTTTGGAATCGGATACGGCGATGACCTTAAAAAAGCAAAAAACACCTTGGAACGAATCCTCAAAGAAGATTCGCGGGTTCTTGATGATCCGCCTTTCACAGTTGCCGTTTCTGAATTAGCCGACAGTTCAGTGAATTTCGTTGTTAGGCCATGGGTAAAATCAGCCGATTATTGGGATCTGTTATTTGATATTACCGAAAAAGTCAAACTTACTTTCGATGCTGAAGGTATTTCTATCCCGTTCCCACAACAGGATGTTCATATGCACCAGGTCACATCCTGAGCATTTTTTATTATATCAGATAAGAGCGATTTGGAGATTGACCCCAAATCGCTCCCTTCCTATTTTTGCGACTATTGTATCCCTTTAGGTACCAACGCCTTAATCACCATAAAAAGCCATTGCATTTTGATCTAAATTACAGTAATTTGATTGGTTATTGCGAGAGTGGTGGAATTGGTAGACACGCTGGATTTAGGATCCAGTACTTAACCGTGTGGGGGTTCGAGTCCCCCCTTTCGCATGATATTTTGATAATTAGTTAATTAATAATAAGGACGTTGCATGAAAGTCGAAGTAAAAGAACTTGATCAGTTAAAAAGAGAAATTTCCGTTGAGATTCCTCCTGAAACTGTAAATAAAAAAATTGAGATTGAACTCAAGGATCTTCAAAAGAAAGCCAAAATCAAAGGCTTTCGTCCCGGTAAGACTCCGATGAAAATTATCGAATCTAATTTTGGTGAAGAAGTTAAAGCCGATGTATTCGATAAGCTCATCAAAGAAACATATCCAAACATTATTAAAGAACAGGCTCTTGATGTAGCTTCCCACCCGACGGTTACAAATATTGATATGAGTGAAGAAGGCGTTTTCACTTATACTGCCCAGGTGGAAGTATATCCCAAAATTGATGATGTTACCATTGAGAATCTTGAATACCCCAAAGAAGAAACCGAAGCAACTGATGAAGAGGTTGACGAATATATCGAGATGGTTCGCAAGCAACACTCGACCCTGAACAAGGTAGAACGTAAAATCGAAGATAAAGATACGGTAGTGATTGATCTGGTAAAACTTGAAGATCCGAAAAATATCCTCAAGGAAGATAAATTCCCTGCTTCCGTAATTGATTTAAGCAACAAATTTACGCTCAAAGAATTTCGCGAGGAATTGATAGGGATGTCAATCGGTGAAGAAAAAGATATCAACATTAATTATGCCGATGATTATCCGGATGAAAAATTTGCCGGAGCCGAAATAAAATATAATTGTAAAATTCGCGAAATCAACCAGAGGGTTCTACCGGAATTGAATGATGCCTTTGCAAAAACTTCGAAACTTGCAGAAACCGCCCTTGAATTAAAACTGAATGTTCGCAAAGAAATTAAGGCTCATAAAGAAGAACAGTTAAAGAAACAGCAGAAAAACACTATCATTTCTCAACTGGTCGCCAAAAACGAAATACCGGTTCCTCAGGCAGTCTTAAACAATTATCTGGATAATATTGTCGAAGATTTCAAGAAACAAGGACAGGAATTCAATGAAGAAGATGTCCGCAAACAGTACCGAGCTGTTGGCGAGATGACATTTCGGTGGAATTTGATGTATCATTTTCTGGCAAAGAAGGAAAAGATTGAAGTTTTGCCGGTAGATACCGAAAATCTGATAAGTAAGTTTGCTGAAAACTATAAGATGACGATTGAGCAGACTAAAGAAGCATTGCAACAATCCGGTAAGATTGCTGATATAAGAGAATCAATACTGGAAGAAAAAGTGCTCGATTATCTGTTTAGCAACGCCAAAGTAGTTAAGGCTGAAAAGAAATAAAGGGATTTAAATTAATTAAGAGAAGGTTCAATTCAAATGAACGAAACAATTACGAACAATCATTTAGTTCCGATGGTGGTCGAGCAGTCCGGTCGTGGCGAAAGAGCCTACGATATTTTTTCACGTCTGCTCAAGGATAGAATCATTTTTATCGGTACTCCTATTGATGACAATATCGCCAATCTGGTTATTGCCCAGCTTCTGTTCCTTGAAGCTGAAGATCCGGAAAAAGATATTTATATTTATATCAACTCTCCGGGTGGATCAGTTACTGCCGGTATGGCAATTTATGATACTATGCAGTTTATCAAACCTGATATTGCAACAACCTGTATGGGCATCGCTGCATCTATGGGAGCGTTCCTGCTTTGTGCCGGAACCAATGGCAAACGAGCCGGACTTCCAAACAGTCGCGTAATGATTCATCAGCCATTAGCCGGTACTCAGGGTCAAATCTCTGATATTGTTATTATGACTGAAGAATTTCAAAATACAAAAAAACGTCTTAATGATCTGTTAGTTTATCATACCGGACAAGATTTGAAAAAAATTGAAGTCGATACCGATAGAAACTTTTTCATGTCTGCTGATGAAGCAAATGAATATGGGATTATTGACAAAGTGTATCAATTTAGCCGGGAAGAAAAAAAATAAGTTTGGTTAAAAAATTATGAGTAAGGGTAAAACACCTCCCACCACTCCACAGCGATGTTCATTCTGTGGAAAGCCTGCCAGTCAGGTTAAAAAACTATTTAGCGGACACGATTCGTTTATCTGTAACGAGTGTGTCGAGTTATGCGGTGATTTGATGGAAAACGCCCCGGTAACTGCCGAGCGTTCCAATGAAATCACCGATCTCCCTTCCCCTGCTGAAATTAAGAATTTTCTCGATCAATGGGTTATTGGTCAGGATGACACAAAAAAAACCGTTGCCGTAGCTGTGTATAATCATTATAAGCGGATTAATTCGCAACTAAATCGACATCTGGAAAGCTATAACGATGAGTCGGATGTGGAACTTGAAAAGTCTAACATTCTGCTTATCGGTTCAACCGGTACCGGAAAAACATTGATTGCCAGGTCACTGGCAAAATATCTCAAAGTGCCATTTACAATTGCCGATGCAACCGTTCTTACCGAAGCCGGTTATGTTGGTGAAGATGTTGAGAATATTCTTGTTCGACTTTATCAGTCGTCCGATTTTAATCAAACTAAAACCGAACGCGGAATTATCTATATTGATGAGATTGATAAAATCTCCCGTCGGGACGGCAATCCATCAATCACCCGTGATGTTTCAGGTGAGGGTGTCCAGCAGGGATTATTGAAAATCCTTGAAGGTACCATTGCCAATATCCCGCCAAAAGGCGGCAGGAAGCATCCCGAACAATCATTTGTTCCGATCAATACATCCAACATCCTTTTCATCTGCGGTGGTGCTTTTGATGGTTTGGAAAAAATGATTGCAAGGCGCTTAGGTAAAAAAACAGTTGGCTTCGAAACTGACAAAAAGTTTATTGATCATTCCTCAGCGGACATTCTCGATTTTGTCACTCCATCCGATCTGATCGAATTTGGTTTGATACCTGAGATGGTCGGAAGACTTCCGGTTTATGCCACTTTAAAGCCGCTTGATGAGGAGGCTCTTTTAAATATCCTGACTCAACCCAAAAACGCTATTATCAAACAGTATGCAAAACTACTGGCGATGGATGGTGTTAAACTAACGGTTACACAAGATGCGCTTGAAGCCGCTGTTGAACTGGCTATCGAAAGAAAAACCGGTGCCAGAGCATTGCGTTCAATCTTTGAAAAAGCAATGCTTGAGGTTATGTACGAGGTGCCTTCAACTCCAGAGATTGCTGAAGTGATAGTTTCTGCGGAAACTATTATTGACGGTAAACAGGCAAAACTTGTGATGCACAATGATAATGACAAAAAAGCTTCTTAGCAGTTTTCAAATATTGAAAAAAACCGGAATCAGTTGATTCCGGTTTTTTCATATCTTATATTAAGGGGCAGACGAGGGCGTCTACCGCCCACACCGATTAACCTAATGTAATTTTAGCTTCAATTTCGATATATTTCTGATCTACTGCCTTCAATATAATTATCAATTTATCCATTAAAAATCGATCAAATATTCCGATATATATATCAAATGAAAGGTCAACTTATGTCGTTTAGAAAACTACTTGTTTTAGCAATATTAGCTATTTGTCTGACTTCCTGTCAGAGTCATCAAAAACTTGAAATAACAAAAATATCATCGCTGGCAGAAAATCTTTCAATAAAGTTTGATAAAATCAGTGATTTCATAGAAAACAATCATTTTGACAGTCTCGAAACTCTTATCGACCCGATTGAATTGATATCTTTAAAGTTCAAAGCCGAAGTAAATCGTACCCGCGATATTAATCATTATATAAAGAGGAACTATTCCTCACTGCCACATACTGATACTTTGCAATTCTATGAAATAAAAAATACGGAAAATTTCATTCGGGTTACCTACATTGGCGACGGTAATAAGTACCAAAATAAAACCGAACGAGTTCTTTATACTTTTCTATTATTTAGAAACTGTGAATCAGTTTGGAAACTTGCGGCAACATCTTCAATTGAAAAAGAGAGATTTGACAGTTACGGTAACGAGATGACATTTCACGAGACTGAACTCCCCGCGCTGTTTAGATTTCCAAGAATTATATAATTATCGGTTGAATTTCAATGGCAAAAAACAACGCTGCTACCCTTTGATATTGAAAATCGGTTTTAATTCTGTTTTAATATCAACCAGTTCCTCTTGATAGCCCATGACCATTTTAATATTTTTATAAGCATCCGGCGCCTCATCGAGATGATTTTTATTTACCGACTCCGAGTAGATACCATCCATTTGATCCCTGAACTTGTTTATTTCAATCACTCGTTTTGCCTGCCTGCGAGACATCACCCTCCCGGCACCATGAGCGCAAGAATTAAATGAATCATCATTACCCTTGCCACTAACAATATAAGAGGGATTTGCCATAGATCCCGGAATTATACCAACGGTATCGCTTGAGGCTTTGGTGGCTCCTTTTCTATGCACCCAAACATAACTTCCAAAATGTTTTTCCCGTTCAGCATAGTTATGATGAATATTTATGGTCGATTCAAATTTGACTTTTTGGAAAATATCTTCAATGATAGATTTAACAATCTCAACCATAACAAAACGATTCTGACGGGCAAACTCCATCGAAAAACTCATATCATCAATGTATTTGATACCAAGATCTGAATCCTCTTCCAAAAAATCCAAACCGGCTAAATTTTGATGGTTCTTTTTTGATATTTTGCGGGCCAGTTTGATATATTCAGTCGCCAGTAAATTGCCAATATTTCTTGAACCGGAATGTAACATAATCCAGATATTATCATTTTCATCTTTTTGGAGTTCAATAAAATGATTCCCGCCCCCAAGTGTTCCCAACTGGGGCAGAACCTTATTTTTGCTCCATTTCTCATATGGTTTAATATCATTCAGAAGATTTTTCGAGCTAAACTTGTAAACATCTTTCATCTGTCCGGGATTTCTATGCTCAAATCCGAGCGGTATCCGGTGGAGAATTCTATTGTGAATATTTTTCATTTGTGGTTTTATTTCTGAAAGATCAAGATCCGTTTTAACCGCACACATCCCGCAACCAATATCTACCCCGACCGCCGCAGGAATTAACACACCTTCCATTGGCAGAACCGCCCCGATTGTGGCACCAATCCCCATATGAACATCCGGCATTATAGACACCCATTTATAAATTCTTGGGTGGTTAGCCATATTATAGACCTGTTCCAATGCCGAAGATTCAATATCTTCCTTTGGAATCCATAATTTGGCTTTAATATTACCTTTACTGTCAGTTATAATATTCATTTAATAATTCTCATATCTTATTTAACTTAATAAATATATTATAATTTTGAAACTTCAATAATAATAGCTTTCGGTTCAGAATGTTAACTTAATAGCCTTAAGCAGCTTAAGAACTTTTGAATTGCTTGAGTGATTTATACTGCCTATATTACCACAAAAATGGAGAAATATATGTGTGACAGGGTAAAAAAGTTTAGAGAAGAACGTGAGCAATTAAATGAAATAGTATTGGGACAGGATGACATAAATATCAAAAGATTTTTTTCTCTTGATACTGCCGTCTATCGAGCGGGTGCTCTTGATGCAAAGACTAAAGAACTGCTTGGGTTGGTGGCATCATTAGTATTGCGTTGTGATGATTGTATTACTTACCATGTTATAAAGGTAAAAGAAGAAAAGACAACTGATGCTGAATTTAGTGAAGTTATGTCAATTGGTCTTGTTGTTGGAGGATCTATCACTATTCCGCATGTCAGAAGAGCGTATAAACTCTGGGAAGATTTAAATAATTGAGGATTTTAATTTATGAAAAATGTTAAAAATTTATTGACCCTGTTATTAATTATCTCTGCTATTTCTCTTACAACAAACTCATTTGCACAAACCGAAAAAGAAGTGCCGCTAATTGTTAAGCAGTATAGACAATCATACAGTTTTATCAGTATGTCTGATTCTATTTATACGTCTCAATCCGAATTTATTTTACCTGATGGTTTTTCTTATCCAGAGCCTAATAAAATGACTTCTTTTCAAAACTGGATATCCAATTTCCCTTTGTGGCACAAATACAAACCAATCGGCATCTGGAAAGGGAGCAAAAAATATGAATATGGCGAGGTTGCTCGTGGAGTTCATCTTCCCTGGACCGGAAAAATATATACCGATCTGAATTTCCCGATTCGATTTTTGGGAGAATTTGTTCTTTACAAGAAGAATGATCTTAAATTTTCATTTACACCTATGAAAGGCGATGACCTTTTGTATTCAGATTGGCTGGAAAGTATACCAAAATATAGTGGGCAAAAAGAAGTTATGCTGGTTCCCGATATGAAACGCGATGCCAGCGAAACTGAGTTTTTTAAATTTATGCACTTTTGCATGGTCAATAATCATTATTTTAATCTGACTAGAAATTGCGATTCCTTATCTGAAGCTGAGGTTATGCCGGGAGATATGTTTATTGCCCGTAATAAAAATGGGCGTAAAGGACGCGTACTTTTTATTATGAATATGATTCAAAATAAAAAGGGAAATAAATTATACACATTTGCAACCGGATGCGAGGATGATGCCTGTGATATGCATATCCCTCTTATGAATAATGACCGTAACAACCCCTGGGTAACTTTGGATCAGGTTAAAACCTATGTTGAGCCATTTGAACAAAGAGGTTTTTACAGATTTAAATTGTTATCAGACTTTGATAATTGAGAGTAATATGAATATAAAAAATGATATTTTAAATAAAGTTAAAGCCCAACATAAAGAACAGATCAAACACCGCCGTCATATTCATCAGAATCCGGAAATTTCTTATCAGGAAATAAAAACTACTGCTTATTTAAAACAGGAAGTAAAAAAACTTGGGTTGAAAATACTCCCGTTAAAAATGGAAACAGGTCTACTTGCTGAAATAAAAGGCGCTCACCCGGGACCAACCATTGCAATCAGAACCGACATTGATGCTTTACCGATTACCGAGCAAACGAAGCTTCCTTTTAAATCAAAAAATATAGGCTGTATGCACGCTTGCGGACATGATATGCATATGGCAACAATATTAGGGACCGCCAAAGTTCTGTCTCAAATGAAAGAACATCTTCACGGCAATGTAAGATTTCTATTTCAACCGGCCGAAGAGGTCCCGCCCGGAGGCGCCAAAACGATGATTGAACTGGGTGCCCTTGATGGGGTTTCGATGATTTTTGGTCTTCATGTTGATCCGCATCTTGCAACCGGTAAAATCGGGCTTCGTGATGGGATAACAATGGCGGCAGTTACCGACCTTGATATTATTATTCATGGCAAAGGCGGTCATGCGGCAAGACCGCAATATGCTGTCGATGCAGTAGTGACTGCTACTGAGATTATCGAATCCTTACAAAAAATAGTATCAAGAGAAACCGACCCTATCTCTCCGGTTGTAATCACCTTTGGAAAAATAGAAGGCGGCACAGCTCGTAATGTCATCGCCGAAAAAGTTATACTTACCGGTACAATTCGCGCGCTCTCAGCTCAATCAGCCAAGCAGGTGCCGAAATTAGTTAAACGAACCGTTGATGCTATTTGTAAAGCTCGCGGTGCCAAAGCTGAAATTAATATTCTGGCGGCATATCCGGTGCTGGATAATCATCTGAAAGTTAACAAAATATTTAAAAAGAGTTATGATATATTGTTTGGTAAAGGGAAAATAGAAGTTACCGACCAGACCTTAGGCGGTGAAGATTTTGCTTATTATCAACAAATAGTACCCGGCGCAACTTTTAGAGTGGGAGTTATGAATAAAAAAATCGGAGCCGATAAATCATGGCATTCATCATTGTTTATCGCCGATGAAAACGGATTGATCTATTCAACGGCGTTGTTGGTTGGGTCCACTCTTGACTTTTTATCAGACAGCTAAATAAAACTGATGACTACAAAAATTAAAATTTTCCTGTTGGTTCTCGGATTGTTCTGTCTACCTGCATTTAGTTCTACAACGGCAAGCGAACTGCCAATTGAGGTAGTAACCTATTCTAATTTTAATTATATTTTATATGTCACCAGTTCATTAAAACATACCTACTTCGCTACAACAGAAGGCATTATCCGCTATAATAATATGGAAGAAAGCTGGGCTGAACCTCTTACAGGAACTTATGGGATTGACCATCAGGATATAAGGCGTATCTGGGTAGATAAGTTTGATGAAAAGCTGTTTGCTCAAACCGGATCATTTCTTTATGAATATGATTTCCTTTTTGAAAAATGGTTTCCATTATCAGAACTGCCTGCTTTTGAATATGATTTCCGGCATATCAAGGCTCCCGAATTTTTCCATCCGCCATCAGGATATATTTATTCTCCCGATGGCAGCCTGACTGATGCTTTTGGACGAGATTATGTGTTGACCGATTTAATCAATGACGGCTCTGGAAATATCTGGATCGGCAGCTGGGGTTTGGGACCGATGCAATCAAGCGAATTAACTTCATCGCTGGAACTGTTGCCTTATGGTCTTTTACAAAAACGAGTTGATGCTATCTTAAATGATATGGGTACTTTGTGGGTTGGCGGGTATGCAATTGACCCGGTTCGGTCCGGGGTGACTATCTTTAATCCCGATGATGATAATTTCAGCTATATAGAATCCGGTCTTCAACTCTATTTTCCGGTTGTCAACATCAGCTGTTTTGAACAGTTTAATGATTTGATGGTAATCGGTTCAGATAATGGCGTATATTTTGTAGATAAAGAAAAATTTGATGTCTCTGAAAATCTCAATCGCAGAGATGGAATAACCGACAATAAAATTCTTAGCCTGTTGGCAATTGGTGATACTCTTCTGGTGGGAACTGCCAATGGAATGAATATGGTTACTTCATCCGGCAAGGATGTACAACTGGTTTACCCGTCTGAATTTATAAACAAAGTCATATATGATTTCCAACTGGTTGATTCGTCGGTTTGGATTGCAAGCTCATACGGTGTTTACCGGATGGCAATTCCATCAGGGAAACTTCAGCAATTCCAGGACAATGAAATGTTCATATTTAATGATGTCTATGATATTGAGCAGTTCGATGATTTTCTCTTTTTCTCAACCAATAGCGGAGTTTTACAACTAAATATTATGACTGCCGAAATGGTGACTCACCCTTCACAGTCCCACCAATTCACGCCAAGGAAACTGGCCGTTAATGAAAAAATTATTGCCTTGGGATCAAATGATGGCTTAACAATCATCTTTTACGATAACGATCCGCCTTACAGCAGAACTTTTACAACCGAAGACGGATTTCCATCAAACCGAATTTATTCACTTGAAATGGATGGGGATTTTCTATGGATCGGCACTGACAATGGATTAAGCCGATTTTGGTGGAATAATCCGAGTCGAGTTGATTAATATTATTGTTTTATCATTGAATCTCAATGAGATATCTATTACTATATTGATGGAATTAATTTGCTATAAAATCTAATGAAATTAAAATTATTTGAACATTTCGGGCTTAAGTTATTTGCGATTATTATGGGATTGCTTTTGTGGTTTCATGTTGCTACTGAAAAAACATACAAGCACCAGATAAATCTTCCCATTGCTGAAATCAGCTTAAGCGACGACCTTAGTATCGCCAGTGAATTGCCGGATTCACTCACAGTTATCGTAAACGCTACCGGTAAACAGTTACTGCGCAAAAAATGGCGATCCCGAGGACTTAGAATCAATGCGACCCAATTTCATGCCGGTCGTCATAATCTCACGCTTAATACCCAAAACACATCTCTCTCAAGCGGTGAAGATCTTGTGTCGCTTGAGGAAATTATTTTCCCAACTTCGATACAACTAAATATTGATTTCAAACTCAAAAAAATAATTTATGTGTTACCGGATATAAATACAATTCCCGATGATGGATTTGCAGTCAGTGAAATAAATATTTCCGAACCGAACGAAATTACAATCTCAGGACCGAGATCAATTATTAAGAATATTCATTCTGTGACAACCGAGCCCAAGAAATTAACCTCGCTTCGAAATGACATCAGTTTAACCCTGGCAATTTTAAGACCCGGAAACGGTAATGTCACCCTTGATCCTGATTCGGTTGAAGTTAACATAAAAGTTGTGCCGGTTAAGACAAGGGTTTTTGAGGCAATACCGATTGTTATATTTAACTCCCCTTCTACAACCGGTTTTAGGACTGTTCCTGAATTCATTAAAATCGAATTAACCGGACCGCCTGAAGAAATCACTAATATGAGCAGTAATAATATTATCGCTTCCGTAGATTATTTAACCGCCGACAGTATTAGTCTGATTGCGGCAGTTAAAGTAGAATGTCCGGCTCGTTTCCAGATCAAATCAATATCAAGCGATTCAATAAAAATTATTGAGCAATAAGATGATTACCCTCGGAATAGAAACCTCCTGTGATGAAACATCCTGCGCCGTTGTCAAAGACGGCGAACAGATTCTTTCTAATATTATATATTCACAGGAAGACCACCAAAAATTCGGCGGGGTTGTTCCCGAAGTTGCCAGTCGGGCACATGTAAAGAAAATCGTTCCGATATATGAACAGGCATTGAAAGAAGCTGATCTACCAATTGAGAAAATAGATTTAATCGCCGCGACCATGGGTCCCGGACTGGTCGGACCGTTGCTGGTCGGACTCACTTTTGCCAAAGGTCTTGCCTTTGCCAGCGGTAAACAATTTATTCCGGTTAATCATATGGAAGGGCATCTGGCGGCAAACATTCTGGAGCATCGCGAGCTTGATGAAAAACACCTGACCCTTATTGTTTCGGGTGGTCATACAATGCTGGTCGAAATAAACGGATTCGGGAATTATGAACTGCTCGGGCAAACAATCGACGATGCTGCCGGAGAAGCGTTTGATAAAGTTGGAAAAATAATGGGGCTTGGCTATCCCGGCGGAATTGCAATTGATAGACTTGCCAAGCAAGGCAACTCGTCATATGTAAAATTCCCCCGCCCGTTGGTTCATGAGAAAAGTTACCGCTTCTCATACTCCGGCTTGAAAACTGCCGTAGCATTATATATTAAGAAACTCAGCCCTGAAGAATTTGAAAAACATAAGGCTGACATTGCCGCCTCGTTTCAGGAAGCAGCCGTTGAAGTGCTGGTAATCAAAACGCTCAAGGCTGCAATTGAGAAAAATATTCGCCATGTAACATTATCCGGCGGGGTTGCTGCCAATAGCCGACTTCGCTCAATGATGAAAGAGAAACTTGAAAATAATAAGCTTCGCTTGTTTTATCCTTCTATTAAACTTTGCACCGATAATGCTGCGATGATTGCGGCTGCCGGTACCTATAGATTTGAAAAGGAAGGACCGGGCGAGTTTGCCGCCAATGCAATCCCCTATCTGAGATTAGTTTAGGAATTTCCTGATTCGTATTGAATGAAATTATATTTATGAGTAAAATTGTTTTATGTGATGATTGTGATCCCCAAAAAGTATCTGAACTCTGTAAGAAATATAATATGGGGATGGAAATACAATCATTTTATGATCCGGCATATATAGAAAAAAATCCTGATGCCATAGAAGAGCATATCAATTTTATCAAAGATATCCCTGTTAGATATTTTCACGCCCCCTTTGCTGATTTATGCTCTGGTAGTATAGACCCGCTTGTGCGTGAAACAGCTCTTATACGGTATAAGCTTGCACTCGAAATTACGACAAAACTAAATATCACCAATATCATTTATCATATTGGCAATGTACCAAACACAGGCAGTGTTATTAACTGGATAAATAGAAGCTCAAAATTATGGAATAATTTTATTGAAACGGTTCCTGATACTTTCAATTTTTACTTTGAAAATCTTTTTGAGAAAGACCCGCAAATTGTTAAAGACTTCATAGAAAGCATAGATAGCTCGCGAATGAAAGTTTGCCTTGATATCGGTCATGTTCATTGTTATGCAAAATCGGACATTGTTAGTTGGATTAAAGAATTGGGCAGTCATATCGGATATATTCATGTTCATGATAATAATAGCGAAAAAGATGATCATTTAGGAATAAGCAAAGGAACCATTCCTTTCAATGAAGTTTTTCAGGCTTTAAATGAATATGCATCCGAATCTGTATGGGCTTTGGAAGTAAACCTGGACAGTATGGAAAGTTCAATCGATTGGCTGAAAGAACATAGTTTTATTTGAATGTGAAGAAAATTCAAAACGATTACATCATTGCAAATCTTAGCTCTTTTCGGACAATTCTTCTTTAGGCAATGTTACAATCAGACCTTAAACTATCTCATAATAGTACAAAATACTTGAAAATTATTAACTTCAACCTTGACGTTTACAAAGATATTATATATTTTCAATTACATTGAGTTGGGTATAACTCTTTATAAAGTATAGAGTTTTCATCCTAATTATTTTACAACAAACGTATTTGATTGTCGTATAAAGAGTAACGAATAAAGAGTTAAATTTTGACGGTTATGCCGTCAATTAAATTATATTGGAGTTTATGATGGAACTCGACCTTCAGGGAAATATAGAACAATTCACATTACCGGAAATTTTTCAATTAGTTGCTTCGGGACGTAAATCCGGAACTTTGGGTATTCAGCAAGAAGATACCATTGTTATGATTTATTTCCAGGAAGGTGAGATTATTTACGGGTATGGTCCTCGTGAGACATTTCATATTGGCAGTTTACTTAAGGATAAAGGAATCATTTCCAGCGAGCAGCTTGATGAGGCGGTTCGTCAACAAGCCAAAACAGAAAACACAAAGCGCCTTGGTGAAATTCTTATATCCAAAAATTATATTGATAAGACCGATCTAAATAATGTTGTCACCAATCAGATTGAAGAACTTCTATATTCTCTTCTGACCTGGAAATCGGGCACCTTTAAGTTTTATGAAAACCAATTCCCCACTGATGAAGAAATTACTGTTAAAGTATCGGTTGAAAATGTTATTCTTGAGGGACTTCGCCGAACCGATGAAATGAATATGGTCAAAATGACATTACCGGACATTAATAAAGTGTACACCATCTCTGCCACTCAGGGAGACCGACCCCGGGATTTATCTATGAAAGCTGATGAGTGGAATATTATGGCATTAGTTGACGGCCATAAAAATATTGATGAGATTTGTCAGATGAGTCATTTGTCTCGCGAGAAAACTTTGGTAAAACTGGCTCAACTCAAACTTGCCGGTTTAATCACTCCTTATGATCGTCCAAAATCTTCCGGATCATCAGGTGCTCCTGATCTTGAAAATATGATCAATCATCTGGCTGGATTATTCGAAGACTACTTGACGGCTAAATCAGAATCCCGCCTTGACCATAGACAGACGACCAACACTTTTGTGGAGAATCTCGATTGACCGATTATTTTACATTAAAATCCCTTGAAGGATTGCTTGAGGCATTTCTTGCCGGAGTGGTTCATGTTAAACAGAACAGGTTAAAAGTTATAGAGGGAATTAACCGCCTTGATGATATAGCTCGCTTTACGGATGAAAAGGGTTCAATTGATGATGCAATTGGTGATTGGTTTGCAGATCATTCCCAATGGCTGAATAAGCAGGATTTGAAGGAAAATGATATTTCACGTATAGGTGGACTTTTAGAAAATATCAGAGGTCATCTTGATCAGAATAAATTAAGTTCTCCTTCCCGCCGGAAAATCAGTTCAGAAATTGACCGGTGGAGTTCGATGGTAAGTAAAACTCCTAGAAAAGTAGTTTTAAAACGACCTCCAGAACTTAAAACATCAACCGAACACGATACTATTGCGATGTATGCCAATCACTTAGATGACATGACCGCTCTTTTCAAGGATAAGGTTGAAGGAAAGAAACATATTCTTTCAATATTGGATGATGCCTTAAAATCGGCTGTTGACCAAAAGAATAAACAAGCCTTGCTTTTATCGGGGTATATCATATATTATCTCAAACTTGACGGGTACCTTGTCGAGCCTTACGTAAAAAGGCTCAAACAAGCCGAACAGTTGCAAAAAGGAGACATGACAAATGCTTAATCATTTTGAGAAAGCATATTGCCAGGCAATTATTGCACTCAAGGAGAAAAAATACCGTCAGGCAGCCAGTTGCTTTGAAAATGCGGCACCTTATTATTCCGATAACAAAGAATTTACTTTGTTGATGGAAACAAATAAGATGCTTTTGGTTGTTAAAGAGAAACTGGCCGAAGAAGAAAATGAAGAGATAATTATAAAGGAGGCGTTCGCGCATGGCAAAGAAACAGAGCTTCTCGGATAAATCATCCAAAAAGTCTCATTCTATGAGTTGCCCGGTTTGTCAGGAAGGTTTTCAGTTTATCAAATTTGTGAAGTCTGTCAAGACTGACGTTGGTGCTTGGAAATTCCGCTCACAAAATATCGGTGTCTGCAAATGTAACCATAAAGAAGTTTACGGCTAAGCGATTTAATCGCTTTATTATACCTACACAGGTTACAACAAAATTTAAAAAGCTCTTCCATCCGGGAGAGTTTTTTTGTTTGGGGGTATCTATTAATAATTATAATTGATTTGTTAAATTACTTATCCAATTGGTCTTTTGGATCTATTGGTTTTCCAGCTTTAATTAAGTCGTGTAGCTTCTGAACTCTTGATTCATTGGGACTCTTAATCTCATGAAAAATCTTTATTGCCTCTTCAAAATTCCGTATTGATTGTTCAATGTTTTTAGCTCCATAAAAAGCCTTACCCATTTGCCAAAGTGTTAATCCTTTCTCTGAGGGAATTTCTATTTCGCTGTAATAAGTAAGTGCCTCTTCATATTTTAAAATTGCCTGATCCCATCTTTCGTAAGCTCTGTCAACATTACCTAATCCCACCAAACAGTCTACTTCTCCATATCTATTTTTAATTTTTCGAAAAGTTATTTTAGCCTTTTCAAATAACTTTTCAGCAGAATTAAATTTGTTTTGCACTCGTTGAATATTGCCTTGTGAATAAAGAGTATTTACTTCACCAAATTCATCTCCAATTTTTTGATAGATCGATTTAGCCTTTTCATAATAATCTCTTGCAGAAACATATTGACGCTTCTGAAATTCTATACCACCTTGCGAAAAAAGAACATTTGCGACTCCCTGTTTATCTCCAATTTTTTCGTAGATAGATTTTGCCTGCTTATAAAATTCTTCTGCAGAATCAAATTGATATAGATAAAAATCAATATCGCCTTGCGATTTAAGAGTATTTGCTTCACCATGTTTACTTCCAATTTCTTGATAGATTGATTCCGCCCTTTTATAATATTCTTTTGATAATTCATATTGATCCTTCTGTAACTCTATGCCGCCTTTTGAAAAAAGAACATTTGCAACACCCTGTTTATCTCCGATTTTTATGTAGATAGATTCAGCCTGTTCATAAAATTCTTTTGCAGAATCATATTGATCCAGATAAAATTCTATATCACCTTGTGAGCGGAGCGTATTTGCTTTTCCCAGTTTACTTCCAATTTCTATGTAGATAGATTCAGCCTGTTCATAAAATTCTTTTGCAGAATGATATTGATCTTTTCGAAGTTCAATATCGCCAAGTGAACAGAGTGTAGTTGCTTCTCCGAGTTTATCGCCAATTTCTCGGTAGATTGTTTCGGCATGTATAAAATATTCTTTTGCTGTGTCGAATTGTTCCTCGTGCAGTTCTAAATCGCCCTGTGAAAGAAGTGTGTTCGCTTGACCAAGTTTATTCCCAATTTCCCAATATATTATTTTACTCTGTTCGTAATATTCTTTTGCTGAGTCATATTGGTTCTTCCTATGCTCAATATCGCCTTGTAATTTTATAGTATTTGCTACTCCGAGTTTATTTCCAATTTTATGGTAGATAGTTTCAGACTTTTTATAATATATTTTTGCCTTATCATAATTTGATAATCTGTTTAGGGCCTGACCATGCGAAAAATTCAGATTCCCCCAAAACAAATCATCATCAATCTTTATTTCTCTTATTAAATGAATTTTGTCTAAAGCATTGTTCAATTGATATTTGTATAAATCAACTTGTATCTCCCAAAAAAGACAATAAGCTAAAGCTTTTTTTGAAACAAGGGCAGCGAAACTTTGCTCATATATATTTCTTATAAGAGCTTCTATTTTATCATAAGCATAAAATGGAGGATTTAACCAATTTATACATGTATTATAAAATATATCTTCTCCTTTTTCAGCATCTGCGACCAAAAGATTTCGTATATATTCAATCATCCATCCGGTATCATCAAGGTTTTGATCTTTCCCGTAATTTGCTGCATTGAAACTTAGTATTTTGTAAGTTTTAGGATCGTTCTCCCACAAATGTTTTTGAAGTATTTTCCGGCTTCGTTCGTGAATGTTAAATCCTTTTCCTTCAAAAGGTTCAACATAGCTTAACGAAATCAAATCATCGAAACCTTTTATCGATGACTTATCTAGAGTTGCACTCAGATATTTTTCATCAAACCAAGTTAGAATTGAAGCTGCCCTGACTGCGTCACGAATTTCAGAATTGAGGTTTTCAAGGCTGAACTCCATAACCAGCCATTCCCGCTCTTCATCATTTTTGGCATTTTCAAGTTTTGCCAGAAAATCTTCAATCATTATTTATCTGTCTTTAATGGTAAATTCATAATTACTTTCATAATTGCTTCTGGTCGACCCTTGAAAGCATGACATACACCTGCAAGCCAGTTCAGTGGATTCTCCACCTCAATATGACGATTTAATTCTTCAACAACAGGCATCCAATCTTTAGCATCAGGGATTCCCAATAAAGGATAATGATTACAACAATCACCCCACCCAATATTTTTTATATCTGGTATACATTGACCGGCTACAAGAACTCTCATTTGAGGAGTATCTGAGACATGTCCTAAAAATGAATCATCCAACCAACTTTTAAACACACTTGTTGCTTTTTCAAAAGTATCTATAATTATCAGCAGGTTATTATCAAAATTTTTAATATCCTGAAACCATGCGTTTGTTAATATCGATTGACGTATTCTTTTATCTTCTTCCTTTTCAGCTCTTAAGGCAATTTCAATACTGCTTCTATCACCTTTTAATTTGACGTCTTTAATATTAAGATTTATAGTCGTATGTTCAGAATATGTTGAAACCTCATGTTGGAATTCAGGCAATAGTTCCCAGCCCAGTTTATTTACTGATCTATAAAAAATATCTGTAACAGAGATTGTTCCGGATTTGCAATCAAAGCCAATATGAATAAGGTCATCTGGGATCCTATTCTTACAGTCAAAAAGCAGTTTAGTTTTCCCACTACCACTTTCACCTTCAAAAAATAAAATAGGCTTGTCACAATCGGAACAACATAACTCATCAAAAGCGGAACGTTCATCTACATAATCTGCGAAAACAGTTGACATATTGTTTATTAGTCCTCTTTAGGTCCGATATCAATCTTACTACCTTTACCAATAATTTGAATTTTCTTTGCCTCTAAATCATCACCCTTAATTTTAATCTCACTTTCGTCACCATCGATCTTAACATCTTCAATGTCTGCTTTTGTTTCTCCTGTTTGACCGGTGTCTTTCATCTCAACCCCGGCCTCTATGCCATCATTGTTAAATTTAAGAAATAATTTCTTTATTTTTTTGCGATTTGGATAAATTACAACAAAAAATAACACCAAGACTACAAAAGAAATTAAAATAACTAATTGGGTTGTATCCATATCGAAAATCCCCACATGTATAATTAGAAAGTCTTATAACTATTTTTTAATTCTTATTATCCTAATATCTGCCTGCTATAGAGATATATCTCTAATATCATTATATAATATTAAATAGTGAACCAATTATCAATAGATTTTTTCTAGTATTTTGTATTGTCCCCTAAGCGTGGGATGTGAGCGGGAAAAGGTATTCAGTATCTTCAAGGGGGAAATCACTCAACAGGTGGGTGCCGTTATCGGTTACCGGAATTAAGTTATCTGCGACTGAAACTGAATTGAATTCTTCTAACTTTAATTTGTCCGGCATAAATAAAAACTCGACCGCCTTATCACTCTCATTACAGAGGTATGGATACAGTTCCGAAAATATCGGAATCTTTTTAGCAACAATATCATAAACGGTAACCGTTCCCTTGTCCCGTTTGAATGATACGATTGTATCAAGCTCTTTGATGTAGTAAAGATTATCATTCAAAACATATAAACACCAAAACATAAACAGACGCGGATTGTAAACACCTAACAGGTCAGAGACTGATTCTCTTTCATTGGCATATTTGTAAATAAAATCAAGGTCGGCTTTATTGCTGATCTCCAACTTTTTCAAATCTCGTTTGGGAGTTCCCCCGTCAATTTTAATATTTGTTTTATACTCTTCTACTTTCCTAAAACCGCGATTTTTATAATATTCCTGGGCATCTTCATCAGCAAAAAGGAAAAAGAAATCATGGTTCGGTTTTGCCCAATCCATTGCTTTTTGAGTAAGTTCAAGATTCAACCCCTGTTTGCGATAATCAGGATGCGTCCCTACCCCGGAAATTTGAGCCACCAATTTACGCTGGCCATTTACAACCATATCCATAGAATAGACGCAAACATTTGACACTAACATATCTTTGTTAAAGTATGAGAAGGGTCGATAATTATTATCCCAGTAGCCGGCTTTATCCCAAAGAGTAAGATCAAGGTTGTGGATAAAATTAAGATGTTTGATGAATTTATCTTTTGACTCTAAATCGTTCCAGTAATTTTCTTTATAAATCAAATCCATAAAAAACAATACCTTTGTATAATCGTAGAGAATTTATTCGCGCCACAAAGGTCTTGTCAGACAGGTAGGACCGCCGGCACCTTTGGCGGATATTTCATTTCCCTTATAGGTCAGCACCTCGGCACCAGCCTTTTCAAGGCGTTTCTTTGTAACCGGATTACCCTCAATAGCAATACATTTACGAGGAGCAATCGCCAGGACATTGCAACCCATCGAATCAAATTCTTCTTCAGGGACTTCCACCAGTTCTATCCCCCGTTCAAGCAGCCAATTTCTGAAGGGAACCGGCATGATTTTAGAATAAACCAGGGCAAGGTTTGAATCTATCGGACTGATAAATGACATGAGATGCATGACATCATTAACACCCGTCCAATGCGGAAGCGGCACAACAACAAACTCATCAACTAAGTCAATCGTTAATTCTCTAAGCTGATCAATGCCAGCTTTATTGGTTCGATAGCCATGCCCAACAACCAAGGTTCGCTCATCAAGCCAGACAATATCGCCACCCTCCATTGAACCATCCTCGCAAATCTTCCCTAAAACCGGTACTCCGATTTTTTCAAGATACGCTCCGACCAGAGCCGGTTCGTTTTTTCGATCTTCTTTTCCCATATTAGCCAAAATCGCACCGTTTTTTGTAATTATAGAAGTATCACGCACGTAGATAGAATCTATTCCAGCTTCAACCGATGATGGCAAATACTCAAAGTTATCAATCTCAGATTTTAATAATTCCTCAAATTGTTCATACTCATCGAGGGCTTCATTAAAATCAGGGCAATCAAGATAGTTAAATTTTTTCCAGTATTCGTCAAGTTTTGATTGGGCGATAAAAGCATCTTTGGGATGACTTAAAAGAATTCTTCTGATATTCGAGATTTCAGACTGACTGCCATGAGACATACTTACTCCTTTAAAAAACAGGGAAAACCAGTAAGTTATTAAAATTATTGAATTAATAGCCCTTTATATTCATTCATCAGAATCTATTAGTTTTTGAATAGTAAAGTCAAGTTCAGAAAATTTATAAGGTTTTGAGATGACAGCAGAAAAGCCATACTTTTCATGGTCAGCCAAAATCAAATCATTTGAGAAGCCACTGCATACAATTGCTTTAACTTTCGGATCAATACGAAGCAATTGTTCGATTGTCTCTTCCCCCCCCATTCCTTCGGGAACAACGAGATCAAGAACAACCACATTATAAGGTTTTTTGTTCTTCTTAGCTTTCTTGAACAGCTTAAGGGCTTCTTCGCCATCTTTGGCAACATCAATTTTATAACCATATTTTGTAAAGGATCGAATTGCAAGATTACGCAATAATTCTTCATCATCCATAATTAAAACAAAACCTTTGTTAACTTTTTTGATTCCTTCAATATGTTTAGGTTTTGTTTTTGTAGCAGCAGGCAGATAAATTGTAAAGACCGACCCCGTACCAATTACAGAATCAACTTCAATGTGTCCTTCGTGTTTAACTAAGATAGAATACGCCGCCGCTAATCCAAGCCCAGAATGAGAAGTACGGGTTGAGAAATAAGGGTCAAAAACTTTTCTCAGGTTCTTTTTTGAAATCCCTTTACCTGCATCCGTGAACGAAACTTTGATGAATTTTCCATTTTTAACTGGGAGCTTATTTTTTTCAGTAATTAAAATATTGGAAGCAGCTATTTTGACAGAACCACCATTGGGCATAGCCTGGATGGCATTTTCAACGATGTTATGGATTACCTGACTTATCTGGCTAATATCAATGTTTACAGACTGAAGATTTTTAGCAATTTCCACCTCAGCTTTTATTTTTGAATCAGTTAAAGCCAACATGACCGAATCACGCAATAATCTTTCAATTTCGGCGGGTTCTTTTACCAGGTTACTGCCTTCTGAGTAGGTCAATAACTGCTGGGTTAAACTTCTTGCACGCCAACCCGCCTTCTCAGCTTCGGTCAACACATCAAAAAGGTCATCATCTTCATCAAGGTCAAGTTTTGCAAAAGAGATATTCCCAAGGATACCAGTTAATAGGTTATTAAATCCGTGAGCAATACCACCAGCTAAAGTTGCAACCGATTCGAGTTTTTGATTATTTAAAAGTTCCTGTTCATATTTTTTTCGTTCAATAAAAGTTCCGATTTCAATTGCAAGGGTCTCCAGGAGCTGTTTTTCTTCTTCATGAAAAGATTCTTCAAATTTCAAAGATTTTTCATTCTTGCGATAGACTTCAAGCGTGCCGTATTTATCACCAGAGATAGAAAATTTAAAAATTTTATTACAATTTGATTTTTTAAATTTATTTGAAGATATTTCTCTATTATCGAACACAATCCTAACAGACGAACAATTGGGATAGCGCAGAGACTTCGCAATTAAGTTAGTGATTTCCTGTAAGACGGTATCTTCAGATTTGTCAAATTGAATAACAAGTTTTGCAAATTTATTTAAACAATTAAGCTGATTAACTTTAATTTTTAATTGTTCAGTTTGTTCTCGAGCAATTTTCTGAGCTAATTTTTTTTCAGTAATATCAACACCGACACCATCAATATATTGAATTTCGCCTTTATCGTTTTTTATGGCTGTCATGTTTGCTGAGATCCACCGGGAAGTACCATCTTTTCTTTTTACATAAAGTTCAATATCTTTGGCAATTCCCTTTTTATTAAGAATATCTATCATTTTTTTTCTAGCATCGGGATCGACATAAAATTCACGGCTAGAGACAGCAAGCATTTCTTTCTCTGATTTATATCCCGCGGCTTTTAAA
Source organism: uncultured bacterium (assembly GCA_965372795.1). Classification (GTDB taxonomy): domain Bacteria; phylum Zixibacteria; class MSB-5A5; order GN15; family FEB-12; genus QNAD01. Next base: position 83,559 of record CBDVDR010000005.1, read on the forward strand.
ACCGTCGTATTGACCGAGATAAGTTTCCCTTTGGGAGTGGAACGGAAAATTCCAACCGGTACATTATTCTGTAAGGTCCGAAGTCTGTTTTCCGACTCCTTAATAGCTTCCTCATTTCGCCGCCTCTCAATCGCATTAGCAAAAATATCCCCAACAAACCTAAGTAAGGAAATCAGTTTTTCATCCCATTCTCGAACTTCCCCTACATCATCAAAAACACCAAGGGCTCCAATTAAATTTTCTTCAGTAGTAAGCGGAACAAATAAAAACGGTCGGAATTCTTTCTTTTTTAACCAAAGGATTTCAGGCTTTAGATATGACGGTATATCTTCCAAACTTGAGAATGCCACATTTTCATCTCTTTTAAATTGTTCGAGATAGAACCCAAAAACTTCAATCGGCACATCCTTAAGCAGTTCAATCTGAGAATCTTTTCTTTTTGCGCACCACTCATGAGAGTTATAGACTTCTTCGAGATCGGGTGAAAAGAGGAAAAGGGAACATCTTGAAACAGATGCAAATTTTGCAATTTCTTTCAGAGCTTGAGTGATTGAGCGGTCAATTTTATTTACGGGAATATTAATTAATTCTGCCGAAATTGCAGAGATAAGCTGCTCAAAATCAAGCCAATACTTTAGTTCATCTTCAGAACGCTGGCGCTGGGTTATATCCAAAACAGTGCCTATCATTCTTGCAGGTTGGCCAGAATCATCAACAAATATTTCCGATTCTGAATGAAAATATTTGATTTCTCCGTCTTCACAAATGATCCCATAATCAGCACCGAATCCTTTTTCACCGGCGGCAGCTTGTTTCATTAACTTTTTAATTCTTTGCCGATCTTCCGGAATAACATAGTCGATCCATTCATGGTGCAATGGTCCCAATTCTTTGGGGCGTTTATAAAAAGTGTATAATTCATCAGACCAGGTTATTTCATCATTGATCATATCCCATTCCCAGTATCCAATTTGAGCAACTCGCCGTGATTCAGCAAACAGGTTATGGCTTTCACGCAAGGCTCTTTCAGCAAGGATAGTTTCGGTTCTGTCTTCATGGGTGATTATAACATTGATGACTTTGCCATTTGTGTCTTTAAGAGGAAAGATTCGGCTATTAACCCATCGTGCATTAGACTGAGTTTCAGAGATGATAGGCTCCAACTCAACATTGGAAAGGATTGTATTTTTTCCTTTTCTAGCTTTTTCAAAAGCTGAGGTATAACCCTGGATTATTGCTGTTGGATCGGAAAGAATATTATACTGGTCGATTGCTTGATTAGCTATAACATCAAAAAAGTTTTCAAAAGCTTGATTCACTCTAATTTGAAAACCATTTAAATCAAAAATTTCAATAGGGACGGGTGATTGCTCAATTATCAGGTCAGCTAATAGTTTTGTTTCCTGAAGCTTCTTTTCCTGATTTTTAATCTGGGTTAAATCAGTTATTGAAGTACGAATCTGGAAAAATTCTTTCATATCCCCAAAAACAGGAATGCTTTCCAGATAAACATCGAAAATTGAACCATCTTTTTTTACCAGCTTGAGTTCGCAAAACTGCTTTGTTTTAGAATCTTCTACTTTTTGTCTATGCAGGGTAAAGTGTTTTTTGTCTTTTGAGGATATAAACGGGTTAAAGGTCTGACCGATAATGCTTCGTTTATCAATCCCTAAAAGGTCGGCACCATGCTGGTTAATTTCGAGGACTTTCCCTTTACTGCAAAATGATACATATCCGATGGGAGCAAAATCATATAAGTTATAATATCTATTTCTGGAGAGCTCAAGTTCATTTTTAACAGTCTGAAATTCAATACAGTTTTCTTCTAATACCGTTAGAGTTTCTTTGGTTTCATTTAGAAATTTATTAAACTGCTTTTCAAAGGCTGAATTTAGATTTTTAGTTTTATTTGCAAGAAGTTTTTCTATTTTAGACTGTAATTGATTTGTTTTCTTTAAAAAATTATTAGATTTATTCACGTTCAACTTTCTACATCCGGCATTTCATATTTCCGAACAGCCCTAAAATATAGGTATCAGTATTAGTTTTATCATTATTATTCCCAAAAAAACGTACAACCTCAAAGATTATCTTTGAAAGTAATAAAAGCAAGAGAATTATTTATTAGTGCTTTTCCTCTCCCCTCTAAGCAACTAATATGAAATAGTTTATTGATTTTATTCGATTAATTTTTTATAACATATATAAGAATAATCTAATTGAAGGAACAATCATGAATGATTCACAAACTGGAATTTACAAAGTTAGCTTGAAAATCTGGATTGACTCAAGTAGAGATCAGGTATGGGACTGTTTCACACAAGAGATTAACAACTGGTGGCCCAAAGAATTTTATGCCCTTGAAGAACATTTAGAAACAAAATTTGAACCGCAGGTTGGCGGAAGGCTTTATGAAACCGGAGCAAACGAAAGCAGTCTTTTGTGGTTTACGGTTTCAGTTATTATACCCAAAATGAGCATTAATTTGACGGGACAGGTTGCGCCTCCTTTTGGTGGACCTGCGATCTCGATGCTTCAATTAAATTTCATTGAAACTGATGAGGGTAAAACTATTTTTGAAGTGATTGATACTTTAATAGGTGCTAAACCTCATGATGGTCTTGAAGATGACTGGCGAAAACTGTTTGAAACCGGTTTAAAGAAGTACATTGAAAACAAATAAGTTATGTTAAAACGGCGTTTTTTTAAAAACGGCAAAGTTTCACCTCCGGCTGGAATAAAAAAGCCGCGTCTGATGAAATTTCAACCGACGATCAAAACTAAATCCGGGGTGTGTGTCAGGTCAAAGTATGAACAAACTTGCGCCGATTTTTTATTTATCCATAATATCAAATTCCAATATGAGCCATTAATGCTTATTGAAGGGCGTCAATTTCGGCCTGATTTTTATTTATCTGATTATAATCTTTTTTTAGAAATCTGCGGGTATACCCATATGCCTTATTACAATGATCGAGTAGCCCAAAAGAAAGAAATTTACAAAAAGGGTAATTTGACCTCGATTTTTATTTCGTATCAGGGAAGGGGTTCGCTTCAAAATATTTTGTCACAAAAGCTCCAAGAGCATAATATCAATATAGAAAATAAGCCAGAATAATATCCTTCCGTTTATTAATAATATTTATTAAAAGTTCAATAATGACGTTTTACTCAAATCAGGGAACAAATTAATCTACTTTATTCGTTATAAGTTATAATTCAACTTACCTAATTGATAGTGATTTATTCCGGGTAAATCGGAGATTAGTATTGAACCTTAAAAATTACTACATTAATTCAAGCCGGATTAAAAAATTATTATACACCCTCATAATATTTTTTTTCTCCACTTCAATTGTAACCAGTCAGACTTGCAGTTGCGGAGGTCCTCCCCTGCTTGGGTCTTTAGAATCATCAGGAGTGTTTTATAAAAGTTTACAAATTGGGGTAACTTATGAATACAGTTCCATCTCAGATTTAGTCAACAATACTGATAAGATCGATAATCAAACTCGCGAACGGGATATAAAAGCGGCGTTGTTTCAAATAGACTACGGCTTAACTCCGCAAATTACACTGGCAGCATCAATGTCTATTTTGGAGCAGAGACGAACCACCCTTTCTGAAACCGGAGTGGTAGAAAATTTGAATACACGTGGGGTGGGTGATGTTTTATTTCTCGTCAAATATTCTTTAAAAGCACCTTCTATTTTTAATCGCATCTCTTTTTCAATCGGCGGCGGGATTAAATTTCCGACCGGGAAATCGACTTTGAAAAATAATAATCTTTTAATAAGCGCAGATATGCAGCCCGGTACTGGGGCAATTGATGGAATTATCTGGAGCTCTTATTCGCAACCAATTTTAAATACATCTAATATTTCTCTATTGGGAAATTTGATCTATCGTTTTAACGGACCCAATGACAGGTTCGGCAGTAATTTTGATAATTATAAATTCGGGAATGAATTCATTCTAAATCTCGGCGCCGGTTATAATTTTTCGACAAATTTGGGTACTACTCTTTTTCTTAGATACCGAAACAGCCAGGCGGATAAATTTTCAGATCAAAGTCTGCCAAATTCCGGAGGAAAATGGTTGAACCTTGTCCCGGGGATTAATGCATCAATTTCACCTTCGATAACTCTTCGAGGATCGGGGCAACTGCCTGTTTATAGAGAATTGGAAGGCGTACAATTTAGTACCAGTTACTCATTTTCAATCTCACTATTTTATACTTTTTTAAACAAGGGATCACCCAATGACTTACTTTAGAGAAAAAATTCAAATCTCAGGCATAATTCTGATCGTGCTAACTCTCGTATCTTTTTTATTTAAAGGGTGCAGTAATAATGTTGACAGTAATTCCCCTACTTCAAGCGGAGGAACAGAGCCTGGTTCCGGGTCGACATGGTTAATTCCGGAGAGTGAAGTTTTCGGAGGCGGTCCCGGTAAAGATGGCATACCGGCTTTGCTCTCTCCGGCGATTCAATCAGTTTCACAAATAAATTTTCTTGATGATGACGATCTGATCATCGGTATCAGAGTAAAAGATGAAGTAAGAGGTTATCCTCATCAAATTCTCGACTGGCATGAAATTATCAATGACGACATGGGCGGAGAATTTTTTGCAGTCACTTACTGTCCCTTAACCGGTTCAGGAATTGGGTGGAGTCGAAATGTAAACGGCAATGTTACTACTTTTGGAGTTTCGGGACTATTGTATAATACAAATTTGATTCCTTATGATCGTGCCACGGGAAGTAACTGGTCACAAATGAAATTACAAAGCGTTAACGGCGTTCTTAAATCAACCAATGCCACCTTGGTTCCGGTTGTTGAAACAACTTGGAAAACATTCTCTCAATTATATCCGGATGCAAAAGTTGTAACGCAAAACACCGGGTCATCGCGCCCTTATGGGTCTTATCCTTATGGTGACTACCGGACGAACAATTCAAGGCTTTTGTTCCCGGTTGATAATTTTGATGAGAGACTTCCCGGGAAAAGCAGGATTGTGGGTGTTGCCATTGATGGGAAAAGCAAAGCTTTCAATATTTTAAATTTCACCGATAATACTACCGCACAAAATTTAGTTTTCAATAAGGTACCCATTGTTGTGGTTGGGAATAGATTTAAAAATTTTGGAGTCATCTACCAGAGAACTCTCAATAATGGCACCCTGCTTACTTTTGAACCAATTAATAGTAACACTGCCGGAGTGATGATTGACAATGAAGGCACAACCTGGGATCTGTTTGGGTACGGACTAAGCGGACCGCGAGCCGGCGAAAGACTTCAAACGGTGGAATCATATATTGCCTATTGGTTTGCCTGGGGAGCATTTCATCCGGATTCGGAGTTGTAAAATATGCTTAGTTCATATTAAGAATTGTTTTTCGACAGTCAGGGGCACCACATTTACAAGGGTAGCTTTTCTGGGCTTCTTCAATTGTCTCATCGTCGGCAACAAATGAATAGTCGTAGGTTAGCTCTTCGCCTTTTTCAATTGTACAAATGGCTTCAATAAAAATACGATCGTTAACATTAATAGACTCACAGTTAGGTGAGCAGGAATGATTTATATAACGGGCATCATTACCTCTAACTGTAGCATCAATTGTAATTTCATCATCAATTTCAAACAGATAAGTCTGGTGTCTTTCCGGATCTACTTCACTGTAACGGCGTTCTTCTTCCTCGACTGTTATAATCTCACCGAGATATTCAATAATGCGTTTACCTTTTTTAATTCTATTGGATGCAAAGACACCTTTACCATGTATCCCTGAATCTTCAACAATTATCATATTCTTTTTTTGTTTTCTAACTGAAGTCATGTTTAAACCTTTTACAATTTCTGATATTAACAATCAAATAATATTTGACTAAATTTAACCACTATTTAAATAATTCAAAGAGCAAATTTTGAACAGCTTTTGATTTCCCCAAAACAATTCAACTTTGCTTGTCTACTAAACATTACGTATAAAAAATAAATTATTGAATAGTGGCAAGATCTTTTTTTGAAGGAATAGCTATTGCAAATAGCATATCTACAAAAACGATTACAGCCCCGACTAAAAAAGTTAATTCGTAACTAAACATTGTCCAAAGAATTCCCCCAACAATGGGAATTATAACTGCCGTAATATGATTGGCTGTCATCCCAAACGATAAACAACTGGTAAGATCTTCATCGGAAGAAATCTTCCTGAGGTATGATTTTAATGCTATTGAAGAACCAAACAGAATATTATCGACAAAATACAATCCGATCAATAACGGTAGGTAGGTTACATAAGCATAGCCGGTGAAGATAAAAACCAATAACAGAGAAGATGTAACAAGCACAATTTTTTCACCTACATGGTCACTTAGATAACCCAGATATCGATTTGTAAAAATGGTAACAAAATTAGTTGCCAGCATTATTATTGCGACCATGGTAATATCGAGTTCATAGTTTTTGACTAATAAAAAAATCGCAAAGGTTGTAAAAATATGTCTCCGGCAACCACGAAGAAAAGCCAGCGTATAATACAATTTGTATTTTTTCTTTAAATGAATTTTACGGGTTTCAGAACCGGTTCTGTTTGATGGGAGAGCATAAGCCAGATAGCACCCGATTACAACTACAATTCCGCCAATAATATAGAATGATTGTCGGTAATCAAGAAATAACGTCATGAAAAGAATCAACCCTGCCCCGGCAAGTCCTGCCATTGATTCATAGGAGCGAAGTTTCCCCTGCACTTTTCCAAGGTCTCCGGACTTACTAATCATTAATAATTGAGATGAATTAGTCGGTTCAAAATAATGAAATCCAAATGACATAAGTACCGTAGCGCAAGCCAGCATCAAAATTGAATTTGATAAACCGCACAATAATAAACCCAACCCAACAGTAATGATTGATATAGCGGCAATTTTGGACTCGGTAAAATAAATTGCCAATGCCCCAACCCCAAAAGCCAGTAATCCGGGAATCTCGCGTACGGCTTGAATCATGCCAACATCATTTGGAGTAGCATTAAAAACATCAATGGCAAAATTATTGAACATAATTCGCCAGCTTGAAAAACCCATCCACATTACAACTGCTGAGAAAGTTATGGTAAAGACAGAGATGTTTTTAATTTTAAGATTCATTACGGGCTAAGATACAGGCTGTTGATTATGAAGCAACCGATTATTGATAAACAGACAAACTATATCGGTGCATAGCCTTATATTGCAAGAGAGTCAATTAAGTTTTTAATCTCTTCCAAAAGATATCAATAACCACGAATTTTTTGATTTACAATGAAGTTATTTGGAGGCTTATTAACAAAAAGTTTAACAATTTAAAGGAGAAATAATGAAAAGAGGAATTACTATATTAATTGTCTGCCTTCTGTTTTTAGGATGTGTTCAAAAAGTTGATGACAAAGCCGATCAAACCTCAGCAACTGATGGAACCCCGACAATTTTTGAAAATGAAAAACATTTTAAAAATATTAAGCAACTTACTTTTGGCGGTCAGAACGCCGAAGCCTATTTTTCTTATGATGCCTCCGAACTAATCTTTCAGGCTACAATCGATGATATGGAGTGTGATGCAATTTTTCGAATGAATTCAGATGGTTCCAATGTTCGTCAGGTATCCTCTGGTTTGGGAACTACTACTTGTTCGTTTATTTCACCTGATAAGACAAATATTATATATGCTTCGACCCATCTGATTGATTCGACCTGCCCGCCCAAGCCGGATATGTCCCGAGGCTATGTTTGGCCATTATACAAAAGCTATGATATTTTTAAAGCTGACCCGGATGGTTCAAATATCGTTCAGCTTACTCAAACCGAGGGTTATGATGCTGAAGCTGTATACTCTACCCAGGGCGACAAAATCATTTTCACTTCGGTTAGATCCGGCGATCTTGAACTATTCCTGATGGACCCCGATGGTGACAACGTCGAACAACTAACTCATGAAATGGGCTATGATGGCGGAGCTTTTTTCTCACTTGATGGAGAATGGATCTGCTGGCGTGCCTCAAGACCTCAAGGAGACGAACTTAAGGATTATCAAGCCCTGCTTAAAGATGGTATGATCCGACCAAGTATGCTTGAAATTTTCATAATGAATTTGAAACAACGCAAACCTATTCAATTAACTAATAATGGTGCCGCTAATTTTGGACCATATTTCCACCCTGATGGCAAACATGTCATTTTCTGCTCAAATGTTGCTGATTCCTTGGGTAGAAATTTTGATCTTCATATGGTCAATATCGACACCAAAGAAGTTGAACAGATTACTCATAACAAAACCTTTGATGGATTCCCAATGTTCAGCCATGATGGCAGTAAATTGGTTTTTGCTTCCAACAGAAATAATTCTGTAAAAGGTGAAACCAATGTCTTTATCGCCGATTGGGTCTGGTAAAAAATCTGCTTTAAAAGAGGAGTAGTTAAATACTCCTCTTTTACTCTTGTTTTCTTCAAAATTACAATGTTTATCACAATGTGCATCAAATTACATAGTTTTTCTTTTTAATTAACTACTAATAACTCTTCATTATTTATTTGGCGGGGCTTTATCGCCCTTCTCATCGCCCCCTATCTCATTGTATTACAGCACCATAACAATTATGTGTAAAGACATAATTCGTTTCCTTTATAAATGGCACAGCCTATGCTCAAAGGGATATTAGATTGAAGAATAAAATCAAGGAGAGTTGATGATCGCAACAAATTTACAGCCAGGGTTTTCAAACGAAGTATTGGCAACCATGAATGATCCCCGAATTCGCAAGGATGAAGCGGGGTATTTTATTATGTCTTTATCAGAAAATAGTAAGGTCTATTTCGATGATTATTACAAATTTCTCGATCTGGCTTTCAATCGGGCAAAGACGGAACGTGAATATTTAAACGACAAAATTGCTTCTACAGCATCGGATAACCTCGAAATACTGGCATATTACCGAGCTCGTGGGGTAATTGTAGATTTATTAATGAGAACTATTAAACGATTTTATGCTGATGCCACCAATTTTGGGATTGTAATGACCCCTTGGTGTTTTGGAACCGTTGTTTTAGAGAAGATAGAGGTTTACCGGGACCGAATCAGCAGAGGCGATGTTCAAGACCCTAATGTTGTTGATTATCCTTATTATGTAGTAAAATATATAGATGAAATATATAAAATCACTCTCTTAGAGATGTTTGATTTTCCTGAAAATGCATTTCAGATGCGCTGGCAGTATTCAGAGCTTCTGAAAAAATATTCAAAAATTCTCACTAATATAACCGGATCTTTGAATTCGGTACTTTCCATGATAAAAAATTATGAAAAGTAACTTTCGATTGCTCTAAGCCCTCCAACCCCTGTCAATTGGCAGGGGTTATTTTTTTAACTATTTTCAAATAATTACCGATAATATTCACTAAATAACCGGGTTTATAGAAATACGGCGTTTGAACTATTAATAAATTTTAATGCAAATTTATGACTTCTACAGCAATAAAAAAAAGAACTGAAGAAAAATATATAGCAATATTGTTAGATTCTATCAGGGTCGATTCGATCCTTGATTTTGATCTTTACATAAGTATTGATAACAATCTGGTTTTATATCGATCTGCTGATTTACCCTTTACTGAAAAAACCCGTTTAAAACTTATGGAGAATAAAGTTGAACGACTTTATATAGAAACGGTAAACAAAAAGAAATATCAGCTCTATATTGAAAAGAATCTAAATATAATCTTACATGATCCCACAATTCAGGAAGTAAAAAAAGCCGGGATTCTTTATGACACCTCAACCGCTCTAGTAAAAGATATTTTAGAAAAACCGACCAACAGCGAAAATATTGATCGTTCCAAAGAATTAGTTGGCAATACCGTAGGCTATATCCTTCAAGGAAGAGAAGCCTTTTTAAACCTATTAACGATTACTTCTTTTGATTATTACACCTATACTCATTCGGTCAATGTCTGTACTTTTTCAATTGCCCTGGCTCAACAACTGGGTTTTACAGATGATCAATTCTTACACGAATTAGGAGTCGGAGCGCTTCTTCATGATGTGGGTAAATCAAAAGTCTCCGAACGAATTTTGAATAAACGCACTTCATTGAATCAAATAGAATTTGAAATAATGAAAAAGCATCCCAAGTGGGGTATCGACATTCTAACTGAAACCGATATGATTGCTGCCTCATCCTACTATCCAGTACTTCAGCATCATGAACGGGGTGACCGTACCGGTTATCCAAGCGGACTAAAACTTGATGAGATGCATATCTATTCAAAGATAGTTGCTGTCTGCGATACATTTGATGCGATGACCTCGGAGCGGGTTTATCAAAAAGCAATGGACTCTTACCCAGCTCTTAAAGTAATGATGACTCAAAGCTCCTGCTTTGATGATAAAATCCTTCAAGCTTTTATTGCTCTAATGGGACCGGGCGGTCTGAAATAGACAAACAAATATTTCTTATACTTTATCTTTCTTTTTCTCTAAATTTATCATAATAATAGATAAATATTAATCTTATATTTAAAAAATAATGGAGTATTATATGAAAACCGTTATAAACACCGATAAAGCCCCATCTGCAATAGGTCCGTATTCCCAGGCAATCAAAGTAAAACCAAACGAAATGATGTTTATCTCAGGACAGATCCCACTTGATCCTGAAACAATGGAGATTGTTGGTAATTCTGCCTCGCAACAATGTAAACAGGTGATGGATAATTTATCGCAGATCCTCAAAGCGGGTGGTGCCGAGTTTTCAAATATTGTAAAAACAACTATCTACTTAAGTAATATGAATGATTTTGGACCTGTAAACGAAATGTACGCAACTTACTTTGATTCCAATCCACCTGCCCGTGCAACGGTTGAAGTTAGCAGACTTCCAAAAGATGTCAAAGTAGAGATTGATGCTATTGTAGTTTTTAAATAGTTTTTTAAGTTATACTATATTCCATTATTTTGTTGCAATGACATAGCTTTGAATTTATTATAAAAAACATAGATAAATCAAATATATTATATCTTATATTTATTAATTGGAGGAACAATGAGCAAACAAAAACCCAATCGACGAGGGTTTTTGGAAATTATCCTTGGGGGTGGCGCTTTAGCTACTCTTGGAGCTATATTTTACCCAATCGGAAAATACCTCGTTCCACCCAAAACTGCTGAAGCAAATTTATCTCAATTGAAATTGGATTTCACCAGAGATGATATTAATGCAGATGAGAAAAAAGCCAAGTACTTTAAGTATGGCAGAGATCTCGGGATAATTTTCTTAACTGGTTCAAATGAATTAAAAGCACTGGCTGCAACCTGCACCCATCTCGATTGCACGGTCCAACATCGTCCGGATCTCGGAATCATTTGGTGTTCATGTCATAATGGAAGGTATAGCAATGATGGTTTAAATGTTTCCGGTCCACCTCCAAAACCGCTTGCCAAATATGTTGTAAAAGAGGAAAATAATGAAATATTCGTCAGCAAGGAGGATAGCTGATGGATAATCAAAAGAAATTATTACCGGACTCAAAGTCTTTTAAGTGGCTTGATGATCGTTTTAAAATAAACGCCTTAGTTGAATATATGGGAGACAAAGTTGTTCCCGTACATGGTCACTCGGCTTTTTACTATTTTGGCGGCATCTCTCTATTTTTATTTATTGTACAAGTCATCTCGGGAATTTTACTACTGATGTATTACCGTCCCGGAGCTGATTCGGCTTACGAATCGGTCCAGTTTTTAATTACAAATGTATCATTTGGCTGGTTGATACGGGCAGTGCACGCATGGTCGGCAAACCTGATGGTACTGGCGGTATTTATACATATGTTTTCGGTATATTTTACTTCGGCATATCGAAAACCACGCGAAATGACCTGGTTGTCCGGAATGGTCTTATTTGCTCTTTCGTTAGCCTTTGGCTTTTCAGGATATCTACTTCCCTGGAACGAACTTGCGTTTTTTGCAACCAGAGTCGGAACCGGAATGGTAGGAGCAGTTCCTATTATAGGAGAACAACTACTAATTGTCGCCCGTGGTGGAGAAGAAGTTACCGGTGCTACAATTGGAAGATTTTTTGGGCTTCATGTTGCTATTTTACCGGGGATTTTTACAGTTATGCTTTCTGCTCATTTGGTATTCATTCAACGACAAGGCATGAGTGAACCTCTTGAATGGGCCAACAAACCTCAGGAACAGAAAAAATACCAGAAATTTTTCCCTAACTTTCTATTGAAAGATCTTCTGGTTTGGTTAATAGTTCTTAATGTATTAGTTATTTTAGCGGTTTTATTCCCTGATGGCATTGGTGTAATTCACTGGCCTCTGGGTGAAAAGGCAGATGCATTTGCTCCTCCTCCGGCAGTTATTCGACCGGAATGGTATTTCATGTTTGCATTTCAGGCTTTGAAAATGATTCCGGCACATGTCCTCTTTATGGAGGGAGAATTGTTCGGTATTATTGCGTTTTCAATAGGTGGATTAATTTGGGCAATAGTGCCTTTTATAAATAAAAAATCAAAGACAGATCAAGATTCTAAACTGTATCAATATTTTGGATATTTTGTTCTTCTGTTTATAATTGGAATGACCATTTATGGTTATTTGGTAGAATAGGAGTCAGTCATGGTAAAATTAAGTACAACTTTATTACTATGTTTAATAATACTTTTGGGTATTTCCGGGCTGGCATTTGCATCTGAGAATAATTGCATGACCTGCCATCAGGATTTTGAAGATGACGACGGTCCAGCTCATAAGATTTCATCTGATATTCATTACGTGAATGGATTAGGATGTGTTGATTGTCATGGAGGTGATCCCTCTTTAGATGATATGGATGATGTTCGTGACAGTAAGGGCTACCGAGGTGTTCCTGATTTTAAGGAAGTCCCTGGTTTTTGTGCAAGTTGCCATAGCGATGCAGCTTATATGCATGAACACAATCCTGCACTTCCAACCGATCAGCTTTTAAAATATAAAACCTCAACTCATGGGAAACAATTATTTGGCAAAGGAGATACCAATGTTGCCAATTGTATTTCCTGTCATACCGTTCATGAAATCGGGGATGCAAATATGCCCCATTCATCTACTTACGCACAGAATATTCCGGCGACCTGCGGAAAATGTCACAGCGATTCCGAACATATGGCTCCCTACAATATTTCTGCGACTCAGGTTGATGATTATAAAAAATCAGTTCATGGAATTGCATTACTTGAAAAAAATGATTTAGGCGCTCCGGTTTGTAATGATTGCCATGGCAATCATGGTGCCGCACCTCCGGGAATAGGATCAGTAGCAGATGTATGTGGAAACTGCCATGCTCTTGAAGCTGAATTATTTAATGATTCACCTCATAAAGAGGCTTTTTCTGATAATGAAATTCCAATGTGCGAAGTCTGTCATTCTAATCATTTTATTGAAAAACCAAATGATGCCATGATTGGTATTGAAGAACCGGCGCTTTGTGTAAATTGCCATTCTGCAGATGACGGTACCAAAGGGTTTGAAACCGCAAAAGGTATGTCGGAATCAATAAATAAGCTGGTTAATGCCCATAATGAGGCAAAATTGGTACTCGATGAAGCGATTGAAAAAGGGATGATGACAACCGATGAAGAGTTTCGATTAAAAGAAGTTGGGCAGATTTTGATTCAAACCCGTGCTTCTATCCACTCATATGATCTCAATACTGTATTGCCAAAAGCTGAAGAAGGTATGAAAAGAGCAGATACAGTTAAAAATAACTCTGCTGCGTTAATTGATGAGTATTATTTCCGCCGTAAAGGCTTGGGCTTTGCGACCCTGTTTATAACAGTTGTCTGCATAGCCTTATATATGAGAATTCGACGACTCTAAAATAGATTTAGTATCAGATACATGTAAATGAGCAGGTCTAAATGAAAACCTATATCATTCAGACCTGTTCATCTTCAAAAATTAATTCACACAAATTAGTATAGAATCCTTTTATATCCTTTTTCTTAAAACAATTTTGTCATAGTAAGAAAAACGTTTTAAAAATACATATAAAAGAGCTTGACTATAAATGAAAAGGCAATAACTTATCCAAAAAATTGTGAATTCCGTCACATAGTCGGGAAGTGTCCCGCACAGGAGAAGTAAATGTCAGCCTACTTGGCGATCCCAATGTTCATCGTTGCCGGGACGGCGATTGTTTTAATCACTTTCAGCATCGCCCGGTTACTTAGACCATCAAATCCATATAGGGAAAAAAATATAAACTATGAATGTGCCGAAGAACCAATCGGAGATTCATGGATTAAATTTAATCCTCGCTTTTACGTCTTCGCATTAATTTTTGTAATTTTTGATGTCGAAGTAGTATTCTTATTTCCCTGGGCAGTAGCTTTTGGAAAGCTTGGTTTGTTTGCCCTGGTTGAGATGGTAATTTTTATCCTTATTCTTTTCTTTGGTTTATTCTATGCCTGGAAAAAAGGAGCATTAAAATGGGTATAATTAAAAAACTACCTGTATACACAGAAAAAATTCCCGGTGGAGGAATAGTTGTTACTTCATTAGAAGCTGTTCTCAATCAGGCACGTGCAAAATCATTGTGGTATCTTTTATTTGGAACCGCATGTTGTGCTATAGAGCTGATGTGCACCGGCGCCTCAAGATACGATTTTGACCGGTTAGGAATGATTTTCCGAGCCACTCCCCGTCAGGCTGATTTAATTATTGCCGCCGGAACTATTACTAAAAAGATGGCACCGCGTTTAAGACGTTTGTATGATCAAATGTCTGAGCCGCGCTATGTTATTGCTATGGGTGGATGTACCATCAAAGGCGGACCTTTTTACTACGACAGTTACGCTGTAGAAAAAGGAATAGATCATATTATCCCGGTTGATATTCATATCCCCGGCTGCCCTCCTCGTCCTGAATCTCTGCTTGAAGGATGTATCCATTTGCAGGAGAAGATTAAAAAAGAGAAACTTTCAGATTGGCAGGAAAAATAGAATGACCAAAGAAAATCTGAAAGAATATATCGATAAAAATTATCAGGAGAAGCTAACTTTCCTTGATACCGGTAGGTACGATTTAATGTATGAAGTCAAAGCTTCTGATTTGGTCGAACTTTGCAAGTCGCTACGGGATGATGAAAGTTTGAAATTTGATTTCTTCTGTAATCTTGGCGGCGTTGATACCGGTGAAAGTTTTGAAGCTGTTTATAGCATTGCTTCCACTATTAATAAAACACGTCTTGATTTTAAAATATTTCTTCCATATGAAAATGCTGCGATTGACTCGGTACAGGAAATCTGGCCGGCTGCCAACTGGTACGAACGTGAGATATGGGAGCTGTATGGAATCAATGTTAACAATCATGATAATCTAACCAGATTCTTACTTCCTGATGACTGGGATCAGGGTCATCCAATGCGTAAGGATTGGGATGCTCCCGATTTTATCAGAATGCCGGAGTTATAAACGATGGGTGAATTAAAGACTGACGAATTTGTTGTAAACATGGGCCCCCATCATCCTTCGACTCACGGAGTATGTCGTCTTGTGTTAACAATGAGCGGTGAAAAGGTAGTCAAGATCGAACCGGTCATTGGTTATCTTCACCGGGCACTTGAAAAAATCTGCGAAAACCGCACTTATGCTATGTGTATTCCGATTATGGATCGGTTTGAGTATGTGACAGCGATGTCATGCAATCAGGTTTTTTCAATGGCAGCCGAACGGCTTGCAGAAATTGAAGTCCCTGAACGGGCTGAATATATTCGAATTATTATGCTCGAATTGAATCGTGTCGCTTCTCACTTAATTTTTTATGGTGTAACAGCGATGGATATCGGGGCGTTGACTCCGTTCCTTTATGGTTTACGGGAACGGGAAATGATTATTGACCTGTTTGAGATGACTTGCGGACAAAGACTGACTTACAATTACATTCGTGTTGGCGGAGTTGCAAAAGACCTCCCCAAAGAATTTATTCCGCAATGTCGTCATACTATTAAAACAATCAGGGAAAAACTTAAAGACTATGAAGGTCTTCTCAATGAAAACCCGATCTGGCTGGTACGCAACAAAGGTATCGGACATCTCTCAGCTGAGATGGGAATCGCTTATGGCGTATCGGGACCGGTTTTGAGAGCTTCTGGGGTTGAGTATGATTTGCGAAAACATGATCCTTACTCAATCTATGATAGATTTGATTTTAAAATATCAACCCGTCCTAACGGTGATTGTTATGACCGGTATTTGCTTCGGCTTGATGAGATTAAACAATCTCTCAATATAGTTGAACAGGCACTTGACGGACTTCCAGAAGGACCGATCAAAGCCAAAGTATCACCAAACTTTAAACCACCGGCAGGTGAAGTTTATGCACGCGTTGAAAATTCGCGTGGAGAACTAGGAGTTTACATTCAATCTGACGGCAGTAAGAAACCGATGAGAGTTAAGATGCGTGGCGGTTCATTCAACCAGCTTCAAGTAATTCCTTTTATTGGTACTGATTGTCTTATTGCTGATCTGGTTGCAATTTTTGCATCACTTGATATCATTTTGCCGGAGGTGGATAGATGACCCCAATTATTGCTGTTGGAGAACTTCACGGCCTCTTTACATGGTTATACGAACTTCTTTCCAGCCTTGGAATAGAACAGCCCTGGCTTGATATTATCAGATACGTTGCCCTCGGGGCAATGATGTTTGGTCTTTTGTCTGTCATCGCTTTATTCCTCGTTTGGTGGGAAAGAAAAATTGCTGCTCATCTTCAGCAACGCTTCGGACCGATGCGTCATGGCTGGCATGGGTGGTATCAGACCGTCATGGATGCTATCAAACTGCTTCAAAAGGAAGATATTCTGGTTGATTCCCGGGATAAGATGGTCTTTTTCTGGGCTCCGGTTCTTTGTTTTGTAGCTGCTTTTCTTGCTTATATAACAATGCCTTTCGGAGAGGGATTGATTGTCGCTGATTTAAATATTGGAATTCTTTATATAATCGCAATCACCACTTTTACAGTTATCTCATTATTAATGGCCGGTTGGGGTTCGAATAACAAGTATGCCCTGCTTGGCGGAATGCGTTCGGCAGCACAGTTAGTGAGTTATGAAATTCCAATGGTAGTTTCGATTCTGGTAGTTGTACTTTTTGTCGGCTCCCTTTCGATGGTTGATATTGTAAATGCTCAGTCCGGAATGTTTTACAACTGGTTTATCTTCCGCTTCCCGTTCGGACCAATCGCATTTATAACCTATATAATTGCAGCAACAGCTGAGGCAAACAGAACTCCCTTCGATATTCCCGAAGCAGAGCAGGAACTGGTTGCCGGATATAATATTGAATACTCCGGAATGAAATTTGCAATGTTTTTTCTGGCTGAATTTATCAACGGTTTCACCGTTTCGGCAATCGCTGTGACTCTTTTCCTTGGTGGTTGGAACGGACCGTTTCTTCCATCATGGGTTTGGTTTTTAATAAAAACATTAGGGGTTGTCTTTTTACTGATGATGTTCCGCTGGACCTATCCTCGTTTAAGAGTCGATCAGCTAATGGAATTTGCATGGAAATTCTTAGTTCCGGTGACTTTCGCAAACTTAATCCTCGGCGCCTGGTTTAAATACGCCGGTTGGTACTGGTAAAGTGAGTATGGCAAAATGAAGCTATTTAAAGATATAAAAAACCTGATTGCGGGACTGGGTATCACCGGGAAACATCTCGGTCGACATGCTATCACGCTTCAGTACCCTGAAGAAAAATGGACCATGCCCGAACGATCTCGAGGAGTAGTCGTTCTGCTTTCTGACAAAGAGAGCGGCGAACTAAATTGCACCGGCTGTCTAATATGTATGAAAGCCTGTCCTTCAGCAGCTATTGAGATAGATGCCCCTCGTGATCCGGAAACCAAAAAAAGAACCTTGTTGAAATTTACGGTCGACAATGCCCTCTGTTGTTATTGCGGACTTTGTGAAGAAGCCTGTAATTTCAGTGCTATTAAAATGGCAAACAATTACGAAATGTCGATGGACAACAAAGATGAATTTGTTTGGGATATGAAGAAGTTGCAGGAAATGGGTATTGACACTCCTTATATAGATACTCGTAAGAAGAAAAAACCAAAACCGGAACCTAAACCTGCAGTAGCTGCAAATCCGGGAGAGGCTGTTCCAGAAGCTAAAGCTGATGTGAAGCCTGAGAATAAAACTGAAAATACTTCTGATATAAAAGCAGATGATAAAGATAATAACAATGCAGCTGATGCTGCAAATAATAAAGAAAACGAGGGATAGGTAATGGAAGGTGATATTGGAATTGCTTTTTGGATTCTCTCGGTAATCATACTTGTTTCGGGATTTATGGTTGTCACGTTGAAAAACATATTTCACTGTGCGTTATATTTGATAATATGTCTTTTCTCGGTAGCCGGTATTTTTGTCCTGTTAAACGCTGAGTTTTTAGCTGTAGCCCAGGTACTTATTTATGTTGGAGCGGTGTCAATCCTTATGATTTTCGCTGTCATGTTAACCAGTCAATTAGCCTCTAAGCGAATCAGCCAGACAAATGAAAACAAACTTGTTGGATTTTTTGTCAGTTTAGTTTTTGCTATGAGCACGATTGTTTTGATTGCCAACACAAGAGTCTGGCGTTATACCGATAAAGAACTCCCTGCAGACAACATTATGAATCTTGGCATATCATTGATGACCGATTTTGTACTTCCTTTTGAGGTTGTATCGATTCTTCTATTAGCATCTATGATTGGTGCTATCGCTTTGGTGAGAGAGGAGAATTCCTGATGTTTCATTATCTCGCATTAGCTGCAATTCTCTTTTCAATCGGATTATACGGAGTACTGACCCGACGTAATGTTATCGGTATTCTCATGTCTCTTGAATTGATGTTCAACGCTGCCAATATAAATTTTGTGGCGTTCAATAAATATATTATCAGCGATGGTTTCACCGGACAGATATTTGCATTATTTGTTATCGTGGTAGCCGCGGCTGAGGCTGTTGTCGGTCTTGCCTTAGTTCTGCTTATTTATCGGAACTGGCAGGGTGTTAAAACTGATTATGTCAACGTGATGAAGTGGTAGGAATTATAAAATGACAGAAAAAGCTTATTTGATTGGTCTTTTACCGCTTATATCCTTTGTGATGATTGTCTTTTTCCTTCGCTGGAAGGAAAAATTAGCTGCCGGTTTTTCGATAGCGACGATTGTCAGTTGTTGGGTAATGTCAGTTTGGGTGTTGTTTGAAACAATTGCCCGTGACGGTGCGGCGTATGAGATTTTTTATAATTTTGTCTCATTCAAAGGATTTAATCTTGAGATTGGAATCCTTATAGATCCGTTAACGGCGGTAATGCTGGTCGTGGTTACAACCGTTGGATCATGTGTTCAAATTTATTCAACCGGCTATATGAAGGGCGATCCTCGTTATAGCCGATTTTTTGCATACTTGTCACTCTTCCTTTTCTCAATGCTTGGGTTAGTGCTGGCGAATAATTTCTTCATGATATTTATCTTCTGGGAATTAGTCGGTCTGACAAGTTATCTGTTGATCGGTTTCTGGTTTGAGAAAAAATCCGCAGCTGACGCCTGTAAAAAGGCATTTATCACTACTCGTATTGGTGATCTCGGATTTTTATTAAGCCTTTTAATAATGGCGGTCTTTGCCGGAACATTAAACTACGCCGGAGTTTTTGAACAGGTTTCAGCCGGTGCCTTCCCGACTGTTGTTTTAACGGTAATGGCAATTTTCCTTTTCTGTGGCGCGGTTGGTAAATCGGCTCAGTTCCCGCTCCATGTCTGGCTTCCGGATGCTATGGAAGGTCCAACCCCGGTGTCGGCCTTGATTCATGCGGCAACGATGGTAGCAGCCGGAGTTTATCTGGTTGCCCGATCAATGAATATTTTCATTGCCTCGGCAGATGCTTCGATGGTAGTTGCGATTATCGGTTTGATAACTTCGTTCCTAGCTGCCTCGATTGCAATTACTCAAAATGATATTAAACGGGTTCTGGCTTACTCAACCGTCAGTCAGCTCGGATATATGATAATGGCTTTAGGTTTGTACGGATACGACACGAACCTTGGTCACCAATCTCCCGGATACTACGCCGGAACTTTCCATTTAATGACTCATGCTTTCTTTAAAGGTTTGTTATTCCTTGGAGCCGGTTCAGTGATTCATGCGGTTCATACCAATGATATTCAGGAGATGGGCGGTTTGCTCAAAAAAATGAAATATACCGCTCCAACCTTTATGATAGCATCTCTTTCAATTGCCGGAATTTTCCCTCTGGCAGGGTTCTGGTCTAAAGATGAAATTGTTGCTTCGACATTGGGGCATCCGGTTTTCATGTTCTTTACCCTGTTGATCGCTTTTATGACCGCTTTCTACATGTGGCGCTTATGCTTCCTGACCTTCTTAGGGAAACCGCGCGATCAGCAACGGTATGACAATGCTCATGAATCTCCCAATGTCATGACTTATCCTTTGATCTTCCTGGCTGTGCTTTCAGTAGCCGCCGGCTGGGTGGGACTGCCCTGGTTAAGCAAAGGGTTTGCTTCATTCGCTTATAATGGTGAACCATACTACCCGCACGCGAGCTGGTTATTGATGGGTATTTCTACTCTTGTTGCTGTTGCCGGTATTTATCTGGCTTATTTGATGTACCATAAAAGATCTATTTCAGCCGACAAGATTGCTGAAAAAATCAAACCTCTTTATAACCTGTCATTAAACAAATGGTATTTTGACGAAATTTATCAGGTTGCGATTATTGATCCGACTATGAAGTTGGGACGCCTGATGTGGAATTTTGATGCCAATGTTGTTGACGGTGCTGTTAACGGCACTGCCTGGTTGACCATGGTCTGGTCAGATATGAAAATGTGGTTTGATGAAAATATTGTTGATGGAGCCGTAAACGGATCCGGATGGATTGTTCGAAAAACCGGTGAAGTTTTAAAATATTTACAAAACGGTGCGATGCAGTCTTATGCATTACTTATCGCAATCGTGGTTGTTCTTTTTGGCTTATGGAAGTTTGAATTTACTTTCATCAGCGATAACTGGCCAACCATGACTATTATATTCTTTGTCGGAGTAATAATCCTGACAATATTAACCCGGCTCACAGCGGTTCAATCCGAAGGTGACGGGGAAACAAAACAAGAAAATTAGATTGAAATTGGAGGCATAAACTAGAATGGATTTCCCTTATTTAAGTACCTTGGTTTTCGTCCCACTGCTTGGGATGGGCGTTGTCATGCTTTTACCCAAGAATCAGTTTGGGGTTATTCGCTGGACTGCGACGATTTTCAGTCTCCCGCCACTGTTACTTTCAGCCTGGTTGATGATGGATTATTTTACAAATTTTGCGGCGGCAGGCACAATGGCATATATGGAAGGACCGTTTGAATGGATTCCTTCCCTTAACGTGCAATACTATCTTGGTGTTGACGGCATTTCGGTTCCGATGTTATTCTTAACCGGATTGTTATCAACGATATCATTGATTGCATCTTTTGGTATCAAAGACAGAGTTAAGGAATACTTTGCCTTTTTCCTTTTATTGGAAGCTGGAATGATGGGCGTTTTTGTTGCGCTTGATTTCTTCCTCTTCTATGTCTTCTGGGAAATTATGCTGGTTCCAATGTATTTCTTGATCGGTGTCTGGGGTGGACCGAGAAAAGAATATGCAGCTATTAAATTCTTCCTCTATACACTTTTTGGCTCGATCTTTATGCTTGTTGCAATTCTTATAATGTACTTCACATCTGAACCGCATACTCTGAATATGATGACTCTGCTTGACCATGGTCCAACCTTAGCTCACAACTTACAAATTATCTGTTTCTCATTTTTCTTTATTGCTTTTGCAATCAAAGTTCCGGTCTGGCCATTTCATACCTGGTTGCCGGATGCTCATGTTCAGGCACCTACGGCGGTATCGGTTATCCTTGCCGGCGTCCTGCTTAAGATGGGAACTTATGCTATGCTTCGAATAAACTGGCCGATGTTTCCAGATGCTTTAAGATCCCTCTCATTCTGGATTGCGGTCTTAGGAGTAATAGCGATTATCTACGGAGCTTTAGTTTCATTAGCTCAGAAAGACTTGAAAAAACTGGTGGCATACTCCTCGGTTTCCCACATGGGATACTGTATGCTGGCCCTGGCTGCTTTTTCATCGACAACGGCTATAGCTGGAGTGATGTTCCAAATGATCTCACATGGATTGATTACCGGCGCCTTATTCCTATTGGTTGGGGTACTATATGACCGGGCTCATACCAGAGAGATTGCAGCTTTTGGCGGAATTGGATCGAAACTTCCAATTTATTCCGGCATTATGGTTTTCTTCTCAATGGCAGCTTTGGGACTACCGGGAATGTCAGGATTCGTTTCTGAATTCATGATATTTGTTGGAGCCTTTGGCGCTTTGAATAAAGTGTTAGTCGGAATTTCTGTTTTAGGAGTTGTCCTCGGAGCCGCTTATATGCTTCGCATGGTTCAAAATGTATTCCTTGGAGAGTTTAATCTAAAGCGTTGGGGTGGTTTGACAGAAATAAATGCCCGTGAGTTAGTAACCGTTGTTCCACTAATGATACTGACTTTATTAGTAGGTATTTATCCCAAACCGCTTAATGACCTGATGGCTGGTACTATTGAAAACCTAGTTAATTTAATGGCACGGTAATAAAAATGGATTTTCAACTACCAGAATATAATTTACAGATAATGCTTCCGGAGATATTCCTTTTTCTCTGGGCATTGGTAGTAATAACTTTTGATGTTGTTACTAAAAGAAAAACAGAAACCGCTGTTGGCTATCTTGCCTTAGCAGGAATTTTAATTACGGCTATAATACTTTCCTTCACCGGTTATGGTCGCGGATTCGGTTCGATGTTTTTCAATGACCCGTTGGCTTTGTTTTTTAAGATAATTTTCCTCGGAGCAGCCTTTATGGCGATTGGCAGTTCTTTTGGAATCACAACTCAAAAGATTAAAAATCATCGGGGTGAATATTTCGGGTTAATTCTTTTCTCAACGATTGGAATGATGTTTCTTGCTTCATCGCAGGAATTATTATCACTTTATATCGGTCTTGAATTAACTACTATTCCGCTGTTTATATTAGCTGCTTTTTACAAAGACAATAAACTTTCCGTAGAAGCGGGAATCAAATATTTTGTAGTCGGTGCTTTTTCATCGGCGCTGTTACTTTATGGAATTTCGTTCTTATTTGGACTTTCAGGAACTACTGATATAATTCAGATGAAAATCAATATCGCAATCACTCATCTGACTTTTAGAGATATTGGAGTAACCCTTATTTTAGCGGTGGTGCTGATTCTGGCCGGAATAGGTTTCAAACTTGCTCTCCCCCCGTTTCATCAATGGGCTCCGGATGTTTACGAAGGTTCGCCCACTCCGATAGCAGCCTTTTTATCAGTTGGCTCCAAAGCCGCCGGTTTGGCTGCCTTTGCTAAAATATTTGTCAATGGTCTGTCAGCTTTTCATGGTCCGGAGATGTTGCCCAATGATTGGGGTAAACTGGTAGCCTTTGTAGCTGCTTTGGCGATGATAATTGGTAATATAGTCGCTATCAGACAAACTGATATTAAGCGAATGCTCGCATACTCTTCTATTGCCCAGGCTGGTTATATCATGGTTGGAATGGTTGCTATGAATGAGCTTGGTATCTCATCAGCCTCTTTCTATATGTTTGTCTATCTCTTTGCTAATATGGGAGTTTTTGCAATAGTAGCCATGTTTGAAGACAAAACCGGATCTACCCAGATCGCAAGTTATAAAGGACTGGCAAAAACTTCAATGGGTGTTGCCATGGCTATGACAATATTTTTGTTGTCCCTTGCCGGAATTCCACCGCTTGCCGGATTTCTTGCCAAATACTATGTATTTGCAGCCGCTATCAAAATGGCAACTGAAGTTGATGGTATGAACTGGGTTTATTGGCTGGTCGGAGTAGGCTTGCTTACTTCGGTATTCTCATTGTATTATTATGCCAACGTAATCAGACTGATGTTCTTTACAACTGATACTTCACCCTACAAAATTGAATATACCGCCCCAACTGCGTCAGTAATTGCTCTGGCTCTTATTGGAGTTATTCTTTTTGGACTATATCCTGAACCGATTATGCAGTTTGCATCAGAAATATCTATTTCGTTTGGATTTTTACCGAACTAGTCAAAAACAATTGACTTAAAACTATAAGACGACTATTTTTTACTTGAAAGGATAAAAGTAAAAAATATGTCGTTTTTTAGTAAACTCTCTTTTGGAATAAAAAGATACTTCATTTCAGGAGTACTGGTTGTAGTTCCTGTAATTCTGACTTACATCGTACTTAAATTTCTTTTTGAATCTCTCGACGGTTTATTACAGCCTATAATCCATAGTCTGCTTGGGTATTACATCCCCGGGCTGGGCGTCTTTACAACTTTGCTTTTAATCATTTTTGCCGGTATTTTGACCCGCAATTTTATCGGAGCAAAATTATTCCAGATTGGTGATAAGATCCTTGATCGGGTGCCGATTATCCGACCTATTTATTCAGCAGCAAAACAACTTCTATCGGCGGTCGCTGAACCATCGATGTCATCTTTTAAAGAAGTCGCCTTAGTGGAATACCCTCGCAAAGGAGTTTATGCACTTGGTTTTATTTCCAACAAAATTAAAATGAATGTAAACGATAAAGAAGAAGAATTTATTGCTTTATTTATGCCCTCGACTCCAACCCCGATATCAGGCATGGTAATTGTGGTCCCTAAGGCAGATGTCATCCCATTGGAGATGACAGTTGAAGCCGGATTCAAGTTTCTTGTTTCAGGCGGAGTTGCATCACCCGATATTTTAACTAAGAAAAAATCTCTAAATAATGATAACGAACATGAGGTAATTGGTGAAACTAGCTAATCTTTTAATGGAACGCAGAATAAATATTGATCTTAAATCCCGAACCAAAGAAGACGCTATCCGAGAATTACTCGGACTCATCGAAGAGGAAGGCATAAAACTTGAATTTGACAAAGTGCTTCAATCTATTTTCGAACGGGAAGAAATCGAAGATACCTCTTACGGTCACGGATTTGCATTTCCTCATGCTCGAACCGATGCTGTTAAAGAGCTGTTTATTCTGGTCGGTATATCCAAAGAAGGATTGAAAGATAGCACCAAAGATGGTATTCCGGTGCATGTCGTCTGTTTATTGCTAACTCCTTCAACAATTGCAAAGCTGTATCTGCAAACTCTTTCAGGAATGGCAACCTTTGCCCGTATGGAAGGTAACTTAGAAAAAGTTCTTCAAATCTCTCACCAAAACGACCTGATTAAGCTTATAGCCAATGCTAATGTTACTGTTGACAAAGAACTCATGGTAAAGGATATAATGCGTCACAACGTGGCTACGGTAACCCCTGATGACACTCTCAAAGAAGTTGCCAATCAGATGTTTAGAAACCGTTTGTCCGCTCTGGCGGTGGTCGATGAGACCGGTAAGCTTTTAGGTGTAATCAACGACCGTGACCTGATAAAAGCGGCACTCCCTGATTATAAATCTTTGATATCAAACTTAAATTATTCGATGGATATTGAACCGTTTGAAGAACTGCTCAAACAGGAAGATAAAATCAAAGTGTCTCAACTGTATCGGGAAAATTATGAAAAGACATCTTCTGACACAAGAATTGTGGAAGTTGCCGCAATGATGATTTTTAAGGATATTAGAAGAGTTTTCGTAACTGAGAATGATAATTTAGTCGGCGTTCTTTTAAGAAAAGACATTGTCAATATGGTAATCCGTGGCTAAACAAGTCATCTGATAGTTTTATTATTTTTAGTTTGCTGTGTTAATTGTAAAGTTCTTCAAATTGAATTTGACATCAAAGAATATTTACTATTTCTTCCCTGACAATTGAATAATAATAAACATGATAAGTAATGTGTAAAAAAGGCGTTAAAGATTGAGCCAAACTACTGAAAAATACGAAATAACACCAGGCTTATACTGGGCTTTGCTAATTACAACCCTTGTCACTCTTCCGGGTCTTTACTACGGCTTTACCAGTACTCATGTCTCTCCACTTAACGGGACTCTCTTTTTTGGAATCGCAATATTTGGAGCAGCGTTTATGTTATCCTGGGCTGCTGAAGCAGCTCAAATTGATATGTCGGAATCGCTGGCTATCGCCATTTTGGCTCTATTAGCTGTTTTACCGGAATATGCGGTCGATTTTGTTTTCACCTGGAAATCAGCCCATGACCCCTCTCAGGCTCAATATGCAATAGCAAACATGACCGGAGCTAACCGATTACTGGTCGGATTTGCCTGGCCGGTGGTATTGTTTTTGTATGTCTTTTTTAGAAAGAAAAAAGAGATCAATCTTGATAAAACTCAACATGTTGAAATTTTTTATCTCGCCATGGCAACCATTTACTCCTTCACAATTCCACTCAAGGGATATCTGAGTCTGATTGATACTGTTATTCTGGTTACTATTTTCGGTATGTATACCAGAAGGGCGGCACAGATGGAGCATACTGAACCGGAATTTGTCGGACCTGTTAAGATAATTGTCAATATGGATACTTTTTGGAGAAGAGTCAGCACATATTCTCTTTTTGGCTTTGCAGGTGTAGTCATATTTCTTGTTTCAGAGCCTTTTGCAGAATCTCTTGTTGCAATGGGTGGAGAGTTTGGAATTGATGAGTTTTTACTGGTTCAATGGCTGGCTCCGTTGGCAAGTGAGGCTCCCGAATTTATCATTGCCGCCACCTGGACCCTTCGAGGAAATGCCAACTCAGCCATGCGGGCTTTGATTTCATCAAAAGTAAACCAGTGGACACTATTGATTGGTACGATCCCGCTTGTATACGCGATCTCCGGCAGTGAAATAAAACCGTTTATTCTAACCGGAATTCAGGATCACGAACTTTACTTAACGGCGGCTCAGTCATTATTTGCTGTCGCAATTCTGGTTAATCTTAATTTTAATCGAAGAGAAGGTGTTTTGTTGTTAGTGCTCTTTTTGAGTCAATTGATTTTTTCAGAAATCCGAATGGAGGTTGCAGCAATCTATCTCATCCTTGCCGTGATATATCATTATCTTAATCGCAAATCTTTGATTCCGGCATTCAGAACCGGATTGGGTTTGAAGAACAAATAATTTACGATAAATATAAAAAAAGCAGGATTAACTCCTGCTTTTTTTTTATATTCAAGTATAAATTAACTTAAATGCGAAGCATCAAAGTGACTTATGTCACTTCTTTTTTTCTCTGAATCCGATACGCGGGAACGGATTAACAATCGCCGATGCAATATTGGTCAGATGAGCATTAATACGTTTCAGATATCTGGCATAGAGTGCCAGTGCGACCGCATCAGAGGTAGTAAGTTTTTTATCATGATGAAGAATCATATTTGAAACTATTTTATCAGAAATTTTACCAATGGCTTCTTCTGCTTTCAAAATTTGGCGAGCTACTTTTTTATCCTGCGACTTTAAAACACTTAAGACCATTGGGAAAGTTTCCTTGATATGATCCTCAATTTTTTTCAACGTCACTTCATCTTTACCACCTAATAGTCGCTGTTTGTGAATACTTGCCAAGCCAGCAATATTTTTTGTATAATCTCCGATTCGTTCAACATCAATTACAATTGAAATCAGAACCAGACCTGGGACAATATTCTGAGTTCCGGCAATAGAGAGATGGGTCAACACATTTCGCCGGACTTCACGCTCAAACTTGTTTATTTTGCGGTCAGTTTTTCTGATATCAAAAGATAATTCGCTATCATCGCGTAACCTGAGGGTTTCGAAAGATGCTTTATACATTTTGAAATCAAATTCAAGCATCGTCAGAGCCGTATTAAAAGCGGTATCTAACAAATTCTCACTACTGAAAAGTTCTTTGAATTTTTCAAACATTTTATTACCTCAAAAAATAAATTAACAATCCTGGTATCGTAAAAAATATTATCAATACATATAATATCGGAAATAACTTTGATCTTTGAGTTAGTTCGGCTATTTGCTTTCCCATCCACATCGGGATTTTCTTTAAAGGCCAAAATATCATTATACCATAGACATTAAACAAAAGATGCGCAAAAGCGACACTTACCGCCTCTGGAGAACCTATTACAAACGAAGCTAAGAACGCCGTGATAGTTGTACCTATATTGGCGCCTAGTAAATAAGGGTATATTTGTACAAGGGTAATTACACCGGCTCCAATCAAAGGCACTACCATCGAAGTTGTAATGGATGAAGACTGAACCATAGTTGTTATCCCAATACCAAGAATGAAACTTAATATAGGAGTGCGGAAAATATATCGCTGGAAGAATTTTTCTACTCTGGAAATGACCAGTGATTTTAACACTCTTACAATATAGGTTAAGGCAAAAATTAAAAAGATAAAGGCAATCATAACCCCTATCCAGGCAACATCGCCAGTAGAATGTAAAATCCATTTTGCAACCGGTTTTGTTATTGCCTTTAATGGTGAACTAAATGTTAATCCCCCAAACCCGACAAATATCTTCTCCATAAACCGCGCGGAATGACCTATTACATTGAAGTAAATTTGCAGCGGCATAATTACTATTACAGCACAGAGATTGAAGTTATCATGAAGAAGTGATCCCTGGAATGCTCGTTTAAACTCATCACTCCTTGATATATGTCCCAACGAAACAATAATATTAGTCACCGAGGTGCCAATGTTCGCCCCCATTACCATCGGTATCGCAGCTTCAAAAGTTAACCCTGTCCCTGTTGCTGATCCGGCTGCAACCAACCCGACAATTAATGATGTAGTCGTTGAGGAGGATTGAATAATTGCCGTAGCAAGAATTCCGATCATCAGCCCTACAATTGGATTAGAGGTTGTTTGGAAAATTGCTTTTGCAAAGTCTTCCCCAAACAACTTGAATGACCCCCCTAAGAGGGTAATCGAAAGAATAAATAGATAGATGAGAAAAAATAGAAAAAGAATTTTCAAAAAAATCAAAGAGCGGCTGTTAGATCCATCTGGTAAATTAGGACCTAACGCTGTTGAGTCACTCATTTATTTTTATTCCTTTAACTTAAATTTGCCCATTTTTTGGGGGTTATATACGCTAACCAAAAAGATTGTCAAGTTAAATGAACAATAAAAATAAATAAATTCTTATTAGTTTTCAAGCTATTGTAATTAAACAACTTTCGTTTATAATTTACCGGCTGAAGTCAATATATAAGCATCCGTTTTGAAATATTTAGACATGATTTGTCTAATTTTATTATTATCTACTTCAGAAAGATTTTTTATAAACAGAGGATCGTTCTTATATCCTTTTCCATAAAATTCATCAAGACATAAGTAATAAGCCTGATTGATGTTTGATAATTTTGCGCTCATCTGTCTACCCCAAAGCTGATTACGGGCGCGATCAATTTCTTCCTGAGTTGGTCCATCAAATTTTAATTTATCAATTTGCAGAAGGATGCCATCAAGAGCTTCCTGATAATTTTCAAATCCGGTTCCAATCGAGCAATAGTACCATCCGAAATCACGATCAAATCTTGATCCTGCTCCAACAGAATAAGCCAGCCCCTGTTTTTCTCTAAGATTAAGATAAAGGCGGCTTGATAAAATAGAAGTAGTCACAGCCAGTGTTGCTGATTCATCACTGTTCGCACCGGGTAAATTTCCTCCTAAGAAGATAGTGATTTGTTCCTTATCAAGTTCGGCATGTTCATTTTTTATTTCAAAAATTGGTTTTGGAATTGAAGGGGTTTTTGATTCAAAGCCGGCAGAGTTTAAACGCCCGAAACTACCATTGATCCAGTTCATCACTTCATCGGTGGATTTATTAGATACAATCGATATAATCATATTTTCCGGTGAATAGAAATCGGCATGATGTTTTTTTAAATCATCAACAGTAATCGCCCCAATCGTTCCAGATGACCCCATGACTGGATTTGAAAAAACAGAGTTATCAAATAAAGATTCGTAGAAAAGTTTACTGGCGACTTTACCCGGGGAATTCAAATTTCGGCCTAATACTCCAAGCATTCCCTGGCGAACATTTTCAACTTCATCCGATTCAAAGGCCGGATTAAGAATCATCTCTGTAAACAGATGAAAACCTTTTTTGCCATAATCATCAATTGTTTCGAATTTCATAAATGTATAACTACGGCTGGTATAGCGGTCATCATAAGGAATCCAGGGATTGTCATATAATGTTACGTTAGCGCCAATAGAGGCAAGATCACGTGACAATTCGAAGCTGTTACGGGTTACAGTCCCTTTTTCAACACAACGATTTACAAAATCAGTAATCCCGGCTTTACCATCGGGTTCATTAGCGGTTCTGTTTTTACCAAAAACATTCAGAGCAAAAACCCGGCTATCAGGTCGAGACTTTACAATTATTGTTAAACCGTTAGGAAGTACTTCCCGATGGTAATCAGCATTATCAACAATTTCAAAACTGACCGAATCGGTTGATGGGAAATTTATTTTTTCTTTTTCAGTCAAATTATACTGCGTGAAGTTTACCGTATCAAAATGGGATATTACTTCCTCGGCAGTTATACCTCTTGGAATGTACCCTTCAGTACCTTCCGGATTAGGCGTAACAACCGTGGCAATATAATTTGGATTATCAAACCATTTTTGAGCTGCATTTTGACAATTGCTCCAATTAACCGCAGCAATCATATCACCATAATTCTGAATAAACTCCCAGCCCCCGCTCATCATGGTTGGCGCTATCATAAAGCCATAGTAGTGAAGTTTATCAGAATTATAAATCTCGTTACATTTGGTTGAGACTTTGATCCCTTTAAGAATTTCCTGATCGGCATTATGACGACTGATATTTTTAACATTATTTATAATAGCTTCAACAATAGCATCCCGTTTTGAGACATCATTAGCAATGGCATATATTTCTAACCGTGAGAATTCTTCATAAGTACTAAGTCCAACCCCGGCTTCGATAGCCAGCGGATCGGCGCCATCTTTTAATATTTTCATCAATGGTGAAACATCATCCATTCCCAGATAAGATGCCAGAAGGTCAACAGCTATATAATCAGAGTCTGAAATATGAGGCGCATCAAAACTAAAATTAACATAAGTAGATTTTACGTCTGCGGTAGTATCAATTAATTGCTGTCCCTTGAGAGAGTAGTCAACCGAGGCCGGTTCAATCGGCTCAACAGCAGCCATAGTATCGAGGCTTATTGGCTCATCTCTTTTCATCGCACCAAATATCTCAGCAACAGTCTTTTTCATCTCTTCAGTGTCAAAATCACCAATTACAAGGGCTGTCATATTTTCCGGAGTGTAGGCTGATTTCCAGTATTCCACTATCGCTTCTCTTGGAATATTTTCAATAAAGGCTTTGAAACCCAAGACCGGGCGGTCATAGGGCGTGCCGGCATATGCGGTTTGGGTAAAGAAATCTTCTGCCGGAGCTCCCGCAGCGTCTGCAGATCGATTGATCTCTTCGATGACAACTTTTCTCTCTTTGGTTAATTCTTCTTCGGGAATTAACGAATTAAAAAGCATATCCATCTGAATTGTCATCCCGTAGTCGATATATTGTTTTGGCAAAAGGACCAGATAAGCGGTCAGTTCTTTTCGTGTAAAAGCGTTGAGATATCCGCCTAAATCTCTAATCGAAAGATCGAGCTCTTCTCTGGTCAGACTGGTTGTTCCGTCAAAAAGAAAATGCTCAAGAAAATGAGTTACCCCATTTTCAAATTTGGATTCATATTTGCTTCCTGATTTAACAAAAACAATACTGGCAACCATGGGAGAACCGTGTTTTTCTTTGAGAATAATCTCCATTCCATTGTCAAGATGATAGGATTTAGATTCTTCTGACATGATATTGACAGAAAAAATCAGAAAAATCATGAAAACTATTGCAGAAATTAAGCGGACATTTAACGTCTTGATTATCATAGTTTTATCCTTTTCGTTTATTAATAATTATGAAAATTTCCCGAAATATATTGTATGGGTACAATATTAAATGCAATTAATAATGTCAACGATTGAAGGGAATTTGAATTGACTTATCTCGATATTAGCCTATATTCAAAAGCCGAAGAAAGCCTGTAATGAAAATAGTAATTTTAAAAAATTCAACCCTGGTACAGAAATCAATTTCTGTAATTATCCTACTGGCCCTGGTTATATCCGGGACCGGAACCGGTTTTCTGCAATACTTACAGGACGACAACAAATTTCTGATTAAAGAAGTTTATTCAGAATATTCTGTATTTGACATTTCCGATCTTTCTGATGATTCTCCGAATCGGATGTCAACCGATGGCATTCCCCCCGCAAGTAATTATGCTTATATCGTACCTCTTGTAAATTTCCAAACCAGCAACGGGTACAATAAATATCAATATTTGAAAAGTACGGCGTTAAAAATTGATAGCCGTATTGGTCATTCGTTTGAGAAATCGACAGCCCAAACATCATCCTCCCTTGTATCTGCAAAAATTGGGAAAATGTTTACACTTGTCGGTGCCAAGCCCTCTGGCACAAGCTAACAGTTTTACTTTAGCTTCTTTTATTTTATAAAATCAATATTACATAATAATATATTTGGAAAGGGATTTTTATGTCCAAACAAAATTGGCGGATTATTCTTACTAGTGCTCTTCTCATATTAGCAGTAGTAGCTTTTTGGAACACATTAAAATTGTGGACAATGAGTGAAGAAGATCGTATCGCCATGCAGGAAGCCGATCCGGGTGCTCTGCTTCATCTACAGCAGAAAGCAATTCGTCTGGGACTCGATTTACAAGGTGGTATTCACGTTGTGTTACGAGTTAAAATGGAAGAAATGGATCCCGGCAGCCGTGAAGGTGCGGTTGAGCGGGCTATTCAGGTTATCCGAAACCGTATTGATGGTTTGGGAGTTGCGGAACCGGTAATTCAAAAACAGGGTAATGACCGAATCATTATTGATCTTCCCGGTTATACCGACGCCGAACGCGCTGAGGACCTTATCGGTCAAACAGCCCTTCTGCAATTTAAACTCATGGAATCATCTGAAAACTCTTCATTGATTCTTAGCAAAATCGATGTGATAGTTTCTGAATATTTGAGAGCTAATAAACCGGCTTCAGAAAAAACTGAAGAACCTTCAGAAACTGTTGAAGAATCATTCGTTGACAATAGTGATATTCTTGCAGAATTGATGGGTGACTCGGTTGCTGATACAACCGGTAAATATGATTTTGATGAATCCATATCTTTTGATGAGGAAGTTAATCCGCTTGGGACTCGTCTGGAAATAGCTATGGCTTCACAACGTACCGGAGTAAGCTGGCCCGGTTACATTGTTAAAAAACAGGATAAAGAATTAATAAATAAATGGTTGAATCTCCCGGAAGTAAAAAGAGTTATACCGGAAGATGTTATGTTTAGCTGGTCAACCCGTCCGGAGATCAGAAACAACCGCGAAGTATATTTTTTATATCTGATAAAAAGAAAAGTACAATTTTTGGGTAAATTCCTTGAGAATATCTCTCTTGGTCAGGATTCCTATGGTGGATATACGGTTGATTTTGCTCTTTCCGGAGAAGGTGCGGCTCGCTTTGCTCAGCTTACCGGAGCCAATATTGATAAACCTCTGGTAATTGTAATTGATGATAGAGTTGAATCAGCTCCTTTTATCAATTCAAAAATTCGTAAACGCGGTCAGATTACAATGGGATCATCAGCTGGTATAAAAGATGCCCGTAATCTTGAAATCGTTTTAAAGGCTGGTGCTCTTCCTGCTCCGGTTGAAATTATTGAAAAGAATGTTGTTGGTGCATCACTAGGTGCCGATTCTATTCGTAAAGGTTTTTATGCTTCCCTGATCGGACTTGGATTAGTGCTGCTTTACATTGGAATATATTATCGTCTTTCCGGCTTTATTGCCGACATCGGACTGATTTTCAATATTTTCTTCCTTCTTTCAATTATGGCAGGTTTAGGGGCAACCTTAACAATGCCTGGAATTGCAGGTATTATTCTAACCATTGGTATCTCGGTTGATGCTAATATTCTGATTTTTGAACGAATTCGCGAAGAGTTGCGAACCGGTAAAACAGTTCGTGCTTCGATTGATGCCGGTTACAACCGGGCATTTGTGGCAATTTTTGACTCTCATGTCACGACCTTGATTACCGCCGCTGCCTTGTTCCTTTTAGGATCAGGACCGATTAAAGGTTTTGCTGTCACATTATTCTGGGGTGTTACAATTTCATTGTATACTGCTTATGTTATCACCCGTCAGATATTTGAACTTCGCAAAGGTTATCGTTCACTTAGCATATAACAAAAGAGGATTATAAATTATGTTTAGAATAATTGGAGATACAAATATTGATTTCATTGGCCTGCGCAAGTATGCTTTTATGATCTCATTGGTATTGGTATCATTGGGGATTTTTTCCTTTATCATGATATCTACCGGTAAAGCGAATATGGGTATCGACTTCGCTGGTGGAGTCATGCTCAAAGGATATTTCAACGATGAAGTTACAATCGAGAATCTTCGATCCTCGGTTGG
Source organism: uncultured bacterium (assembly GCA_965372795.1). Lineage (GTDB taxonomy): Bacteria > Zixibacteria > MSB-5A5 > GN15 > FEB-12 > QNAD01. Next base: position 118,201 of record CBDVDR010000005.1, read on the forward strand.
AAGTGCTTTTCCAGACGCACAAATAACTCAGATGGAGGGATTTGAACTATCCCCATACGCTTTTATTATGAAAATTAAGCGTCCTGAGACTGAATCTGAAGGAAAAGAAAAAGTCACTGAACTTAAGGCTCTTATTGCAGCCAATTTCCCTGGAAATAATTTTGAAGTTGTTTCAGAACATATTATCGGACCGGCAGTCGGTGAAACCCTTCGGAATGATGCTCAAAAAGCAATTATGCTTTCTTTGTTCGGTATAATTGTCTATATCTGGATTCGCTTTGACTTCAGAAGTGGTATTGCGGCCACAATCGCAACCTTCCATGATGTACTGGCAGTAATGGGAATATTCTATATCCTGGGATTTGAATATGACCTTTTAGTTGTTACCGCCTTGCTCACTCTTGCGGGATATTCACTAACGGATACGGTGGTTGTCTTTGATCGTATTCGTGAGAATCTGAAAAAACACCGCACCAAAGGTGAGTTTGCCGGAGCTGTCAACACTTCTATCAACGAAGTTCTTTCAAGAACTATTAATACTTCAATCACAGTTCTCTTTGTGGTTGGAACCCTTTATCTCATCGGTGGTGATGTTCTTAAAGGTTTCTCGCTGGCATTGATTCTTGGAGTTATAATCGGAACTTATAGTTCAATTTTTGTTGCAAGTCCGATTGTTGTTGAATGGGAAGCCCGTCGACCGGTGCGTTTTAAATAAGAAATATTCATTTCTTATATCAAATTGAAAACCGGAGGATATTTTTTCTCCGGTTTTTTTATCTTTCTTGATTATTTTCAATTAACAGTATAAGATACTCCGTAATATTAAGATATGAGGTATATAATATGATCGCATCTTTGCTGTTACTTTCATTTTTATCAACTGTGGATTCAACCGAGATAACCCAAACCTCAGTTGAACTGGATCCAATAATTGTAACAGCCAAAAGAGAACCAACCCGATTGTCAAAAATTGTAAATTCGGCTATTTTAATTTCACATAAACAGATATCCAATATACCCGATGAAAATATTTTATCGGTCTTTGATAAATATAACAGTTCTATTATGATAACTTCCAATGCTAACGGAGGTTATGGCTTAGGTACTCGCGGACAGGGGAAAATCATGATTCGCGGGATGGGTTTTTCACCAAATCGGGGGGTGTTGGTTTTAACTGACGGACGACCGGATATTGCCGGACTTTTTGGTCACCCTCTCCCTGACACCTATCGTAAGCCGGGCATCTATTCAGCTGAACTAATCAAAGGTGCCGCTTCAACTCTTTATGGTTCCAACGCTGTTGGCGGAGTAATTGAGCTGACTTCGTTTTATCGACCTGATATTGACAAATTTGCAAAAGTTGAATTAACCAGTGGAAGTTTTGATACCTTTGACGGGAACATCCAATACTCCCAAAAACATGGTGACTATATCACCGCCGGCTGGTATGATTATGAGCAAACCGATAACCAGCGAATTAATAATGAATATCTTAATCGTTCCGGTGGTGTACGGATACAATTTCCTTCTTATAATGGTTATGATTTTTTCTTTGCTGGAAAACTAAGTTCTTATGAATTCACAGATCCGGGACCTGATTATAACTTGTCACCGTTTTCAGGCGATATTCTTCGCAGTGGCGCAACTATCGGCATTGATAAATCGACTACAAATTATTCTTTGTCTTTAAGGACATTTAATAATTATGGCGAACACCAATTCTCTGATGGTTTTAATTCGATTGACCGATTAAACGGTTTGGATATTTTTGGACGCTTAAAAAATATCAGCCAATCGGGTCTTAATCTTTCTGGTGGTCTTTCGGTGAATCGTTTGAGTGGATCGGCTTCCAACGGCACGCCTTTTATAAATGGCGGTTCATTTCATGAGGATGAATATTCAGCTCAAATGCAATCTGATTATCAGTTAAACGAAGGGCTGAATTTTTCTGTCTCCGGAAGATTTATAAATCATTCAGAATATTCTTCTCATTTTGTTTATAACGGAGGGATCGTTTACTCGCCTAAAAATATAGGATCATTCAAACTTTCTGCCGGGACATCTTATCGTAATCCGACAATTAACGAGGCTCAGTTATTCTTAATCTCTAACAGTGATTCGTTGAAACCGGAAGAAGGACAATATTATGAGTTTGGTTATTTTAATAAAATAAATTCTGAGCTTTCAGTTGAATCGGCTGTTTTTTATATGGAAGGTAACAACCTGATCCAGACTGTTTTCAACCCGGCTCCTCCTCCCCCGGCTTACTTTGCCAACAGCGGCTCATATTCTCAATCCGGCTGGGAAATGGGCATTGTCTATTCAAAAAATATTTATACTGTAAATTCATCATTCAGCCATTTGAATCTATCTGATTATAATTCATCGGTCCCTGAGGATCGGATCAATATCAATCTGTCAGCCGCTAACCAAAAATTTTCAGCCCATTTATCAGTTATCGCTGCATTTAAAACTCATTCGGATTCAGCGGGTACCCTTGTTATTCTCGATGATTATACAATTGCCAATTTTGATGTCTCTTACAACTTAGGTGAGATTGTGAATTTGAAGCTGTTGGTAAAAAATATTTTCGACAACGATTATCAGCAGATCCATGGTTATCCAATGGCAGGAATAAATTTTAGAAGTACGATCTCTTTTATTTTGAAATAAAATCTCTTAATCATTGTAATTAAATCATATTTCTTGTAATTTGTTGTAACAAATTATCTTAATAATTGTCTTTAGTACAAATAATGAATCAATCAGATAAAAAAGACTGGCAGGATTTCTGTAGAGGGGATCAAAATGCCCTCAACAGAATATATGAAAGGCATAAAGATTCGATGTTTACGTACTGTATTTATCTAAGCAATGACCGCCACTTGAGCGAAGAAATTATACAGGACAGTTTTACCAAGCTGATTGAGCAAAAAAATAAAATTCACAAAATTGATTCAATCAAAAACTGGCTGTTTATCTGTTGTCGGAATCTAATGTTTAACCAATTGAAAAAGATCAAGCAATACAATTCAGAAACATCATCAATTGTAATATCGAACAAAACCGAAACAGATTTTGAGATAAAAGAATTTATAGAAAAAGTTTTATTCAAGCTAAGCCCTGATGAAAGAGATCTGATCTTACTTAGAGAATATCAAGCTTTCCCCATTAAGGAGATGGCTCAGATGTTGAAGATTACCGAGGAATCTGTTCGGGTCAAACTTTTTCGTATCAGAAAGAAGATGCAGTTAATCGGAAAGGCAATATTATGAACGATTGCAGATATTTTGAAAAATTGATCTCTGACCAACTCGACAATGAGTTAGAAAATAATCAAACCCTCGCATTAAACCAGCATCTGAACAGTTGTACTAATTGTCAGGAATTCAAAACTACAATTGAAAAAGTCCGTGCAAAAATAAAATTGTTTCCAACTCAAGAGATTAAATCAGTCGATAACATTTCAACTCAAAGTCGAATTGCTATTAATCCCTTTAAGAAATTATGGTCGTTGAAAATCACTATCCCGTTTCCGGCTGCAGCCTTATTGTTGTTGGTATTATTCAGCTGGAGCTTAACGACATTTTCAATAATCAATCAAACAGAGAACGATCAAAAACAGTTAATTGATAAACAGGAAAATATCTCTATAGAATATGTCCAGACTGAACGCCTGAAACCGGTGCAGGCTGTTTCGTTACCATTAAATCAGTTAAATAAATGAGGAGAATAAAATGAAAAAAATCATTTTTCTATTTATAATTCTGTTTACGTTTTCATTGACGGCTCTACCTGCGAATGAGATGTATTATGTCGTGATTGATTATCTAACCGGTCAACCCGATAATTTGCAGGAAGAAGCATCAGCGATGCATGTCACAGCAATAGGGGTTCGATTCCAGGAAGACTACTATATCTCAAAAACCAGCGTCGGTATTCATGGTGGGAGTTTATTAAATAACAATGAAGATTTAACCTTCGAAATGCCGGCAATGATGAGATTAATTGAGGATGAAAACGGACTTTATCTGCAAGGCGTTATATATGTTCTAAATTATGGAGAAAAAAACCAAATCATTGGCGGTGATAAAATACATTTTAAAGAAATAATTGAGCTGGGAAAACCGTTTGAAATTGATGCGGCTACTCATGCTAATGGTGAAGTTATTGTACTCCGATTATCTGTTTATGATAAAAAGCCAATCAAACAGCATTTACAATTCTTCAACGGGATATCCCTGTTAACACAGATGTTAATTGATGGAAAACCATTCAGCAGCAGTACGAACAGCAAGAACAGAGTAAATGACACAACCAATTTTAGAACCGGATTTGGTCTTCCCTCTAAATATTCAAACCTAGATAATTCCCAACAGCTGTTTTATAAAATGCAGATTATTTTGGAACCACTCATGAGCAATCTTGAGTCATCAACCAATCGAAAACTTACTTTTAACAGAACTTATTATATTGATACAAATTCAACAATCGGAGATGAATTTGACACAAATCTGGTATTTACTTCCCAATATTCAAAAAATGTGAACTTAAGGCGAGGCAAAATGATTCAATTGATATTCCCTCCTGACAGCCCGGCTGTACATAATTTCGATATTGAGGACACCCTGATTATAATCCCTCGGTGAATTAACTGCGTATCATATATGCATTTTCAATTATATTAAAGTGGCGATACCACAAAAAGGTGCTTTTTAGCACCTTTTTTTTAAGCAAAATGACGACTTATGCTGTATACTATATATATGTTTAAGAATTACAAAATTTATCTGATAATTACGGCTATATTTCTAATTGTCGGTACTTCTGTTTTCGCCCAAAGGGATCAACAGGATATTATCCGTCAGCTTAGAAACAATAAAATACAACCCACCTCCAATACGAATCCGTCTGCAATCAAAGTCGCCCGTTTGCATTACAGCGGTGGCGGCGATTGGTATTGGGGCAATTCTGCAATTCCTAATTTTCTTCATTTTATCAAAAACAATACTCCTTATCCGGTTGATACGCTTGAAAAACAGGTAACCATCATGGATGCAGACCTTTTCAAATACCCATTTCTGTTTGCAACCGGTCATGGAGTCATAAATTTCAGCAGTGAGGAAAAAGACCGCCTGAGACAGTACCTTGCCGGCGGGGGATTTTTATTTGTAAATGATTCTTACGGGATGGACCGATCTTTCCGAAAAGAGATGGCGGAGCTTTTCCCCGAACGTGAAATTGTTGAACTTCCTTTTTCTCATTCTTTATACCACGCCTATTACGATTTCCCAAACGGACCGCCTAAAATACATGAACATGACAACAACCCTCCCCGTGGTTATGCCATAATTTTAAATGGCCGGGTAGTGTTATATTTTCTGGTCGAATCAGATATTGGCGACGGGTGGGAGGATCAGCAGGTTCATAACGATCCTGATGAAAAAAGAGACCAGGCTTTTAAAATGGGCTTGAACATTTTAACCTATGCTTTGTTAAACTGATAATAAAGCTGATATTTATATAGATAGTACCGGGTCTTACCGATAACAGTACAAAAGAGGTTTCCGGCATGAGTAAATTTGAATCAATAGAAAAACTGAAAAAAACACTAACAAATATTCTCCTGAAACAGAGAATTATTTATTTCAGTGCCGGACTACTTACGTCTATCACAGCTATAATTGTAGCCTCGATCCTTCTCTCACTTATTGCAAAAATCATTATTTTGCCGGTAGCAGTCAAAATCAGCATCCTTGCCCTCGCCGGAATTTCAACTCTGTATATTTTCATCCGTTATGCTTTAAAGCGTCTGAATCATGGCAGCATTGAAAAAGTAGCGACCCTGCTTGAATCAAAGAATAAAGCCCTCAAAGGTCGGCTGATTGCTGCAATTCAATTTTCTGATAATAACGAAACCGACCATTTTTCAAAAGAACTGGTTAACCTGACGCTGAAACAGGCTCTTGAGAAAGCTGGCAATGTTGATTTTTCTGATGCCTACTCGGTGAACCCGCTTATAAAAAATGGTAGAAATTTGATAATTTCCGGTGCCTTAGGATTAGCGATGCTTCTGCTGCTCCCGGGATTGTTCAGCTATTCTTATGAAGTATATTCTAATCCAACCGAAGTTATCGCACCACCGCTTGGATATAGCGTTGTTCCGACTCCCGGAACCACTGAGTGGGTCAAATATCGTGATATTGAAATAGGTGCGGCAATATTTGGTACTGATCTACCAGAAAAGGCAACAATCCATTTTCGAATGGCGGGTGGTAACTGGCAGGATAACGAAATTGATTTAAGAAAACAGCGTCACCATGAATTTGAAATGGGTGATTCAGTAAATATTATGACGACAATTCGTCAAACCAACAAGTCTTTCGATTACTATGTAACTGCCGGAAGAGTTGAAACAGAGATTCAAAAAATTGATGTGGTTGATCGACCCCGAGTCAATGAGATCAAACTCTCAATATTTTATCCTGACTACACCGGATTGGAACCGACAATTGTTAATGAAAATAACGGTTCATTCTCTGCTGTTGTTGGAAGTCGTGTCAACCTGCAAATCGGCAGTAACCTTCCGGTTGAAACCGCAACCCTGCTTCTTGAGGATTCCAGCCGGGTACCTTTAATAGTTGATGGTAAAAGCTGTGAAACCTCTTTGTTAGTTGATAAGTCACTTTCATATTATATTCGTCTGGTTGATCATCTGGGTGAAGAAAACCCGGACCCGATAGAATATTATATTACTGCGATTCCTGATGAATATCCCTCGATAGATGTTTTAAGACCGGGATTCGATGTAAATCTTTCCGATGATATGTATCTCCCTTTGAAAGTACGAATTTTTGATGACTTTGGATTTTCATCATTGGTGTTAAAATATTCGGTTATTTCAAGACAGATGAGATCGGAAGAACATGTTGCGGTCCTTCATTTTTCCGACAGAATTAAAACCGAAGGTGAGATTGAGTTTAACTGGGATATGGATCAGTTAAACTTATTCCCCGGAGATTATGTCAGTTATTATTTTGAAGTAGCCGATAATGACCGAATTACCGGACCAAAGATTACAAAATCTCGTCAGTATATTGCCCGTCTCCCCTCACTTGATGAGTTGATTACTCAAAATGAAGGTCAATCGGCTAAACGAATTATCAACACCGAACAGCTATTGAAATCCGGCAGAGAGCTTTCCGAGCGGCTCAAAAAATCGGTTCGCAAAATGAAAGCAGATCAGAAGAACCCCAAAAATGCTGACTGGCAGCAACAAAAAGAGCTTGAGAATATTGCGGCAAAAAATGAAGAGATGATGGACAAAATCAAAAAAATGTCTCAGGACATGGATAAATCATTAAAAGAAATGTCTGAAAATAATCTGATGAGCCGGGAGGTTCTTGAAAAACTTGCCCAGATTCAAAAACTGTTTGAAGAGGTCGCTACTCCGGAGATGAAAGAAGCACAACGGAAACTGATGGAAGCTATGAAGCAGATAGACAAGCAGAAAATGGAAGACGCTTTAAAAGATTTTGAAATGTCACAGGATGAACTTCTCAAAAGGCTCGAACGAACTCTGGCACTGCTTAAGAAAATGCAACTTGAGCAAAAGATGGAAGCGATGCTTCGCAAAGTTGAGCAACTTGCCGACCAACAGGACAAAATGAACAAAGAGGCTGAAAAATCAAATAAAGATAAACTTCCTTCGCTTAGCAAAACAGAAGATGAAATCAAAAAAGAGCTTGAGGCTATCAAGAGTGAACTTGATGAATTAAAAAAACTCGCCGAAGATGCCAAACTGGGTGAATCGCCCGAAGTAAAGAAATTTTCTGAATCACTTGAGAAAAATGATGCTGATCAAAATATGGAAAAGATGTCAAAATCTATGAATCAGCAAAACAAAGAAGAATCCGTCAGTCAGGGTAAAAAAGCCTATTCAAAGCTGCTTCAGATGCTCGACCAGATGCAGCAGGAATTGATGGCTATGAAAGGCGGAGATCAGGAAAAAATTAAAAAAGCGATGCGGGCGGCTTTGGATGATGCTAATTATCTTTCTGAAAATCAGGAAGACCTTTTAAAAGAATCCGGCACCGTCAATCCAAATTCGGTTGTGATGCGCGATCTGGCAACCGCCCAGCAGGATTTATTGAATTCATGCAGCGGGCTTAAAAACAGAATTACCGAACTCGGAAAAGAATCACCCTTTGTTGCAGCAGAATTACAATCTCTGGTTGATAAAGCGACCAAAGAGATGGAAATGGCTATGATGGGGATGGGTGAGAAAAAAGGATTCATGGCTAACCAGAATCAGCGTGAGGCAATGGTGAAACTGAACAAAGCCTCTATCCGACTTATGGAATCTATGCAGCAACAGAAAGATTGTAACAAAGGCGGTAGTTGTGATAAACCAACTCAACAATTGCAATCTCTTTGTAACAAGCAAAATGAATTAAATCAGCAGACTAAAAACCAGTGCAACAAACCGGGCGATGCTAAACCAAAATCAGGAGATGGCGTCAAAGAATACCTGCGGCTTGCCGGTGAACAGAAAGCGATAAGAAAATCACTCGAAGAATTGGGTCGTGAGTTTGGCAATTCCCGACAAATATTAGGGCGTTTGGATGATATGGGCAAAGAAATGAAAGAAATAGAAGAAGCCTTAGCCAATGGTGATGTCAGTCAGGAAGTTCTTGATCGACAAGTCAAGGTTTACTCACGGATGCTTGATGCCAGCCGGTCGCTTTATCGCAGAGATTTCTCAGAACAGCGAAAAGCCAATACCGCTTCAAACAATGCTATATTTTTACCGCAGGAATTAACAAATGATATTTTGAATGATAAATCCAAACTTGAAGATCGGTTGCGTAAATATCTAGGTGAGAATTATCCACCTCAATATGAAAAACAGATTAAAGCTTACTTTAAAGCCCTTCTGCAATTAGAATCTGGAAGTACCCAATAACGGATTATATTTTTTTATGAATAAATGTTTTAAAATTTCTATATGCATCTTGGCCCTGTTGATATTATCCCCATTGAATTTAATTGCAGAGAAGATCAATAAAGACGTCCAAATACAAAAACCAAGAGTTATTCAAAATAGCCAGAATGCTGCGATACTTGAGAAGTTAAACCTCGCCCGGAAACTGATGGGGATGAACAACTATGATGCCGCCATGGCAATTCTTGAAGTTCTATATGAAGAAAACCCATCCAACGGATCTGTTATTAGTAATCTGATCAGATGCTATGACCGTTTAACAATTTATACCAAGGCTGAAGAACTTGCCCGCAGACAAATAAAAAAATACGATAAGAATGTTCATTATCAAATGACTCTGGCTGAGTTTCTTGCCAAACAGGATAAAAAAGAAGAAAGCATTCAAGCTTACAACGATGCTATAGCAATGGTTAAACCGAAGAATGTAAACCGGTATTTGGGTCTTGTTCGAAGTATGATGAAGTTTGATTTTCCTGAAAATACACTTAGTCTTATTGATAAAGTTAGAACTGATAACAATGACAGCACCATATTTGCAATCGAATACGGAACAATTCTTGAACAGCAAAAAAGCTATGGCAAAGCTGCCTTGGAATTTTCAAAAATTATTGATGATACCACCCGTACTGCTGCCACCAGTGAAAATAAACTGATGTCATTATTGCAATTTGAAGAATCCTCGCCCATTGTTGAAAAAGTACTTCTTACTCTGGTAGACAAATCGACTTCCGCCCGTCTCCCCCGTATCCTTTCGGGATATTATTTAAAGGCTTATAAATTTGAACAGGCATTTAATTTTGCTGTCAAACAGGACTCAATTGAAAATCGTCAGGGTGCCTCGTTGATAAACTATGTCCTAACCTGTCGTGAGTTGAAGTTGTATAGCGAAACGGTCCGGATGGGTGAATATGTGCTCAATAATTTTTCCGGTTCTCCACAGTTTACTGATCTTCATTATTATTATGCCGACGCTCTTACCCATCTTGGTGAATATGAAAAAGCGATAACAGTCTATGATACCATTGTATCAAAATTCCCGCGCCCACAGGACAAAGCCGAAGCTGTTTACCGGATAGGTAAAATTTATTCTGATAATACCCAGGATTACTCGAAGGCTTTGATAATGTTTGATTCAGTAACAAGTAACTATAAAAGCGGTATGGGCTTTATCAGAGCCAAAATGGCAACTCCTGAATGTTATCTTAAACTTGGCGAACTCAAAAATGCCAACAAAGGTTATTTATCCCTTCTCAATAGCAGACTTGATGAAAATATGAAAGAGGAAGTGGAATATAATCTGGCTTTAATAAAACTATTTGAAAAACAATATGACTCCTCAGAAGTTGCCTTTCAAAAATTAATGCTTGATTATCCCCGCGGTTTTTATGTCAATGATGCTCTCCAGATCTTGTTGATTATTTCTGAGGCGGACAAAAACGGAGAATTACTCTATTTATATTCCAATGCTTTATTATTTGATATTAGAAAAATGCCTGATTCCACCCGGAACAAGCTTGAATCATTAGCAAATCATTCTCATAAAGCACTGGCTGATATTGCGCTGTATAAATTGTCTAATCTTAATTTAAATGAAGCTGATACAACCAAAGCTCTGGTGTATGTCAAGCGGCTTGAGGATGAATTTCCCCAATCATATTATCTGCCCTATGCTTTGAAGAAAAAAGCTGATGTGTTATTCAAGGATGAAAAGAAACAGGAAGAAGCAAAATCAATATATCGGAATTTGCTGGAAAATCATCCCAACTATCCTTTTATATCACAAGTTCGTAAATTTCTCAGAAAAATCGACGAGTCAGAAAACATCTAAAATTCGGCTAATTTCTTTTTTCCATCCTGTAAGGTTCTAACCTGACGTTCAAGACTAAACAGTTTTTCTTCGAGTGTCTCTTGTTTTTTTGATTTGATTTTTGTAGTTGTTCTGATAAGTAATCCTAATGAAATCAGCATAAAAAATACAGAGTTTACTCTTCTGAAAATCTCACCCATGCTGAAAATAGTATCCAAAAAAGCGAGTATTCCAAGTAGAAATAAAACTGAACACCAAACAAACATATTTGATACTCCTTTTTTATATTTTAGTATAATTTACAGTTTAAATATGAGGCTATTCTGCTAATTAAAATATCCAAAAAATAATTAATCCACATATGAGAATCCGTGTAAAAAATACAGTTGTTATTTAAATTGCTATTATTATATTTGCATGTTAACTTTTTGCAAAAATACTAAACTCATTATTATTTATCGGTTTATCCGAGTTTGCCTTTAGGAGGAAAGATTGCCCGACAAGATTGATCTTAACAAAAACAAAATAGATAGAACTAATGCAATTCTGGCTGGGCTGGTATTTTTTATATCATTTATTGTATATGCTATGACTGTCCAGCGAAGTTTCTCTTTCTGGGATTGCGGCGAATTCATCGCCTGTGCTTTTACTCTGGGAATTCCTCATCCTCCCGGAACCCCGCTTTTTGTGTTGATTGGTAGATTATTTTCAATAATCCCTTTCGTAGAAGATATATCATACAGGATTAATTATATTTCGGTTATTTCTTCCGCTTTTACGGCGATGTTAAGTTATCTCCTTACTGTCAAACTGGTTGGATATTTCTTTAACGGTGACAAAGACCTTCCTTTGAATCGTTTTATCGCTTATATCGGTGGTATTGCCGGAGGTCTGTTTGTTGCGTTTTCAAGAACCAACTGGGGAAACTCAGTTGAAGCAGAAGTTTATGGAATGGCGTTGGCTCTTTCAGTATTAATGTTTTGGCTGGCAGTAAGATATTTTGAACAAAGAGGAACAATAGAAGCTTCCAAAATCATGATATTCCTATTTTATCTGGCGACGGTCGGCATTGGTATTCATATGACGGTGTTTTTAGTCGTTCCGGTATGTACAATCTTCTTTGTATTAAATAACAAAGCTACTAAAACAGACTGGATATATCTTTGCGGATTTGCAATTCTCGAATTGTTTTTAGTTTTGGCAATTTCCTTGCTAGACATCGCCCGGGGTCATGTTGCCTTTGTATTTGTCTCGGCTTTATTAGCTCTGGTACTATTTATTAAATTATATAATAAAATCAACTGGGCGGTTCTGATCGCTATTGCATCAGTTGCAACCGTAATGGAAAGTTTTAGTACCTATTTCTATGCAACTCCGGCAGCTTTAATTCTGATTCTGATTTTGGCTCTATTATCAAAAAAATATAATTTCCAACTGCACTGGAAAACTGCTCTGACAATCGTTGTTGTTGGCTTTATAGGCATGTCGGTCCATCTGTATATTCCAATCAGATCAGAGTTAAACCCTCGAATTGATGAAAATAATCCTTCACGTGATACCCAAACCTTCATTGATTTTCTTGATCGCAAACAATACGGACAGATGGGAATGATTGAAAGGATGTTCAATCGTCGGGGCTCCCTGTCAAATCAGCTTGGACGCCACCCTCATATGGGTTTCTGGTCTTATTTTGAAGAACAATATTCCAGTACGGGTTTTAGTTTTATTTTCCCATTTTTCTTACTGGGTCTCATAGGCATGTATGTAGCTATCAAAAAACGACTCGAAATAGGCTTGCCATTTTTTACCCTCTTCATATTAACTTCCATCGGATTAGTCTTATACATGAACTTTGCCGATGGCACAATGTATAGTGCCTCAACCGGCGATGCATATCTTGAAGTTCGTAATCGAGATTACTTTTTTACACCGGCATTTGTTTTCTTTGGAATTGCCATGGGATTAGGCATCTCAGCGGTTATGCAATATATAAAAGATCATTTTTCAAGATCAAATCCTTCACTGATGAAGCCAATTGTCATAGCTTCCGCTGTTTTAGTGTTACTTCCGGGATTTGCACTGGCTCATAATTATCATGCCTGCGACCGCTCACAGAATTTTATTCCACGCAACTATGCTGAAAATATTTTAGACACCTGTGAACCGAACGCTATCTTGTTTACTTCGGGAGATAATGACACCTTCCCGGTTTGGTGCTTACAGGAAGTATATAATTACCGCAAAGATGTTCGAGTAGTTAATCTTTCCCTTTTAAACACGGATTGGTACACCGAACAGATGAAGGTGCGTTATGATGTCCCCATTTCACTAACTGTCGATCAGATACGCTGGTATCCGTTTGAAGGATCCGGTATGGGTAAAAGACCTAAAAAACCGTTTTATGACAGAGCCCGTAAACGGCAATCATATTTGGTCCCATCAGGTTATCAGGGACGTATTCTAAAAGTACAGGATATGATGGTCGATGAAATTGTGATTGAATCAATTATCAGAAGTGACAGCGGTGCGGATTGGACATTCAAACAACCGATTTATTTCAGTTCACAACCTTATGCAGAATCTCCGTTGAAACTTCGTGAACGGGCAAATTCAGTTGGTTTACTTTATAAACTGGAACCAAAAGGGCTCGAGCGGTTGATTGATGTTGACAAAGGATATGACCTTTATATGAATCAGTATAAATTCTCCGGCTATGAAAATGCTGATGTTTATCGTGATGATAATGCAACCGGTGTATTCCTTGGCGTTGGTATAAATGCTGTAAGGATATTCAATGAATTAACCATTATTGGCGATGATGAACGAGCCCTTAAACTGGCAAACAAAATTATTGATATATATCCGGAGTATTGGCAAATGTATATCCTGCTGGCTGATTTCTATGCAAAAAAAGGAGAGACAGCCCAAATTGATACTTTATACACAAAATTGAACAATACTTTAACTGTCTTTTTGGAATCTAACCCTGAAAATCTTTTCTACATGCAGGATCTTGGCTTAGCAAAAGTTGAGCTTGGAAAGATAAGAAATGATACTGAGCTTGTTGAAGAAGGGATTTCGATAATCTGGAAAGCATTTAATGCTAATGCAAACAGTAATTACGGTTTTAGAAAACTATATACTGTTTTGGCTCAGGAAGGCAGATATTCAGAACTTCAATTAGCTGCCAGAAAATTTGCCGAATATAAAATGAACCTGAAAGACCCGATTCTCCAACAGATTCTTGGAATTTCCAGTGCACCCAATAGGGCACCGTAAAAGAGTTTAATCAAAAAAAAGGGCAGGAATTTATTCCTGCCTTTTTTTTATTATTTTTTTAGATAAAGTACAATTATTAATGGATTGACAGAATTAGCCTATTTAACTAAATTTCTGATACATTTTACTTTTAAAGACTTTCATAAATCTACCTGAGTACCGCACATTTTTTTGTCTTAACTATTTGGTTTTTAAGTAAATAGCCGATACTCAAAAAAAAGAGGTATTGATATATGGCAAAATCTAAGAAATTTACATTTTTAATTTTTGGCTCAGTTCTGTTGTTTTCATTAACTTCTGTTTTATATGCAGTTGATTCAACAAATCAGGACCAAACCCCAAATTACTATTACTATCAGGGCGAACGAATTGAACTCGAACTGGATAGATCAAGAGTCGCAGTTCTATATACTGATCAATCAAGTTCTACTGAACGGGCAATGATATATTCAAAATCAAAATATACTGTCGCTTCTGAGAGTCAAATTGATGACCGGAACTGGTCATTTTTAGAACTGAATAATCAATTACCCGATGTTGCGGCTTCAAGTGAAATCATTAAATCTCTGGCAGCTTCTACTGAAGTAAAATTTGCCTCTCCGGTATTTAAGGGCTATTACCACGGCTGGATGGTTATTACTCAGGATATTCTTATTAAAATTAAAACTGAACATCTTGTATCTGCCAATGAAATACTAAATGAGATTGCACCCAAGGCATCTACTATTGAAGAAAATGTTGCAGATATTACTGGTGTATACAAAATCCGCAGCGTTCAAAAAAATGGATATGATGTCTTATCCAAAGCCAATCAGTTTGCCTTGGATCCGCGAATCGAGTGGGCGGAACCGGATGCAAAAATTTCCGGCAAAGAAAGTTTAATCCCCAACGACACCTATTTTTCAAATGTCTGGGGTATTTATAATATCGGTCAGGCCGTTGGGACCTTTGATGTTGACATGGACGGAGAACTTGCCTGGGATATCACTACCGGAGTTTCATCAATTAAGGTTCTTATTATTGATGTCGGAGTTCAACAGGATCATCCTGATATAAACCAATTTCCCGGATCTGATTTTACCAATGAAATTGGCAATGGCGGACCATTAAATGAATGTGATAATCATGGCACCGCCGTAGCCGGATGTGTCTCTGCTACTATAAATAACAATCTTGGCACCGTTGGAATTGCTCCAACTTGTAAAAGTGTTTCAGCAAGAACTTTCATTTCAAATATACCTTGTAATGGCGGATGGTCAGCAAATTACAGCTGGACCGCCGATGCTCTTGCCTGGGCGGAAGCCCAAGGAGTTCAGGTTACAAACAACAGCAACTATTATGGCTCCCCTTCAAGTATTGTAACTGCAAAATATCAGTCTACTTATGATAATGGCATGGTTCATTTTGCCTCGGCTGGAAACGATGCGGAAGAAGGGGTCGGGTATCCGGCATCACTTACAACTGTTAATGCTGTTTCAGCCATAGATCGAAATGGTAACCTCGCCAGTTTTAGCAATTGGGGTGCACAAATAAGTTTTTCTGCCCCGGGAGTTTCGGTTTTTACAACCGACCGTACCGGAAGCAATGGCTATGAAAACGGGGACTATGTCTGGGCTAATGGAACATCTTTTGCATCCCCTTACGCAGCCGGTGTAGCAGCTCTGGTTCTTTCGGTTGAACCTTCTTTAACAGCTCCGGAAGTTGAAGAAAAGATGCGATGCGCTGCTGATGATTATGGTGATCCGGGATTTGATTATATCTATGGATATGGGTTTGTAAATGCCTATAATTCCATATCTCTCCCCTGGGCTGATTCCGATGGTGACAGCTTTAATGATCCCTGCGATAACTGTCCTGCCGATTTTAACCCCGTTCAGGAAGATGCCGACAACGATGGTATTGGTGACCTTTGTGATGAATGTACCGATACTGACGGTGATGGATATGGAGATGAAGGCTATGCGGCGAATACCTGCATCTTAGATAACTGCGTTGATATTTATAATCCCGATCAGGATGATCCGGACAACGATGGTGTTGGAACCCCTTGTGATAACTGCCCGACTATAAATAATCCAACTCAGGCTGATTCCGATAATGATGAAATCGGAGATGCCTGCGATATAAATTATGGTTCTATACTACTTGATCATGTTGATGGTGAAGCGGTTCCGTTTGCAATTACAGCCAACAAAGAAATTACATTTTATCTTAGATTTGAAAATAGCACAAATTTTTATGTGACCGGTTCAACAAACGGTTTCAGGCTTTACTCTCCGGATAACGCTGTTTGGAACAGCACCTCTGGTGCTGTAACTGGAAGTATTACAACCGGCATGTATGATGGCGGACTTTTTGTTAATACCTTTAGTCCCGATGGAATCGGTTCTGATACTATCGGTTTTGGAGGATTCAAAATTTTTATGCCGGGAATCCCTGACGGATTTAATGAAATCTTCGCATCTATAACTATTGGTCCGATTGATATTGCCAATGTTGGGAAAACTATTTGTATTGATTCATCCTTCTACCCGCCCGTATCAAGTTGGGAATGGTCGGTTATTGATAAATATGCTCCCACATGGGACGGACCATATTGTTACATTGTTACCGAGTCATGCTGTGCATTGCGGGGAGATGTTGATAATAACGGTGAAAGAGATATCTCTGACTTAACATACTACGTAGCATTTATGTTTGGCGGAGGTCCCGAAGCGCCCTGTTTTGATGAAGGGGACGTTGATAATACCGGTGAACAGGATATCTCGGATCTAACCTTTATCGTTGACTATATGTTTGGTGGAGGTCCGGAACCCTCACCATGTTTTTAAAATAGCTTTTTTATGTACGGGTATCGGTTAGCTTGATAACCGGTATCCGGCTCGACGTCGATAATTTCCTTCGACAATATCCATCATTTTCTCAACTACAAACTCATCCCGAACAGCAGCCGTGTCGTGATGAAAGCGGCTGATGATGCTTTTAACTTCTCTTTCCGTATAATCTTTGTTCGGTTCAAATTGTGCCAGAATATACTCAAGCAGATATTTTCTTTTACCGGGTTGAACAGGGAGTTTTTTAATTTTTACATCTTTAATTATAACCGGAAGAGTTTTAGTTTTTTTATTACTGTCATTGGCATGAGTTTCCAGCCAATTGTACACTTCCTGTTCCGGAATTCGCCAATCTTTTCCGATTTTATAAGCCCGGATTTCACCCGATTGAATTTTACGGGTAATAACCTGAGCGTTCATTTTTAACTTTTTTGCAAGTTCGGCGGTTGTGAAAAATTCTGTGTTTTTTATAATACCTTCATGAAATTTCATTGATGAATACTCCTTTTAATGAATAAGCAGAGAAGTAAACATATTTTTATACATTTTCAAATACTTTTTTGTACTGTTCGGATTTTTATGATTTTTTTTAACAGATACTTCCATTGACATTACTGTACCAGTATCCCTAATTGAGTTTCATGACAATTTTTATTTACATTGTCCTTTGCCTGATATGGGGATCAACCTGGATCGGCATCAAAATCGGACTTGAAGATGCACCCCCGGTGACAACAGCAATAATCCGATTCGTTATTGCATTGTCGATTTTATATGCCATAATTCTTTTTAAGCAAATAAAATTCCCAACTACCTTTAAAGATATCCTCAAACTTGCTTATCCGGGTTTATATATGTATGGCGTCAGCTATACCTGCGTTTATCTTGGTGAGCAATATATCTCTTCTGCACTGACATCTGTTTTATTTGCATCTTTTCCTTTATTTGTAGCTTTATTGTCCATAAAAATGTTGAGATCTGAAAAATTAACTTCGTTTGTTTGGGCTGGATTGGTTTTGGGGTTTTTGGGAATTGTAGTTATCTCTTATGATTCGTTGCAAATTTCCGGTAATCTGTTTTTGGGATGCATATTAATTTTGGCCGCGTCCTATGTATCTGCTTATGGAATGGTACTGCATAAAAAATCATTTTCACAATGCGATATTTTCATGGCAACCGCTTTACAACAGTCTATAGGCGTAATTCTCATGTTGCTATATGTGATTCTATTTGAAAACTGGAGAACTTTCGTCTTTACTCCTACTTCGGTCGGATCAATCTTGTACCTTGCGATTTTCGGAAGTGTCATAGCTTTCTTAGGGTATTATTGGCTGCTAAAACATACAACCGCTGTCGTGGTTTCTCTGATTGCTTTTATAACACCGGTTGTAGCAATATTTATCGGTGTCGGGCTGTTTTCTGAGAAAATGACTACCGGGACCTGGGTTGGATCAGCTATGATTCTTGGTGGAATTATACTGGTCGTAAGAAGACAACAAAGATCGTCTTTACAAGAACAACGCACGTAAGCTATACAATAGCATGGTTTTGTATTATTATAATACTAATATAATATAATAATTATGCAAAATAATTCATATCAGAGCTTGATTTACTCAATTTTTTTTATTATTATTCGAATAGACATCAGTGATATGACGTATTAAAAGTAGTATAAACAAGGCTTGTAGCCAACCATTCGCAGTAATTCTGCACCAGAATAAATTCTCTCCAGGTTGTCTATTAAAAAACTTATTTCTCGACTGAGGGCTATGTTTGAAAGCCATTACTGAGCAGGAGGCTTAGTTATGACACCTAAAAAAACAGATGCATCGAAAGAAAAGAAAAAAAGAGCCCGGTACATTCTAAATGTAGATAAAATCCCATATCTGTCAGATATCGAAAAAGCTCAAATTAAAGAAGTTTCTAAGCGGTATGCATTCCGAACCAACGATTATTATCTTAATTTAATTGATTGGGAGGATCCTGATGATCCTATTCGCCGGTTAGTTATCCCTCACGTTGATGAATTAACCGAATGGGGGCAGTTGGATGCCTCAAATGAAGAGTCGATTACTGTTCGTAAGGGGGTTCAGCACAAATACGACTCAACCGTTTTATTACTTGTAAATGAGGTTTGTGGCGCATTTTGCCGTTATTGTTTCCGGAAGCGTCTTTTTATGAACGGTAATGATGAGGTTACTTATGACATCAAACCTGGCTTAGACTATATTCAGAGTCACCCTGAGGTTAGTAATGTACTATTAACCGGTGGTGATCCGATGATTCTACAAACCCCCAAACTCGAAAAAATATTTTCTGAAATTAGAAAAATTGATCATGTAAAGATAATTCGAATCGGATCAAAAATGCCGGCGTTTAACCCCTTCCGATTTATTAATGATGACTACTTAATGGAAGTATTCAAAAAGTATTCACAAGCTGATCGCCGTATATATATGATGTGTCATTTTGATCACCCAAGAGAGTTGACACCAGAAGCTCGTGAAGGAATCAAACGCATTATTGATGCCGGAGTTATCTGTATAAACCAAAATCCGATTATTAAGGGCATATCTGACAATCCGAAGGTTATGGCTGATTTGTGGAATGAACTTTCATTTATGGGGGTTCAGCAATATTATTTATTCCAGGGACGTCCAACCGCCGGAAACGAACCGTATGAACTCCCGATTGTAGATGCATATTTTAAAATCGAAAAAGCCAAAAAGATATGTTCCGGTCTGGGAAAACGGGTTAAGTTTGTTATGTCACATGAATCCGGTAAAATTGAGATAATCGGTGTTGATCACAAACATATTTATTTGAAATACCATCGGGCTAAACATCAAAAAGATGAACAGCGCTTGCTTGTTTGTCGACGTGATGATTCGGCTTATTGGTTAGATCAGTTAAAACCGGCAACCGGATATTCAAACGAATACTACAACGATACTATTATGATTAATAATAGCCAAATACTGAACTAATATTATATGATTATATCAAGGGGCTTACATCTGTAAGCCCCTTTTTTTATTTTTTATGTACTATAGTAGCTGATGATTGATCGGAAGGAAGTACAATAACTTCGGCGATCTGAACATGGGCAGGACGGCTTGCCACCCAAACAACAGTTTCACCAACATCCTCTTTGGTCAAAGGTTTGAACCCTTTATAAACCTTTTCAGCCTTTTCTTTATCGCCATAAAAGCGTACTTCGGAAAATTCGGTTTCCACTAAGCCGGGATCAACGGTAGAAACAATAACTCCGGTTCCGTTCAAATCTATTCTCATTCCTTTTGTAATTGCATCAACCGCATGTTTTGAAGCACAATATACATTCCCACCCGGATATACTTCATGACCGGCAATAGACCCTATATTTATGACCTGCCCCTGCCCCCTTTTAACCATTCCGGGAAGAACCGCCCGACTGACAAACAGAAGTCCTTTTATATTAGTATCCAGCATATCTTCCCAGCCGGATATCTTGCCTTCGTAAATTTTTTCCAAACCTCTTGAAAGACCGGCGTTATTTACCAGGATATCAATATCAGCCCATTCCGATGGAAGTGAATCGACTGCCTTTTGAACTGATTCCTGATTTCTAACATCCAACTCTATTATATGAGTATCAACCTCTAATTTTTGAGCTAATTTCTCGAGACGGTCTTTTCTCCGGGCTGCAAGTATTAGTTTTGCCCCTGCTGCTGCAAACTTTATTGCAGTTCCTTCCCCTATTCCGGATGATGCTCCCGTTATCATTATTACTTTATTTTTGAGTTCAGTCATATTTCCCTCATTATTAAATGATATGTTATCTGGTCTAATTAAATTGCCAATTAGAAAATTATCAAGCCTGAAGAATATTTATTCAATAATTGAGTTTCAGATCATGAAATATTGAAGTCTGTTGCATACTCCGATAAATGAGCTAATATCCTCAGCTCAACGTAAGCCGAAGAGTAACAGCAACATAACTAACTAATACTAAATTTGCTTGTTTCGGCTTGAAACGGCATGAATTTCGCAACAAATAAAAATGAAACATCTCGCTAAATTTTGACCGGAATATACCCGATAAATAGATAGGCTGTCGTAATAGCCTTTCGGGATATTTTGTTGCGAAAGGAATTGAGTATGACGACAGAAAAGAAAAAAGAAGTTTTTGTTCCGCTGCCAAACAAAAATTGTTGGCACTTATACAGTCTTCAGAATATGCCATGTAAGAAGCTGGCGAAGGTTGTGAACAAAATTCTTAAACGGGAATTTATGTTGATCAAGTAGAAGAATGACTTGACAATTCTTCTCAATACCAATACTTTCTTCGCTTGATCTGAAGTTAAAACTTGACCCATGTGGGTTTTTAAAGGATTATTAAGTACTATTTATTGGATTAGGCGATGTTGAAAAAGAAAATAACTCTTATGTTTATTCCCTCTACAACGGGAATATCACGACAAATCAATATTCCGGTTTACCAGATTTATCTTAGTCTTGCGGCTATCCTAATTTTGGTAGTTAGCACTTTCTACCTTTCAGCTGAATTTTTCGGTAATAAAGTAGCAACCAACGAGCTTGAAAAACTAAGATCTGAAAATGCAAAGCTCAGCGACGACTTTGAACAAATGCGCTGGAACCTTGCCGAAGTTGAAAACAGGTACGCTACCTTAGTTGATAATGAAATAAAAATCCGTCATTTGTTTGATCTCCCTGAAATTAACAAAGAAGAACGACTGCTCGGTATTGGCGGACCAATTACCCCAAATTTTGAATCTTTTTCAGCGACTGAACAGCAAGCTTTTATGACAGAGCTTGAAGTTGATCGACTTTTAAAATTATCATCATTTGAACTTGAAAAATATAATGACATTGAAAATTCTCTTAACGGTATCAAAGACCGTTTAAATCATACTCCTTCCATCAGACCTGCCAAAGGCTGGCTTAACAGTAATTTTGGCATGAGAAACGACCCATTCACCGGTTATAACCGGATGCATAATGGTTTGGATATTTCCAATCGAAAAGGTACGCCGATTATCGCTCCTTCTGATGGGGTTGTTAGAATGGTTACCCGCTCCAATGATCTTGGAAGACTAATCGTTATTGACCATGGGTATGGATTTAGAACCCGATACGGTCATCTTTCAAAAATTAATGTGAAAAAAGGACAAAAAGTTAAACGGGGTGATGTCATTGGCTTGATGGGTTCAAGCGGCTATTCAACCGGGTCACATTTGCATTATGAAGTTCTCAGAAATAATAAATTTACAAATCCGAAAAAATTTATTTTAAACTAATCCAACAGAAAATTTTCACAATTTTTTCATGAATTGTGGATTCAGCGTGTCTTTTTTCCCTTGACATAAACTAATTTTTATTTATATTGTATTTGCTGCAACAAACGTCTAATACATAAATCATCGAAACTGCCTGAATAAATGTTAATTGGAACTTTGGCTAATATATTTTTGTTACAAAAATATAGGAAAATAAGTTGCCATGGGAAAGCTATACGGAATGAAACCCTCTTCATCAGAATACAAAAACGATATAGGCGATGAGTTAAAAGTCAAAGCCCTGATCATCAAAGTCAAAGCTGGAGATCAGAAAGCTTTTTCTTCGCTTGTCAGTTTATATAAAAATCAGGTGGCTTCGCTTGCCTATAAAATGGTCAACGATTATGATGAAGCGGCTGATATAACACAGATTGTATTTGTAAAAATGGCAAAAAATATCTGGCGTTATGATGAAAAGAAAAAGTTTTATACATGGCTCTACAGAATTACCGTCAATGCCTCGATTGACTATATCCGTAAACATAAACGCCACCGTCACGAACCGCTTGAAAACTTCAATGAATCTATCGAGAGCAATGTCATAGGTCCGGAAACATCCTATAATCGCCAGCAGATCAATTCATTTATTAAAACCGCCACTGAGAACCTCAATGAGAAACAACGTTCTGCTTTTCTACTCCGAGATGTGGAAGGTTGTAAAATTGATGATGTGGCAAATATCATGAATATGCCTGAAGCGACTGTCAGGTGGTACCTGCATCGAGCCCGGACAAAAATAAAAAAAGAACTTATAAGAAAATGCCCTCAGCTTTTATTACTTTTAGGCATAAAATAAAATAATTCATAAGCCATATCCCCATAAAATTGTTATAATAAAATAATGAATAATACCAGTGAATTAACTTTAAAAATCAACGGGATGCATTGCGCCAGCTGTGTCAACAGTATCGAAAAGGGACTTATCAAATCGGACGGGATCATTGACTGTAAAGTGAACCTCGCCTTGAACTCTGCGGTGGTTAAATTTAACAGTTCTACCATAACAAAGCCGAACATTATTGAAAATATCACCAAACTTGGTTTTGGTGCAGAGGTGGGTAAACCTGATATCCTTACCAGTAATAAAAAACAATTGAAGGATGCCTCATTAAATTTTCGCGTAGCTTTTGGTTTTTCTGTTCCGCTTATGTTTTTTTCAATGTACCCAATGTTTGTCGGTGATTACGTTATAAGTTCATTCATTGATGGAATAAGCCAGGCAATACTCTCGGCAATCGTTCTTTTCTGGTCAGGAAGATCAATTTTAAAGGATGCTTTTAATCAGTTAAAGTATTTCCGTGCCAATATGAACAGTTTGGTGGCTCTGGGCACTTTGACAGCCTTTTTCTGGAGCATTTATATATTTTATAATAATCCTCAAAATTATCATGAAAAACTGTATTTTGAATCAGCAGGAATGATAATAGCTCTGATACTTCTGGGGAAATTTCTTGAAGCTCGATCCAAGGGACGAGCCGGCGAAGCGATCAAAGCACTGGTAAAACTTCAGCCTTCAAAAACCTTAGCCCTGATTAATAATGTAGAAATTGAGATAGACGCTGCCTCGGCTCAAATTGGAATGGAATTAATTGTCAGACCGGGTGAAAGAGTCCCCGCCGATGGAATGATTTCCGAAGCAAATCCGATCATTGATGAATCTATGTTAACCGGAGAGTCGATGCCGGTTGAAAAGAGTGTGGGTGATGAAGTTATTGGAGGTTCCCTAAATGGAAACGTCTCCTTTAATATGAAAGTTACCAATACCGGTGAGAAAAGTTTTCTATCATCAATTATCCGATTAGTAAGTGATGCCCAGAGTAAAAAAGCACCGGTACAGAAACTTGCCGACAAAGTCGCCGGCGTATTTGTTCCAATAGTAATACTGATTTCAATCCTGACTTTTACCGGATGGTATTTTTATGATCCTTCTTCCCCCATGCTTATCAAGGGTTTTATATCAGTTTTAATTATCGCCTGCCCTTGTGCGCTTGGACTGGCAACCCCGACTGCTATTCTTGCCGGAACCGGACGGGCAGCCAAAGAAGGGATTATAATTCGCGGGGGTGATATTTTGGAGAATATTTCCAAATTGGATACGATAATATTCGACAAAACCGGGACCTTGACTTATGGGAAACTTGATGTCATTAAAATCCAAACCTTCGGAGATATGACTGATCGTAATCTGTTAAAAATTATAGGATCGGCTGAAATCAGAAGCGAACATCCGGTCGCAAAAGCTCTGGTCGGATACATGAAACGGGAGCAGATCGAACCGGCAAATATAAAAAATGTTGAAGCTCTACCCGGATTTGGAATCAAAGCTGACTGGAATGGACGTCCTTTATTAATTGGTAATCGACTCTTGCTTGAAAAAAATCAGATTAAACTGGGTAAGGCTTTATCTGAAAGTGAAAAAGAGATGTCGCAGGGACGTACGGTAATTTTTGCCTCATTAGATTCTCATACGGTGGGCATGGTTGTATTATCTGACCGTCTGCGATCTGAAAGTACCGAAGTTATATCAAAACTAAAAGCAAATTTCCTAAAAATTATGATGATTACCGGCGATAATAGCATCACAGCTCAAGGTATTTCTTCTCTGGCTGGAATTGATGATTTCTTTGCTGAAATTCGCCCGGAACAAAAAAAATATATTGTCGAATCCTGTCGCAAATCCGGAGCAAATGTTGCTATGATAGGCGATGGTATTAATGATGCGCCGGCATTGGCTATGGCAAATATTGGGGTTGCAATTGGGAGCGGGACTGATATCGCTATTGAAACTGCAGATGTTGTTCTGGTTAGGTCACATTTAGACAGTTTGCTTAAAATGTTAAAGATATCCAAAAGCAGCATGAACATAATAAAACAAAACCTGTTCTGGGCATTTTCCTATAATATTATTGCTATCCCGTTAGCAGCAGGGCTTTTCTACCCATTTTTCGGAATAAGTCTATCTCCCATGATTGCAGCCGGAGCGATGGCATTTTCGTCTGTATTTGTAGTCTCAAATTCTCTGCGACTAAATAATATAAAACTATAAGCTCTAAATTCCTCCTCTTTAAATAAATTTCAAAAATCTGCATCTTTTCATTAACAAATTGCCTGATTATCCGATAATAAGAAAAAATAATAGATTTGGGCTAAATTGAATAGATATGTCTACTACTAAAATTGTTTCAAAAAGAAAAAAAACTCCACCATTGAAAAAAGGTCAGGAAGTTGATAAATGGCTGGAAATATTTTCATTATTCATTCATGATATCGAATCCCCGTTGGCATCAATGAAGTATCTGTTAAAGCTACTCAATGAAAACCGGCTTGATCTCGACAAACCCATACATCAAAGGATATTGAAGTCAACAGAGATTTCTTTGGTGCGGGCAGAATCAATAATTTACGATATCATGGCGGTCGCCAAATCAGGCAATGCCACTTTTCCGGTAAATTTTATTAATCTGGCTCCTGAAACTATAATCAAGGAAGCAATCGATTTAGTTTCTGGTTCGGCTGAAGAAAAAAACATTAAAGTCATTTTTAAAAACAACAGTGGTAACACTGCTATTAAAGCGGACCCAAAATTATTAAAGAGAGTCTTAGATAATTTACTTTTTAATGCGGTTCGACATACTCCCGATGGAAGTGAAATCTGTGTTTACACAGAACTTTCAACTGAAAATGTTACAATCCACATCAAAGATTCCGGATCAGGTCTCGGAGATATTGATCCGACAATTCTGTTTGAAAAATATGGTCAAGTCGAACTTCGCGCAGAAAGAAAACATCGCGGGGTTGGCTTAGGATTGTATTTTTGCAAACTTGCTGTCAGTGGTATGGGAGGCACAATTTTAGCTGATGATCACCCAAATGGTGGAGCAGTTTTTTCAATCATGTTAAATAAGGCTACGGAGATAAAATGAAAAATATAAAATTAGACGCCGAATCATATTTGAAGACCGGTTCAAATGAACTTAGAATTTTAGAGTATCGAACTGCCGGAATGTCTTTTGGGATTAATATTCTCAAAGTTAGTAAGATTATTTCCAATCTTGAAAATTTTACCCAGGTCCCCGAATCTCATAATGCTATCAAAGGCATGTTCAAAGATATGGACCATTTGATTCCGGTAGTGGATCTGGCATCCTTTCTGGATGTCGAAAATAAAAACTCAAACAAACAAAAAGTTATTGTAACTGAATTTTTTGGCATGATGACCGGTTTCCTGGTTGATAGAATCGATTGGATTCATCATTTCAAATGGGAAGATGTCATTGATGCCCAAAAAGTGTTCTCAAATATTGATCACCCCTATGTTCTTGGAATAGTTAAACCGACAGAAAAACGAATGATTCAGCTATTGGATTATGAAACTATTTTACTTGATCTCAATCCTGAGCTAAAAATTCAGGGGTCAACAGTCACCAGTTCGAGCAATTCTTTTGAAGGTAAAAAAGTTCTTATAGCCGAAGATTCACCAGCTGTTAGATCGATGCTGATTAATGAGTTGACGGAATTAGGATTTAAAGTCGTTGCTACATCTGACGGTTTAAAGGGGTGGGAAGCTTTTCAAAAAGATAATTTTGATTTAGTGATCTGCGATGTTGAAATGCCTCAGATGGACGGCTTGGCATTAACCATGAGAATAAGACAGTCTGACCATGCTGATATTCCGGTAATAGTATATTCTTCAATTGGTGATATCGGAATGAAATCCCGGGCTAAATTTTTAAAAGCAGATGCTCATATCACAAAACTCAATCTTGATAAACTTATCTCGACTGCTGACAAATTGATGAAGGGTGAAAAAGTAGAGTTTGGCGGTGAAGATTTCGAAACTCAAGAAATTGAAACTGAAGCAGCTGTCGAAGTCTAATTGAATAAATTAACAGCTTATTAAATTTTTCCATTCTGTTAATTTTTTCTATTCTATTACTTCCCATTGAGTTCAAATATTTGTAAATTCATCTAAAAGGTGAAAATATGTCAAAATTGAACCCGACACCAA
Source organism: uncultured bacterium (assembly GCA_965372795.1). Lineage (GTDB taxonomy): Bacteria > Zixibacteria > MSB-5A5 > GN15 > FEB-12 > QNAD01. The sequence goes on from CBDVDR010000005.1 coordinate 145,475, forward strand.
AAACTGGTTTTATTCTATTTATCTCACTAACTGTTGTCCTGTTTGGACAGGCTGTCTGGTGGATTGCCTTTATGGCAACTTTGATAAATGAAAAAGTAGAAATGGCAACTGACCTTGGTGCCGATAAAAAATTTATTGAAATGGTTCAAAGCCAGGAAATTTCCCGCCAGATCATGATTGGTATGGAAGGTGTTTTCTTTTTATCTCTGGTCCTTGCCGGAGCCTGGCTGATTTATCGGGCTTTGAGAAAAACCGAAGAATTAAAATTTCACCAACAAAATTTTCTGATGGCGGTTACCCATGAATTAAAAACCCCGATTGCCTCGATGAAAATTTATATCGATTCTCTTCAATCTCCAAAAATTACTGATGAAAAAAAGTCAGAAATTTTCCCTAAAGTTAAAAAAGATATAATTCGCTTAGAAAAACTCGTCGAAAATATCCTTGATGCCGGCAGATTTGATCGAAGCGGATATCATCTTGATAAAGATAATTTTGATTTATCTAAAATGCTCAATCGGGCAGTCGATAAAATTGAAGCCCTTCCCTCCAAGATACCCGTAAATATTAATCGTTTAATTGAACCTTCATTTCAAATTTTCGGTGATGAAAAGGCTCTTCAAAGAGCAATCGATTCAATTTTGGAGAACAGTTTAAACTATAACGATAAAAATGACATTAAAGTTGAAATTTCACTAAGTATTAAAAATAACAAAATTGAAATTTCTATAAAAGATAACGGCATTGGCCTTATTAAAAAAGACAAAACCGAAATTTTCAATCGCTTTTACAGGGTTGGAGAAGAAATTAGAAGATCCGGACCCGGAACGGGGCTCGGCTTATATTTATCACGTGAGATAATCAATGCTCATGATGGGACAATTAAGGCTGACTCTGACGGGATTGGAAAAGGTTCAATATTCACTATAATTTTAAAGAATAATAAAAAATGGCAGTAACTAAAACAATTCTATTAGTCGAAGATGATCCTAATCTTGCTGACGGACTTATTATAAATCTTGAAGCAGAGGGATATCAGGTAGTTCATGTTGACCACGGAAATCTGGTTCTGGATGAATTTCACAAAGGCAATTTTGATCTGATCTTACTCGATGTTATGCTTCCGGGAATGGACGGAATAACGATCTGTAAAAATATCCGCAAGGAAGGTTCAGCTATTCCAATTCTCTTTATAAGCGCCAGAGCTGAGACTGATGAAAAGATTGAAGGATTATTAGCTGGCGGAGATGATTATATAAGCAAACCGTTTGAGATTTCCGAACTGCTCGTTCGCATTCAGGGTATTTTCAGACGACAGGCATGGTTGACAACAAAAGATGAAGTGGAAAATATTCTTGAATTTAAAGACCGTAAAATTAATTTTAAAACTTACGAAGCATCCGGACCCGGCGGACAGTATATTCTTTCTCGAAAAGAATGCATGGTTATGAAATATCTGGTAGAACGAAAAGGAGAAGTTGTCAGCCGTGATCAGCTTCTGGATGCTGTTTGGGGTTACCATATATACCCAACCAATCGCACTATTGATAATTTCATATTGAAATTGCGAAAAATATTTGAAAATGACCCCAAAAATCCCGAATTTATCGAAACAATCCGGGGGGTCGGCTATCGTTTTTCAGATTGAGGATAATTTTAAAAATTTTTAAGAAATATTTTTTCCTAAAACTTATCCACATTTTATTGCCCGATTAATAAATAAATCTGTAATTATCAGTAACGCAGCCCTACAGGGATTGTATCTCATTGTTATTCAATGACTTTATAATTCAACATAACTCTTTATTCGCTTGACTATTTTGTGGATTTTATTATTATTCAAAGCTTGCCGATTGGGCTGTCAGTTTATAAATTGACCACCCATGACTATGCTAATTATTGGTTTAGGAAATATCGGCAACAAATATTGCAGTACCCGACATAATATCGGATTTGATATTGTCGAGGCTGTGGCCAGGGATTTAAAGATTAAGTTTGAAAAAACGAACTCTTTATATCTTGAGGCGGTTAAAAGAACTGATGATTCAGAAATTGTTCTGATTAAGCCAACAACTTATATGAACCTTTCCGGATTAGCAGTCGATGCTCTTTTACAAAATTATAATCTCGACCCGGATGCGATTTTAGTAGTAGTTGATGATTTTAATCTGCCACTTGGAAAAGTCAGATTTCGAAAATTCGGTTCTGATGGCGGTCATAACGGACTGGCTTCAATTATCGAACAGCTTGGGACTGATTCTTTTAAACGCTTAAGAATTGGAATCGGACCGATACCGGACAATATTGACACTATCGATTTTGTTCTAAGTGAATTTACTAAAGATGAAACGATAGAGGTCGAGAAAATTATTGAAAATGCTGCTGGAGCGATTATTTATGCCATGAAGCATGATTTCGATTCAGCTATGAATAAATATAATAATAGTGACCCTGCTTAGCTTTTTCCACAACACAGGCTATGCCGTTTGAACCCTTAAACGTCCAAAGGGAGGATGTATAGTGCGAGTCTACGAGACTACCTTTATCATTAACCCCCAGTTAGAAGAAGCTACGATTGACAAGAAAGTTAATTTAGTAGCCGAACTCATCTCCAATAATGACGGAAAGATTCTTCATACCGATCATATTGGAACCCGCCGTCTTGCTTATGAAATAGGCGGATTGACACAGGGATATTATGCCAGCTTCATCTTTGAAGCCAAGCCTGAAATTCCAAAAACCCTTGATCATCATTTTAAGCTTGATGAAACCTACTTGCGTTTTCTGACAGTATGCTATGAAGGCAATGTACTGGAAGATAAACAGAAGCTTGAAGAAAAAAATCTTGCGGAAGCAAATGAAGCAAAATCTAAGGTTAAAGAGGTTGTTGAAGAAACAACAACCGAAGAAACTGCAGAACCTGCCTCTGAGGAAACTCCTCAGGATAAAGCGACCAAAGATGATGAAGAACTTTAATTTAATGGAATCGAAAGCTAAACAAATAGAGGTTTCTAATGCGTGAACCAAGAAGAAAAAAGATATGTCGCTTCTGCGAAAATCATATCAAGTACATTGATTATAAAGATGAGCGGGTATTAAAACGCTTTGTTAACGAGCGAGGAAAAATTATTCCGCGTCGTGTAAGTGGCAACTGTGCCAAACATCAGCGGAAATTAACTCAAGCTATCAAACGCGGTCGTATTTTAGCGATTATGGCTTTTGAAAGTGAATCATACAGATAAAACAGATGTTACTTTTAATGATGTTTATTCCAAATTGGCGATGAAAAAACCAATGAGAAACCATTCCATCTCAATTATAATAGCGATGGTTCTTTTCTCAGCCGTCATTTTCAGTGGATCAGTTGAATCTATCAGCTTTTTCTCACTGTTACTTTCGGCATTTGCGTATTTTTTGACTGTTTATCTCTTTTTTGGAATTGCACACCTTGCTCACCAGCAAAGGACATATCTTCTTTGGGGAGGAGCAATTGGCGCCATCATTATTGGTTATCTGTTTTCCGGGTTAGGAAATATTTTAGATTTGATACTGACCTGGAGTACGATACTATTTGCCGGAGTTATAACGGGAAGAATGAATATTACTCAATATCGACAAACCAAAATTTATCTGCTGGGCTTATCAGCTGTGATCTTTTTCAGCCTGATTCAGATGTATCCTGTCTGGTCAGACCTGATTAGATTAGCGACTGAGAATTCTCAGCTGATGATCGAAGAAGTTAGACAGAATCTAACTACGCTTGGTTATTCTGAAGAGATCATCGCCGACAATATCGCCTTTTTCCAAAATATGACGGTGGTAATGATCCGGTTGATCCCGGCCAGTATGATTTTGGGGATTATGTTTCAATTCACTCTTGGGTATATATTATTCCTGATGCGACTCGATAAAGAGGATGGTATTTTCAAACGATTAAAACCGTATATCCTTTGGAAAATGCCGTTTGCTTTTACACCGGTATTAATGCTGACAATTATATGCAGACTTTTAGGCAATGATCAAGTTCAGATCGTTGCTGATAATGTGCTTACGGTTTTATCTGTTTATTATTGTCTGACTGGTTTATCTGTTGTAGAATTTTACTTGAAAAAGTTAAAAATTTCGAAGTTTATGAAAATATTATTTTATGTCATGTTGTTCTTTACTCAGTTAGTTGGTTATTTTGTGATAATAATTGTCGGATTTATCGATAGTTTTACTGACTGGCGAAAAGTAAAAACTCATGAAATTATTGGTATGAATTAGTGTATCTGTTTTGGATATTATAGAAAGGACTTAATATGAAAGTCATTCTAAAAGAAGATGTCTTAGATCTGGGAAGTGCCGGCCAGACAATCGAAGTTAAAGATGGGTATGGGAGAAATTTCCTGTTTCCAAGAAATCTGGCTATTCCGGCGACTAAAGCAAATTTGAAAGCAATCGGTGAGGTTCATAAACAGTCACAGATTCGTGATAAAAAACGTTTACGCGAAGCTGTAACTATTAAGGACCGCATTGAAAAACTGTCAATTTCTGTGGAAGTTCTTGTTGGTGAAGAAGACAAACTCTTTGGATCAGTGACAAATGCTGATATTGCCGAATTAATGGTAAAAGAAGGTGTTACTGTTGATAAACGCGCTATTGAATTAAAAGATCCTATTAAGGCTCTTGGCGTTTATACCGTTCCGATCAAAATTGACAAGAGCGTAACAGCAAACTTAAAGTTGTGGGTAATTAAGAAGTCATCATAGAATGAAATTCTTAGAAACCAAAATTGAAGGGTTGGCTTTGGATATGACCACAAATTCCCCTGTGGTCATATTAGCCCCCTTAGGTTTGGATAAGGTATTACCGATCTGGATTGGTCATGCAGAGGCTTGGGCGATTGCTATGGAATTATCCGGTGTAAAAGCCCGAAGGCCGATGACTTATGATCTATTAGTTGAAATGATTGATTCACTCAAAGCTAAAATTTCCAGAGTCGAAATTACCGAGCTAAAAGAACAGACATTTTATGCTAAAATACATATGATTTCTAATAGCAAAGATATTGAAGTTGATGCAAGACCATCAGATTCAATCGCTATTGCTTTGAAAAGCCACTCAAAGATTTTTGTTAATGAAGAATTGTTTAATCTGACTCCGGAAGAAACGGCAAAGATGCCTGATGTTTCAAACGATCCGGAATCCCTAAGGGAAAGGTTGAAAAGAATTGATCCTGAAGATTTCGGGAAATATTCACTTTAAATCTTTTGAAAACATTTCTAATTATATTGATTTTTGCCGTAATAGTAGCCTCTGTTACGGTCAGCGGTGAAGTGATCAATGACGACAATGAAGTCGTTTCCCTTTATGCTCGCGGAAAAAGAATGCTTCGTCAAGGTGATTTCTACGAAGCAAAATCTGTTTTTGAAGAGCTGACCGGTAGATTTTCAGAATCTAAAAATATTGATCTCTTTATTTTCAACCGCGCCAAAGCTGAGTTGTATCTGGATGAATATAGTAAAACTATCGCAAGTTTTTCTTATTTCATCAAAAGATTCCGTAATTCGACCGAACTCCCCTACGCCTATTTTTTCAGAGGAAATGGCTACTATTTAAATGGTGATGTAAACCGTTCAATCAAAGATTACCTTGAAGCTCTGGCTCTCTCCAAATCTGATAAACTTGATCAAATTCTTATCGCATCGATCAATGGGGCGTTCAAAAATGCCGGTTCTATCGGACTAATGAAAAAAGATTTTAAAGATCTACCGGAAAATAAACGATGCAAAATAGTTAAAGCTCTGGCGGAGATTCAGATTCTAAGAGGTGAATTTTCAAAAGCTGAAGAACTGCTCGCTTCATGTGGTGAATCTGTAGACTATTCCAGCCTTGGCAACCGGACTGAAAAATTAAAAGACAATTACGAGATCGCCTTTGTACTTCCCTTTTCAGGTGAATTAAATTCATTTGCTCAGGATATTTTCAATGGCGGAGTGATTGCGGCTCAGATGTTTCGCGCCGAAACAGGAAAAAGTCTTAAATTAACCCCTTACGATACTAAGGGCGACCCCATTGATGCAGCTCGTATTATCAGCGAAATTTCCCGTTCCTTTTCTACTGATGCTGCGGTTGGACCATTAACCAGTGAGGAAGCTGCTGTTTCATCGGCAGTTTTAAACTGCGGATCATTACCGCTCGTTATTCCGGCAGCAACTCAAGCGGGTCTTACAAGGTTATCAGAAACTACTTTTCAGTTATCACCGAATATTGAGCTTGAAGGTATTCGCATGGCTGAATACGCCATTCGAAATGTCTTGGCAGATTCTGCTGTAATAATTACTTCAACAAATTCTGATCACCTAAGAATGGCACGAGCTTTCTCAGACAGATTCGAACAGCTTGGCGGGACAATTTTGGCAATCGAATATTATCGTCCTCGCGATAATGACTTTGGTAAAATAATTCGGGATATCAAAGGCATGTTAATCGGATACCACCCTGATTCAACTTATTTTATAACTCCTGATGGTGACACCTTGTCTACCGAAGAAATAATTGCTAATGTCGACTGTTTATTTATGCCCGGCTCCCCTTCCCAGTTAAGACAGCTTGCTCAACAGTTACACTTTTATAGTCTCAACGGATTCTATCTTGGTTCCGATGGCTGGAGCGATCAATCGGTCTTAAAACTTGGCGAAAGGGTTACCAAGGGTGTTGTATTTCCTTCCCCGTTTTTATCAAGCGGAAGCAGCGAAGAATATTTTACTTACGCCGCAATGTATGACAGCCGGTTTAAAGGACAGCCAACCCGGTTGGCAAATCTCGGATTTGATGCGGTCAGATTGATTTCGTTGGCAATCAAAAATGGAAATCATTCCAAAGAATTGATTTCAGATTATCTTAAATCAATCGACAACTACGATGGCTCTTCCGGTAAAATCAGTTTTGGGAAAAATCGGGAAAATCTGGAAATGCCTCTCTTTCATATCAAGCTTAAACAAGCTATCCCCCTTGAAAGCCCGGTATCACAGCCCGAAGAGACTGAATTAAATTAGATGATAATTCTTATATTGGAATAAGTGGAGATTATTATGACTGAAAAAAAAGTAGCTTTGAAAATGATTATTGATGGAAAAGAAAGAGATATCTCATTTGAAGAATTAGCTCTTTCGAATAACCTTGCCCAGGAAGCATTGGTCAGGTTACTTATTGATAAAAAACTGATTGAACCAAGAGAAATAATGGATATGCTTGAAACAGTCAAAAAGGAACGCTACCGGACACCGGAGACCAAATAAAAGGTTTATTAAGTATACTATGAATGAAATCGAGAAATCAAATACTGTAATCAGTACTGAAAAAACTATGATCTGGAAAGTTCATCCGGTAAAAAGACGGCCCTATGTCTCAATACTGGTTTCTATGTTTATCTTTCTCGTTGGAATAGTTATTAATTACAGCACCCAATCTCAGGTTTTTACAATTTTGGCGCTGATCATTCTTTTGGCATCTTTAGCTAAATTTTATTTCCCAACCAGTTATGAACTAACTGAAACTGAAATAATAATCAAAACTACAACCCAAACATTGAAAAAAAACTGGTCAATGTTTCGCAGTTGTTATCCTGATAAAAATGGAATTTTGCTTTCTCCTTTTGAAGATCCATCCCGTCTTGAAAATTTTAGAGGAATCTATTTGATGTTTCATGATAACCGGGATGAAGTAATAAATTTTGTTAAAACTCATATTGAAAAACATAATTCTTCTAATAATAATGATATAACCGATGGAGCAGACTCATGAGTTTTCTAAAAGGTGGCGCTGAGCTGCCTGACCCCGAAAAATCCCCTTTGGCAGAAGAGGAAGATGCCATCCTTGAAAAACTTGCCAAAAAAGTAGTAGAGAAACGCATGGCTGTTCCGGCAATACTGTTCCTCGAATCAGTTAAACCGCTGAATTTTATCGGCTCTCAAACTATGATTTTTTTCGAACCGATAATCCAAACTGTTTTCAATTTTAAGGACTATGATACTTTTAGAGCGGCTTTGGAAAAAAGAGAGACCATTGAGATAATTTTACTTAAAATCGAAAAACATGATGCCGTTGCCCTGAAAAGGGATAAACTGATTAAAAAATATCTCAAAAAAGAGAAAAAAAACTGGAAATGGTATCAGCGCTGGCTGGGCATTTTTACACCGCCTATCAATATGCCGGAAGATATAATTAATCCCGACAAATCTCCGCCGAAAAAAGACTAATTGATTCTATTTTTACTGACTGATAGACCTTATTATCGTCTTGCCAATTTATAAATAATACTTATATTGCCTTATAAGTAAATATTAAAAAATTCCGATAAAGTACTAACATATCCTTTTCTTATGGATATTCGCAGTTTGTAATAAATTTTGTACACAGAATTATATTTTGACGATATTTGGAGCTAATTATGTTTTGCAGAGGCAGTCTCACAATTGCATTAATACTATTATCTATTTCAAACACATTTTCATTTATGCTGCTTTTTGATGGAACTGGTGACAGCACTTTTTAAATTGAATATAAATAAGAAAATCATATGGAGATAAACATGACAATTGTAGATAATTCTATTATACACCCAAAGAAGACAATAACAGCAGTAATTATCCTGTTTGTATTATTGATGGTTTCTCCACATCTTGTAAAACCTGTTTTTGCATCAACCCCTGATAAAGATAACTCCCCTCAGACTGAAAGTATTGAGAAATTCCTGACCTCAGATGGACATGTTGATCTCAACAAGGCAGAGCAGTCCGGGTATCAGGGTTCTTTAGATATTTCTGGTTATGATATTAAATTTGATCGAATTACCAACGAATTGAAACTGAGTCAATCTTCTGTTAATGCTGATCCGGATGATATTTACTGGGCTGATGGGATTTCATCCTTACCCGGAACGAGTGATCCCATTTCGGATATGATTATTTTCAATGGAGATCTAATTATCGGTGGTAGATTTGAAATCGTTGGTGACGTAGTATCAAAGGGTGTAGCTTCGTGGGATGGAGTTTCATGGACATCTCTTTGCTCGAATCTCGATGGTGAAATTTACGCGTTAGGAGTCATAGGCAACAAGTTGATCGCAGCCGGAAGTTTTAATACAATCGATGGTATCGCGGCGAACAACATCGCTTCTTGGGACGGCACCAATTGGTCGCCAATGGGTTCAGGTTTAGACGGTAATATCAATTCTATATTGGTTCACCAGGATACAGTATATGCAGCAGGTTATATATATTCTCCATATAATAACATAGCACGTTGGGATGGTTCATCTTGGTCTACTATGGAATCTACTATGGGAACTGGAATGAATGAAGAAGTATATGCAATGACTGTTTACGACAACAAATTGGTTGTTGGTGGAAGTTTCACATCGGCCGGTGGACTATCTATTTCACGAGTTGCCACCTGGAACGGATTTACGTGGGCAAGGTTCGGATCAGGCATAAATAATGATGTATACGCTTTGAGTGTATTTAACAATAATCTGATCGCTGCAGGCTATTTCAATAGAGCTGGAGGTCTTCCCGTAACAAACATAGCCTCATGGAACGGCTCTACCTGGTCAGCCCTTGGAGTAGGGATGAACTCTAGCGTTTCTAGTTTGTGTGAATACGATGGTCAAATTATTGCAGGTGGACGTTTCGATGAATCAGGTGGTGACGAGGCACATCGTATAGCCGTCTGGAATGGTGTAAATTGGCTCCCAATAGGTGATGGAGTGTCAGGACCTTCACCTTACCAAAGCATTGTTAATAAAATGATTGTATTTGACAATCAATTGGTTGTAGCTGGTAATTTCACTTCTGCAAGTGAAACCCCTGTTTTAAACATTGCTAAATGGGATGGAGCCTCATGGTCTGAGTTCTCCCCCGGAATGAGCAGCAATAAAACGACTGGCATTAATGCAATGACCATATTTGATGATAAGCTGATTGTAGGCGGTACATTTCTATCAGTAGGACATGGCGTCCCTGCCAAGAATATAGCCTCTTGGGATGGATCAACTTGGTCTGATCTTGATGGAGGACTAACTGGCAATGGGATTAAAGATGGCGTCCATGCTTTGATAGTTTATGACAACAAATTAATTGTCGGCGGAGAATTTCAATCAGCAGGCAGTAGTTATCTCAATGTATTTCGAATCGCCGCCTGGGACGGAGTTTCCTGGTCAACTGTAGGCGGTGCAATGATGAGTGGCCCTGTATATGCTCTCCACATTTGGGAAAACAACTTGATTGCAGGTGGAGAGTTCGCTAACTACGGCGGGGGGGTAGGAACATCAAATATAGCTTTATGGGATGGATCCACCTGGTCATCTATAGGATCAACAGGTGCTGGAGGAGTGTATGGCAGCACTGGAGAAATATACTCACTTACTACCTATGATGGAAAGTTAATTGCCGGAGGTAGCTTTAGTAATGCAGGGTTAATAGCTGCAAATAATATTGCCCAGTGGGATGGTTCATACTGGAGAGCTATGGGATTAGGAATGAAATATGGCTCTATATATTCAATGGTTATCTACAATGGTGAGCTTATAGCCGGGGGAATGTTCACAGTTGTTGGTGAAGAGAGAGCTTATAATATTGCTTCCTGGAACGGTACATCGTGGTCTGCTTTTAATCCGGGAGCAAATCAACCAATCTTCAGCATACTGGTTTTTAACAACAAATTAATAGTTGGCGGAAGGTACGATCAAATAGGTGGTTTTGATATTTATAGAATTGCAGCATACAATGGCATTACTTGGGAAAACCTGGGTTCGGGGATGAATCTTCAAGTAGATTGGTATGCATCAGTAAATGCGATAATTCCTTATGATAATAGCCTCTTTGTTGGAGGGACATTTCTTTCAGCAGGTGATAAGGCAACACCCTATATTGCTCAATGGACCAAAGAATGTACTGGAATGGATGATTACGATTCTGATGGTTTCGGAGATGCTTGTGACAATTGTCCACTAAATGCCAACGCTGATCAAATCGATACAAACCATGATGGCATAGGAGATGCTTGTCAGTTTGTTGAAGAGACTCCTGTTGGTGAAGGTGTTATTTCGAATCCGGGAGCTGGAGTCGAAATGACTTTTGACAATGTAGGCACATCGGGTAATACGGTCGTCACTTATGGTACTGCAGGACCAGAAGCTAATAGTAATTTCCAAATCATTCCTTCTGGTTTACCAGGCTATTATAATATTTCTACTGAGGCAGATTTCACCGGTAATATCGAACTATGTATCAACTACGATGATGCCGGTTTGACTCCTGAAAATGAAGCCGGCCTTACTCTTCAACATTACAATATTGATGATTGGTTTGATATTACAATATCTCTTGATACATCTGCCAATCAAATTTGTGGATCAACCTCATCTCTCTCACCTTTTGTTTTAGCATATGCAGGTTCCTGTTGCCAGATACGCGGCGACTTTGATCATTCCGGTGGATCTATCCCGGTTGATATTGTCGACCTCACTTTCCTTATTGATTTTATGTTTAAAGCCGGTCCATCACCTGATTGTATGGAAGAAGCTGATATTGATATGACCGGAGAAGTTGATATTATCGATTTGACCTACATTATCGATTTCCTCTTCCGCGCTGGTCCTCCAATTCCATCATGCTACTAAACAAAAATAAATTGTTAATAAAAAAAGGGTGAACCGTTTGGTTCACCCTTTTTCATATCGAAAATAAATTTAGATATCTAAATTCCTCACATACTGAGCATTCTCCCTGATAAACTGACTGCGAGGACCTGTCTCTGAACCCATCAAAACTGAGAACAAATGATCAGCCTCGGCAGCATCATCAAGAGTCACCTGAAGCAGCGTACGTGTTTCCGGATCCATGGTCGTTTTCCAAAGCTGATCAGGATTCATTTCACCCAATCCTTTATATCTTTGTAGACCAACACCGGTTTTAGGCATCTTCTTTAACAGTCTATCTTTTTCTTCATCACTATAAGCATATTGAATTGATTTACCATGCTTCAATCTGAACAATGGTGGTTGAGCAATATACATATATCCCAGATCGACCAATGGTCTCATATAACGGAAAAAGAAGGTTAATAATAACGTTCGAATATGCGAGCCATCAATATCAGCATCTGTCATAATTATAATTTTATGGTATCTGACTTTAGATGCATCAAATTCATCACCAATTCCGCACCCAAGAGCCGTAATGATACTACGGATTTCCGTATTACCTAAAATCTTATCAATTCTTGCTTTTTCCACATTTAATATTTTACCACGTAAAGGTAGTATCGCCTGATATCTACGGTCTCTGCCCTGTTTGGCAGATCCACCCGCTGAGTCACCCTCGACAATATAAATTTCACATGATTCAGGGTCTCGCATTGAACAATCAGCCAATTTCCCCGGAAGAGCCGCAGAATCAAGGGCTGTTTTACGACGAGTAAGCTCACGAGCTTTACGAGCCGCCTCACGAGCCAATGCAGCCTGCATCAGTTTCTCAACAACTCTTTTACCTACTGATGGATTTTCTTCAAAGAAGGCTCCCAAAATTTCATTTGTGACCTGCTCAACGATCCCTTTAACTTCTGAGTTACCCAATTTGGTTTTTGTCTGTCCTTCAAATTGCGGATCAGCAACTTTTGCAGAAATAACCGCCGTCAACCCTTCTCGACTGTCATCACCTATGATCGTATACCCGTTTTTCTTAATTAAATTATACTTATTGGCATAGTTATTAATCGAACGGGTCAAGGCTGTTCTAAAACCGGTCAGATGAGTTCCGCCTTCAATTGTATGAATATTATTTACATAGGAATAAACTGATTCGGAATAGCTGTCATTATATTGGATTGCAATTTCAACTTCAACACCATCTTTGGTTTTACTGAAATGAATTGGTTTCTTATAAAGAGGTGTTTTATTTTCATTTAGATATTCCACAAATGAAGACAAACCGCCTTCGGCAAGAAACTCAACTTCTTTGTCAACCCGATGGTCTATCAAAGTTATTTTTAAGCCCTTATTTAGAAAGGCAAGTTCACGAAGACGAGATGCAATAATATCAAATTTGTATTGAACCTTTGAGAAAATTGTACCATCGGCTATAAAAAATACTTTGGTACCGGTTGTTTTTTTCTTCCCGGTTTTCTTCACTTTACCAAGAGCAGTACCTGCTTCGTAACTCTGAGAATGAATATCACCATCGCGATAGACTTCAACAATACATAATTTTGACAGAGCATTTACAACCGATACTCCAACCCCGTGTAAACCGCCGGAAACTTTATAGGAATCATGATCAAATTTACCACCGGCATGAAGGGTTGTCATTACAACTTCAAGGGCTGATACTTTTTGTTCAGGATGTATTTCAACAGGAATACCGCGTCCGTTATCTGTAACAGATATAGATTCATCTTTGCCTATTTCAACCAGGATAGTGTCACAATATCCAGCCATTGCTTCATCAACAGAATTATCTACAACCTCATATACCATGTGATGCAGTCCCCGTTGACCGGTATCACCAATATACATAGCGGGACGTCGTCTGACCGCTTCAAGACCTTCCAATACTTTAATCGTTGTAGCGTCATATTTGTGACCAATACTATCAGTCTTCTTTTTTGCTTCTTCAGTGTGGGTAGCCACTAATTACAATCCTTTCTATCATCCAATAAATCGAATTTTTTCAATAACTTTTCCAAATGGCATTTCATGAATTTTCTCAAGAAATGAATCATGTTGCATTGTCAGATCGTTTCTCCAGGATGCATCCGGCACCGAAACGAAGAGAATACCATCTTCATACCGTTTGGCAATACTTCTCTGAGCATTTATTTCACCGGCAATTTCCGGCCATCTATTAACAACCATCCAGCCATAATATTTTCGTGTTAAACCGGCTGACCGTATTATTTTTTCTACAATCCCGCCCATATGAACAGGATATTTTGAAGAACGTTTTACCATATAATTTCCATTCAACATCAGAACTATAAAATACACATAGTTGAATCTACAAGCAAGTAAAAACTTTCCCGTATCTTATTGTGATTAAACAGATTATGAGAAAAATACAGCCTCTTTTATTGATCTGGAAAACAGGCGATAAAATCAAACAGACAGCGAATTAAAACTGTCTGTTATTCTAAAATTTAGTGGGAGCTTGAACGCCTTTTTTTGATACTTCCTGACCCGGAGACCGACTTATCAACTATACCGGGATTGCCAAAATACCGGATATCACCCGAACCGGAAACATTCCCGTCAAAACTATTTGAGGCATAGACTAAAGCGCCACCTGAACCGCTAACACTAACACTAACATCATCAGCTTTCAACTCTCTTGAATCAACACTGCCACTTCCGGAAACTCTTATGTCAAGCTCTTCAACTTCACCTTTAGCATAAACTTCTCCGGAACCGGAAATTTGAACTTCAAGAAAATCCCCATTCATGTTTTCAATAAATACTTTACCTGATCCTGATAACGAAATTTCTTCAAGGCTTTTTATAGTAATATCAAACCGGCAATTATAATCTGACCTGAAAGAACTTTTCGAACCAATTTTTAATGTTTTCCCTCGAACCCGAGTTTTCATCATCTCAATCAGATTATCATCAAAGGTTATTGTGACTTCCTGCTTTTCACCAAGAGTTATATATATATCACTTGAACCTGAGGTCTTAATTTTTGTGAAATTATCAAGGTCCAAATCTACTGATTCAAGAACACCTGAGCCCCTTTCATAATCCCCAAATATACTAAAAAAATTGCTTGCCGACACCGGACCGGAGAGTAGTAAAATAATGGAAAGTAATGTTTTTAAATACCTCATGAAACCTCCTCTACTAATTTGTAAGCTTACAAATTAACTTACGAAAATATGGAGGGGTTGTTTCTTTTAATCTCTAATACTTAACCGGTTCAGAATTGATACCCTTGACCGATTTGAGTTTTGTCCGTTTGGGATGTTTGCTGGAAGGAATAAAGAAATCTGCTCCTTCTTTTCTTCTCATTCTAACAGTATAATCCTGACAGCCCTCACAACGTCGAATCTTACCCAGACTCTCACGTTTAATAAGCCTTTTCCGATTATGAGTGGGTGCAAAAACCGGCTCACCTATGATCTTGTGCCCTTTGAAAGGGTCTTTATCATCGATAAACTTTACTCCGCCAATAATATTATTTGTCTCCGGCTGATACAATGTCGCCCCGGGACACTCAATAAAGACATAATCTTCAGGAGCTAAATCTTCGTTTATAAGTAAATTTGTATCTAATTCATTAGAATTACACTCAAGGCAAAGCCAGGCACTTTTTTTTAAAATTAACTTATTGCCACAATTAATGCATTTCCTAAATTCGCGCATACAACTCCAGTTTTTTAGTCGGGTTGATAGTATTTTCAACGAATAGTAGTATTCGTTTCAAATACTACTTGCAACCACTCTGCCAAAACTGGCGACACAATCTATACCCTTGCTGTTCATGCGGTTATGTGCCACTGTGGAAATGATTTGTGTGGGAAAAGACAAAAAAATATAGGGGTATTCCAATAAACTATCGGTAACCCCTGTTAATTTGCAGATCTTTTTTTTTAACTGACAAGCTCTTTATAAGCAAATAAAATTGTAATCAATATGCCTCCGATTACCAGTGCATAAATTGCCTGCATTACAAATTTTACAAACTTAATGCCGGTGTACAAAAATGCCAGAAAAGCTAGTATAAGGAAAATCTGATGAGGACCTTCACCATGAGTTTTTAATACATACTCATTTATTGACGCACCAATTTCCAAAGCCGCCTGAAAGAATTCAGCGAAGTTTCCTATAAAATTTAATGCTATTTCAATAAAATCTCGACACATATTACACCAATTAATTTGGGGTATATGTATGTTATTTTAGACCGCTAAAATAACACATTATCCCTGATTGATGATTTCTCACCCTTAAATCAAAGATAATAAAATCAACCAAAATTGGCAAGTGCTAACAATTTCTTTTAATTCAGAACTTTTATAATAATCACAAAAAATAACGTTATCATGTTGATATACAGGCATATAAGAGATAAACTACTCTTTACCCTTTAAAAAGA
>CBDVDR010000006.1:0-161075 GCA_965372795.1 uncultured bacterium
TGGTTTAATTTTTTATATAGATAGAAAAATCTTTTTCAAAGACTCTTTTCATATATTTTTACTTACTGTAATTCTTTCAACGCTTGGGGCAGCCTTTATTTTTGACCCGAAACTTGGAATGCCCCGTGATTGGGATTTATTTGCTTATGTGGGTATTCCATTTTTAATATTCATGATGACTTTGATTTCAAAGATGAGAGCGTCTATTCAAAGTAAATTACAAATTTTAATATTAATAATACTTTTAGGAAGTTTCTCTTTATTGCCAAGAGCAATCGGACAAAATTCAGAGGAAATTTCTGAAGAAATAATTTTAAATTATGTAAATTTGGATAAATTTAAAAATATGAATCAAGTTATTATTCTGAACAACTATTTCAAAGAAAAGAATGATACAACGAGGCTTGATTATTTGAAAAATTTCTGGAATGAAAATTATAAGCATTACGGATTAAATCAAACCGGGTTATATGCAATTGACAATAAAAAGTATAGCGAAGCTTTAGGATATTTTAAACAAGCCGTTAATTATTACCCGGCTTATGTAGAGGCCTATTTAAATATCGGGAAAACATTTTACAAATTAAATGAGTGCGATAGCTCTGTTTTTTATTTTGAAATAGCTTCAGGGCTTCGACCTCATAATTATTTCGCTAAACAATATTTGGGTTATTCTTATCTGTGTACCGGAGAATTGGAAAAATCTGCGATAAATTTTAAAGAAGCTGTAATACTTGGCTGGAGTAAAATAGATTTTGACAAGGTCTTGACAGATAATCCAGAATTAAGAGATTTTTAGTGCCATCATAAAAGGCTGTAGAGTATCTACAGCCTTTTATGAATATCTAATAATAATTATTTTATAACAATCGAAAACGCCGGCAGCTCAGATTCAACCATTAAAAATAAAAGCATCATCCTATCTGAGACTACCATTGAAATGCCCTCATGATATGATTTACCGTCAAAATTTACAAAGGCAAGCAAGTATCTTATACATATTAGTTCTCTTTTTTTTAATCATTGTTAATTGTTCCTAGTTTCGGCGCGAACCATTCATAAAGAATCGGAATCAAAACTAAAGTAAGAAAGGTTGATGACAACAGACCAAACACAACCACAACCGCGAGTGGGCGTTGTACTTCGGAACCTAATCCGTGTGATAATAGTAAAGGAACAAGTCCAAAAATAGTTGTTAAAGCAGTCATCAATACCGGGCGAAGTCTCAACAATGAAGCTTGTATGACAGCATCTACAACTTTTAGACCATCATTACGCAACTGGTTTATATATGAGACCAAGACCAATCCATTTTGGACGGCAATTCCAAACAAAGCTATAAATCCGACCGATGCCGGCACCGACAAATATTCTCCAGTTATATATAACCCAAGCACGCCGCCGATAAGAGCTAACGGGACATTGATAAATATCAAGGTCGCACTACGCATCGAACCTAATGACATATACAATAAAATAAATATTAAAAGGAATGTAACCGGAACGATAACGCCTAATCTTTTCATCGCCCGTTCCTGATTTTCAAACTGTCCGCCGTACTCAAGATAGTATCCGGATGGAAGTTCTATATTCTTTTTAATGATTTTCTTAATATCACCAATGACACCACCCATATCACGACCTCGAACGTTGCCAGAGATTATCCAGCGTCGCTGGTTTTTCTCACGGTTGATTTGGATAGGTCCAATAATAGTTTTAATTTCCGCTACCTGTGACAGGGGGATCTGAACCCCTTCGGAGGTATGGACAAGCATATTGCTGATTGACTCAGGATCGTTTCGGTAGTTCTCGTCAAAGCGGAGATGGATACCAAAACGACGGGTATTTAAGAATATCTGCGAAATAACTTCTCCCCCAATCGCTAATTCGACAACTTCGAGAATGTCTGACACATTCACCCCATAACGGGCACATGCTTCCCGATCAGCCTCAATTTGCACTTGTGGCTGTCCGAAACTTTGTTCAGTCGATAAATCTACCAGCCCTTCAACCGGTTCGATAAAATCTTTGATCTCTTCGGATATAGTGCGGAGAGTTGTTAAATCATCGCCATATAGTTTAATAGCCAGTTGTGTCTTAACCCCAGAGAGCAATTCATCAAACATATTTTGAATTGGTTGAGTGAATACGAGTTGAATTCCGGGATATTCAGACAAAGCTTCATTCAACGCTTCAACAAGTTCATCTTTTGATTTGTATTTTTTCCATTCTTCCTGTGGATGAAGTATAACCTGAATATGAGAAGTATTTACCGGATGCGGGTGACTACCGGCTTCAGGTCTTCCGATCTTTGCGATAGTCTGTTTAACACCGTCAAATTTAATAACCATTCGTTCAAGCTTCATGATAGTTTCAGTAGCCTTAACAAGGGAGATTGATGGCGCCATGGTTATGTTGATTTGAATCGCACCCTCATCAAGGGTTGGAATAAATTCGGTCCCAAGATGCGGTATCAAAAAGAGTGTTCCACCAAAAACTGTTAAGGTCACCGTTAGAACAACAATTCTGAAACGGAGCAGGATTTTTATAAATGGTTTATAAATATTTTTAAGTATTCGTACCAGAATAAATTCCTCTTTTTGTTTCTTTTTTAAGAGGAAAGATGCAAGTATTGGAGAAAATATCAATGCCGCTATAAGCGACCCCAACAGGGCAAAAGTAATAGTAAATGCCATTGGAGTGAACATCTTACCTTCAATATCCTCAAGAGTGAATAATGGCATGAATACGATTATGATAATTGAAACAGAGAAGATAATCGGACGGGCAACTTCGGAGCAAGCTTCTACGATTATTTCTTTTTTGGATTTATCTTTATTTTTTTCATCACTAAGAAAACGGTGAATATTTTCAATAATAACAATAGATGCATCACCCAGCATCCCAATGGCAATTGCAATTCCTCCCAGTGACATCAAATTGGCTGACATTTCAGCAGAACTCATAAAGATAGCAGCAATCAAGGCACACACCGGCAGAGCCAGAGCAACAATAAAAGCAGATCGGGCATTCCCCAAAAACAAAGCCAGGATGAAAACAACTAATAGGGCGCCCTGAAACAGAGCATCTCTCACAGTGTTAATAGCATTGTTAACAAGTGAGCTTTGATTGTAGTAAGGCACAAGATGTACGCCTGGCGGCAGAGATTCCTGGACTTCAGGAATTCTTTGGTTTAAGCCCTCGATGACATCTGAGGTGTTGGCCGCAAACAGTTTCATAACAATACCCGCGACAACTTCTTCATCACCATTGCGAGTCACAACACCACGCCTGATTTCCCGTCCAAATTCTACGGTGGAAACATCAGAGAGACGTATAGGTGTTCCGTTTATGACTTTTAACTGAATCTTGCGAAGTTCATCTCTCCCCTTGAGTAATCCGAGTCCTCTGACGAGATATTCTTCAGATCCAAGGACAAGAAATTGTCCGCCAACATTACGATTATTATTGGAAACGGCATCAATAATATCTTCTAAGCCGAGTTCATATTTATTCAGAGCATACGGATTAACTTTTATCTGATACTGAAGAACATGACCGCCCATGGATAGGATTTTTGTTACCCCGGGGACTGTCTGCAGTTGGTATTTTATAACCCAGTCATTTATTTCCCTTAGATAGGCATCAAGAGGTTTACCCTCGGTATTGACCATGCTGTCTGCTGAGAGGTAATACATGAATACTTCTCCCAGTCCGGTAGAAATGGGACCCAGAGCCGGTTTCTCTTCCATCTCAGGAAGTTCATCAGATGCACTTGATAATCGCTCAGAGACAATCTGACGGGCAAAATAAATATCAATGTCATCTTCAAAATACACATATATGACAGCCATACCAAAAGCCGAAGTAGATTTGATAAACCTTACTCCCGGCAAACCATTCATGGCAGATTCGATGGGAAAAGTAATAAGCCTTTCAACTTCTTCGGGTGCCATACCATGAGCTTCAGCAAAAACCGGAACCATTACTGGTGAGATATCAGGAAATGCGTCGGTAGGCAGACTTTTATATTCAAAAACACCAAGGGCTACTATACCTATCAGGAAAATTACCGCAACCAGACGGTTCTTTAGAACTATTTCAAAAAAATGTTTCATTAGGCGTCCTTATTAATGTCCGTGTCCGGCATGAGCATCAAGATTGCTGGTAACAATCTTTGCTTTTAGTTCAAAGGCGCCGGTTGATACGTATTTCGTACCCTCGCTAAGTCCGCCTATTATTTGGATGTGATAATCATCGTTGTCGCCAATGATAACTTCTACAGGTGCAAATTTATTGGGAGCCTTAACCACAAAGATAACGCTCTTCTCGTCAAGATATTGCACGGCATTTTTTTCAACCAAAAGAGATTCATTGCCGGAATCCATAGTAATTGTAGCCTGGACAAATGATCCCGGTCGCCATTCATTGCTGGAATTCGACAAAACAACCCTGGCTGTGGCACTTCTGGTCTTTAGATCAATAATAGGAGTGATGTAGTCAATAATTCCCGTAGTTATATTGTCTGTACCAATAGATTTTATGACAGCCGATACACCTTTTTTAATCCGATTAGCATCTTTTTGATAGACAGCCAGATTAACCCAAACAGTGGACAAATCAGCAATTATATAAATGGAGTTTTCCTGTGACACGAATTCACCCCGAGTAATGTGGCGTTCAATTACCCACCCTGAAATAGGAGCAGTAATTGAATAAGAATTCAAACTCTCATTACTCTCAATAATCGCTACAACCTCGCCAGCTTTGACATAGTCACCGACCTGAAAATTAGCTTTGAGAGCAATGCCAGCAAATCGCGGTGAAATATGAAGCAGTCGATCTTCATTAAACCCGATTTCTCCCGGTAATTCAATCTTACTTCCGATTGGTCCGGTCTTAACTTTTGAAAATGTAATCCCGGCAAGTTTGACAGCTTCTGATGATAACTCAACCGTCAAGCCACCACTTTGTTCTTCAGCATAACTATTATCATCTTCATTATGAGTTTCTTCTACAGCTTCTTGTTCACTCGATTCATCATGGTTATGCCCATGTTCATCCTGAGCTAAAACTTCAGAAACGTTCCATGGTAAAAGCAGGACAACCAGTAATATTAATATTTTGCTTAACATAGATCAATTCTCCTTAGTGACATGTAAGGCAACGCCGGTAAGGCTTTCGAGGGCGATAATCTGTTCTTGAATTAACAGAAGCATGTCATTGTGTTCAAAGTTAATATCATTGAGAGCTCTTTCAGCTTCAAGTAGTTGTGTAAAAGGCACTCGACCAGCTTCATAAGCATTTTGGAGGATTCGATAAGCTTTATCAGTGGTCGGCAAAAGCATTGAATCCAAAATTGCGTGTCTTTCAATTTGATTCTCTAATTGTAAAGTCCGAGATTTAAAATTAGCAATGGCTTCAATTTTACTTTGCTCAATATTGTATTCTAAAGAAAGTTGTTGAGCATCTATACTTTTTCTTGTTCCCTGATTCCTGTTGAAAAATGGGAGAGGTAATGAGACACCGAAAAGATAGGATTTAGAATTATTTGATTCAAACCTTTTAAAGCCTCCACTAAATGTAACCATTGGACGAGATTCAGCGATAACCAAAGCTTTTTCAGCCTGCAAAATGTTTAATTCGCTTTTCATCAGAATAATTTCCCGAGTTGAATCGACATAATCTGATATGAGTGAGATTCGCTCAAGTAGTTCAAAGAAATTAAATTCTGTATCGACTAAGGCTCTTACACCGGAAGATTTTCTTTTTAAGAGATATGCCAAAGAAGCTTCGGTAACGATGACATCCTGCTTAGCCTGATCAAGGGTTAATTGAGTCCTTTGTTCTTCAAGCTGAGCAAGAATAAGTTCTGATTGAAGAGCGGCACCCTTTTCACGTCTTAAATTGATGCTTTCAACAATTTCCTTTGCCAATTCAACAGATTTTTGAGCCAGCATGACTTTCTGCTGAGCATGGGCCAGGGTAAAAAATCGTTTTTTCGTTTCGAGATAAAGTTCAAAAACAGCAAGTTTAACATTAATCTCGGTAGCATCTATTTGAGCTCTGCCCACTTTTTTTCTGGCATTTCTTTGCCCAAAGAAATCAAATTCCTGAGCGATCGAGACGGTCAATTCGGATTCTTTGAACCCCAGTGCGTCCCATCCAAACTCTTCTATTTCAATTCCTAACTCCGGGTTCGGTCGGAGTCCGACTTGTTCCAAATTATTTTTCGCTGATTGAATCTTATAGAAATAAGATTTAAACATAGAATTTTGAGCAGCAACAAGATTTAGAATATCATCAAGCGATAAAACAGAATCAATTGATTCTATATTACTATCAGTCGTGTCAAACGGCGCTTTCCAATAGTCCGCTGCATGGATATAAGACGACAACATTACAATAAGAATAATAATATAAGCCGTTGTCTGTTGTTTATTTCCTTTCATCTACATTTCTCCAATGATGTTAATGTTTTCCTCATTAATGCTTTTATAGCATGATGATGGATAATTATTAAGAAGTTAGAAAAAAGAAAGAATCAACAGCGGAGGACAGTTGGTTTTGTATATAAGATTGGGGGGCTTAAACTATACAGGTGGTCAAAATCACTGCTAAGTATATTTTTATGAACTGGTTTTGTTAAGGCGCTGAGGCTGTTAACTAATGGTGCATAGGATGATTTGAGTAGTTTGTTAAAATCAACTCTTGAAGTGCGTTTTGACCATAAATGATTATCAACCTCGACATCAGAACAGTTTGAACAATCATTATGTTTTTCATGCTGGGTATGTTGGCTATCAGAAATATTAAGCGAACCATTTTGTTCTGATTGAGTTTCAGTTTCAGTACAACTGGTAAGACAAATTGTTTCTAATTCAAAATGTCCATCTTCTCCGATACAGATGATATCAGCATATCCGGAAAAAATGACTCCGTTTAAAAAGAGAAGACAGAATGTAATGACTATTATCTTTTTAAGCCTTAATTTCATATCAGCAAGTATAAGTCCGAATTATAAAATTGTCAATTTTTTCTCTTATACTATTATTAATCTGTTTAGATAATAGAATTCAAGAATAATATTTTAAATGAATAATGAAAAAATAAAAATGGAGCCTACCAGGATCGAACTGGTGACCTCTTGACTGCCAGTCAAGCGCTCTCCCAACTGAGCTAAGGCCCCATCAATTAGATTTTCTATATTAGTTAGATCATCGGCTAATGTCAATATATTTATTAGGGCTAGACAGTATTTTTTCGAACCAGGCAAAAAGGCAAACCTAAGGCGGCTATAGCTATAGCTACATAGGCGACATTTTGATAGCTTTGAACAAAAGCAGTTGTTATTTCTGCCCCTGGTAAGTAGATCGAGTTGAAGTATGTAAACAATCCGGTAGCTAAAGCAATTCCAAAAGACATTCCGATATTTCTTGTGGTGCCGATAATTCCTGATGCAATTGTTCTTTGTTGGGGAGTCACTGAACCCATTAGAGCAGAAGAATTGGGTGTATTAAAAATACCAACACCGACTCCAACCAGAATCAATGAATTTATAATGTGCATTACCGGGGAGTCGACTTTGATATTACTCAATAAATAAAGCCCTGAAATCAATAATAACAGCCCCAGACTGGTTAAAAACCGGTATCCGATCTTATCAGACAATTTCCCGGAAATCGGGGCAAAAATAAACATAGAAATCGGAAGGATCATTAAATACAAACCTACCGATTTTGGTTCTAAAAATTTGACCTGTTCCAGATAAAATGGGACCAGAATCAAAACACCAGACATCGCTATAAACATTGTTAGCATTGATATAATTGAGGTTGTAAATTGACGGTTGCTAAAAATATCGATTCCTATCAGTGCTTTTTCAGGATTTGATTCAATCCGATAAAAGGCATAGACTGAGATAATCGTTAGAATAAAGAGTCCCCAAATTCGAAAATCTGATATTGGGTACTTTATAAAGATTGAGGTTAATAACATTCCAGCCAGCAGTCCAACAGAAATAGCAAAAGCCCCAATTAATGGAACTTTTCTTCCGGAAATTTTTGGTTTCAAGACTTTGAAATATTTAAATGTTAGAGCCAGTCCAATTAATCCAATGGGTATATTTATAATAAAAATAGATTGCCAT
Source organism: uncultured bacterium (assembly GCA_965372795.1). Classification (GTDB taxonomy): domain Bacteria; phylum Zixibacteria; class MSB-5A5; order GN15; family FEB-12; genus QNAD01. The sequence continues at coordinate 8,150 of CBDVDR010000006.1, forward strand.
GACCAGATACTTAGAAGAAATCCCCCAAGAGGCGGACCACACATTAAACCGGCGGAAACCATCATTACCATCAGACCAATCCCTTTACCTCTTTGCTTGGAAGGGAAAACTTCGGTAATCATCCCGGGACCAACCGCTTGAACCATTGATGCCCCGATTGCCTGAACTACTCTCCCGATTAAAAGCATAGTGATAGAGCTGCTGAAAGCACAAATAATTGAACCTGAAGTAAAAAATATGTAGCCGAATTTATAAGCAAAATCGTACCCTTTTCGAGATGCCCAGGCACCAAAGACCATTAATAAAGTCACCAGAGTCAGAGAATATGCCAAGACAACCCAGGCGACAATATCTATATTAACGTTGAATTCTTTGGCAATTGTAGGCAAAGCGACATTTAAAATTGACCCATCGAGGGTCGCCATGAAGGTACCAATTGCCCCAACAGTGAATAATTTGTAACGATTCGGCGTTATTTTATCCTCAATAGCCATTAATGCCTCATAAGTCGTTGAATAAAAAAAGATTGACAAACTTGAAGTTCACCATAATCTTAAAACAATGTACCGTCAACAAACAATTGAGCATAATAATATTACACAGTATTTGACAGTATCACGTCAGATAATTAAGAAAACGGGATATGAATAAAACAGTTCCCGAATTAGTAAAAGAGTTTGTTGAAGGAGATCAGCTTGCATTTGCAGAGTTGATGAGAAGGTATCGTAAGAAGTTGTACAGCATTGCTTTTCAAATGCTTCAAAATCATCTTGATGCCGATGAAGTCGTTCAGGAAACTTTTGTAAGGATTTACAAACGTAGAAAGGAACTTGATAATGTAAATTATTTTTCAACATTCCTGACCAGAATAGCCACCAACTATTCTATTGATCTATTGCGGAAACGAAAAAGCCGCCGGGGTGTAACTGAAGATACTTCAACCCTGCCCGGGCATATCCAACTTGATCTGGCAAAAAGAATCAAAACCCCTCAACAGGAATTTGAAAATAAGAAATTGATGGAGGAGATATACAAGGCGCTTGAACATTTACCACCAAAACAGCGTACAACAATTTTATTGCATGACATTGAAGGTTACAGCAAAACAGAGATAGCCAATGTATTTGACTGTCCAGAAGCAACGGTTCGTTCAAATCTCCACATCGCTCGTACAAAATTAAGAAAATTATTAAAACATCGACTCGGTAATAAGGAGTAATGAATGACTTGCCGCCATACAATGTCACTCCTTGAGAAATTTGTCGATAAAGAGTTGGATCAAATCCAACTAAGCGAAATAGAGCAGCATTTAGATTCTTGTTTAGAATGTAATTCTGAATTTCGCGAGGCGACAAGACTTAAGGAGATGATGACAAATATAAAAGTTTCTCTTCCCGGAGAAATTTATTGGAATGAAACGACCGATTTGATTCTTGCCAAAATTGAGAATCCTATTCCCCGAGATCATAGTAACCAGAGAACTTATGATGTCACTCAGACAAAACATTCGCTTCTCAGAGCTGTGGTTTCTTTTGGAGTTTCTCTTTTAGTACTGTTTTCAGCAATCTGGATCGGTTCATTTCAAGAGCCCAATTTGACAATTATTTCAAATGACGATCAAAAAATATTTGTCACCACTTCCCTGTTGAATTTAAATAAAAATTCGAATTATACTGTCTTGACCAAGGAAGAACAGACACGTTTAACCAGAGGCATGCTCATGATTGGGGCACCGGGGTATCTTGGCCGCAGTGCAATGATTATGGACCTTGTATCTTTAGCGAGTAAATGACAATAAAGGAGTAATTTTGTTTAAGAAACTTTCCCTCACACTGTTTTTAATTTTTGTTTTAACTTATTTCGGGTGCACTCAGGGTGAAAAAAATATTTATTTGCAATATAAGTACAAACCCGGTACAACTTTGATTTATAAACAGATTTCAAAACGGACAACCAAAGTAATTGAAGCTGATTCTGTTATTGAACAGTATTCAACCAGTTATAGTATTAACATAGAACAGGCAATCAAAAGATTCGAGAATAACATTGCCGAAATTATCGAGACCAGCGAATGGTCGCATGAAATTAAAAACAAAGAAGATTCTACAAAAATTGATACAAAGATATCAACCAATGAAATGGTATTTCGAGTTAAACCGAATGGTAAAATTGTAGATATTGAGTTTCTGCCAGAGAAAAGTAATTCATATCGCAATTATATTAAAAACTACTTTGAACAAGGAATGCCGTTATTTCCAGAGTCTGAAGTCTCTCCCGGATATAGCTGGACTCAAACTTCCAAAGTCGTACTCCCCGATGAAACCCTGGATGCGACCACTACCTATACGATCAAATCGATTGTACGCGAGGCCGGTTACGATTGTGCTGTGATCGAATTTAATGGCAACCTGTTAATACCGGTAGAAATGAGTAAAGAAAAAGGGAAAATGCGTTCCGGAATGGATAGGATTCAAGCAACCGGAATGATTTATTTTGCATTTAAAGAAGGTATGATTGTATTACAACGTGAACGATGGGTTATAGATGGAATCAGGAATGTTGTCGAAGAAGACAAAACCCGGACTTATAAAATTGCGGTTGAGGCTGACTCTGATTTTTCTTTAAAGAAGGTTGTTATAGATTAATTTTTAAATATAAGTTTTAAACATGTGCGGCAGACGATGATGTCTGCCGTTATAGAAATAGAAATGTCAAGCCAGACATTTCTATTAAAAAAACCGGCAATGCCGGTTTACTTTTGAGTTTGAATATTCTAAATTCAAACATGTCAATTTCAAGGATAATACTCATAATAATTGATGCCTGCGGTGTAGGCGAACTTCCCGATTCGGCTCAATACGGAGATACCGGGGCGGCTACAATTCCTAATATAGCAAAAGCCTGTAATGGGATAAATATACCTAATCTACATTCTTTAGGTTTAGGAAATATAACTGATATTATGTCTCTCTCCCCGGTTGATAATCCCACGGGATGCTACGGTAAGATGAATGAAGTTTCGCATGGCAAAGATTCCACTACCGGACACTGGGAGATTGGCGGAATAAATGTAAAATCACCATTTCCGGTTTTCCCGAATGGATTCCCTGATGAGCTTGTAATGAAGTTTGAAAAATTAGCCGGTGTAGAAACTATTGGAAATTGTACAGCCAGTGGTACCGAAATTATTAACCGTCTTGGTGAGGAACATCTTAGAACTAAAAAAATAATTCTGTACACATCAGCAGATTCGGTTTTTCAACTGGCAGCTCATGAAGATATTTATCCTTTAGAAAGACAATACGAAATTTGTCAAATAGCGCGAGAATTACTTGTTGGTGAATATGCTGTCGGCAGAGTGATAGCCCGCCCGTTTATCGGTGAAGTTGACAATTTCCAAAGAACTTCAGGGCGCAAAGATTTTTCATTAGAACCAACCGAAGACACGATTCTTGACCTGTTCCAGAAAAACCGTAAAAAGGTATTATCTATCGGCAAAATTTATGATCTATATTGCGGACGCGGTTTTAATAATGCGATTAAGACCAAGAATAATTCAGAAGTCGGCCAGCAAATAATTGAAGCTATCAGTAAAGATAACGAACATGATTTGATATTCGCAAATTTCGTTGATTTTGATATGAATCATGGTCATAGAAATGATACTGAAGGGTTTGCGATGGCATTGGAACAATTTGATTTAAAACTAAAGACAATTATGGATTCTCTCAGGGATGATGATATGATGATTATAACTGCCGACCATGGATGTGATCCGACTATTAAAATCTCGACTGATCATACCCGTGAATATGTTCCTTTATTGGTTTATGGGAAAAACATTAAAAAAGGTATCAATCTTGGCATTCGAGGCACATTTAGTGATATCGCCTGCACCCTGGCTGAGGTATATAATATTGATCATAAATTTGAAGGAACATCTTTTTATAAAGATATTAGTGAGGATTAATAATGACAGACATATTAAAAAATTTAAATCAACGATTTGATCATGCAACTCTTCATAGTGAAGTTGACGACAAAGCTATTGAAATAATCTGTCAGGAAGCAATTGAGCATAAATTCTTTTCTATTGCTATTAATCCGGTATGGACTAAAAAAGCGGCTGAACTAACTCAAGGAACTGATGTAAAAATCCTATCGGTTTCCGGTTTTCCTCTAGGGGCATCACGAACCGATATAAAAGTTGTCGAAGCAGTAAAAGGTGTTAATGACGGAGCGCATGAGATTGATATGGTTGCCAACATCGGCTGGCTGGCTTCGGATCAATTCTCAAAAGCTGAAGAAGAGATAAAAATCATTCGTGAGAATCTCCCCTATAATGTTATTTTAAAAGTGATAATAGAAGCGGGAAAACTATCAGAAGCACAACAAATTGAAGCCTCAAAATGCGTTGTAAATGGTGGCGCTCAATTTGTTAAAACTTGTACAGGCTTTTTTGGAGGTGCCACAGTTGATCAGGTAGCAACCCTTTATAAGGCAGTTGAAAATCAAATAGAAGTTAAAGCATCCGGAGGAATCAGAACTTTAGAACAATGCCATGCGCTTCTTGAGGCAGGAGCTACGCGTCTTGGCAGCAGTTCCTCAGTTTCGATCCTTAAAGAGCTGACCCAATAAAAGCCTAATGCGTTGTACCACTTTTGCTTGTATAATATGTGATCAGATTTAAATTGATTTTTTTCAAAATTATGATATTTTGTAGTTAATGATGAATAAGCATGGTACATTTAAAAAACCCTTTATAGGAATTTCTTTTAAATGTTGTTCTGTTTATACGAGGATATACTTAAATAAAAAAGGTACAGCCTTTGTTGGTTGGTGTCCCAAATGCACAGCTAAGGCAGAAGTAAAAGTTTCTCCAACCGGCAGCAAAAGCAGTTTTTTTACTGCAAATTAATATGGCATTATCAAAAGCTAAAATAGTCGTTGTTCCCATGGGTGAGGTTGACTTCATGATGGTAAACCGAATTGCAGCTGATATCGGACCTGTCTTCAAGCGTTCAATTGATATACTCAAGGGAATGAAGATGCCGGTTGAGGCCCATAATGTAATTCGCAATCAATATTTTGGAACGGTGATACTTTCCAAACTTGAACGCATAAAAGCCAACAGTCGAGAACGGGTGATCGGCATTTGTGAAGAAGATTTGTATTTACCGGATGAACATTCGATCTTAGGGTTATCAAATCCGCTTTCGGGGACTGCCATAGTATCATTGTTTCAGTTTCGACAGGAGTTTTATGGACTCCCGGAAGATGACAGCAAAATTTACCCACGCCTGTTTAAAGAAGCGGTTCATCAACTGGCACATATATTTGATCTTTCAGAATGCCGGAATCCACGGTGCGTAAATTATTTCAGTAAGATCATGCTTGATATTGACAGTAAAAATGAAAAGTTTTGTGATATTTGCCGTAGAAAACTAACTACGCTGGTATAGAGAATTTCTGTCAATGACACTTGATCAAATAATTGACCTCCTTCGAAATGATCCTTCCCATAGAGAAAATATAACAACCTGGAAAACGATAGCTGCTAAAGATGCAATATTTAACAACTTTCCGGACCATCTTGATCTTCGCTTAGTAAATTCTTTAAAGTCCAAAGGAATTGAGCAACTATATTCGCATCAAGCTTCAGCGATAAATAAGATCAATGAGGATAAAGATTGTGTAATTGTAACGCCGACAGCATCGGGGAAAACACTTTGTTTTAATATTCCGGTTTTAAATGATATTCTTAAAAACCCGAACAATCGAGCCTTATATCTTTTTCCAACAAAAGCTTTAGCTCAGGATCAGATGTCGGAATTATATGATTTGATACAAGAGCTTGAGGTTGATATAAAAACTTACACCTTTGACGGCGACACACCCCAGACAGCTCGTCGGGCGATTCGTTCTGCCGGACATATTGTAATTACGAATCCTGATATGCTTCATGCCGGGATTCTCCCCCATCACACTAAATGGATTAAACTTTTTGAAAATTTGAAATATGTTGTTATTGATGAGATCCATCATTACCGAGGTGTTTTTGGATCCCATCTTGCGAACGTTATTAAAAGACTTAAAAGAATTTGTAAATTTTATGGGGCGGACCCGATATTTATCTGTTGTTCGGCCACAATTGCTAATCCGGCAGAGTTGACCTCGAGGATAATCGGTAAACCAGCTGATCTGATTGCTAATAACGGAGCGCCATCGGGGGAAAAACATTTCCTATTGTATAATCCTGAGATAATTAATAAACAGCTCAATATCCGTAAATCCGCAATCAAAGAGGCTGCCCGATTGGCAACTTTGTTTTTAGAAAACAAAGTTCAAACAATAGTGTTTGCTCATTTTCGCTTATATGTCGAAGTCATTTTGACGTATTTACAGAGAAGACTTAAGAAGGATTTTGGTCGTGGAATAGAAATCGCGGGTTATCGCGGCGGGTATCTTCCCAATGAACGAAGAAGGATTGAATCCGGTTTAAGAAACGGATCTATTTCCGGCGTAGTTTCAACTAATGCGCTGGAACTGGGAATTGATATCGGTTCATTGGATGTTTCAATAATTGTCGGATATCCCGGTTCTATCGCTTCACTTCATCAGCAAGCCGGCCGGGCAGGAAGAAGAAACAGTAAATCATTGACTATCATGGTTGCTAATTCTTCTGCAATTAATCAGTTTCTCTGTTCCGAACCAAAATATATATTTGAGAAGTCGCCAGAATCAGGAATAATTGATCCTGACAATTTGATAATCAGAACCAATCATTTAAAATGCGCCACATTTGAACTTCCATTTGATAAAGCTGAACTCCAAAATGAGGATGGTACTGAGGCTATTTTAGAGTATCTTTCGGAAAGTAATATTATCCGCTCGGTTGGAGATCGTTATCATTGGTCATCAGATATTTATCCGGCTCAACAGGTTTCGTTACGGTCAGCTTCGCCTGAGAATTTTGTTATTTTAAATGAAAGCCATAATTCGGAAGTTATCGGTGAAGTTGATTATTTTTCTGCTCCAATATTTTTGCATCCGGAAGCAATTTATCTTCATGGTGCCAAACAGTTTCAGGTCACAAAACTTGACTGGGAAGGTCGCAAGGCGTATGTGAAAGAAGTAGAGGTTGATTATTACACGGATGCGGAGACTAAAACAGAATTAAAAGTATTAAATGTTAACGATGAGCAGGTAACCGGCGAGGCGATAATTAGCCAGGGTGAAGTTTCCGTAACCTGTGTTACCGTTTTGTTTAAAAAGATAAAATTCGAGACTCATGAGAACGTCGGATCGGGACACCTTGAACTTCCGGAGATAGAAATGCACACCAGTTCATTTTTATATGCTTTCCCCGGTGACATCGCTTTCAAAATCAAAAGTAACGCCTCCGAACTTGGAAGCGCCTTACGCGGTCTTGCAAATATACTTGGGAAGATTGCGCCGTTATGGGTGATGTGTGATCATCGTGATTTGCGTTCGATTTCACAGGTACGGGCACCATTCACTGAGAAGCCAACAATTTATATTTATGAGAATATCCCCGGTGGTGTAGGTTTAACTGAAAAACTTTATCGAGAGTCCGACAAATTATTTGAATCGGCAATTGACCATGTTCGAAAATGCCCCTGTAAAAGCGGGTGTCCCTCGTGTGTTGGTCCCTCACTTGAGGTTGGCGAAACAGGTAAAGATACAGTAATCAAGCTTCTTGAATATATGCTTGCCGTTGCCCCGGTGTGAGGTTCGGGACAGTCGTTAAAAGATGCTGACTTTGAAGTATTTCTTCGGGTTGTTTTCCATATCAGTAATCAAGCTGTTTACTCGCGTCAGAACATTCGTAAATTCACTATACAAGGCAGTATCGTTTACAAACAGCCCAAGGGTGCCTTCAGCAGTATTTATCTTGTGTAAAACTGAATCGAGTTTTGCGGAAGTAGCCGTAAGATTGTCATACAAAGCCGGATCGTTTACAATTTTCCCAAGAGTTCCTGTATTTTCATTTACTTTGTTTGTAAGATCAGAGACTGAATTAGCGGTTCGTTCAACCGAAGAAATAATCCGTTCCTGATTATTTTGTAAGTAAGTTGTGACCTTGGTAAGGCTGGCCACTAAAGTAGTGATGTCATTGTAGAGTTTATCATTAGTTGACAGCTGTCCTAAAGTTCCCTCACCTTGATTCATCCGACCTAAGATATCGTCGAGATTTTCAATCAACGAACCGGCTTGAGTAAATGCATCTTCACCGGCACGGAACATATTAGCAGCATCATTGGCATTTTTAGTCGGAATGACATCAAACTCTTTCATCGCCGGGTATTCGGCAGAGCCTGGGATAATTTCTACATATTTATCGCCAAGAAGTCCAATGGTGCCTAATTCAACATAAGAGTCGGCTCTTACCATTTTCCAGATAGCATTTTTAACCTTGCAGGTAATTTCAACCTGTCTTAAAGAATCGAGATTAACAAATTTAATGGTTTTAACATTGCCAATTTCTACTCCAGACATCCACACCGGAGATCCTTTTACCAAACCATTAACATTTTTGAAGTAGCAAGTGAATTTCACTTTGCTTTCAAAAATCGATGTTCCACCTCCGGCAAAAGAAATCCAGAACAATATTGCAGTAGCAAATAATAAAATAATGCCTACTTTGAGGTTACCCCATTTGACTGATGTTGTTTTCTTCATATATCCAATACCAATTTAATCTTTATTCTTTAAATAGCTTTAAGCCTAAAATAGCCGACTTAAGCCTTTTTGTCACCAACAAATTTTCTTTCAAAAACCTCTTCAATTGATTCATTAAATGGTTTGAGGAATTCTTTTACTTTAATATTATCACTATCTCTAAGTTCTATTAAACCGCCATCAAAAACCAATTCCCCTTCAACAAGGACCAGGAAACGCTGTGCAAGAACGATAGCATCTACAATCTGATGAGTTACAGTAATTGTCGAAATTGATTTTTGCTGATTTAATTTAGTGATCAGATTCATAACATTTTTAGTCGAACGAGGATCTAAACCGGTAGTCGGTTCATCAAAGAGCATAATTTTAGGATCGGTTGATAACAATGCCCGTCCAATTGCTACTCTTCGCTGCATCCCTCCTGAGAGTTCCTCGGGTAATTTGTCAATAACCTCTTCGACGTCAAGTCCAACAAATCCGAGCATTTCAACGACTCTCTCTTCGATCTCATCGTATTTCATTTTAGTGTGTTCGATCAAATAATAACCGACATTCTCGCCAACGGTTAAGGAATCAAATAATGCCCCATGTTGGAAAACCATCCCTATCTTCTTACGAATCTGCCGTAATTTCTTCTCATTCATGACGCAGATATCTTTATTCTCAATTATTAGTTTTCCTTGCTGGGGGTATTCCAAGCCAAGGACTAATCTTAAAATAGTTGATTTTCCAGACCCTGACGGTCCCATAATAACTACAGATTCAGAGTTGTCGATTTTAAATGAAACATCTCTCAATACAGGTTTTTCGTTGTAGGCGAAGTGAATATTTTTAAATTCGATCATAAGTAACCCCTCAGCATGGAAAAGACTACTTTTGTAATTAAGAAATTCACTACCAATATTAAAATAGATGACAAAACGACTGACTCGGTTGTCGCCCGTCCGACTCCTTTAGTTCCGCCTTCTGAAGTAAAACCTTTGTAACATGCGATATAAGCAATAACAAATGAAAATATAACCGGCTTGGTTATACCTATAAATATATTTCCAAAATTCAATCTTTCAAAAACCGCAGACCAATACATCGTACTTGTAACATGAGCCACAAAAACCGCTACGACATATCCCCCGACAATAGCGATAACATCGCAAACAACAGTCAGAGCTGGTACCATAAGTATCAGAGCAATCAATCTTGGAACTGCAATTTTGCTAAAAGGATCGATACCAAACGAAACCATAGCATCAATCTGGTTAGAAGACTTCATAGCTCCAATTTCAGCAGTTATCCCCGAGGCAACTCTGGCAGCAATCATCAAGCCAGTCAGAACCGGTCCTAATTCTCTAACGATAGAAATTGCCATAATTCGGCCAAGATAGTTTTTGGCTCCAAAATCCATCAATTCCATGGAAAAGGCAAAAGCAAACCCCTGACCGGCAAAAACACCGGTTAAGATTATTAGAAAGAGCGACCCCACCCCTATTAGATACATCTGTTCCAGTGTTTCTGTCAGATAAATTCTTCTGGAAAATATCCCCAAAGTCATTTTGACAGAAAAGAATAAAAGCTGCTGGCTTTCATAAGCAAAATGCTTGAGCCATTTATTTAAAATACTAAATATCTTACTATACCCTTCCTTTAGGGACATTTTAGCCGGTATGTATGTTTATGTCAAGAGATTCATGAGTTATTATATTATTATTATTCAAATAGATTTTTATCCTTTTACGTTTATAAATGTATTATAATTGAAGGATTTTTGAAATAGAATTAATTAAAGAAAAGAATATGAAAAAACCAAAAGCACATGCAGTAGCCCTATTTTCAGGCGGATTAGATTCTGCGCTGGCAATATTATTACTTTTAAAACAGGACATAAAAGTTACAGCAATAACTTTTATGACTCATTTCGGGTGTGATCTGGGTGATCGTTCCTCTTGTGGTTCGAATCCTTATCCGGCAGCGGAAAAATTCGGTTTTGATGTCAAACTGATGCATCTTAGCGACAAATTTATCGAGATTGTAAAAAATCCAAAACACGGACGTGGCAAAAACATGAACCCATGTACCGATTGTCGTATTTTGATGTTAAGAGAAGCAAAAGACTTAATGGAAATGATTGATGCTGATTTTATTGTAACCGGTGAAGTTGTTGGACAACGACCAATGTCGCAATTGAGAGAAAAAATCAGGCTGGTTGAGAAAGAATCTGATTTAGTGGGAAAATTACTACGCCCCCTTTGCGCCAAGTTACTTCCTCAAACCGAGCCGGAATTAAATGGGATGGTAGATCGAGAACAGCTTGAAGGAATTTCAGGACGCAGTCGTAAAAGACAGATAGAACTTGCCGCAGAGTTAGGCTTGGAAGATTATCCAAATCCTGCTTCCGGTTGTCTTTTGACCGATGATTCCTACTCAAACAGGCTAAGAGACCTTTTATCGCATACCGAGCATATAACATTTAATGATCTAAATTTACTTCGCCTGGGTCGCCATTTCCGGCTGGATAATGAAACCAAAATTATCGTTGGTAAAGATGAAAAAGATAATAATTCATTGGAAAACTATATGCAGGAACATCATTTTCACCTTGAAGCTATCGGGATTGGATCTCCTGTGACTCTTTTGATTGGTAATGCCTCAGAGGAGAATCTGACTAAAGCTGCGATGATTACAGCACGATATAGCGCCGGGAAGAAAAGTGATAAGATAGATGTTTCTTTGGTAGATAAAGATCCGATTAAAACTTTTACGGTTGAACCTGTTCAAAAAGAAGAGTTAGATTCCTACCGAATATAAATGAATAAAGCCTCAAACTTATTGAGGCCTTATTCTGTCCTCACCACCGAGATTACAAACAGGCAACCGCCAAATAAACCTGCTTCTTTAAGAAATCGTCACATCAGAATGTGACGACAACTATCGGTACTGATATAGTAAACAAACTTCATGCCAATCTAATAAATCAATTTTCTGCAATACCTTTCAATGAGTTATGAAACTCACTGTTTGGATCTCCCCTTGATTTCGCAATTCTTGCTGTTATTGTCGCAGAAAATACTTTTAACTTTTGAAAGAAGAATAAAAAAAACCCCTCTCGAACGAGAGGGGCCAAATTTAGACGAAATTAATTGAACAATAAAAAATTTGCTTCAACGTAATTCGAAATGATTCTGCGAAGTATTTACTTCAACAACATCATTTTTTTGGTTTGCGAAAAATTCTCCGCAGTTATGCGATAGAAGTAAATCCCACTGGCACGATCACCAGCATCCCAAGCAATAATATGCTTTCCAGCTTCCATAAGTTCATCACGTAATGTTGTGACTTCCTGTCCAAGTACATTATAAACAGAAAGTTTTACATGAGAAGCTTCAGGAAGGGCAAAAGCAATATTAGTAGCAGGATTAAAAGGGTTCGGATAGTTCTGACTTAGTTCATAACTTTCCGGAACACTTTTAGTACCTAATAAAGATACAGTTACAGATTCAAAATCAATACGATCTTCCGTATCAACATCTGCAGTTACAGTACCAATAGAACGAACACCTTCTGAATTAAATTCATGATAGACAAATGTAAGTTCATGATTAGGGTTCTCAGTTGAGATTGCTTCTAATGTAAGCTCATTAAGGGTTTTGTCATTAATCTCAAAAACCAGATTGGCAATAACGCCACTTCCAGCTTCAAGGTCCGGTTTAGCTGCCGGTGTCATTTGAGGCAGTAATCCGATAACGACAGTGTTTTCCTCATTGTTGATATTCGCAATCTTGAGGTCGAAATACTCAACGCGAGTATTAATAAAATTGACTTCCATAAGAGTAACACCTTCTGAAAATTTCAGAGGGATATCCAATGCTGTTAAATTAGCACGGTTTGTTATTTCTAAAGGAACTACGACCAGATTGTCTCCACTGCTAACAGCTTTGGCAGCACCAAAACTATTAGTCCCGGCAAAAACAAATGAGGGCATAAGTAATAGAGCGATAATTACCGCTATAATGTGGAAATGTTTTCTCAAAATCCACCTCCATACGGCTGAAGTTAATTTGTTCCGATTGAATAGAACAATTCCTTTGTTCCAATATCAACCATTTTCTTATTTAGTAATACCAATTACAAATTATTCGTAAAAATGATTCCCCGACGTGAATACCTAAGTCCGTCAAAACAAGGGTTTGCCCTAACCCTACTTCAATAACGCTTCAACAACAAATTTTGTCAAGTAAATTATTGTCTCCTATTGGTTATCGGGAATTTTAAATATCTCAATGTGATTAAATAATTTCAATAAACTTTCCTAACTCTTTTACAATGTTTTAGTTAAATAAGTTCCCATAAAACAAATATTTCTTCATTCTTTAAAAAGCAATTATTGCGATCTTGTTTATTAGTCGCATTTAGGTTGAGAATCTTACAGTAATTGTTGACATATTTTCGCATTCTGATAACTTGTCGTGATATAATATTCATCAACATTTGGAGGAAACGTGGCAGAATCCAGACAAAATGACACTTTTAAACCTGTAATTCCAGCTGAGACCATTGTAGCTGAAGTTACCTGGAAAGCGATTTTTCTTGGAATAATCATTTCCGTCCTTTTTGGTGTAGCCAACGCCTATTTGGGCTTAAAATTTGGCATGACAGTATCTGCATCAATCCCGGCAGCTGTTATTTCAATGGCAGTTTTACGGTTATTGTTTAAAAAAGTAACAGTGCTTGAGAATAACATTGTCCAAACTGTTGGTTCAGCCGGTGAATCATTAGCCGCCGGAATTATTTTTACTATTCCAGCCTTTTTTATCTGGTCTGCAAATCAGGAACTTGCCGCAGCCGGATATTTCCATGAAGTTTCCAAAATTCAAATATTCTGGCTTTCGATGCTTGGCGGATCACTTGGGATTCTGTTGATGATCCCGCTTAGAAAATACCTTGTCGAACAAGAACATGGCAAACTTGCCTTCCCGGAAGGAACCGCCTGTGCGGAAATTATTGTAGCGGGCGATGAAGGCGGCAATAAAGCTAAATTGGTTTTCACCGGAATTGGATTGGGAGCCTTATATAAAATATCAATGAACATGCTAAGAACATGGTCTGAATCTGTCAATTATGATTTTAAAGGAGTTCTAAAGGGCGGTACTATCGGAATAGATGCTACTCCGGCATTATTAGGAGTGGGTTATATTATAGGACCACGTATCGCCGGTTTGATGATGGGTGGAGCTGTTTTAGGATATCTTGGAATAGGACCCTTACTTGCTTTTATCGGCGAGCAGATCCCTGGAGTTGTAATATCACCGGGTGTAATGCCATTAAGTGAAATGGACTCGGGAGAATTAAGAAATTCTTATATTAAATATTTGGGTGTTGGGGCGGTCGCATTAGGCGGGTTTGTTTCGTTGATTAAATCTTTTCCAATTATTATATCATCATTCAGAAAAGGTTTCGGGCAATTATTTGGAAAAGGTACCGAAACAGCTGTTGCAAGAACGGACAAAGACCTGTCAATGAAATGGGTCCTTTTAGGAGTTCTTGGTATAATTATCGCTATTTGGATACTACCCGGAACTGAACTTCATTTTCTTGGGGTAGTTCTGGCGGTCTTGTTTGGATTCTTCTTTGTAGTTGTCGGCGCACGAATTGTAGGAATTGTCGGTTCGTCATCATCGCCTGTATCCGGGATGACTATCGCAACATTATTAGTCACCTGCTTACTACTGCTTTATTTTGGAGTATCCGGAATTAAAGGAATGATTACAGCCATGTCAGTTGGCACGATTGTTTGTATCGCTGTTTGTATGTCAGGTGATATTGCACAGGATTTGAAAACGGGGTATTTACTGGGAGCAACTCCTTTTAAACAACAGCTAACCGAATTTATTGGTCTGTTCTTCCCTGCTATAGCGATGGGATTTACTATTTACTTCCTGAATGAATCATTTGGTTTTGTCGAGGGCGCAACCGGACGCACACCTTTACTGGCTCCTCAGGCAAATGTTATGGCAACTGTTGTTCAGGGTGTTATGAATCAAAACCTTCCCTGGGCACCGATCCTTGTTGGCGGATTCATTGCTTTGGCCGTTGAGTTTTTAGGTATATCATCACTTCCGTTTGCAATCGGACTTTACTTACCGTTATCGCTTTCCACACCAATAATGGCGGGCGGATTGATTTCGATGTTAATTAAAAGAATGTCTAAAAAAGAAGATGAAAAGAAAACCAACGAACAAGGAATATTATTCTCATCCGGACTGGTTGCCGGTGACGCCTTGATTGGCGTACTGGTCGCATTTATGATTGGATCCTGGATTTCTTATGCTGATTTCTATGATGGACATGAAGGCATGATGAATACATTAACCGGTAGTTTTGGTCCCTGGGCATCGTTAATTATGTTTACCCTGTTGGCGATGATTTTAGGTCATCTTGCCTATCGTGGTTTTAAATCGAAGGATTCAACGGATCAGTAGTGAAAGAAAGTTTTAAAAATAATAAAGGGTTAATAATAGTCTGTGTGACCGCGTTATTAACCCGTTTAATCTATTTGTTTGAATTAAGCGCCGATCCCGGTTTTTCAATGCCTATGATTGATGAAAAATGGCATTGGTTGTGGGCTAAAGATATTATTGAGAATTCTTTTTGGGGTGAAGGCTCATATTTTCGAGCGCCATTATATCCCTACTTGTTAGCATTTCTTGCAAAGGTTACCGGCTATTCGGTATTATTAAGTAAAATCATTCAATCATTTATAGTCACCGGAACAGTTTTCTTCCTTTATAAACTAACCAAGCATCTGTTTAATTCAAAGGCTGCTACTATCGCAGGTTTCATGTATGCGTTTTACGGAACTTTGGTTTTTTATGAAACAATGTTTCTTATTCCGGTTTTGTTTTTATTCTTTCTTGTCTGGGGGATGTACCGATTCGTAAAATATCAGGACAGTTTATCTGTTGCAACCTGGATTTTAACCGGGTTGATTTTCGGACTGTCAGCTATTTCACGACCTAATATTTTAATCGTAATGCCCTTTTTGGCGTTGTGGTTGATGTGGCATCATCGTCTGAAAACTAAATCATTTCTTAAGCAATTGAAGATGCCGGTTATTCTGGCAATTGGTGTAATAATAGCCATTGCTCCGGTAACGGTTAGAAATCTTATCGTGACCGGTGATTTCACACTAATATCATCTCAAGGCGGCATTAATTTCTATCTTGGAAATAATCCCGAAGCAACCGGTTTGTCGATGAATATGCCGGAAGTCAATTTGAACGAATCTGTAACCTGGCGGCATTTCCTTAATGCCACAACAGCAGCGGCAGAAAAAGCAACCGGCAGAAATTTAAGCGATAACGAAGCTTCGTCATATTGGAATGGCAAGGCAATTGATTTCATCACCGACAATCCCGGAATGTTTGCCGGATTGTTATGGAAGAAATCAGTATATCTTTTAAATGGATTTGAAAACAGTGATAATGGTGATCTCTATTTTCAACGCAAGAAATCGAAACTTTATTCTCTCCTGCTTTGGAAAGTCGATAACGTAATTTCATTCCCCTATGGTTTTCTAATTCCACTGTTTATATTTGGCTTGATAGTTACCAAAGAATATTCAAAACGATTAATTCCTATTTATATATTCATGCTCGCCTATATTCCATCGATTATTTTATTTTTGGTAACAGCCCGTCACCGGTTGCCATTAGTATTATTTATGATAATGATCTCAGCGGCCGGCATAGAAATTATAATCAGGAAGCGTAAAGAAATACCGATTAAAAAATATTTGATTCCTATTAGTGTCGGCTTGGCAGCCCTGGTCTTGGTCAATCAACCTTATTATAATCTTGGTTATTCCAATGAATTCCAAAGTCTTTATCATGAGGGTATTCAGCATTTTAAGTTAAAGGATTACCCAAAAGCTGAAAAATCATATATTTTAGCTGATCAAGCCTACCCTTATTCAGGTCCGCTCCTTAACAATCTTGGCTATACTCAATTTATCATGGGGAAATTTGCAGCTTCTGAAGAAAACTATAAAAGAGCAATAGAGGTTGATCCTGATTTTTCAAAAACATATAACAATTATGGAATACTGCTGGCAAAAAAAGGCTTGCATGATGATGCAATTATTAATTATAAAATGGCTGTATCAAAATTTGATTCCTCAAAGACACCGATGATTGAATATGCCCAATACTTTATAAATCTTGGTGATGTTTATTTAAAGGCGCAAAAATTTGATTCAGCTGGTTTATCATATGAGGCTGCGATTAGTGTTGCGCCTGAGTCGGGAATTGCCTTTATAAAAGCAGCCACGTATTATGCAGGACGGGGTGAATCGGACAAGAGTGATTCACTTTTTGCATTAAGCACACAAAAGGTTGTTTTAAAATCGTTAGATTATCTAAATTGGGGACTCGTGGTATTATCAAAAAAAGATTACGAACGCGGGATAGATTTAATGCAGCAGGCAATCGTTCTTGACCAGAAATATTACCAGGCGTATTATTGTATAAGTCGAGCCTACAAGGAACAGGGTGCGGTCCGCGATTCTTCATTAAAATACGTTAATCAATGCCTAAACATTAATCCATATTTTGAACCGGCGATTAATTTGAAAACTGAGATTCTGGGGGATTAGTATTTCTGTCGGCGTTCGATCATGTAATTCGAGCCTTCTTTCATTTTAACCGCTTGTTTCAAGTCAGCCAACATATGAGACAGCTCGCCCATATGTTCAAAAGTACGCTCGGTGTTAAATATTACTGCAATAGAAATAGTTAAAAGTGGGAATCTTTCGTTTTGTCCTTTTCGGTTGACGGAGTTGATGTAACCTCGTTCTCGATCTTCTTCTTTGTAACGATAAGGTATAATTTTATCAAAGGTATTAATAATTCCCGAGCAAATTTCATCGACCTGTTCAATCGGGATTGTATAGATAAAATCATCCCCGGCAATATGGCCGACAAATCCTTCCCGGCACAAATCGAACACCGTATCTTTGATAATTCTTGATGTCAGTTTGATAATTTTATCGCCGTAGTAATAACCGTAATAATCATTGAAGGCTTTAAAATTATCAAGATCAGCATAACAAATTGCAAATTCGGCACCCATCTCAAGTTGGCGCATAATTTCGTCTTCAATAATATTTGTTCCCGGAAGCTGGGTGGAACCATTTATAGAAAGATCCCGGCGGTTTCGTTCGATAGCTTTTTCAATTCTTACCTGGACTAATCGATCAATCCATTCACCGTAAATAAATTCCTCTACTCCGTTTTCATAAGCGGAAACAACTTCATTCTGAGTTGGGTCAGGATGGTATAAAATTACAGGAATTATCGAAAGAAAAACATTCTGCTTGATAGTGTGGATTAAGCTTAACTCTATTTCATTTTCTACGCCTGACCCCATGACAATAGCATCAACGGTGAAACGCTGACAGATTCTAACCAATGATTCAAAATCTTCGAAGAAATGAAAAGTTACTTTTTTATCGTAGAAGAATTTTTCAAAATAGAATTCGAGGCTGACACCATTTTGTTTTAAAGCAAAATGATAGTCGGTAGTTTTACGTAGTTCCCCTTCTTTTGGACCCGGCCAATTCTCGAGGATGATATTTTTTGTGTTCTGCAACAATGTAATCTCGGTCAACTTTCGTATAAATTTGTGTAGTAGATATATCGGCATGACCAAGCATTTCTTGCACTACTCTTAAATCTGCTCCTCCTTCCAATAAATGAGTCGCAAATGAATGTCTGAAAGTATGGGGCGAGACATCTTTTGTAATACCTGCTTTTAGAACTCTCTTTTTGATGATTTTCCAAAGTCCCACCCTTGAGAATTTTTCTCCTATTTTGTTGCTAAATAAGTACTTACTGTTGTTGCTTAGAGGGCTTGGATTTTCTGAGGCGAGGTATAAATCGACAGCTTGATGAGCAAATTCACCCATCGGGACCAGTCGCTGTTTATTACCTTTGCCGGTGACCTTGATAAATCCGGCCTCAAATTCAATATCGGCAAGTTTTAGACTTATAAGTTCTGATATTCTTAAGCCACTGCCATAGAGAAGCTCAATCATAGCTTTGTCTCTTTTTCCCATGAAATTAGTAATTTCAATTTGGTTGAGAATTAAGTTAATTTCTTCGGGTGAGAGATATGGTGGATGATAGCGGGCTATTTTAGGTGCTGAGAAGGCTTTTAAAAGGTTTTCTTTCACCTTTCCGTTTTCATGGAGATATTTAAAAAACTGTTTAAGGCTCGATAATTTTCGGGCAATAGAGCTTGGTTTTCGACCCAGATTAGTGAGTTGTCCGATATATTTTGTAAATGACGAACTGGTGATAGTTTTTAAACTTTTAACAGAAGAGACTTTTAAGAACTCATTTAAATCCCGTTTATAGGATTGAATCGAATTTTCAGCGAGTCCTCTTTCAAGTTTCAAGTGCTGAAGATAGTCTTGTAAATAAATCTCTATCTCGTTCATAATCAATCGGCGTGGGCAATTGCAATTGCCCCTACTACTTTAAAGTTTCCTTTTATGAGAGTTTTCTTTGCCTGTTGCAAAGTTGCTCCGCTGGTAACTACATCATCAACCAGTATAACAGATTTTACGTCTTCAGTGGTTTGGTCCAACTCAAACACACCTGCGATATTTTTAATTCGCTGCTGAATTTCGAGCCTTGCCTGTGGTTTTCTTTTTTTGGTTCGGTACAGGATATCTGTTCTTAATTCAGCGCTGATATATTTTGATAAATGGCGAGCCAGCAACTCGGCTTGATTATAACCGCGAATATTTTCTCTGGTAGAGTATAACGGGATTGGAATAATATAATCGACATCAATCTTTTCAAAGTGCTCTGAATGATTTTGATTAAGCAGGGCTGTAAATGTTTCGGCTGGAGATATTATTCCTTTAAATTTAAACTGTTTGATAACTTCATCAAGAGGATAGGCATAATGCCCAAAAACAAACAGGGGAAAATAATCTTTTACACAGATTGGACATTTCCCAGCTTTGGTTAAATAGTTATCACAATTTAAACAGAACGGCATGCGAATAGTTTGAAACCCATTATGGCATATTTTACAAATCTGCGATGTATCTTCGGTATATTCTCCACATCCCAGACAAAGCGGAGGGAATAAAAAGTCTAAAAGTGTCCTTACATTTTCATTTTTTAATATCGCTTCAATAATCATGCTTAAATATGATAAATTACACCTGAGACATTCAAGTTTTAAATTAATTGAATTATTGCTTGTCACGCTGTCAGCTTCGTGCTTATTTATAAATAAGCAGATTTTAATGTTAGGGCTTGAAGTGTTAAAATTATTCTTTTCTATTATTGCAATCACAATAATATTTTCGGGAGGATTAACTAACAGCATGGAACCAAGTGAATATAAAAAACAGTGCGAATTATTAATTAAAAACATATCCAACGAACCTGATTCTATCCGGATGCACAAGCTATTTGAGAATAGCTACCAATATAACATGGCTGACAATCCGACAGGAGCAACCTATAGAGGTATATCCGGTTACAACGACAAATGGCAGGACATTTCTTTTGAAGCAAAAGAACGCAGAGAAAACTATCGAAATTTGACTCTGGAAACGATTAAGTCTGTTGTTCGTGAAAACTTATCAACCGAAGACAAACTAAATTATGATCTTTTTGAGAAAGATATAATCTCTGACATTGAAAATGATAAATTCCCCGGTGAGTATCTTGTGATTTCACAAATGGGAGGTATCCATCAATCGGCGGCTAATGTATTTGCTATGACACCTTTGCGAAATCTGAATGATTATGAAAATATGCTGTCGCGATTACAAAGCTATTCAATTCAGATTGAAGGAACGATTCAGTATTTGAAACAGGGGATTAAAAATAAAATCACACCGCCAAAAATTACTCTCAGGAATGTCCCTCAGCAGGTTTTAAGTCAGATAATTGATGATCCTAAAGAAGCACCGATTTTAGAGAAATTTATGAGTTACCCTGATGAAATAATATTAGAAGATCAAAACCGAATTCGTTCTGAAGCTATAAAAATATATACCGATGAAATAATCCCGGCATTACAAGAATTTCATCGCTTTCTTACAGAAGATTATCTGCCGAATTGTCGGGAGTCAATTGCCTGGGGTGATCTTCCCGAAGGAAAAGAATGGTATGAATTCCGTGTTAAAGAATATACAACAACTGATCTTACACCCGATGAAATATTTGAAATTGGACATAGTGAAGTTAAACGAATCCGGGGGTTGATGGATCAGATTATTGACTCCACCGGGTTTAAAGGAAATTTTGTTGAATTTTGTGAATTTTTGAGAACTGACTCTCAGTTTTATTTCACTGAAGAGGATGATCTGGTTCGACAGTACCGTGATATAGCCAAGCGAGCTGATGCTGAGTTGGTGAAACTTTTCAAAAATCTACCCTCTCTCCCCTATGGAGTTATTAAAATTCCTGACTATGCGGCTAAATCTCAAACAACGGCTTACTATCAACCGGGGTCGCTTGATGCCGGCCGTCCCGGATATTATTATGTCAATACGTATGATCTTTCTTCGCGCCCCAAATGGGAGATGGAAGCTTTGTCGCTTCATGAAGCAGTTCCGGGGCATCATTTACAAATTTCAATTGCACAAGAATTAGAAGGCATTCCTGAATTCCGAAAAAATGGCTGGTACACTGCCTATGGCGAGGGTTGGGCATTGTATACTGAATCTCTTGGAGATGTGATGGGATTCTATACTGATCCATATTCCCGATTTGGTCAGCTGACTTATGAGATGTGGAGGGCAATCCGTTTAGTTGTTGATGTTGGGATGCACTACAAAGGCTGGACCCGTCAGCAGGCGATTGATTTCTTTATTGCAAATTCGAGCAAATCGCTTCACGATATTGAAGTCGAGATAGATCGTTATATAGTCTGGCCCGGACAAGCGCTGGCTTATAAGATTGGTGAATTAAAAATTCAAGAGCTGCGTAAATTTGCTGAAGAAGAACTTGGTGATAAATTTGATATTCGGGATTTTCATGATGTGATTTTGAGATCCGGTTCGATCCCATTGGATATTCTTGAAAAGAATATTCGTGAGTGGGTAGCTCAAGTGAAAATCTAACTAATTATTTAGAGGTGATATTAAGGTTTTCTTTGGGGACCCAGCCTGAGTCGCCATCCTCTTTTTTACACCAGTACCAGCCGCTCTCTTCAAATTCCAGAGTTAGATTGTCACCGACTTTTACAACCAACTCTTTTGCAGAATAATTTTTTAAGAGGGTTCCGATATCTCCGCTGATACTTAAATATTTTTGAGGAACCCAACGCGTGACACCCTTGTATTTGGTGCATGAAATCCAGCCCTTCCATTCTGCATCAGTTTTGCCTACTTTGACTACTTCACCATTAGTAAATTTTATTGAGTCAGTGTAATTGGAGTCATAGCTTTTGGTAACAACAGCTTTCAAATTAAAATCCCGATCTGATTATGGTTTGAAATACACAGAGACACAGTCTGATTTATTCGGGTCCGTCTCTCTTAAATCTTTATTGTTTTCCATTACCGATTTCAGATTGGTCAGAAAAAAGACCCAGCAACTTCGGCAATTTAAATGGTTTGATGCCTTTTCCGGTTCTGATTGGTATGGGATTTTATATTGATGCAATTTAATCAAAGTTTGATTATCCCTGCTTGAAATTTCCACTTTGACTTCCATGCCGCCAAAAGTAAAAATGATAAAATCGTTTTCATTAATATCGAGTATTTTTCCCGAAAGTTTAAAATCATGCATAAATTGCCAGGAGTAGCTATCGCCTTTTTGAGCGTACTCAGATTTGATTCTTTTTTCATTTGAACTTGTGGTAAACTCAGAATTTTTTATAAAAAAACTTTCAAGCCCCTGGCAGGTTGACCACATTTTGAAAACTTCTTTGACCGATTTGTTGACATAAGAGTGAACCTGGAACTGTGACCAATCGTATTTTTCAGTCATGATATATGCTAACTTTTATTTATTAAATTTTCCAAATAAAGTTTTTAGAGAATAATAAAGGATTAAAAATGACAGTATTGCTGCTGAGAAGATACTAAGTAAAGAGCTATGGTCATGTTCATTTTCCTGTCTATAAATTGATTCTATATTAAAATAGTCATAAATAAAATCGATGGTAATCCCGCAAAGAATTGATATAATGATTATCGCAGCCACATATCTAACGGTTGACCATCCTTTGAGAATTCGCCCTAAAACAACCAATGAAGCGATATTAGTTGCCGGACCAACCATCATAAAGACAAGAACAGCTCCGGGTGAAAATCCTCCGGCAAGAAGCGCAGCGGCAAGCGGGGTTGATGATGTAGCACAGATATATAACGGTACGCCAATCACAATTGCCCCCAGATAACTTCCCCAGCCGTTTGTAAAAGTGTCGCTTAAGGTTAATAAATTATTGCCTAAAACAACAGAGACTAAACCGGCCAGGACATAACCAATTAACAGATATATAGCAAGATCATCAAGTAATGATGTGAAGCCGTATTTTATGCCATTCCAGATTTTAGTGCTGAAATTAACCTCCGACAGCTTTAATTCATCAGAATTATCTGGACAACATGAATCAGAACAATTATCAGCAACCAAATTTATAGGAGCCTCTTGTTCATCATCCTCAAAATTTGTTTCTATTAATCCTGCTGCTGCCGCTGTAATAAACGCCGTAATAGGCCGGGCAACAGTCATAAGAGGATCCATCAAAGTATATGTCAGCATAATAGAGTCAATGCCTGATTCGGGAGTTGAGATTAGAAATGAAACAGTTCCGCCTTTGCTAACTCCGGATTCTCTTAACTGTTTAGCAACCGGAAGTACCGAACATGAGCACAATGGCAAAGGGACACCAATCAAGGCAGCTTTGAATACGTTTGATTTTTTATTTCCTGAAATATATTTTTTTATTCGATCTGAATTCAGAATTATAGATAGCAATCCGGCCAGAGTTAACCCGATTAATAACAAAAAAGCCGAGTCAACCAGCATTTGCCAGATTGACTCGACCCAATTAAGCATAAATTCTTGAATTCTATTCAATTTCACTCATATACTTTTTAACAGTTTCAACAGCATTTCCGTTTGGATCAAGCTGCAGATATCTTTTCCAATAGACCTTTGCTGAATCATTTTGATCCATACCATAATAGACAATACCCATATTAAAATGAGCAATCGCGTGTGCCGGACTGCCAGCAATAACAACTCTGAATTCTTCAATAGCTCTTTCAGGTAGTCCCATACTATGTAAGCATGCACCAAAATCAGTACGTACGTTAGGATCATCACCTTTGATTAATAACGCCCTTTTATAACATTCAGCCGCCATCGGATAATTACCTTGATCCATCGTCTGGTTACCTAATGTAATAAGACCTTCGTAATCAGTTGGCATATTAGGGATTGCACCCATCATCCCAGCATCAGCATGAGGATTCTCATCCTGCGTATTTTGTTGTTGTACTGGCTGTTCAGGTTGTGATGGGGATTTCATTATATAGAAAGCTACTGCAACCAATACAATAACTCCAATTATAATAATGTTATCTCTCATAGAAGTATTCTTAGTTTTGCCGGTTTTTTGGGGTGCCATTTTAGCAGCAATGGGATTTCCACAATCAGGACAAAATTTGCCATTCTCTGGAATTTCAGTTCCGCAATTTGTGCATTTTTTTAAACTCATCTTTTCCTTTCAAATCAATTCAAGTTTTCAAAAATATAAACGATCTTCATCTAAATGCAATAAAAATTGCCCGCTATTAACACTAAAAATATACTGACAGTTAATTCATTTTTCCCTATATTCATCAATGATTTACAACCTTTTGAAAGGATTCTTGATGAAAAACATAATCATATTGTTATCAATTTTTACTCTTATTTTTTCAATTTCCGCTTTTGCTGTTCAAAATCCTTATACGGTTACAGCTGATTCGATATTTAAACATATCTCAGTTCTTGCAAACGATTCGCTTGAAGGCAGAAGAGTTGGCGATCCGGGTGAATTAGCCGCTTCAAAATATATCCGTTCTATTTTTGAATCTGCCGGGCTTCATCCAAAAGGCGATAACGGAAGTTTTATACAAGAATTCCAATTTAATCGAGAGATCAAGCCGGGCGACAAAAACCGACTGGTCGTAAATGGAGTTGAACTTCAGTTGAAAGAGGAATTTCAGCCGCTATTTCAATCAGGAAATATGGTGTTTGAATTTGATGAAGTCGAGTTCGTAGATTTTGGTTTTAAAATTCCAAAGGATGATGGCGGATATAATGACTACGAGAATAAAGATGTTAATGGAAAAGCTGTTATAATAAAACGCTTTGCTCCTTCTTCTGAAGATAATCCTCATGTAGATTTTGACAAATACAGTTCATTGACAGATAAAATTCAAACGGCAATTGATCAAAAAGCAGCCGGTGTATTTTTTATAACTCCTGATAAATTTGATGATACTCTCTTCACAGAGATGTCTGCCAATATAACTCCCAAAAATATTCCAATTGTTTTATTGAGAAGAACAGCGCTTGAGCGAATCGGTTTAGATTTAGAAAAGCCTGAGATTAGTACAATAGCAGGTGAAACCGAAATGATTAAAATAAAAGATACTGCTTATAACGTAGTTGGTTATGTACCAACCGGTAATGACACAACATTTATAATCGGGGCTCATTATGATCATCTTGGCTGGGGCGGTCATTCATCACTATATCGTGAAAAAGAGCCTATGATTCACAATGGGGCTGATGATAACGGTTCGGGAACCTCAGCAATGTTAGAAATGGCAAGATACTATTCAACGCATCGTGATGAGTTAAAATACTCAATTCTGTTTATTGCTTTTACGGGTGAAGAATACGGTCTTTTGGGTGCGGGGCATTTTGCAAAAAATATGACCATTGATTCATCGAAGGTACGGATGATGATTAATCTGGATATGATTGGACGTTTGAAAGATCAGGATGATGGACTTGCTGTTTTAGGAACCGGCACCTGTGATGAATTTAAGACATATTTTGATTCATTAAAACAGACCGAATTGACCCTTGCCCTTAAAGAATCTGGCTCAGGTCCTTCTGATCAGACTGTTTTCTATAATAGAAAAATACCCTCTTTACATTTATTTACCGGGGCTCACAAGGATTACCATAAACCTTCAGATGACGTTGAAAAAATTGATGCTCCGGGAATTTTAAAAGTGATCAATTTTGCTTCTGAAATGATTGAGTATTTTGATAATTATAGCGGTCCTCTAACTTTTCGTAAAACTAAAGATTCCGGAGAAGGTAAAAAACGAACTCGTTTTTCGGTCACACTGGGAATCATGCCTGATTATGTTGCTGAAGTTAGAGGTGTAAAAGTTGATGGTGTAACACCTGAGAAACCCGGTGAAAAAGCTGGTATTCTCGAGGGTGATATTATCATTAAACTTGGGGATAAAATTCTTGGTGATATTTATGATTATATGAGTTGTCTGGGTAAATTCCGCAAAGGAGATTCTACCACTGTTGTTGTTGAAAGAGGAACCGACACTTTGACTTTGCCATTAAATTTTGATTAAAACAGAGTTTATTAGGATTTTGATATTGGTTAGAAGGTTTTAAAGCTGCGTTTTTTTAATCTTCTTTCCCTTTATTACCGCCTTTAGCCCGTTTAATAGAAATCACACCTTTGATTTTTCGAACTTTATCAAAAATTCGATTGAGATGTGACAAACTTGCCACCTCAACTAAGAAGCTGCCAACCGCAGTTGTATCTTTGGACTCCATCTCAGCTGCCCGCACATTTGTATCGGCATCAGCAATTGCCTGAGTTATATCACGCAGCATATTTTTACGATCTTCAACAACCATTTCCAATTCAACAATAAATGACTGTCCTTTTTCCGTATCCCAATTCACATCAATTTTTCGCTCCGGGAATTGTTCCTGTAAATATAAACCGCTGGAACAATCAGACCGATGAATTGTCACACCTCTTCCCCTTGTAATAAAACCAACAATATCCTCACCGGGAACCGGTTGACAACATCCCGCAAAACGGAACATCATATTATCCATACCGTGAACTTTGATGCCTTTTGAACCTCTAATACGTTCAATAACTTTCCCGACAAAACCCGGGGTCTCTTTTTTCTTTTCAGGTGCAATTAAATCAATAAGACGATGCGAAGTAATAGAACCATCGCCAATGGCACCGAAAAGATCCTCTATCGTTTTTTTGTCAAGTTTCTCTGCTACTTCAAGCATAATATCATTTGACGGCATGGGAAGTCTGAGGCTTTTCAGTTTTCTTTCTATGATCTGTTTACCAAGGCTGACCGATTGGTCATATCCAGCTTGTTTAAGCCATTTTTTTATCTTTGCTCTGGCACGGGAAGTTTTAACCAGTTTTAACCAGTCATGCGATGGCGAGCGATTTGGATTAGTGATAATTTCCACTGAATCAGCAGTATTTAATTCTGTTGAAAGAGGCACAAGGCGGCCATTTACTTTAGAACCGGAACAATGGATGCCGACTTCGGTATGAATTGCAAAGGCAAAGTCAAGCGGGGTAGCACCTTTGGGAAGGTTTATTAATTTACCTTCCGGCGTGTAAACAAAAATATCTTCCGTGTACAAATCAATTTTCAGGTATTCCAAAAACTCTGAGGGATTTGTCATATCTCGTTGCCATTCGAGTACATCACGAAGCCATATCATCTGCCTGTCATCTTTACTCATGGCTTGTTTTCCCTCTTTGTAAAGCCAATGAGCAGCAATTCCATTTTCTGCAACATAATGCATCTGATGAGTACGAATCTGTACTTCTACCATTTTTTGTTGAGGACCGACAACAGTTGTATGCAGTGACCGGTATCCATTCGATTTGGGATTAGCGATATAATCATGAAACCGCCCTGAAACAGGTTTCCACATTGTGTGCAGTATGCCCATGGTGTGATAGCAGTCCCGTTCATTGTTTACAATAATTCGAAGTGCAAACAGATCAAAAATTTCTTCAAAAGGGACATTTCTTATTTTTATTTTCCGGAAGATAGAGTCGAGATGTTTGGCTCGTCCATGCACCTTTGCCGTTAGATTATTTTTTATAAGGGCTTCTTTGATCGGAACAACGAGTTCCTGGATGTAGGCGATGCGTTCTTCTTTTTTCTCTTTGACTCGCTGGACAAGATCATTATAAATTTCTGATTCGACATATTTTAGAGAAAGGTCTTCAAGTTCTATTTTGATTTTGTTAATTCCAAAACGATGCGCCAGCGGAGCATATACTTCGCGGGTTTCTCTTGCAATTATCAGTCTTTTTTCTTCGGGAAGATGTTCTAAAGTTCGCATATTGTGCAGACGGTCGGCAAGCTTGATCAGGATGACTCTGATATCCCGAGACATTGTCAAGAGCATCTTACGGAAATATTCCACTTGCTGTTCTTCTCGCGAGGCAAAATGAACAGCGCCGATTTTTGTCACGCCGTCGACCAGTTCGGCGATTTCATCAGAAAATTCCCGACGTAATTCTTCAATCGTGATTTCAGTATCTTCAACCACATCATGAATCAACCCGGCAGCTATTGTTGCTGAGTCCATATGTTGTTCTGCAAGGACAAAAGCGACTTCAAGGCAATGCTGAATATATGGTTCACCGGATGATCGTTTCTGACCGGCATGTGCTTTATCTGAAAATTCGTATGCTTTCCGAATTAACGGGATATTAACATTAGCGTTGAAAGATTCAATTCTAATTATAAACTCTGCCAGATTCATATTTAATAATTCAACTTTTAGGTTTTATCATATCAATTATTTCAGCCGCAACCTGATTTTCATCAATTGTTTCCATGCACTGACATTTTTTCGGTGGACAGTTACACTCTGTATTTATCGGCATAATTACTTTATGACCTTTACCAAGCGGCCCCCACCTTACCGGTGACATAATTTTGTTAGAAGGATATAAGCCCAGCACTTTTGTGTCTGTTGCAGCGGCTAGATGCAACGGTCCGGTAGAATTTGCCACAACCAGTTCAGCTAAGGATAAAACCGCGGCCAGAGTTCTTAAATCAGTATCGCCGGCAATTGACATAATGTCAATTTTCAGCTTAGCGGCTTCTTCTTCTATCCTCTTTCCTTCAACTTCAGAACCAGTCATAATTACTGAAATGCCAGATTTTTTTAATAGTTCAAATAGTTTAATAAATTTATGTAATTGCCAGCATTCAGCAGAACCACCTGAACCGGGATGCAGGATGACAAATTCATTCTCGATATTATTTTCGCCTAAAATCCGCCTGGCATTGTTTATTTCTTTATCACGAAGATAAACCTTTGGAACCTTAATCAGTTCACCTTTTTTGAAAAGATGAAGAAAGTCTAGATTATATTCACATTCGTGTTTTTTGTTTTCTTTGCGGGTATGGTAAATATGCTGGTTAAAAAAGACCGACACGAATCTTCGAGCTGTCCCGACTCTTATTGGAATCTTGGCTTGATGGAATAATCGTGAGATTCGTCTTTCAGGGAAAAGAGCAACGACAATTTTATAATTTTCTTTCTTAATCTTTTGCAAAAGATCTTTTTTATATAGCGGGTCTTTAATCATCTGGTCATTCTGGACGCGTATGATTTTATTTATTTTATCATTATTCTCAATTATTGGCGATGCATACAAAGATGTAAGGACATCAATACTGCAATCCGGGTAACGAAGTTTCATATTTTCAACAAACGGCAAAGCCAAGATCAGATCGCCGAGTTTATCGGAGCGACTTATAAGAATTTTATCACCGGGTTGTATTTTAATCTCTTTAGCCATCTATTATCTATCTTTCTTTCTTTGTAAATCGTATAACTTTGAATATTTAACCAATACCGCGACTGAAGATAAAACAGCTAAAACAAAGCCTTCAATTCCATCAAGAAATCCGCTTTTAAAAAAGTAATGTTTCAAAAACGCAGCCAGAGGTCGAATGGTTATATCACTCAGATTGAAACGTCGACCTTTTTCATAAAGTTCTTTTGCTCCCAGAGTCGTGTATTTATTAAACTTATCAAAATAATGATCCAGATCAGGATAGCTGTAATGGAGCATGTCATATTTAGAATAGGCTGATTTTCCATTTAGTACAACTTTCTCATGCACAATTGCATCATCAAATTGTCCCGAGTTTTTTCTGAATAATCTCAATACATAATCAGGGTACCATCCACTATGTTTTATCCAACGTCCTAAGAATTGGGTTTTCCTTCTGATGAAAAGTCCTTTGAACTCTTTTGGATTTTTAACAAAGTTTATAATTTCATCCTGTAATTCTTTGGTTACTTCTTCATCAGCATCAATTGAAAATATCCAATCGCCGGTTGCTTCGGTTACTCCGGCACCTTTGGCAATACCAAAACCCCGCCACTTTGGGGAAATAATTTTCGCATGGTATTCTTTGGCGATATCAACGGTTTTATCAGTCGATTGACTGTCAACGACAACTATTTCATCTGCCCATTTTACAGAGTCCAGACAACGGCGAAGATTATGCTCTTCGTTTTTGGTTATAACAACTGCTGATATTTTCATTTTAGCTCCAGCAGTTTCTGTTCAATTGCAAGTTTTTGGAATGTTTTAACAACATCATCGGGGGTTATATCATGAATATTATCATCATTGTTAGAGACAACCTCCCCAACGGACTGCTTATATGGCCGCCATAATAGAAAGTTTTTCATAAACTGAGTATACAGCCCAACGACATTGACCTTAAACGAGCGGGCAATATGCACTAAAGAAGTATCCGGGCTGATTAATAAGTTAAGATTTTTAATGACTGCTGAGGCTTGAATAAGATTCATTTGGTCAGGGATCAAATACACAGAGTTATTGATTTGACTTTTAACTTCTTCTGCCCGTTTTCGTTCAGTTGGGATAGTAAACAAAATCATTTTGATATTGCGGTTCAAAGCAATTAAACTTTTTACTAACTCAACCGACTTTGACATCTCCCACACCCTTGTTGGCGCTCCGGCAGACAGATTATATCCGATAAGCAATGATGAGTCGCTGCCATT
Source organism: uncultured bacterium (assembly GCA_965372795.1). GTDB lineage: Bacteria > Zixibacteria > MSB-5A5 > GN15 > FEB-12 > QNAD01. The sequence continues at coordinate 38,971 of CBDVDR010000006.1, forward strand.
TTTAACCGTTTCAATAAATTCCCTGGCTTTATTGGAAGAATCATCATCAATGAAAGGCGGAGCAAAACCATCGATAGTTGCACTGTCGATATTAAAGGCATCCAGAAGTTTTAGTGTATTCTCAATTATATGTCCGGTGTTTCCCATTCTATGATCGTAATTAAAATCATAATATTCCTGATACTTTATTTTCCCAACACCAATCCGTGGTTTTCCACGGGAAAGTATTTGTGACAGGAATAAGGCAGTTACGGAATCATCACAGATCATATCAACAACGCAGTCATAATTTTCATTTCGCATCGCACGAATTGTTTTTATATCTTTCCAGAGATTTTTAGTATACAAGAATATTTTTTCGAATCTAGGATCATTTTTAATTATAGCATAATTTTTGGGAGAGCCTAAAATAGAAATTTTGATATTGGGAAAATGTTTTACAAGGCCATCAAACACCGGAAACGAAATGACCATATCTCCGATTTTTTCAGGTCTCAAAAATAGAACTTTTTTAATTTTTGTGCCATCAAGCGGGACAAAATTTTCCTTGCCCTTTTTCAATGTCTTTCGGAAAATTGAAAAGAAGAAAGCTTTGAACTTATGTTCTATAGGTTTCAGCTTATCCATTAGTTTGTTATTTTCGAGCAATAGCGATTTAGATACTGTTCTATATTACTAATCATCATTTCAAGTTGAAAGATATCTTCCCATCTTTTGACTCCTGCCATTCCCATAGTTAACATACGGTCGGGGTTGCTGAGAAGTTTATTTACAGTAGTGGAAATGAGGTCCTGCTTTTCTGATTCAATTAAAACCGCGGTTGCTCCATCTTTAACAACTTCTGGAATTCCTCCGACTTTGCTGGCAACAATCGGCAGACCGGCACGCATCCCTTCAAGGATCGAAATGCCAAAGGGCTCCTCAACCGAGGGATGGATCATCAAATCTGATCCGGCAAGTTCCTTATCAAGATTATCAAGCATCCCGGCAAAAATAAAGTAATTTTCAATGTTTAGGCTTTTTATTCGATCCTGCAATAAACCTTTTAAAGGACCATCACCCAACCACAGAAATTTAATTTTTGGATAATTTTCTATAATTGCCGGAGCAGCTTCAACCAGAAATTTGTGCCCTTTTTGATCGACAAAACGCCCCGATGTGATCGCAATAATGGAATCCTTTGCAATATCATATTTGTTACAAATAGAGTCTTTAGCCAGGACTTTGTCATGCTTATTTTTGATGGGCGGTATTCCGATTGGAATAACTTTGACACTGTCCGGTTCGATATATCCTTTTGAGATAATCTGTTTTTTTAGAGCTTCTGAAGGTGTAATCACGCCATCAATTAATTTTGGGGTCAAGAATTTGTGTGAAAAACTATCTTTGGTAATATCCAAACCAACCGACCAAATAACTTTTGGAGAACCTTCCCAACGAGCGGCAAGACCACCCAGTCGGATATCTTTGGTAAAGTTTGTGACAACAATATCAATTTTATTTTCAGTAATAAATTTTTTAATTTTATTTATAGTCGATGGATTAAAATCACCGGATATATTTAACGGAAGGAAATTTATATTGTTCGAGTTTTTTTTAGCTCTTGCAAGAAATTTGGACCCTGAACGACCTACTATTGTCACCTTATGATTACGATCGGCAAGTCCCTGGGCAACAAGCCGTATCCATTCTTCCATGCCGCCATAGGTCTCAACTTCGATAGAATCAAGAAATAGAATATTCATCGATCCTCCGAGAATTGGATGGAATGCAGTCGTTTGTATGTACCGCCGTTTTGCAAAAGTTCTTCATGCGAACCAGATTCAGTAATCACACCATTATCAATAACAAATATCCGATTAGCATTCTTGATAGTTGATAGTCGGTGAGCGATCACTAATGATGTCCGACTTGACATCAGGCGATCAATCGCTTCCTGAACCAGAACTTCCGACTCAGTATCAAGGGCGGAAGTTGCTTCATCGAAAATCAAAATTTGCGGATCTTTCAGCAATGCCCTGGCAATTGCTATTCGCTGACGTTGTCCTCCGGAAAGCATCACCCCTCTATTGCCGACCGGGGTTTCATATTGGCGATCAAGCTGAGTAATAAATTCGTGGGCATTAGCCATTTTTGAGGCTTCAATTATTTTTTCTTCAGAGACACCCTCTAAACCGTAAGCAATATTATTTCGAATGGTATCATTAAACAGATATGTTTCCTGAGTCACAATTCCCATTAGATTACGCAGGGAATTCAAGGTCAAATCACGAATGTCAATTCCATCAATTTTAATTTGACCTTCCAGAGTGTCATAAAACCTTGGGAGTAGATCAAGCAAAGTCGATTTTCCGCCTCCTGACGGACCGACAAAAGCAACCACCTCGCCCGCTTTGACTTCAAAAGAGATGTTTTTCAAAACCGGCTCTGAGGGATTGTAACTAAAGCTGACATTGTTGTAACTAATTGATTGTTTTAACAGATCAATCGTTTTAGGGTGAGGCGGATCAACAACCTTCTCTACCGTATCCATCACTTCAAAAACACGCTCGGCAGCTGCCATCCCTTCCTGTAATTTTACATGAATTTGCGTTAGGGATTTAACCGGCTTTATCAAAGAGAACATAGCCACAACATAAGTTAAAAAATCACCGGCATCTAATTCACCGGTTCCGGCAATGATTTTACTTCCGGCGTACAACAAAATCATAATTCCGGCGAGGGTTGCAAGGATATCATTAATCGGCGATGCCAGATGTCTTATGCGGGTCATCCGCAACAGAGCGATAAAATAGTTATAGGTTGCGCCAAAAAATTTATTCAGCTCAAATTGTTCCATTGAAAAGGCTTTTACAATACGAATATTGTTAATTGATTCTTCAAGAACCGAATTAACATCAGCCATTCTCTCTTGTGATCGTTCCGAATATTTTCGTAATTTTTTCCCGATAAACCAGATAAAGCCGAAAACCAAAGGCAGAATTACCATTGCTAAAATCGTTAATTTCCAGCTGATTATAATTAGAAAAGCCGAGAATAACAGAACCATGATACTGTCAGTAACAAGTCGGTTAAATCCAATATCAATAGACTCATTCAGGACGACCACATCGTTGGTAACTCTTGAAATTATCTGCCCTGTTCGGCGGGAATGAAAATAATCAAGGGAGAGTTTTTGATATTTTTTAAAGAGATTATCTCGAAAGGTTTTAATAATTGATTGTTGCACGAATGCCATGAAAAATCCCTGCAAATACAAAAACAGGTTTTTCCCAAATACAATGAAGAAAATAAACCAGCAATATTTGACCAGAGTATCCTGTCGGGTCTCTCCTAAAACAAGCGAATCAATCCAGGCTTTCATAGAATCTTTAATTGAGCCAACACCGGTTGAAACCGATTCAATAACACCTTTTGAATCCGAAGGATTTATTGTTTGTTCAATTACTACTTCCGGAATCCCGGGTGCATTTTCAACCTGAAACAGAGTCATAAGCAACGGACCAACCATCCATACCAGCATTCCTGATAAAATAGCATGGAGTGCGGCTGAAACCGAAGCGGTAACAAGCTGTTTCCAACAGGGCTTTAAAGCCCCAAATGTACGTTTATATAAATTCACTTTATTTTACCAATTCTCATATAATCTTTTAATATTGGGAATTCCCACAAAGAAGTCAACCGTACTAACTAAGTGAATTTCAAGGGTTTATTATAAGTGCCCGCTCAGGGATATCGACCTGAAACTTTGAATACGGCACTTTGGCATTTTGCTTGATTGTCCGGCGTTGCCCTTTGATCTCCAAAGAGTTGCTATTAGTTATTAAAAAGGATTTTAATCTCTTTTGATTATCTTTGATATCATATTTTAAATCAATTTTCCAAAGACAGTTATCTGCTATAACAGTATAGTTGTATTTCGACTTTCCAATATCAGCAATAACATTGAAAAGCTGATCATTGAATACTTGCTCAATCTCGCCTTGAAAAAGTTTTAGTAAATCAAATTCATTTATGTTTTCGAGACAATTTTCTGATGATAATAATTGCGGAGTCGCATCATATACATATTCATCAGTTGCAGGAAAGTATACTTTTAATGAATCGTGTCTGATCCAGCCTTTTAGAACACCTTTTCCAAGGTACCCTCTACCAGCCAGAGCAATGACTGAATCGGTTTCATACACTTCAAGCCTGAAAGATCTTGGTTTATTATGGATTTTTAGTCGGCTGTCAAAAAGGTAAGCATTGGCAATAATTTTTTCAGATGATTTTTTACGGTTTCCCTGTTCGGAAGTTGTTCCTCTTTTAACAACGGATGAACACCCGCAAATTACGATTAAGCTGCTTAGAATAGTTATCTTTGTAATAACATTCATACATTAAATACTTATCCCCGAAAACAAGTAAACAAACAAAGAGATAAACGGACCCAGAATTAACCAGAATCCACCGAACATAATTAGCATTATTAGAATAAAAGGTGAGTACCTTTCAATCTGGTCGAATGTCGATTCATATTCACGCGGCATTAAATTTCTAAGGATGTGCGAACCATCCAGGGGATATAACGGAATTAAATTGAAAAATCCAAGTGAGACATTGATCATTACCGAAAAGAATAAGAACAGATAGACCGCCTCGGGTAAATTTAACGACAACATGCCAACGATACGAAAGAGCATGCCAAAAATAAATGCCAGTCCAAAATTTGATAACGGTCCGGCAGCCGAAATCCAAATATCAGCAACTCTCGGATTCCGCAGGTTCATAGGATTAACCGGAACCGGTTTTGCCCACCCGAATCTAAAACCCGAGGCAAACATCATGACAGTTCCCATCAAGCTTAAGTGAGCCATTGGATTTAAGGTTAATCTCCCCATATCTCTGGCAGTAGGATCGCCAAATCGCAGGGCTGTCCAGGCATGAAAATATTCATGAACTGTCAGGGCAAACAAAATCGCCGGAGCAGCAATGATAGCACGTCTTATAAAATCAGCATCAAACATAAGTAATCTCTTTCATTTATACTCTATCAAACGGCATTTACGCCTAAATATCAATAAAAAAAACGGCTCAGCTTTAGATTGAGCCGTTAATTATCAATATAAATCTTATGCGTATATTCCGCGAAGTTCAACAACTTCCATCACTCGAGTAATTGCCAGCATAAAAGCGCCAATGCGAAGCGGAGATTTACTGTCGAGTGAAACCTTTAAAACATCATTAAAAGCCGCAACCAATTTTTCTTCAAGGCGACGATTAACTTCTTCTTCCGTCCAATAATAGCCCAATCGATTTTGAACCCACTCAAAATAAGATACAGTCACACCACCGGCATTACAGAGAATATCCGGTATAACAAATACTTTATTTTTAAAGAGGATGCTGTCAGCTTCAGGAGTTGTAGGACCATTGGCCCCTTCGGCAAGAATTTTACATTTAACCTTATGAGCATTTTTTTCAGTAATCTGATTTTCAAGAGCTGCCGGAATCATGATATCAACATTTGCAAAAAGGATTTTCTCAGGTTTGGTAGGATTAGCTCCGGGGAATCCGACTATTTTTTTTGTTTTACCAACGTATTTGATAAGTTCGTCGATATCGATTCCATTTTTATTTTCGAGGGCTCCGAAGGCATCTGAGATATGAGTAAATTTCACACCAAGATCATGTAGTAGTTTAGCAGAAACCGAGCCAACATTTCCGAACCCCTGAACTGAGGCGGTTGCCTGAGTTAAGTCAATTTTAAGATGTTTTGCCGCTTCGCGGGTACAAAGCATAACTCCCCTGCCAGTTGCCTCTACCCGTCCCAATGAGCCCCCCAGACTAATAGGTTTACCGGTTACGACTGAGGTTATGGTATGATTTTCTCTCATGGAATAAGTGTCCATAAACCACGCCATTACTCTTGGTCCGGTGCCAACGTCGGGAGCGGGAATGTCATCATTCGGTCCAAAGACATTGATCAAATCAGCCACATAACGTCGGGTCAATCGTTCAAGTTCACCCTCAGATAATTTTTGAGGATCACAAATAATGCCGCCTTTACCGCCACCAAACGGAATATTTACCACAGCACATTTCCAGGTCATCCAACTGGCTAAAGCCTGTACTTCGTCAAGAGTTACTCCCGGATGATACCGCACCCCACCCTTTGCCGGTCCTCTGGCAATTGAATGTTGTACTCTAAATCCCTGAAACATTTTAAAAGAGCCATCATCCATTCTGACTGGAATATTGACAATTGTACTGCGACGAGGCATTTTAATAAATTCGAAAACTGATTTATCAATTTTTAACTTCTTAGCGGCAGCATCAAACTGTTTCATCACGTTATCAAAAACAGAAATAGGAATTGATTTATTCTTCCTTGATACGATACTCCTTGAATGCCTTTTCTTTTTTGTTGTGACAGCAGGCACTTTTTTTGAGGGCATTTTGAACTCCTAATATAATTAAATTATTTATTTTACAGATACTGACTTAGATGTTTTATCATAAAACCGCCATGGATTTTCAACAGCTTCAGTAATTCCTATACGAGGCGCGGTTGTATATTCAACGGACATCTCGTTTCTATCTTCCAGATAAATTTCATCCCCGGTAATATCAATATTGTTATGCACTCTGTTAATCCCAAAGGAACGACAAAATTTACCCGGTCCGTTTAGAAGTTGGTGCTCTTTTTTGTTTGGAGAAAGCCGGTGCATAATATCAATTCCTTCGCATGGCTCGGCCCCTCTCAAAAGTATTGCACAGGCAGAACCTTTGGGTTCGGTTACAAAATTAAAACAGTTATACATCCCATATATAAAATATACGTAAGAGATACCAGCTTTTCCAAAAAGTGGTTTATTCCTTTGAGTTTCACCTTTAAATGCATGACAAGCAGGATCATCACTTGCAATATAAGCTTCAACTTCAACGATTCTGGCAGATAATTTTCCTTGTGGAGAATTATAAACGATATATTTCCCTAAAATCTCCGGAGCAATCTCAAGCGTTGGTCGATTATAAAACCCTCTTTTAATTTTCTTATAGCCACGAGACATTTAATTACGACTCACACCCTTTTATTGCTTCGGGTACAATTGCAGCTGCAAATTCGAAATCATATCCAACTTGAGTGGGATGATGAGCATCAGAACCAAGATAATGAACGGCAACACCCTTTTTCTTGGCAGCATTAATTACTTCCATTTGAGGATAATAATGATCAAATCCATGCTTGATTCCAGAAGTGTTAACTTCAAGTGAAGTATCAGAAGCAATCAGAGCCTTGAAGAAATCATCAATATACTCCCGGTGTACTGTAAGAGTCTTTTCGCCATAAAACTTTTTTCCATAACGCAAATAATAACAGGCATGGGCAATAGTGTCGAAAAATTTTGTATTAGTGGCTTTGATCAACTGATCAAAATATTTTTCCGCTAATTTGTCTAACGTATATTGGTTAAATATTTTCTCGTGTGATCTCTTGCTGCAGAAACAGATATTATCAAGTTCATGTAGACCACAAAGAAAATAATCAATATCGTAGGTATTTTTTAATTTGAGAATTTCATCTTCACATCCTTCATACCATCCGATTTCTACGCCCAGTTTAACTGAGAGTCCCTGTTGATAATATTTATCATGAGCTTTAAGAACATCTTCCACATAAGGGGCAAAATTTTCAATTGAAGTCGGTTTGTCTTCGCCCTTGATTCGGATTATATTTACGGTATCACGATTTGGAATTTTGTCATAATGGGTCGTAAAACAGATTTCCGCCAAGCCTCTTTCAATAGCAGCCTCGCAATATTCATCAACGGTTCCTACAGCATCAATTGAGTAATTACAATGGACATGATAATCAGCAACGGCTTCCATTGGCAATCTTGTGATCTCATATTTTTCAGGCAAAACTCCCTCCAATCAGAAAAGGATTACTGTTTCTTTCGGTACCCACTGTTGTTTGGGGTCCATGACCTGGGAAACAGATAATTTCATCAGGAAGTTTCATAATTTTTTTATTAATTGAATCTAATAGTTTCTCAGTCGAGCAACCGGGAAAATCAGTCCTTCCTATCGACCCGGCAAACAGCGTATCGCCGGTAAAAAGGATGCCTTCTTTCTGATCCAAATAACAAACCCCGCCCGGGGAGTGCCCCGGTGTAGCCAGAACAAGAAATTCAACTGATCCGATTGACACCAAATCTTCATCTGCTAAAGAGACATCTGCCGGTGGTGAAACAATCGGCTGATCAAAATAAGCAGAAACATTTGCCGATGGATTCGACAAAAGCTCTTCTTCTCCAGCCCCAATATAGAGCGGAATATCATAATTTTCTTTAATATCCTTTACAGCGGCAATATGATCTCCGTGGCCATGAGTCAAAAATATCGCTTTGGGAGAAAAATCTGCATTTTTCACCGATTCGATAATTTGATCTTTATCCGCACCGGGATCAATAATTATACCTTCCTGTCTCTCTTCATTCCAATAGAGGTAACAGTTAACTGCAAATGGGCCAACAACTATAGTTTGTAATTTCATAACTTTGAAAGAAATATCAGGGACTAACATTGTCAACTCTATTTTATTTATTGAGTGACTTATTAACCAGAAAATCTTAAATAAAACAGGAATTCAGGCATTACGGCTTGTGAAATAAATCACGTTTTTCTTGCCTTTTTATATTGACCCGCTTATATTTACATAATATATTCAAGCTCTTTTTTATAGGAGTTGTAGAAATGTTAGTTGAGCTGAAAAATAAAATTCCGAAGTTGATTGATAAACTTGATAAACTTGCGAGGTACCTTTGACCTCAATAGCAGAGTAAAAACTATAATCAAGTTGGAAGAAAAAACTATGGTTTCCGGATTCTGGGACAATAATCAGATTGCCCAGGCAATTCTTAAAGAAATTTCTGCACATAAAAAATGGGTTGAGACTCATTCTAAACTAAGTTCCGAGCTTGAAGATCTTAAAGAGTTTTTAGAAATCACAGAAGATGATACAAATGAAGCTAAAGAGCTTGATAGCTCTTTTGAAGAATTTACTAATAATCTCGAAAAATTTGAGTTTTCAAGTTTTCTTTCCGGTCCCGATGATTTCCGTGATGCGATTGTTACGATTCATCCGGGGGCAGGTGGAACCGAGTCTCAGGATTGGGCTCAGATGCTTTTCAGAATGTACAATCGCTGGGTTGAGCGTCGTGAATTCAATGTAGAATTAATGGATTTTCAACCGGGTGACGAAGCCGGTTTAAAATCAGCAACTTTTGGTGTTAAAGGTGATTTTGCATACGGTTTTCTAAAAGCAGAATCAGGAGTTCATCGGTTAGTGCGCATCTCCCCTTTTGATGCAAACAGTCGCCGACATACTTCATTTGTATCTTTACATGTTTACCCAATTGTTGAAGACAATGTCGAGATTGAAATTAAAGATGATGATGTCAGGATAGATACTTTTCGCGCTTCCGGCGCCGGTGGCCAGCACGTTAATAAAACCTCTTCCGCAATAAGAATCACCCATTTAGCAACTGGAATTGTAGTATCATGCCAATCTGAACGAAGCCAGCACAAAAACAAAGATTCAGCCTTTAAAGTTCTTAAAGCGCGCCTTTACCAAAGACATCGAGAAGAAGAAGCTAAGAAGATGGAAAAATTCGAGAAAAACAAAATGAAAATCGAATGGGGTTCTCAGATTCGTTCTTATGTTTTCCATCCCTATAATATGGTGAAAGACCACCGAACTTCAACAGAAACAAGTAACATTCAGGCAGTCATGGATGGTGACATTGATAAATTTATTGATGCCTATCTATCAAATCCTGATTTAAATATAAATTAAAGTGAACATTGAATGAACCCACTTGACAAAATCAAAGTACGAGCCAAAGAGAAGAATCGCCATGTTGTTCTTCCGGAAGGAACTGAACCGCGGGTTATTCAGGCTGCCAAAAAAATAATTGATCTACAACTGGCACAAGTCACTCTTCTGGGATCATTGTCCGAGATTGAAATTCTTGCCAAAAAGTATGAGCTTGATCTAAATAAAATTACTGTCATAGATCCGTCATCTTCACAAGATTTTGACTTATATGTTGATGACTTTATGGAGCTTCGTAAAGTTAAAGCTCTATCGAAAGATGATGCCAAAGCGACTATCACAAAACCACTTTATTTTGGAGCGATGCTTCTCAAGCATGGCAAAGCCGATGGCTCGGTAGCCGGTTCGATCAATACAACCGGTGATGTCCTTCGAGCTGCCATTCATGTCCTTGGACTTAAAGAGGGCATTAAAGTAGTCTCAAGCTGTTTTATGATGACTTTGCCAAAATATCGTGATGTTGAGAATAAAGTATATCTTTATGCTGATGGCGCGGTAGTACCCAATCCGGATGCTGAACAGCTTGCTTCTATTGCTTCATCAACCGCTGATACAATGATAAATCTTTTAGGCATGGAACCTAAGATTGCGATGTTGTCATTTTCAACAAAGGGTTCAGCCAAACATAAAGATGTAGACAAAGTACAAAAAGCTTTTGAGATATTAAAAAACAATCGTCCTGAACTAAAAGTAGACGGAGAACTTCAAGTCGATGCCGCCATTGTACCGGAAATTGCAAATAGCAAAGCCCCGGATTCTCCAATTGGTGGAGATGCAAACATTTTGATATTCCCTGATCTTGATGCCGGGAATATCGCTTACAAATTGACCCAAAGGCTTGCCAAGGCTACTGCCACCGGTCCAATTATACAAGGTTTGGCACAACCGGCAAACGATCTGTCACGAGGATGTTCAGTTGATGATATTGTTGATGTCACCGCTATTGCGATGTTAATGAAAGGGTAATGTAAATGAGTATTAGCCAACTTGCCCGGGAAATTCAGGAATCGCCGACTCTGGTTATGAATGAGAAGGCTCGACTGCTTCGGGAAAAAGGAGAACCGGTTATACACCTTGGTTCAGGTGAACCAAAAAGTAAAGTACCGATTGATGCAATTTTAAGCTGTACTGCAAAACTTCAATCAGCAGATGTTCGTTATACGCCAACCGAGGGTATCCCCTCTCTCAGGAAAGCGATTATTCGTTATACCGAAGAAGCCTATAATAAAATTGTAGGACCGGAAAATGTAATTGTTGCTAATGGTGCCAAGAATTCACTTTACAATATTCTGATGGCTATTATCAATCCTCAGGATGAAGTTATTATTCCGGCTCCTTACTGGGTCAGCTATCCTGAAATTGTAAAAATGATGTATGGCATACCGGTTATTGTAAAGCCAGAAGATGGTCGTTTTCAACCTCGCATGGAAGATATACTTGAAAAAGTAAGTTCCTATACCAAAGCGATTATAATCAATAGTCCAAACAATCCATCCGGTGCGGTCTATAGTGAAGATTTCATTAAAGAGATAGTAGAGTTTTGTGAGAAAAAAGAAATTTATTTAATAATGGATGATATCTATCACAAACTTGTTTTCGACAATAAAACTGCTGTTTCATGTTATAATTATGCCAAAGATAACTCCGATTCTTCAAAGTTGATCGTTGTGAACGGTGTTTCCAAGATGTATGCGATGACAGGATTTCGAATCGGCTGGACAATAGCAAATAAAAAGCTCGTACAGGCAATGATTAATATTCAAGCCCAGAACACCTCCTGTCCATCAATTGTGGCACAGATGGCGGCTGCCGGAGCCTTAACCGGAGTTCAGAATTCAGTTGAAAGCCTCAGGCTGACATTGGAAAATAATCGCAATATTATGATTAATGAGTTAAAAGCCTTTAATGGAATACATGTCGAAGAACCTCATGGGACCTTCTACTGTCTGCCCGATTTTTCTGCTTATGAAAAAGATTCGGTCAAACTTGCCAACTTCCTGCTTGAAAAAGCATTGGTAGTAACTGTGCCCGGTAAAGAATTCGGAATGGAAGGACATCTCAGGTTGAGTTATTGCGGAAGTATCAAAGAGATTACCGAAGGTATTGCCCGTATAAAATGGGCTATTGATCCTGAGGCTCCCAATGAAATTTACATCGGCGACCGCAAGCTGAGGAGGGATTGGAAATGAGCAACTATATAATTGATATAAAAACTCCGGCTCAGGATCAGGCTAAAAAAGTTAAATCTGATTACGGTTTAAAAAATCTTGGATTGAGAAATCTAAATAATGTTTATTGGAATTTAACTACAGAAGCTCTTTATGAAGAAGTGATTTTTCGTCGTGAAGGTCGCATCTCTCATCAGGGACCGATTGTGGTTGACACCGGTAAACATACTGCAAGAGCGGCAAAGGATAAATTTGTTGTTCGTGAAACAGAGAGTGAAGATCATGTCTGGTGGGGTGAGTATAATCGCCCGTTTAATCCTGATAATTTCAACCGCGTCTTTCAAAGATTACAAGGATTTTTACAGGGTCGCGATCTGTTCGTTCAGGATTGTTATGCCGGAGCTGATCCTAAATTTCGTTTACCGGTAAGAATTATCACCGAATATGCCTGGCATTCGATTTTTGCCCGTAATATGTTTATTGAAGCCGAGACTCATGACGAACTTCGTCAGTTTATCCCCGGATTTACAGTGATCTCGATCCCTTCATTTCAGGGATTACCGGAAATTGACGGTACGCTTTCCCCTACTTTTATCCTGCTGAATCTTGAACAAAAACTTTGCATCATTGGCGGCACCGGTTATGGTGGTGAAATCAAAAAATCAGTTTTCACTGTGCTAAATTATCTTCTGCCTCTTCAGGGAATTATGACCATGCACTGCTCGGCTAATGTTGGAGCAAATAAAGAGTCAGCTTTATTCTTTGGACTTTCCGGTACTGGTAAGACTACTCTTTCAGCCGATCCAAAACGCGGACTGGTTGGAGATGATGAACATGGCTGGAGCGATGACGGTATCTTCAATTTTGAAGGTGGTTGTTATGCCAAAGTTATTGCGCTTTCACCAACGGCCGAACCGCAAATTCATGCCTGCACCCAAAAATTCGGTACAATTTTGGAAAATGTCATTTATGATCCGGTTACCAGATTACTTGATCTTGATGATGAACATCTGACCGAAAACACACGGGCTGCTTATCCGCTGGAATTTATTGATAATGCTATTCCTGAAAAGATGGCGGGACATCCCAAAAATATCATCATGCTGACTTGTGATGCTTCTGGTGTAATGCCTCCAATTTCGAAACTTACACCGGAACAGGCGATGTACCATTTTATTTCCGGTTATACATCTAAAGTAAGTGGAACCGAGATTGATCTTGGCAAAGAGCCGGAGATCACGTTCTCTGCCTGTTTTGGGGCTCCATTTATGGTGCACCATCCTTATTATTATGCTGATCTGTTACGAAACAAGATCAACAAGTATGATGTCAATTGCTGGCTGGTAAACACCGGCTGGACCGGAGGACCTTATGGTATTGGTAAGCGGATGTCGATACGTTATACCCGTACTTTATTGAATGCCGCTCTTGACGGGAAACTTCTTGATGTAGAATATTATACCGATCCTGTTTTTGGATTCCAGGTACCAAAAGAGTGCGAGGGTGTTCCTGAATCGGTTTTGAACCCGATCAATACCTGGGGTGATAAGAAAGCTTTTCAGGATAAGTATCTTATGCTGGCATCTCTCTTTAATGAGAATTTCAAGAAATTCAAGGATGGTTGCCCTGACGATGTTATAAAATCAGGTCCGGTGAAAAAGAAATTTCTATAGGCTTTATCTATATTAAATATTAAAACCGCAGATTTTATCTGCGGTTTTTTTATTGATTACAATTTTACTATCTACGATCTTAATACAAATTGATTATTAATAATTATGGAGTGCTCAATGTCATTTATAGATTTAGACAAACTTGAAGAACGTGAACTTCTTCCCGGATTTAGAGTTCGCATGGTTCATACCGACAACATGACTTTAGCCTATTGGACAATCAAACCCGGATCAATACTGCCCAATCACTCACATTCACAGGAACAAGTTACTAATCTGCTTGCTGGCGAGTTAGAGTTGACCATTGAAGGAGTTACTCGAAAGTTAAAACCGGGATTTGCGGCTGTGATTCCCCCCAATGTAGAGCATGCCGGTAAAGCTATTACTGAATGTAAAGTGCTTGATATTTTTCATCCCGTCCGTGCGGATTATAAAGAGAAATAGTCAGACTATTTTTTAGATTCCCAATGCCTTAATAAAATATTCCGATTTCAAACTCTCTTCGGTGCCTCTTTCCAGAAGATTCTGCCAATCATAGCGACTGCCAAACCTTAAATAATTTTGCACCAGAAACGCTTTGGTCATAGCGTTGCCTTCAAAATCGGTATAATTATTCTTTATATATGCAACCGTTTGAGCTGTTATCATATCAGCATAGAGATAATTCTGCATATATACAGGGTGGGTATTATAATAAAACAGAGCTGCCCATGGTTTGATATCTTCGTGGCGGGGAAGCATCATATATTCATCAACTAAATTCCAATATAATTTATTCAGATTGGCTTGTGAATTTGTATAAGCCTGAAGTTCAAATTGCAATCTAACTAAAGTAGTGCGAAGATAGATTATATCCTGTTCATGTTTGGCTTCAATATAACGCTTGGCAACCGGTTCCGGCACGGAAGCATATTTTAATAAACCCTCTTTACTTTCGATAAGCGAAGCAAAAATCTGAGCAATTGCCTCGGTCCATACTCCTGAAATCCAGTTTTTGAAAAGATGACTTTTCTGAGAGATATGAGCAGCATAAAGAGTGTGCCCGATTTCATGTAAGAGGGTGCGGGTGCTGTATAATCCGTTAGTTAAATTCCCAAGCACTCTCATATCATGTGGCGGTTTAATCTGAAAAGCATAAGCAGCCTGTGATTTTCCTTCACGCGGTTCAAGATCAAAATATATCGGAAGTTTATCGATATTGATATCAATATCTTCAAGCGCATCTTTGATAAAATACATTTGTGAATCGATTGGGAAATATCGGTCAACGTCGTTTTGAACATCGGCATAGGCATACCCAAGATCCCAGACCTGAAGCTGGTTGACCTGAAGTTTTTGTTTTATTTTTTCAAGGATCGTCTGGTATGGTGCCCGGCTTAGCTCGTCTAAGTTTTTGAGCAATTGTTTATATTCATCAAGTTTCAGTGATTGCTGTTTGAATGAAAATGAAAAGTAATTACTGTACCCATGCTTTCCGGCGGCTTGGTTGCGGAGTCGGAACAGTCGTTCCATTTTATCAGAGAGTTCTAATCCAATAGAAGTCCAGGCTTTGTAGGCTGATTCGCGAATTGAACGATTACGATTGGTGCGGAAAATTTTATAAAGTTCATTGGATGTTTTTTGTTCACCATTATAATCAGCCCGATAGTTCATGTCGATGGTTGATATTGAATCTCTAAGGGCTGCAATCTTTGAAGATGATTCAATATCCGGAGAATTAAAAGCGTTATTCAGCATTTCCCATCGGGTAACATCAGCATCATCAGAGATATTTTTTTTCCCTTTGGCAATTTTACTCGCTGTCTCTTCATCTGATAGAAGATACGCGTAAAGGTCTTCGTAGTATTTTAGAGAATCCTTTTTACCGGTTGTGTAGTAGGTCCAGCGTTCGAGATTTATGCGATAGTCGAGCCACTCAATTTTTTGTTCTAACGAATCCATCAAAATTAGAATATCAGAGGCAGCAACATTCTTAACCGGTGCTATTATCAAAATTAATATCACGAGAACAAAACTTATAGAAAAAATTGAAATCCGTTTCATTATAAATTATCCTTTAGTATTATCAGCAAAATAAGATAAAGCCATCGCATAGCCATAGTATCCAAACCCAACAACATGTCCGATGCAAATCGGCGCAATTACCGATTTATGACGGAACTCTTCCCGGCTGTAAATATTTGAGATATGAACCTCAACCGTTGGAGTTTCAACTGCCGAAATAGCATCACGCAAGGCGTAACTGTAATGAGTTAATGCGCCCGGATTTATTATTATGCCATCGGCTTCAAAACCATTGTCATGGATAAAATCAATAATTGCTGACTCGGAATTGGACTGGAAAAATGTTAGTTCGACTTTAAGGTCATCAGCCACGTTTTGTAGTCGATTGTTAAGTTCATCCAGAGTCGTAGTTCCGTAAACTTCCGGTTCACGTTTTCCGAGCAGATTCAGGTTTGGTCCATTTATTACCAAAATTTTAGGCAATTTTTCCTCCATGATTTTCATAAAGCTTGATCATCTCTTTTAAAGATTTTTTAATCAAAGCTTTGCTTATTCCTTTTCTTATAAAAGGCTTTCCCGGCTTTTTAAGCAAGATGAAATTAATATCGTCACCTTGACGCTTTTTATCAAGTGCCATCGCAGACAACAGCTCGTTTTCAGCCAGATTAATTTTTGGAATTTGCTGTATCGCATTTAAAATAAGCGATTTATAGCTTTTTAACGCATTCTTAGTTTTAGGATCAATTTTTTCGCTCAGCGCAACAGTTCCAAGTAATCCGATTAAAACAGCTTCACCATGCGATATTTTTTTATACCCGTTTATTTTTTCAATCGCATGACCAAAAGTGTGCCCCAGATTTAATAGCATTCGCAGGCGATTTTCTGTTTCATCCCGACTGACAATATCTGACTTATATGAAGCTGATAATATAATTAGTTTTTTAAGATATCTATCATCATATCGGTTTTCTGATAATAAATAATTATTGGTAAGTTTTAAATAATCAGCACCGATCAATCCGGCATATTTGATGATTTCCCCTAAGCCGCACATAATCTCTTTTTCAGACAAGGTTTGTAAATATTCAGTATTGCAAAAGACAAATGACGGTTGATGAAATGCCCCGATAAGATTTTTGCCTTCGGAATGATTTATCCCGGTTTTGCCGCCAATTGAAGCATCAACCATCCCAAGCAATGTTGTTGATACTATCCCCCATCTAACTCCTCTTAATACTGAAGCAGCAAGATAACCGACCAGATCGCTGGTAACCCCGCCTCCACAGGCAAGAATGAAATCGGTTCGGCTTATTTTTTCAGACAGAAGATAAGAATGAAGTTTTGACAACATTCTTTCAGATTTTATTTTTTCACCGGATGGCAAAACCATCAGGTTAGTACCTTTAAATTTTTTAAGAACTTTTAAAATCCCAACATGATGCAAAGCATAGAAATTTGCATCGACAAAAACAAACAGCTTTCCGGATTTTACATGTTTGGTAAGCTGCTGTTCAAGTTTTTCTAATCCGGATGATTCGATGATGACCGGATATAAATTTTTATGAAGTTTTACTTTAACTGTTGGCATCTAACCTTTTCAATTTCTTTATAATTTCATTAACTGTCTGATTGATAGTTTTACTCGTCGTTAATACTATTATATCGGCTTTTTTATAGTTTCCCCTTCTTTTTTCAAGAAGCTGACCTAATTTTGCCAAGAATGCTATTCGTGAGATTGGTTGTCCAGAGTTCAGCAAAGGACGGTCAGTATGGCTTTTAAGACGTTTGTAAATTTCAGTTTTAGCACAACTTAGATAAACAGTATAACCGCTATCTTTCAGTTTTTTACGATTATGGGCTGATTGAAAAGCACCGCCACCTAAGGCGGCAACACTCGATCTATTATCGTTTATTATTTTCGTAATTGTTTCAAATTCATATATTCTGAAGGATTTTTCACCTTGAGTTTTGAAAATATTTGAAATTGTTTTCCTCTGCTTCTTTTCTATCATTGCATCAGAATCGACAAAGTTGAGCTTCAGTTTCTGAGCCAGTTTTGGACCGACAGTTGATTTGCCTGAACCGGATAAGCCTATTAAATAAATATTCATATTGTTTATTCTTATTCGGGAAACACTAAAGTATATAATTTATCGATATCAACATCCAAACCAGACCAGATATTGAAAGATTTAACAGCCTGGGCAACCAGCATCATTTTTCCATTAATTGAGATATTACCTGCTGATTTAGCAAGTTTTACAATTTTGTTGTCAGAATTATAGTTCAGATCAAAATATGCAAGCTCTGCATTTTCAAATAAATTATCATGTACAGGAAATACGTCAGGATAATTAAATCCTCCGAGCGGAGTACAATTGACAACAATATCAGTATTTGCCTCAATGGCCTGATTAGTTAAAATCGGATTAGTTGTCAAAGAAAAAGCAGCCTCGGGGAAATTTTTATTTAAGATTTCTATCGCAGCTTCTGTTTTTAATCTGTCTCTTGCGGCAATAATAAATTTTCTAACATTAAAATCATTATACAAAGCAAAGATAATAGCTTGAGCGGCTCCCCCTATGCCAAGGATAATCGCTTTATTAAAATTTTTATTTCCCGCTAACCTTTTTAAGCTTTCTGAAAATCCAAAGCAATCGGTATTGTGCCCGATTAATTGATTATTGGTTATATGTACTGAATTAACCGAACCGGTCTGTCGGGCAGAAATATCAATTTTGTCAAGATATTGCATGACTTCTTTTTTATGAGGAATTGTCACAGAAAAACCATTAAAAGAATTATCTTTCAACCAGATCAATTTTTCTGAAATTTCTTCCTTGGGACAATCAATAATTTCAAATTGACCTTTAAGATTCAACAACGAAAAAATAGCTTCGAAGATATCTTTGGATTTGGAGTATCCAATATTTTGTCCCAAAACCGCAAATTTTAACATAAGTATTACTGAGTTATCTGTTTGAGAATATCATAAAAATTCGGACAGGAAATCCGAACAACTTCTTCATCATCGATTGTTGAAGGACCAATTAAAAACATAGCCGCAATCGAAAATGCCATTGCAATCCGATGATCTCCGAACGATTTAAAATCTGCTCCAGTAAAATCTTTGCCGCCTTCAACGGCAAGTCCATCATCAAGCAAACCATGTTTGACTCCCATAAGAGTCAAATTTTTACTGACTGCTTTAAGACGATCCGATTCCTTTACTTTCAATTCTGCAGCATCACGAATCAGAGTTGTACCTTTTGCAAAAGCCGCGATAACAGCGATGATCGGGATTTCATCAATTAAACTAATGGTCTTATCTTTTTGAATTTTTCGACTGGAAAGCTTCCCGCCGGTGACAGTGACGCTCCCGCGTGGTTCTCCGCTGATAATCTGTTTATTCTCAATTCTGATTTTGCAGCCAATATTTTTCAAATAATCTAAAAAAGCTGTGCGGGTCGGGTTTAATCCAAGATTTTCAACAGTTACCGTTCCACCAGAAATCGCAGCGGCAGCAAAGAAAAATGAAGCCGTTGAGATATCTCCGGGGATATCAACAATGCCTCCGTTAATTTTTGCCTGAGCAGTAAGTTTAATTTCTTTCTTAAAATCTTCCGGCATTTTCATTTTCTTTTTTCGTGGATCAATAGGATCAGGCACCGGTACCGGTTTTATCTTTCTTATGATTATACCTTCACCAAGATTTTCAATCAATATCTCGGTATGATCCCGGGTAATTGATTCCTCCCGGACCGTGACCGAGCAGTTTGAAGCTAAGCCGGCAAGTAGAACCGCTGATTTAACCTGTGCCGATGGCACCGGCAGACGATATTCAAACGGCAGAAGTTTCGCTCCTCTGATTTTCATCGGTAACCGGTTTTCATTTGAGAAAAATTCCGCACCCATTTTTGTTAACGGATCTATTATTCTTTTCATAGGACGGGAGCTTAATGATTCATCGCCCGAAAGAGTTAATTCGATATTTTTACCGGATACAATTCCGGCAAGCATTCTGACCGTTGTTCCTGAATTTCCACAGTCGATAATTGTATCATCAGTTGATATGATTGTCTCAGGAGGAGTGAGAATTAATTTTCCATCAACTTCCTCTACATTCACACCAAGTTTTTTAGCAGCCTCCAATGAACTGTTACAATCAGCGTTATCAGGAAAATTTATAATTTCAATCGGTTCAGATGCTATTATTGAAAAAAGTGCCGCCCGGTGAGCTATAGATTTATCGCCGGGGACTTTTATTGTTCCGTTTATTTTTGAAACCGGATCAATTGTTTTCATTCGCCACAAGTCCTGTTTACAACTCCTGCCATAGCCCGCATTTCATCCATCAATTGATCAAACATATTCGGGAGCAACGATTGGGGACCGTCAGACATCGCATTGGCAGGATCGTGATGTACTTCAATTAATAATCCATCGGCGCCAACCGCAAGCGAGGCTCTTGAGAGAGGAAGAATTTTGTCTCGTTTGCCTGTCCCATGACTTGGATCGGATAAAATAGGCAGATGGCTGTTTCGTTTTACATATGGTATTGCAGAAAGGTCAAGCGTGTTCCTGGTGTGATCGGCAAAAGTTCTTACGCCGCGTTCACAAAGAATAACATTCTTATTACCTTCGCTCATAATATATTCTGCTGCCATTAGAAATTCTTCTAAAGTAGCAGCCATTCCCCGTTTCAGCAACACCGGTTTATTGAGCTGACCGGCTTTTCGCAACAGGGTGTAATTCTGCATATTTCTGGCACCAATCTGAATAATGTCCGTATAGTCGGCAACAATTCCAATGGTGTCAGTATCAATTGCTTCGGTAACTATCAGCATTCCGAACTTTTCACGAACTTCTGCTAATATTTTCAGACCCTCTTCTTTCATACCCTGAAAGCTATATGGGGAAGTACGAGGTTTGTAGGCACCACCTCGGAAAATCTTTGCTCCGGCATTGGCAACCGACTCTGCAATCGTCATACATTGATCCCGGCTTTCAACTGAACAGGGACCGGCCATCACGATAAATTCTTTACCGCCAATTTTAACGCCATTGATATCAATAACCGTATTTTCCGGATAAAACTCACGGCTAACTAATTTATAAGGTTTGGTTACATGAATAATATCCTGAACGCCCGGCTGGGCTAAGATATGATCGGAATCTACTTGAGACTTATTTCCAGTTACCCCGATAGCAGTACGAAGCGATCCGGGAATGGCATGAGGTTTCAAACCCATTTTTGTAATTTCACGACAAACATGTTCAACCATCTTATCAGTAGCTTTGCTTTCCATTACGACAAGCATTTATAACTCCTTGAAGCAGCTTTAAAAATGTCACTTAGTGACTTGTTGTTCTTTACCAATTTAGTGACTAAATCTATGTTATCCCGGTAAACTTGCAAGGCTTTTATTATTTCTTCTCTATTTTGTTCGATAATTTCTGACCAGACAGAATATGGCGATCCAGCCAGTCGGAGCATCGATTTAAGACCCGGACCGGCAAGTTCGATCAATTCGGGGTTAATTTGCGCCCCTAATATTGTCGAAATCAGTTGTGGAAGATGAGATATTTCAGAAACAATTTCATCATGCATTGTTGGTGAGATATAAACCGGAACAGCATTGAGTTTTTTTACCATCCAGTCTAATCGATACTTATTATTATCACTTAATTTAACAGTCTCATCAAGATACCAGGCATG
This sequence comes from uncultured bacterium, assembly GCA_965372795.1. GTDB lineage: Bacteria > Zixibacteria > MSB-5A5 > GN15 > FEB-12 > QNAD01. The sequence goes on from CBDVDR010000006.1 coordinate 60,418, forward strand.
ATCTTTAAAAAGCTTATCCGATGAATTTTCAAAACCTTTACGCTCTCTTCCCGCCATGGGATGGGTAGGAAGGAATTGAGTACCAGTGGGGAAATTCAAGCTTTGAGCAAGTTTTGCAATTGGAGTTTTTACTGCTCCGGTATCAATTATCAGACAATCGGTCAGACTTTTTAGCTTCGAGAGAGTAACCAGCATTTTTTCATTAGCTTTATGAGGAGCTGATAGAATAACAATATCTGAGCCTTCAACTGCCTGTTGTATTTTTGGATCGCTCTTGAGGTTAAATCGTTTGTCTTTTTTTAGTCCGGTTAAGACCGGCTTTAGATCAAAAGCAGTGATGTTGAAATTTTTCCGGCGTGATGATCCTTTGAGAAAATCAAGTGCCATACATCCGCCGATTAAGCCAAATCCGCAAATAGTGATTTTATTAACAGTTTTTTTCATTACATCTCTTCCGGAGCTTTTAAGCCAAGCAAGTATAACCCATCTTTCAAAACTTCCTGAACAGCCTTAACAAGAGCAATACGAGCAGAAGTTAAATTTTTGTCCTCAGAAATAATTTTATCACTCTTGCCGTTTTCATTTTTCCGCTGATAGAATTTATTAAACGAAGACGATAATTTAATTAAAAATGAAGTTATAATATTCGGTTCATAGTTTCTGGCGGCATCAGCTATTATTTGAGGGTAGTCAGCGAGATGCTCGATAATCCTTTGTTCTTCTTCGTTATTTAACAAAGCAAAATCTATTTCCTGAATTATTTCTTCTTTGTATTTTCTCATTAAAGAACATAATCGGGCATGAGTGTATTGAAGATATGGTCCGGTTTCTCCTTCAAAATTAAGCACTTCCTCCCAGATAAAATTGACATCCTTTTGACGCTTCACCGAAAGTTGAGAGAAAATAACCGCTCCAACTCCAATAATCTGGGCTGTTTCATCGACAGCTTCTAAATCTGGATTCTTCTCGTTGATCTTATCTTTGGCAAGTGCTACTGCCTTATTGATTACATCTTCAAGGAATATGATATTACCCTGACGGGTCGACATAGCTTTATCGCCAAATTTCACCCATCCGAACGGAATATGTTTAACTCTATCAGACATTCGTTTTTCTTCAGGGAGTTTCTCAGCCGTTTCCATAATCTCAACCGCTTTAAAAATCTGCTTAAAATGATCAGCCTGTGATGCACCCACGATATAGAGTGATTCGTAAAATTTGTATTTCTCCCACCGATAAATCAGACCGGCAATATCTCGAGTGGCGTACAGAGTAGCTCCATCGGCTTTTTTTAATAAAACCGGTGGTAACTGTTCATCATGCAGGTCAATAATTAAAGCATTTTGAGAGATTTCGGTGATATTATCCTTCTCCAACCGTTCAATTACAGCATCCATTTTATCATTAAAAAACGATTCCCCGGTGACCTCATCAAACTCAACATCGAGAATTTCAAAAATACGGTAGAATTCATCCATCGAAACAACTTTGAATTGCTCCCACAAATCAACCATCTCCGCATCACCATTCTCAAGTTTCCGGAATGCTTCCCGCGCTTCATCATCAAGGGATTTATCTTTTTCAGCTTCGGTGTGAAATTTCACATATAGCTCAAGGATCGATTTAATATCACGTTCTACTACCGGGATATCACTGCCCCATTTTTGATAAGCAACTATCATCTTCCCGAATTGAGTACCCCAGTCGCCTAAAAAATTAATTCCAACCACATCGTATCCGAGTTTTGTAAAAATACGACGCAGGGAATTACCAATAACGGTTGAGCGCAGATGACCTACTCCAAACGGTTTGGCAATATTAGCCGAGCAATACTCAATTAGATATGGTTTCCCATTGCCTTCATCGCTTTGCCCATATTTTTCTTTTGAAGTTAAAATATCCTCAAGGGTTTCACCGGCTAAAATTGTAAAATCTACTTGAACATTTATAAATCCACCAACCGCAATTGTTGTTAAAGGGGATGGAATATCAATCTCTTCAGAAAGATCTTTGATAGACTGACTAATTTTACTGGCAATATCATTTGGTTTTTCTTTAAGAAGTCCACCAAACCTGAAGACAGGAAGCGCAATTCGTCCCATTTTAGGATCTTTGGGTTTGTCCAGACAAGAAAGAATGTAATTTTCGGCAAAAACCTGCTCATCACCAACAGCATCATAAAATTCAGGATATACAATCTTAAATGCCTCAGCCGCTGCTGACGCAAATTGCTTTTCAAAACTAATTTTTTCCATAACAATTTTTCGGTTAATACCGTTAAATCCTTTGGGTTATTTTATTCAATTGGTGATAAGAATACGGAGAATTTTGAAAAATTCAACAAATATTAAACAGTTCGATTTACTGCCTTAGCAATAATTTTTATCTCGTCTACGAGTTTTTGATACTGTTTAAAATATAAGGTCTGAGCGCCATCAGAGAACGCTTTATCAGGATCATAATGTACTTCAATTATCAAACCATCAGCACCGGCTGCAACAGCAGCACGAGCCATTGGAGCGACTTTATCACGGATACCGACTCCATGGGAAGGATCAACTATAATCGGTAGATGAGTTAAACTTTTTAATACCGGAATCGCAGAGATATCCAGAGTATTACGGGTATAATTTTCAAATGTACGAATACCGCGTTCACATAAAATGACATTGTAATTCCCGCCTGCCATAATATATTCTGCCGCCATGAGGAGTTCCTGCAGAGTTGCTGACATCCCTCGCTTCAGAAGTATCGGTTTATCTATCTTTCCTAACTCTTTGAGTAGAGCGAAGTTTTGCATATTGCGTGCGCCAACCTGAATTATGTCGAGGTATTTCAGGGCTGGAATTATATCCATCCGATCCATAATTTCAGAGATTATTACGAGATCATTTTCATCGCCAGCTTCCCGTAAATATTTTAAACCTTCTTCACCTAATCCCTGGAAAGCATAAGGAGATGTTCTTGGTTTGTAGGCTCCTCCCCGAAGACCGGCGGTTTTGGTAGTTTTAACAAATTTAGCAATTTTTTTAATCTGTTGACGGGTCTCAATGGCACATGGTCCCGCGATCAAGCCAACTTTTTTACTACCAAAGGAAAGTTTGCCAACCTTAACGATTGTATTTTCTTTTTTAAATGATCGACTGGCAAGTTTGTACGGTTCTGAAATTCTTACAACCTCATGAACACCATCAAGAACTTCAAATTCACGGATATCAATCACACCGGTATTACCAACAACGCCAAGAACAGTCTGGGTCATGCCGGTTGAGCGATGTATATCAAAACCACTGTCGAGCAGTTTTTCGTATACTTTTTGAATCTGGCGAACGGTCGCCTTTTCACTCATTATGACTATCATCGCTCGTTATTCCTCTTCCTTGTCATAAACTTCAGTACGTTCAAGCCGTCGTGATTCATCGATAAGTCTTTCAAATAATCTAACAATAGCATCAGGAGTCAAAGGACCGGGATTTTTATCTGTAATTTGTACATAAATATCCCTTTCTCTTTTTGGATCAAAAAGCTTCTTGCCAATTTTGATTTTGGCTTTAGCCATATCAAGCACCAGCTCAGCTCTCTGATTAAACAGATAAAGCAATTGCAGATCGATTTTATCAATCTCTTTTCTAAGCTTGGTTATGTTCTTTTTGCTCATCAAATTGCTTTCCTGATACGTTTCAAGAAGTTACCAACACCACTTAAAGCATCGGTTTTGGATTTACCGGTTCGTATTAATTTCACAAGAGCCGATCCGATAACAACACCGTCACAAAGCTTGGAAAGTCTCTTAGCATTATCTACGTTTGAGACACCAAATCCGGCAACTACTTTTTTATCGACATATTTTCTTAAATTCTTAAAATAGTTATCGGTTTCTTTGCCGAAAACTTTTCCTGTCCCGGTTACCCCTGTAACAGTAACGGCATATACGAAGTCCGTTGAGAAATTTGATATTTGTGATAATCTGGAATTGATCGTTGTTGGTGCTGTTAGAAATATTGCAGACAAATTTTTAGTCTCAGCATTTTTTTTGAATTCTCTTCCCTCTTCAATTGGGATATCCGGAATAATTAAGCCATCAACGCCTGATTGGTTGGCATCAGAGTAAAATTTCTTCTCACCATAAGCAATAATCGGATTATAATAGCCCATTAAAACAATCGGGATTTCAGAATAATTTCTAATTTTCTCAACAGATAATAAAATATCATTCAAATCAGTACCATTTTTTAACGCAATCCGGGATGAAAATTGGATTTCCGGTCCATCGGCTAGCGGATCGGAAAATGGTATCCCAATCTCAATAATATCGGAGCCCTGATCAATTGCTATTTTGATTAGTTTATGAAAGGTCTTCTTATCAGGATAATTAGCCGTAAAAAATGGTATCAGTAATTTATGGTTCAAATTATTTAATTTATTTTTAATGCGATCAGACATGACTATTCTCCCATTCGTGGATTATACTCATGTCCTTATCGCCCCGTCCAGATAGACAAATAACAACTTTACTATTTCTTTTAAAGTTCTTTTTGTTTTTGATTAAATATGCGAGGGCATGCGAAGATTCCAGCGCCGGAATAATGCCTTCTAATTTTGAAACCAACCTAAAGGCAGAAATCGCCTCTTTATCAGTAACAGAGCCATACCCCACTCTTTTTATATCTTTAAGATGTGAATGTTCCGGACCAATTCCCGGATAATCAAGACCGGCAGAAATAGAATGTGGGAGTTGAATTTGACCATCTTTATCATATAGCAGATAGCTAAATGAGCCATGAAGGACTCCCGGCTTACCCTTAGTGAGCGAGGCGGCATGTTTCCCTGAGTTGATGCCATATCCGGCAGCTTCGACGCCTATCAGAGTAACCTTTTTGTCAGTTAAAAAAGGATTGAAAATCCCCATTGCATTTGATCCGCCTCCAACGCAGGCAATAATTGTATCAGCCTGTCTCCCCCAGAGTTTCTGGCTTTGTGTTTTTGTCTCTTTGCCGATAACCGATTGAAAATCACGAACAATCATCGGGTATGGATGAGGGCCTACAACTGATCCGATTATATAGAAAGTATCTCTGACATTGGTTACCCAGTCACGTAAGGCTTGATTAGTGGCATCTTTTAGAGTTTTTGAACCGGAACTGACCGGGACAACTTCAGCGCCTAATAACTTCATCTTTTCAACATTAGGTGACTGCCGTTTGATATCCTCTTCACCCATATAAACGATACATTTCATTCCAAAACGGGCGCAAACTGTAGCTGTAGCCAAGCCATGCTGTCCGGCACCGGTCTCAGCAATAATCCTTTTTTTACCCATATATTTAGCCAGTAGAATCTGACCGATAGTATTATTGATTTTATGAGCTCCGGTATGATTGAGATCTTCCCTTTTAAAATATATTTGGGCTGAATTTAAATGATCGGTAAGGCGTTCGGCAAAATAAAGTGGGGATGGTCGTCCGACATAAGTTTTCAGATAGCCATTTAGTTCATTTTTAAATTTTTTATCTATTTTGATTTTATTGTAGAATAGTTCAAGTTCATCAAGGGCATAGATAACCGTTTCGGGGACATATCTTCCGCCGTAGTTTCCAAAACGTCCTTGCTTGTCAGGATATTTTCTATCAGTTGTCATATCTTAACCGGTTACATTCTGAGAAAAACTGTTTTAATTTCCTTTTAGATTTTACTCCGGGTGAAATTTCAACGCCGGAATTAACATCAATCATTATCGGCTTAAATTTTTTAATGCCTTTTTCAATATTACTTAGATTAAGACCACCGCTTAAAATCAAATTCTTTATATTTATTGATGGGGTTAAATTCCAATCGAATGTTTGACCACTTCCACCCGGTAAATCTTTACTGATATTATCGACCAAGACCAGATCTGCTTTTGATTTTATTATTTTTTCATAGTCATTCTTTGATTTTACGGAATAGGAATTAATGACTTTCAACTGATTTTTTTGTAAAGTTAGAATCTCTTGATGTTTCTCCTGTCCATGAAGCTGGACATAGCCAAAGCCTATTTTCTTTGAAAGCTTGATAATTTTTTGAATATCTTCATCTACAAAAACACCAACCACCGCCACTGTCGCAGGGATGACTGCGGTTATCTCTTTTGCTATTTTTTGAGAAACAAACCGGGGTGATTTTTTATAAAAGATCAGCCCGAGCATATCGACTCCCAAATTAACAGCCGTTACCGCATCCTCTTTTCTGGTAATTCCGCAAACCTTTATTTTAAAATTCATTCTTTACCCTGAAGTTGTCTAAGATATTCTGCCGGATCATCAGCTTTCATCAAAGCCTCCCCAATCAGAAAATTATTAAAGCCACACTGTTTTAACCTTAAAATATCTTCATAATTTAATATTCCGGATTCTGAAATTTTAATAATATGATCCGGGATTTTTTCAGCAAGTATTTCTGAAGTTTCCAGACTTACAGAAAAATCATTTAGATTGCGGTTATTTATTCCAATAATTTCACTGTCGCAATCAAGAGCGACATCAAGTTCTTCTTCATTATGAACTTCGACAATACAGTCAAGTTCAATCTCTTTGGCTATTTTTAAAAATTTATTTATACGCTTTGGAGTTAATATTCTTACGATCAGCAAAACCGCATCAGCTTTCATATACCTGGCGTAGTATAACTGATATGGATCAATGATAAAATCCTTGCAGAGCAAAGGCAGACTTGTTTCATTTTTTACAACAGTCAAATATTCATGGCGTCCGAAGAAAAAATGAGATTCAGTTAGTACCGACAGGGCTGTTGCTCCACCATCAGAATAAGCTCTGGCAATTGCAACCGGATTAAAATTGGGCTGGATAATGCCTTTAGAGGGAGACCCTTTTTTGATTTCGGCAATAATATTGACTCGGTCGAGATTAGAAAGCGCTTCTTTAAAATTAACATAACCATCAGAAGAAAATTCAGGAATGATCTTATCCAGTGGTTCAGATAGTTTTAACTCTTCGATTTCAATTCTCTTCTGAGCAGTAATTTCATCAAGAATATTCATCAAGTATTACTTTCCCGCGAGATTATCCACCGGGGTGAGCCGGAGCTTTTCTTTTCAGTATCTTTGAAAAACAGATAAAATGTTATCGAAGATATTACGTAAAGAATAACTGTTATATTCATGGTAAAAGTATATCCTTGTCTTTCAATCAATTCACCCCCGACCGCCGCTGAGACCATCCAGGCAGAAGTCCAGGCGACCATCAGAAGAGCATTTACAAGCCCTTGTTCCTTTTTATCGGACAATTCCATACCTAAATTAGTAACAATCGGAACGCCCAAATTCATCAATCCGCCCCTGATTACAAAAGCAGCAAATGCAAGCGGTAGAAAATAAGTATATGACAAAGTCAGCATAAACGGGATTGAGGCTAACTGGGTAATAACAACCGTTCTTACGAGACCGAATTTTTTAGCGAGGACCGGACCAGAAAGCGACCCAATTAACATCGAAAACTGGACTACAAAATAGTAAACGCCAATCATATCAGGGCTAAGGTTAAATCTGTCTCTAAAATAAAGGTTTAAAAAAGGGATAATCAAACCGGCTCCGGCACCGACCAGAAAATTACTAAAAGTAACTTTGAAATAAAATTTCCCCCGTCGTCTGAATTGATCCCAACTAAGAGTTATTTTATTTTCTTCTGCTGATGGATTCGACGATTTGATCATTAAAAATGGAATCAGCGCAATCAGGCCGATTAATATTCCCACAAATAATGTATACTTGTAACCTAAAATTATATCCCCGGTAATACCTTGAATTACTGTTACAAGTTTCCCTGAACCGATTGAGCCCGCCATACCGGATAAAAGCATCATCCCAAAACTAACTGAGAAAAGATGAGTCCTTTCTGTTGGCGAAGAATTTCTCATATAAAAAGGAGCGGCGGCTACTCTATAAAACGAAAATGACATACCAGCCAGAAGAGAACATCCGATCAGAAAATATAACTGGGTAGCGGTAGTGATATAATAACTGAAAAATGCAAAGAGTAAAGTTGAGGCAATCAAAATCGGTTTTAACCGAACTCTGCTTAAAAGCATTGCGGCTGGGATGGCAATCATGCTCATACCAACAGCTCGGGAAGAAATCACTAATCCAATATCACCTTCGACAAACCCGTATTCTCTCAGATACAAATTCAAAAGCAGATTGAAGACATGAAAATTGACCCCGATAAAAAACGATCCAATTAAATACAATCGGGCATTTTTTGTAAATAGCTTGATATGGCTATGGTAGTCATCAATTTGGAATTTTAGTTTAGCAAAAAAACCTGATTTATTTGAAGAAATTGACATTAGATATTATTTGAAGCTTCCACCCATTGTTTGAGCTTCTCTCTGGCTGACCCGTTATCAATAGCCTCAGAAGCAAACTCGACGCCTTCCTTAAAGGAGTCGGTTTTGCCGGAAACTTTGATCAAGGCAGCCGCATTTATTAACACTGCATCCCGACAACCGGATTTTTCACCATTGAATATATTTGACATGATATTCATATTCACTTCAGCATCTCCCCCCTTGATAGATTCAGCCGGAAATATCTTCAAATTAATTTGAGTCGGATCTATTGTATGCTCAGTTTTAACGCCGTTAATGATTTCTATATAATCAGAAGGGGCAGAGATTGAAAACTCATCATGTCCATCATGGGCATGGACAACTATCAGATGATCAACGCCAACCAAAGTCATGACCTCAGCCATCAAAAACATTAAATCCTTATCATAAACTCCAATAACCTGACGTTTAACATTCGCAGGATTAGTCATTGGACCAAGAATATTAAAAAATGTTCTTATCCCCAATTCTTTGCGAACCGGCATAGCGAATTTCATTGCCGGATGAAATTTCGGCGCAAACATAAATCCAAAACCAACCTTATTAATATTATCTTGTACTATTTCAACTCCCGGATCAATATTACCGCCACTCTTTTCCAAAATATCTGCTGATCCACATTTTGAACTGATTGATCGGTTTCCATGTTTAGCAACCGTAACACCGGCTGCTGAGGTAATAATTGTGGCTGCAGTTGAAATATTAAAAGATTGTGTCCCATCTCCTCCGGTGCCACATCCGTCAACCGCATTTGGATCATCAAGTGTAACTTTCAGCGAATGCTCTCGCATCCCCTTCACGAACCCCGCAATTTCTTCGGCTGTTTCACGTTTTTGTTTCATAGCGATCAAAAATGATGAAATCTGTACCGGGGTTGCCTCGCCTTTCATTATTGTATTCATGCCTTGATAGGCTTCTTCGATAGAAAGGTTGTTTCCTGAAAGAATTTTATTTAACAGATCAGATATCATAAAGTCTCCAGATAATTTTTGAGAATGGCTTTACCGGAAAGGGTCATGATAGATTCCGGGTGAAACTGGAGTCCGTACAAAGGCATTTTTTTATGCTGGATTCCCATTATAATTTTATCTTTAGTCCAGGCAGTAACTTTAAAATCTTTTGGCAAGGACTTTCGTTCCACGACCAAAGAATGATAGCGGGTTGCAATAAACGGAGAGTCGATATTTTTAAACAGTTTTGAGTTATTATGATAAACATCAGAAGTTTTTCCATGCATCAATGTCTTGGCATAATCAATCTTGCCGCCAAAAACCTGAGCAATAGATTGATGTCCGAGACAAACACCCAAAATTGGAATTTTACCCGAAAGGGTTTTCACCAGTTCGTTCATAATCCCGGCATTTTCAGGTCTCCCCGGTCCGGGAGAAAGTACGATCCCTTGAGGTTTTAGCTGAGTAATTTTCTCGATACTGATCTCGTCGTTCCGATAGATTTTTAAATCAGCTCCTAATTCGCTTAAGTATTGAACCAGATTATATGTAAACGAATCGTAATTATCCAGCATCAATAACATTATTCATCCCCCGCAATAGCCATCATAAGAGCATGAGCCTTCGCTTTGGTTTCATTATACTCGCGAGCAGGTTTTGAATCAGCAACAATGCCGGCACCAGCCTGAACAAAATATTTGTCATCTTTTTTAACAACAGTTCTAATAGCAATGCAGGAATCAAGATTTCCCCAAAAATCCAGATAGGCAATTGAGCCAGCATAAACTCCTCGACGTTCTTTTTCAAGTTCATCAATTATTTCCATAGCGCGAATTTTGGGAGCGCCTGAAACAGTACCAGCCGGGAAACAGGAGAAATGTCCATCAAGGGGTGAAATATTACGTTTGAGTTTCCCAACTACCGAGCTTACGATATGAATGACATGGGAATATTTCTCGATAATCATTTTATCTTTTAATTTTACCGTTCCCGGTTCGCTGACTTTGCCGACATCGTTTCTGCCCAAATCAACAAGCATAGTATGTTCGGCAATTTCTTTGGCATCTTCGAGTAAATCCTTAATCTGACGTTCATCAGCAGCATCATCTTTCCCTCTCGGTCTGGTTCCGGCAATCGGTCTGGTTTCGATATTTCTTTTTTCAACCCTGACCAGCATTTCAGGCGAGGCACCAATTATGGCATCATCTTCAAACTGTAATAAAAACATATACGGCGATGGATTAATTCTTCTTAATTTTCGGTAGACAGTTAAAGCCGATTTCTTAGATTCAATTTCCCAACGCTGTGAAAGTACAACTTGAAAAATATCGCCTTCCTTGATATATTTTTTAGCCTTGCGCACCATTGACTCATATTCTTTTTGAGTATAGTGAGATTTAATCTTTGCTTTTTTCTCAGGTTTTTCTTTTGAAGGATGAATATGGGAGTTCAATCTATTGACCATTTTATCAATATCAGCCACAGCCTCTTTATATTTTTTTTGCAATCCTTTTTCTTCGGGATGATGCAAGATATTGGCAATTACAATAATTTCCTGATTCAGATGGTCAAAGGCAACTATCCGGCTGAAAATTCCAATTCGCATATCCGGCATCTGAAGCTTGTCAGGATTATTGTCGGGAATATTTTCAATCCATCTGATTGTATCATAAGCAAAAAAACCGACTCCGCCACCAGTGAAACGAGGCAGTGATTCGATATGCACCGGATTGTAAAAACTGAAAAGTTGCTTCAAAAATTCAGCCGGATCTGATTCAATTTCTTTTTTATTCTTCCCATGACTAACAGTAACTTTGTTATGGTCCCCTTCAACTATTAAAAATGGATCAAATCCCAAAAACGAATAACGGGCAAGTTTCTCGCCCCCTTCGATTGATTCTAAAAGAAAAGAATTCTTTTTCCCTTTGCATAATTTTATATAAGCCGAAACAGGAGTATCTAAATCGGCGGGGATTCGTTTGAATAAGGGAATGACATTCCCTTTTTTATTTAACTTTTTGATTTCGCTGTATGAAAACATTAGAAATTATAATCTCCATTACATAAAAATTCAACCGGTCCTGTCAGTTCAATTTGATTATCAGAATTTTTCCAATCAATAAACAAAGATCCGTTTTCAAAAATTACTTCGCAGATCCTGTCAAGCTGACCGTTAATTACACCAGCGGCAACCGAGGCTGCGGCTCCGGTCCCTGAAGATCCGGTTGCACCGGCTCCTCTTTCCCAATCGGCAACTTTAATCTTTTTCTTGGTCATAATTTTTACAAATTCCACATTGGTACGATTCGGAAACAATTTATGGTTTTCGATATCAGCTCCGAGAGTTTCCCAGTCAAAATTAAAGTCACCCACAAATAAAACAGTATGAGGATTTCCAAGAGATAGACAAGTCACGGGGAAATCAACTTCACCGACTTTTATAGGCGAATTGATCATAAATTTCTGCTTAACTTTTACCGGAACAGCCTCGACCTCAAATTTTGGTTCACCTAAAGATGTTTTGACCATGTAATCGTTCTTCTGTTTTTTTACAATCTCAACCTGTTCTATTCCATTAGCAGTTTCAAAAGTAAACTTTTTGATTTTATTTTCCAAAAACAGATGGAGTCCTGCAATTCTTAAGCCATTGCCTGATTTCTCAGCCCAGCTTCCATCAGAATTGTAAATATTAAATTTCCAATCCGCTTTAGACGACTCAGTAATGACGACTATTCCATCGGCGCCAACACCATAGTTTCTATCACATATCGAAAGAGCCAACTCTGACAATTTCTTTTTTGATACTTTATCTAAATTCTGTAAAACGATAAAATCGTTTCCCAGTGCCTGGTATTTATAAAATTTAACAATCATAAAATCAAAATATGAAGATTTGAATTTCAATCAATAAAAAACCCGCCAAAAGGCGGGTTTTTAAAGTCTAATAGTCTTGAGACTAAAGATTCTCTCTAAAAAGTTCGCCAAGGCGTTTTATGCCCTCAATTATCTTATCTGGCAAAGCATTTGAAAAATTAAGTCTTAGAGTATTTTCGCCGCCACCTTCCGGATAGAACGGCGAGCCATAGACATAAGCGACTTGCTTTTCAATCGCTTTGGGAAGAAGTTCTTTAGCAGACATATATGCAGGCAGTTCCACCCAAAGGAATAAACCACCTTCCGGCTCAGTCCATGTAATACCTTCGGGGAAATACTCTTTCATAGCCTTCAACATGACATCACGCTTATGCCGATAATCAACTTTGATCTTTTCAATATGCGGTTCAAGTTTCCCGCGGTTCAAGTAATCATATATCAAATATTGTCCAAAAGTGGAAGTGTGTAAATCAGTACACTGTTTTACTTTTTCAAAAACAGAAATAATGTCAACAGGACCATTCATCCAGCCGATTCTAAAACCGGGAGCAAGTGTTTTCGAAAATGTTCTCAAAGCAATAACCTGATCGCCCCCATAATATTTCAAAGTAGGAATTCGTTCACCGAAAAATCTGATATCGCCATAGGGGTTATCATCAATTATAGGAATATTATATTTGACGGCAACCTTTACAAGTTTCTCACGGCGTTCTTGAGACATTGTTATTCCGGTAGGATTTTGGAAATTTGAAATAGTATAAATCAGTTTCGGATTGTATTTTTTAATCGCTTCTTCAACATCTTCAATAATTAATCCATCATCATCTATTTTCACCGGAGCATATTTAGCTTGATAATAATTGAATGCCTGAAGGGCTCCAACATAAGTTGGATTTTCAGTGATCATATAATCACCAGGAGTAATAAAAGCCCTTGCCACAAGTTCCAATGCTTGCTGGGCGCCGGAAGTTATAATAATATTTTCAGCATTACTTTTTGTACCGCGCTCGGTGGCTCTTTTTGCCAGAAGTTCTCTTAGCGGAACAATACCGCGAGTCAAAGAATACTGTATTGAAGTAGCCCCATATTCTTTTAATATTCGATTAGCACATTCATTCAGATCTTCAATTGGAAATAATTCAGGTGCAGGAAGACCTCCGGCAAAAGAAATCACACCCGGTTTACTTGAAAATTTTAATATTTCACGAATTATTGAAGACTCAAGATTTATAACATGATCAGCTATTTTCCAACTACCTGTTACAGTTTTGTCTTTTTCTTCAACCAACATAATTATCCTTTCTAGGAGGTAATTCCCTAAATATATAAGGAATAAATTAGCTCTTTTAATCAGCTATATAATAGTAAAGAGTCTAACATTAATCAATCGAATTTCGAAAATTTCCACAATATTTGCAATGTGATTAAATGTTATCTTATATGTCTACATAAGGTTAAGAGTCTCTTAAAAAAGATGCATCTTTAAACCAGTTTAAACAGTACTTTTCGATAACATCTACGAATTGTACGTTATCTTTTGCCATTTCATCAGCCTTATAATGCAATCCAAAGTACCTTTGCACAGGATTAATATAGCCTTGGGACTTTATTTTGTTTATGCATTTATTAGCATAATTCTCTCCATGAACAGCTAAACAAACATCAAAAATAGTTTTTAATCGTTCATCATTTATTTCAACTTTTAAATCCGGATATTTATTATGAAAAGCCTTTTTGATCACATCATCCGAATCAACTCGATATTTTTCATCATGGACGACTGTTTCAACGCCAAGTTTCCTTTTTGATTTCGGGCGTACTTTTGGATATCCGACACACAAAAGAACAACCGGAAAAACGCCTTCGGGAAGTTCGAACATTGTTTTAAGTTCAGAAAAATATTCCATAACTGTTCCAATGTAAACTGTCCCAAGATCCAATGCATCAGCCGCAGTACAAATGTTCTGGGCTGTAATAATTGTATCCTGAAACGAAATCCAAAAATGACGAAATGATTCATTGGCAGAAAATGGAGCTGTTTCAATTTCTGCCCATCTTTTTATTCGATTCCAATCAATACAAAAAAGTAAATTAACAGGAGCAGTTCCGATAAAATCCTGAAAACACATTTCACCAAGTTTTTTACTGGTGGCTTTATTTTCAATTTTAATTATTGAATAAGGTTGGAGATTCCCTCCCGTTGGAGCATGGATGCCGGCTTTTAAAAGGTAATTCAGTTTCTCAGGTTCAATCTTTCGATCATGAAAACTTCGACAACTTGAACGCTCTAATAAAAGTCGGATTGTTTCATTAGGGTAATTAATTTCTTCACTCCCATCAACTCCATGATGTGATGGCATATTTTTACTCATCATGACTCCTTTCTATTTATGTTTATGAAGATACTTATATTATCCTGTTAAAGATACATTTGTTTATAGCCTTGCACTTATGCCATATCCGGGTTATTATAACAAAAATTCTAACAGGATTAATATATGTCAAAAGCTAAATTAACTTTTTATAAATCATGCGACACTGAAATTATTATAAAAGAAGAAGTTGCTCTGGCGAGAATAGCATGGCCAACTTTTATGCTACAGGACCCTGTTGCCTGGAAATATTTTGGCGAACTTTATTCAAACTTTAATGAGTTCCAATTCGGCTTAATCGAAGAATCATCTGATAAACTTGTTGCCGTAGGAAACTGTATTCCGCTTTATTTTGACCAACCATTAGCTGAATTGCCTGCCAGAGGGTGGGATTGGGCATTACAAAAGGGTTGTGAAGATTTTAAAAATAATATCAAACCTAATCTGCTTTGTGCAATTCAAGTGATGTTAGATCCTGATTACTTAGGACAGGGACTAAGCTCACAAATGGTAGGCCATATGCGGCAAATTGGAATCGATGCCGGATTGGACAACTTAATCGCTCCGGTTAGACCAAATAAAAAAACTGACTATCCTATGATTTCGATCAATGATTATATCACCTGGAAAAGTGATGACAATTTCCCTTTTGATCCCTGGCTGAGAGTTCACAGTCGATTGGGAGCTTCGATATTACACCCATGTGAAAAATCGATGCTGATCTCTGGAAAAATCAGCGACTGGGAAGAATGGACCGGAATGAAATTCCCACAAAATGGTAACTACCCCGTTCCGGGAGCCTTGAGTCCTATTAGTATTGACCTTGAATCCAACACCGGATTATACACCGAACCTAATGTCTGGATGGTACATAAACTCAAAGAATAGGGTTATAATCCATAAATCTTTAACTTGAAAATCTGAGTATATTTTATATATTTATGCCTGCATTTTGTTAGCCACCGTAGCTCAGTTGGTAGAGCAACTGATTCGTAATCAGTAGGTCAGCGGTTCGACTCCGCTCGGTGGCTCTTATGTGATTGTCTCTCCTTGACATACGCTCCTCATATCTCGCGATACATTAACTTGAATTGCCCAAATGGGCTCCTGACTGTGAGGAAATTATGTCTAGTGAGAGTTGAACAGACTGAATGGTCACCCTTACTCTATTCTATTAAGGTTGATTGCCAACAAAGGAACCTCTCCCCTAAAACTATAAGCGTGTATTTCGAGAGGATATGGTATTTAGCTGATTACATGAACCAAAGCAGTTTGACTGTACAAGATGTTAACAAGCAAATTATCCAACAGTACATCCTGTCCATCAAGGACACTGTATCCAGTGAAACTGTCAATGGAAGAATCAGAGCCTTCCGCAGGTTCTTTAACTACCTAGTCGAGGAGAACCTATGGGACAAAGCCAGCCCAATGATTGGGATTAGACTACTCAAAACAGCAAAGAGCATTAAAAAGATCATCAACCAGGAAGAGATACAACTCATACTCAATGGCTTGGATAGGAACAGATTTGAAGGCGCTCGAAATATTCTTATGGTCCTTCTCTTCTGGGATGGGATGATCAGAAAGAGTGAGCTGTTGAATCTCAAGATTGAAGACTTAGACTTCAACTCAAGACTTATCAAAGTATTTGGTAAGGGTCGTAAAGAGAGAATGGTCCCTATCGGTCTAAAAACATTGAAGACTATACATAACTTCTTAAGCAAATGGAGGAGCAAGTACTCGGGAGATTATCTCTTCTGCATGAGCGATGGCCAACCGATCAAAGACAGGCATTACCATAAGATCATTCAACGGATCGGACAGAGACATGACATCAAGCTTCATCCACACTTGATCCGACATTCGGCTGCCACCTTCTATATCCAACAGGGTGGTAACCCGGCGATCCTACAACAGATCTTAGGACATACAAGTTTATCAGTGACCCAGAAGTATTTACATCTATCGAATAAGGACATGGTAAATAGCTATAATTCATTCAGTCCATCGAATGCAATTAGAATTTAGAATTGTCATGTATGAAAGAGTAGTTTTAATTTGATGTACTAACTCGTAAACTCAGTTTTTCAGGTGTTATGTGATCGAAGCAACACTTCTGTAAGCTTATAGTGACCATGTGATTTCACGTTTAAGGTTGTTGAGTTTTGGCTTCAGTAGGTTGTGACCTATTTGAGTTACCCCTACACGTTTTTCGACTCATTATTGAGATACTTGCTGTATTCGTAGAGAATAGCAGGAATTGCTGCATCTATAGCTTCATCAATTCAACTATCATTAGCTGGATAACTTGATTCTAACAAAACGCATGGAGGCTGGTAATTCAATATAATGGCTAAAGAAAAAAAGAAGAACAACGAACGATTATTAAAATGAGTTCTACACGCGACAAAGCGATTAAACTCTTTACCTACCTGAAAGAGTTATCGAAGCTCCGAACAACGCCAACTAAGGATGTTGCAAAGTATTATGAGATTCTTTGGTTTTCGGATATTCCAGAGGAAAATGATTGTCATTGTATAGCATGGGATTTGTGGACCCAGTCAGAAGAAGAAAAGGACAGAACGACGTCAGTCTATACAGCCACATATTGGCGCCACTCCATCATTAAATAAATAGTCAACAAAGTTGGTCAGGTCTGAGACGTTGAGGCTGCAACTAGCGTCCACATCGAACTCGCTCTGACAGATTGGGGCTACACCATCTTCTGCAAACATGTACTCTACAAAATACGTCAGGTCGGATATACCTACACTTCCATCGTCATTCGCATCTCCAGCCAGATTGCAGCACATTTCGCATTGATCACCAATACCGTTCCCATTGCCGTCCGTCTGATTAGGGTTGTAAACATCGACACAGTTATCACAGACGTTGCCGACACCATCGATATCGCTGTCTACCTGGTCTGGATTGTAAGTCGTGGGACAATTGTCAAGGGCGTATCCAATTCCGTCATTGTCACTGTCAAGGTCAATCAATGGAAACGTAATGTCATCTAACCAGGCGGCATCACTTCCCATGGAAAGCGAAACATCTTTCGTATATTGCCACATGAAAGTATGATCGCCGGCAGTGACTGGAAAAACCGCCTGCATCCAGTCAACTTCCCCGGAGTATTTTCCCTCTTCATCGCCGTCAATATAAAACCTCAGGTAGTCCCAGCCACTTTCAGAAGAAACCTTGTAAAAGAACGAAATCGTTCCAGCCTGTCGGCTCTCCATGGTTACTTTAAACTCGGTCGACTGCATATGTGTGATTGTACCCGATTGCGAATCAAAGGTACCCTGGTATACTGCGCTGTCATTAATTTCCCAAACTTGTTCCCCTTCCAGCACCCAGTCAAATCGGTTGTAGTCGCCGGACTCAAAATTCTCTACTTCCAGACCGACTGTAAACTCAAATATCAGACTATCAGAATAGCCACCATCGGCTGTAACCAGTAGAGCAAATTCTACTGTCTTGGGAAGCGGTGTTGATGATGCGACTGTGAACTTAAATGGTGAAAGGGAACTGCCCTGCCCACCCAAAGCCTCAATGTCGGTAAGAGATACCGTATCCAATAGAATACTTATGTCGGTATCAGTAGTCACCAGACTCGCGTCTACTGCCTCGGCGTTACCTGCTCCATTGTTGACTAGCAATACGTTCATATAAGCGGTATCACCGGGAAAGATCGATGTTCCATCGTGAGAGCTGAAGGCCAGTGATGGTTCTTGGACTTCGGGCACCAATTGCACATTAACAACTGTGATAGATCCGGTCGTTGAAGTCGCCGAGTTAACTGTCTGTGTGATGTAGCCAGGGGACGAAAACTCCAGATCATATGTACCATCCTCGATCATGCGGTGGTAATCACCCACTTGTGGGTCTGTCCGAACTTGAGAACTGTCCTGATCCAGGTCGTAACCTACAACAGTCACCAGTGCAGAAACCGCTAGACCTGACTGAGCGTCTGTTACAATGCCCCTGATGCCGTAGCGAGCCTGCCCAAGATAGGTGAGCATCGACTTACGGTTGTACGTCCAGAATGCAGCAAGTTGTGAAGATGGTGGCAACTTTTCATTTGATAGCTCCAATGTTACTTCCCGACAGTGATGCCAGTAGTTCATAAAATCCTGGCGTCCCCCTTCAACAGAATACCAGTCATAACCGTTGGTTATGCCATCGTCAAAACTACTCATATATCCGGAGGGACTGTTGGCCTGAGCCGTATCAGCATACTGGTGACAAATATCCTGCCACCAAGTATCATCGACATGTCGCCTGACCCAGGTATCCCACGGATAGTTGACAACCTCAACTCCACCGTGCATGTTCGCCGAGATGACAAAATGATGCTCTCCGGCAAAATTCATCATCGCCACCGTCTCCATTTGCCAGGAATTGCCGTCAGGATGTTGGCCGTCATCCGGATCGGGATAATTGCGGTTCAGGTCAATTCCATTGGCGTTGTAGCGACGGGCTCCACTGACACTACCGTTTCCTGTCCAATATGTGCCATCCGGATTCGCTAGCGGATTGATCCAGATTTCCATATCATCAATCATGTCAGTTATCTGAGCGTCTGTGCCATAGGCGGACAAAAGGCTATCGATTAGCCGCAGGCACAGTACATAGCCAACTGTTTCGTCGCCGTGCATGGTTGAAGTGTACATAACTTCCGGCTCATCCTCTTCGATGGCGACGTTATCAGATATCTTAACATACAGTAGTTGACGGCCCTGCACACTAAAACCGATATTCTGCACCTGGCACAGCGAAGGGTAGTCTGTAGCGAATTGATACATCATTGAAAGATAGGTATCGTACGTCGGGTACACATCCCAGTCCTCCATAGCGACCCGGCTGCTTCCCATATCCGGTATGACGAGAGTTGATGGATGGGGCAATGTCGTGAATTCATAACCGAGTTTGATAAACGAAGCGAGTGTGTGGTCGTTAGCATAAGCATATACGGTATCTCCAACGACTTTGTCGATAGATATCATCCGCGTGAGCTTTTCCAGTTCAACTCGGTCGGAAATATTGAATCTGAAGTAGTGTTCCGAAATGTCGACAGCGATTGCCGTGGTGGCAATCGCTGCTATCAATAAAACATTAAAGAAATATTTCATAGTTGCATGTGTGACGTTCCCGCCAGATGCGACACTCAGGTCGTTACTGGCAGACTAGTGCTGTACCTCCATTAAACAGGTAGTTAACAAAGTATGTGATATCCGACACTGTCAACTCGCCATTACCGTCAACGTCAGCAGCGTCAATAACCGGTGGCTGGGAACCATTGACGAACAAGTAATCCACCAGGTAAGTCAGGTCTGAAATGTTCGGCATACTTCCATCGTTGTTAATATCGCCACAAATATACGGCGGTTCGTCACTGACAGTCAACTGGGCAGGCACTGTCCACGTATTATTCTCGGGGTCGTTGCTGTTAATAATAACGTTGGCATCATAGACACCCACATCCAAACCTTCCGCGAGGAACTTGCAGGTGATCGTATCTGTTTCTCCGGCCGCCAGGTTGCCTGATTCACTGGATAGATTCAACCACAGTTGCGGCTCATAGAATTGAATCGCCAGGTCGTCGTGCAAATAAGAGGTCAAGTAAGCTACTTCCAGGCCATCGGTGCCTTTGGCATCCTCGATACCTATTGCACAATTAGCAATATCAAATCCAGCCGCTATTGATAGATATTGGAAAGTGATTTTACCGGACGAGTACAGAATCACTTCGGCGTTGATAACCTCGCCGGCAGAGGCACCGTACTCAGGATAATCAGCAAACTGAATCACACATCTTTCTGGAGATACATCAATGTATACATGAACATCCGGATTGTCGCCATCCAACGGATTCAGGTCATCCCATAGCCAGGCTAGGATGTTGTTCGGTGTAGAATTGGTGGGGATGCTGGTCTTGGAATAGGAATCCATCTCGTCAGTCTCGAATCCGATAATACCGTTAGAACCGACATACAACTGATTATAGGATGTACCGTAGTAGTTGAAATCGAATCCGATAGCATAAGGACCGCCATAGTTGTCATCCTCCAGATCAGCGACCACATCGATACCGGTAGCAGAAACGTCAAGCCAATCGAACATCGGACCACCCGCCTCATCAGAATCAATCCAATAATAACCATACAGATCGGGACCGCCGGCATTCTTGGTGACTGCTGTACCTTCACGCCTATCATCAATGCCTTTCGCCTTGGAAAAATCGTGGAACCCTTCCGGATAGGCACGTCTCGCTGGCTCGATATCGCCTGATGCCAGTAATCTCTCGAATACGGCATTCTTTATAGTCGGCTGTATTTTTACACTGTAATTTAGTCCTCCGGGGCCAATGTTTGAGATAATCAAGTCAGCCTCGGTGCTGTCGTCTATCATCAACATTTCGCTGAAATTCCCAGGAGTAACCGAGATGTCCGGTGCGAAATCGATATGGATGTCATCAACGAACCAGTCATCGAAGTCCTCGCCAGAACCGTTACTCCGGAAGCGAAGCTGGAAACCTGGGTGATAAGCATCGTCTGGAAGACCCAAACTGACTAAAGTGAACACTCCCTGGTTACTGCCACTGCCGGCGTATCCGGACAGCTGATTCCAACGGCCGAAATCGTTAAGGTACTCTATCCACAAAGAGTCTTCGGCGTCGGGCGCTTCCCCACTACCGCCTTCTTGGTAACTGTACGAGACGATAACGCCTGCTTTCTGTGAAAGATCAATAAGTTGCGTCACAGCCGTGTCAACACCACCGTTAAGATTCATGGAATAGGGTGGCGATGGAGGATTCAATCCATCAATAACAACATCTATTCCCGCGCTATAATACCAGCGTTCAGCATCTAGTGATGCCTCTGGGAACGGCTCAAACCATGGGTAGCCAGCAGGTACACCTGCCGCTACAGCCACGATTGTAGTACTGCCTGAAACTTCACTGTCGCCCTGAGACCTAACCTCAACCATGCTCGTATCGGCCTCATTCATGGCCGCCGAGCCGGGGATGGCTACCTCGGCTACTATTTTTACTGAATCGCCGACCGACACTAGGCCCGTAGTTGAGAGCGAAGTAACGCCATCTTCCTCGTAAAAAGCAACAGTCCACATCCCATCGGATGAACTCAAGTCATAAGTATCATCATAAAGACCACGGTTATATATAGTCAGAAGAAATGCGGCATTCCCACCAGAAGGACCGCTGTTAGTAGCAAAAGTTGGTACCACCCTGATGTCGTAATCACTAGGGTGTCCTACAAACACGTCATCGATGAACCAATCATCAAGACTGCTCGTACCCGAAGTACCGGAGCTCATAAACCGCAGACGGAAATTACTATGGTAAGCGTCTCCCGGGGTAAAGGTCTCAACCTCGATAAACTCTGTCATGTCCTCACCATCACCCAATTGCTGAGAAAGCAGCTGCCAACCCCCAAGGGAATCGAGATACTCGACAAACAGATCATCTCCGGACTCAGGAGAGTCTCCACCACCGGTGCGTTGATACCAGAAACTGACAATCACATTGGTCTCACTCTTAAGATTGATTGCCTGTGACATCACGGTATCGGCCCCGGTTGGGCTGCCGTCTAGATTCAAACTAAATGGCAATGAGGGTGTATTCAGGCCCAGCGTGCTTGATTCACCGTTCACGTTCATAATCCACTTCCCCACATCAATCGTTGCTGTCGGGAAAATGTCCTCAAACGGAATTGCAAATGGTTCTCCTGCTGAAGTGGTCTTCAATCCGATCAGACCAGCTACTTCCGGGTCAGCCAATGAACTAATTTTAATGGTCACACTGTCGTAATCGCCGTACATGCTGACAGGAACTGCAACCATGACCTTGAGTGAAAGTGATTCGTCCATGGCCAGTACACCGGTGGAACTTATTTCCGCACTACCTGTCTCATCGAAAAACTTGGTTGGCCAGGCATTGCCCGAAACAGCCATACCGTATTCATCATCATAAACACCGATATTAGTTACGGTCAAATTGTACCAAGCCGTGTCATTAGCCGCCACAGTTCGTTCATCATACGATGGAGTAACTGACAAGCCATAATCAATCACCTGGAAACTGAAGACATCGGTTGTATCAGATTTACCTTCATCGTCACGGGCAAAAAGGTAGTAATTTATCACCGTGCCCGGTGACTGAGCGGTTATAAATGCGCTAAATTCGTCAGGTTGACCGTTCGAAGTAAGCAGCTCTGTATACCAGGCAGAACTAATCTCATAATACAACAACAGTGAGTCGGTGGTGAGGGGCGCATTGGATTTGATAGAAGCTGTTACTTCATAGTCGTTCACGTCATCCCTCGTATCCTCAAGAGGGGTATGAGTAATTTTTATGCCGGCGGCATCGCGACCATTAAGGACGAGAGCGCCAGTGTTGTCGGGATCGAGCCAGTCCCTCAAACGTGTTGAAGCACTACTGCCGTTATCCCAGGAAACCGAAGTTTTGCCATACCAATCGGATGTTATGCTTGCACAGGAAGCATAGCCACCGTGAAGCTGACCGACAATGCGATGTTCAAAATCATAGATGGGAGACCCTGAAGAACCCGGCTCGGTGGTTCCGTCTTCCCAGTCATCGACGCGCCAGTGTGAATTATCACCGGCTGACTCACCTAGATAAGATGTCGAACTTAGTTCATCGTAGTTGAAAGATATCTTCTTGATATCTCCATCAGGGTGATGGATAGCCACACAACTGTCGGCGGTAGTATCGATAGCTGACCATCCAGAGTAATAAACATTATATGAGTCTGGAGGTGGTTCAGTGAGTTCAAGCAGACCAAAATCTGAAATGCTCGCACTAGCAAGTAGAGTCGATCCAGAAACCGACATCCACGTCGGTCCATCGACATTGGCGCAAGATGGACTCTCATAGTTAAAAATAAATACCCACGTCTCCTCGCCGCCCAGACAGTGATTGGCGGTCAGGAAGTAAGGTGTGAGGTCTTCTCGAACATTGTTTATCAAAGATCCCGTACAAAGCCGGAAGCCACCACTGGTTGTAATAAGGGCTACCGCCCGTTTGTCTTCCTGCCAGTCTGTCCCCTCAGCACAGTTTACGTTGTTGTTGCAGGAACCGGATCCACCAAAGTCACGACCTTGATCTATCACCTCAGCCCTAAACACATTCTTGTAAGCATGTACAATCCGCTGAATTTCAATAATACCCTGTCCTCTTACCGCGGCCGGCTCGTAATACTCGAGAATGCACACGTCGCCAGGCACAGGAGCGGTTGCAAATTTGCCATAATCTTTGTTATTTTTTGATGTAAAGGCACCAATGACATGACTGAAGTCTTCATTGTAAATGAACAGTTTGGCGCCTGCAGGAAGCGAAAACTCCCGGTAAATCAGATTAATAGAAAACGCATCATGAGTGGCTATGCGTAACCTCCAGACGGCGCTCCCGTCATTCAAATCATTCCAGGTTCCGCTGTTCTCCAAGTTGTAGCCAACCTCAAAAGGAGTGCCAAACCTGTATGGAATCCCCTTACCCTGTTCGATCTCATCCTCAGCCAGAAGAGCCTCAACATCTACATCCGGCATCTGAACCGTATGCATTACAGCTGACAGAGTCCTGGAGACACTTATCGGCTGGCCGCCTTCGCTAATCTGTGCATGGGTCGCTCCCATAATTAACAAACATAGAGCTATAGTGAGGTAACAGATTCTGTTCATAAACATACATCCTTTTCTCGAAGTATTGGTTACTCTTCAACTCTCCGGTCTGTGAATCAACAAAGATTGTGGCTGCCCGCATTGGAATCTCCAATCGGCAATTGCCTCACTTTCAGCGTCCTTCCGCCTGTACCGGATCCCAGTATATTACAGAGTGGACATTAAAACACAAATCGTCCTTTCCGGTTCATTAATCTTGAAATGAGCAGAATCTTTATCTTCAAACGCGTCGGCTATACTGTCGAACCACATCGCTAATAACTTCTTAGCAACTGAACATCTCAATTGAAACCCGCCGGTATCAATTATACCGGCGAGTTGTTGTTTTTGAGCTATATGCCTACTTCTGTATCGGTTCAGGACCGTTGTTGAACATATAGGCAACCAAGTATGTCAGGTCAGAAATGTCTGCGTTGCCATTTAAATTAACATCGGCTGTTTCAATCACAAGTGGCACATCGCCTCCGCTGAAGAGGTACGCCACGAAGAATGTGACATCTGAGATACTTACAAGCCCGTCAAGATTCAGATCACCGCTGCGATGGGAACGAATCATTACCCATGATGTCAAATCTGCACTGCCGGCACCACCTCCATAGGTCCAGGCGACAGTGTAATTACAAATGTTCTCATCCCAAAGGAGGAAACCGTTCTCCTCACAGACGATGAAATCGTATATGGGGAACTCAACATCGAGCACCTGCCCCGTCAAATCGGGATACGTAGCCAGCACTTCTGGCGTTCCCGAAAGGGGAACACTACAACTACTGTTGGTGACAGTGATAGTAACACTTGCGGCGTCAATATCGGTTACCGCATGACCCAGATCAGCGGTGTAGGCGTCGCTGATGATAACGTGTCCCATCATGGTCTCCAAGGTGTATTTCATAACAACACTAACCGTATCAGGATCAAATAGGAATGTTGGTGCTAGTTCTCCACCTACTTCAATGGTATAATCCTCGACTTCACCCCAGCTTGTGGTCCCACATGGTCCCGGTAGACTAGAGTAATTGAGACGTACCCTCATGACACAAGAACCAACCACAGCGTCACCAGGTACTGTTACTGTTCCAGAATAAGGACCAGAGCCACTATAAGTATCGAGCGTTACCGCTTCCGTAACTTCGTCAAAAACGAAATCCTGGTTCCAGTCAATCCACACGGCACCATAATCGGACGAATAGCCACCGCCTATCTCAATTGTGAGCGGCGCACTGTCACCGATCTCCAACAACGTGGACAGGCTTTTGTAATCGCCGTAGTTATCGCAGCCACTCGAGTTATCGATCGAACCAATGGCCACACGGCTTATATATTCGTCACAGCCACCGCTGGCAGTACAATGCCCGACGACCGCTTCAGCCACTACATTAATAGTGTATGGACCTTCCGCATCACTGGCTGGGTCCAGCATAACTGGATAATAGTACGTTCCGGGAGCAAGGCCATCCCAGACGATAGTGACATTGTCATCACCACAATCATCGGTGTTGAATGTTCCTGCAGTCGTGAACTCGCCGCACGGACAACCCAGTGCTAGATTCAACCAGGCATTACCAAACGCTGGTGAGGTTCCGCAGTAGTCCAGAGTGACGTTAGCTGACTGTGTGATTGTAAAGGCTTCCCAAACGTGTCCGCCCTCAAAATCAGGACACTGATTGCTGGCGCAAGTATTGTCACCAGTAAAGGTAACAGATGTACCCAAAGTTAACGTAACTGGAGTCACATCTTCGCAGTTGTCATTCGATGGAGGATCACATTCGACACAATCGACTGTGATAATACCATCACCGGTGTTACTTCCAAAACCACCGACTTCAATCAAATAAGTATTACCCTCAACCGAAGCGAAGGTAATTTCTGATTGTAAAGTACAGAAATCGTCATTGCAGCCAAGCATATCGGCTGTAGACGGATCAACACCATCGTATACTGCCATCTTTGTGTCATAGCTGGAACCGCAGAGGCTAACAGTTGTAAAACCTGTGCATGTGGCTGTATAGCAGTACCAGATATTCGGCGAGCTCAGACAGCCCTGAGGACCGTCGGGAGTGGAACCGATGGTTGTAAACGGCTGTTCAGTAACATCTCCGATTTCCTCGCAAAGTTCCCAGTCATCACCCGGCTGCGGTCCGGCCGCCAAAGCGATGGTAAGATCAAAGTCCGGGATGCAGTCCGGAGAAGCCCAAGTATCAATCATTAGATAATAGACTCCAGCTTCCAGATGAAGACCGTAAAAACCTTTCGGATCGCTGGAGGATCCGGTGATGGTCGCAATGCATGTCGTCGGATCGGCTGGACACGAGGCATCTAAAAGCATACCACCATATGAGGTACCTTTCGGATCGAAAATTATATCTAAGGTTATAGGTTCTGAAACATCAATGGAATAGACAATGTCCTCACCGCTATCATATGAGCTGAGACAAGTGTTATCGTAGTTATTTCCCCTGCCACAGTTTGACTGCGAAAGGTCCGCGTATGGCAGATCTGCGGGAAATTTGATCACAATCGGGTCAGTACAATCGTCACCAGGAGTTGGTCCTGCCGCCTCTTCAATCGTTAGATTAAACGACGGGATACAATCAGGTGACGGCCAGGTATCAACCATAATATAATACGTTCCCGCTGTTAGATACAGACCGGAGATAGAGTGTGGTGAGCTTGAGGAACTGGTGCTGGTGGCAATACAAGTGGATGGATCAGCCGGACAAGCGGCATCAACCAGAATGCCGGTGTAGGTTGTTCCCTGAGGATCAAGAGTGATATCCACAGTCATGTCTGCTGAGACATTGAGCTGATAGACAATGTCCTCGCCACCATCATAGAAGCCCAGACAAGTTTCTTCATAGTAGTTGACCCGTCCGCAAGTGTACTGGTCGACATCGGTATAAGGCAGTTCGCCCTCAGCTCCGATATTGATCACGATCGGATCATCACACCAATCGCCAACCTCTGGCGGAGGTGGCTCGGTCACATTGATTGTAAACTCAAAAGGCTGTGCACCTTTCGCACTACCAGTAGTTACCGGAATGTAATAGGTGGCCGGTCCTGGAAGCATATCCCACCACGTGTGTGGATTTTCCTCACCGTCGCCACAGTCCCACCATTCATAATCCGTACTCATAATATACTCGTCACACGCGACCGGGTCGGCGTAGAGAACTATGGCAGCTTCTTCCAAACCAGGAACTGTACCGCAATAGTTAATATCAATGTTGTTGAGTGCATATGGGGCATCGAAGACGTACCAGACGCCATCCCAATCAAGTACGCCTGGACAATCAACCGTTGCACCCTCAGTGGTTCCCTGTATTACGACTGGGAACGGACCGGTTATTGGTGTTGCATATTCCCAGGTATCGTTTTCCGGAGCAAGTGGACAGGGATCATCAATGCAGTTCAGTCCTTCGACCCAATAACCGCCCAGAGCAGCGGCATCGGCTTCGGTGATGCCATCCTCGCAACTTGGGTTGGCTGGATCACCATAGCAGGCACGGCCCACAGGCAGGATATTATCATCGATCGAGAAAACATCGACACTAAACTGGGCACCGTCGTATCCATAGTATCTGATCCCGAACTTGACGTCGTTATAAGACAAGTACGAAGTCAGCGGAATCGTTACCTCAGACCATATGAAACTTTCGAAAATTCCGGCATCAGCTTCGCTCCAGAGGAGAACGTCGAAGTTGGCACCGCCATCGATTGATATCCATATTTCCATATCGTAGTTGTCATACGGGTCAATACTCCAGTAGTAACTACCCATCCAGGCAAAATTTAGTGTCCAAGCAGTACCGCCGGTGGTTAGATCGACTGAGGGACTGATTAGCCACTCATCCTGAGTGTCTGTTAAATTTTCATCATAGAAACAAGTAGCATTGTAACTTCCCTCAAAGGGATTACCATCGTCTATCTCAAAGGTGTAACTGTTGTTGACGACTACTGTCCAATCTGTGGGTGGAATCATACCACCCTCAAATCCTTCAAAGAGCAAATCAGCCCTCTGTGGATTGGGCACATAGTCACTCGATCCCTGATAAGGATTGGTTTTGAGAGATGGACTATAATGCTTGGCGATTGGTTGCTGTCCCTGAGCCATTTTCTGTGCGATCTCATCATCACTCGGGATAACGCCATTGGAATAATGTCCCGAACTTCCTGGCTCCTCAAGTGGCACGAAACCTTCGGTGTGTTCCGGCTGGGAACTGCTTTTTAGCTTCCAATTGGGATCGGGTAGAGGATACTCATTGACTGACATGGGTCCCGGAATCGGTTTCTCATCAACTGCAATAGAGAAACCTACAGCCATTACCAAAGCAATGAACACGACAGAACTAGAGAATAATAACTTTTTTTTCATAGGATTACCTCATCCTTAAATAGTATTACCGTTTCTTATAAATACGCTGTTCTTCAAAGATGCACAAAAATCCAAATCCACGTCCACGGTATTTATCATTGAACCCCCTTCCTCGCAAAGTTGTATGATGATTTGATACTGGTTTTATAGAATACTATGTACAAGGATACTTAAAACCCTTCTATCGTCATGGTGCAGCTTGATTTACAATGTTTATTGAAGATGAGATATTCCGCGGCACTCAGCTGATTAACACGTCTATCGATGAAGTAATCTAGTTCACATTAATAAACAACTGATAAATCCCGCTTTACTTCCACCTTACTGACAACAAACAATGCCAGTTTGTTTAGATGCACTAACGGTTGTTTTTAACACTTGTGATGGCAGCATTTATTGAAATTGAGGTCTCACAGATAGTAATTCAACTGGTCGGAAGCGCATAACAATCATACTTAATTAAATATGAAGACGCGACTCACGGTCCGATCGTCATTAAGCTGCTGTCATTTCTTATACCAACTTTATAACTACATTATATCTATATTGCATCTTGTATCCACGTATCCTGTATCTATACAATACTACATGCGATCCCATATGTCAAACGGAAAAATGCATAAATAGTAGAATGTGACGAGGATTTTGAGAGTGAACTTCCCCCCTTTCGGTTCTGTTTGAGAGTCAGTTTGTTGGTTCAAAAAGAAAGTAGTGATGAGTCGAAAATAGTGGTTTGAGAATAAACGAAGCGATACACTAAGCTTCAGGCATTCGCATCAAGATTATTTACAGTTGTGATGTTAGTCACTGTAACAGTCGTA
Source organism: uncultured bacterium (assembly GCA_965372795.1). Lineage (GTDB taxonomy): Bacteria > Zixibacteria > MSB-5A5 > GN15 > FEB-12 > QNAD01. The sequence goes on from CBDVDR010000006.1 coordinate 89,909, forward strand.
TCTGTTGTCAAAAGTCAGGAAACATTTGATCTAATAGAGCGAAAAGAAGTAACACCGGAATTTGCCGCGACTCTCGGAAGTTAAGAAGATAGATGCACTTGTGGAAAACGACCCAGCGACTGCTAAGCAGTACTTAAGCGAAGGCGCTGATCCAAACGCGCAATTGGAGAATGGTGATTCTGTGTTGATGGCAGCGTGTTTACATAGGGGGCAGTTTGATATTGTCAACTCCCTAGTTGCCCATGGTGCAAGCGTTGATCAAATTGCAGATGATGGATTAACTGCCCTGTATGTCCCTGCTGATTCGGAAAATTAGGACATCGTAAGGTTGTTATTGGCAAAAGGGGCGGACGTTAATGCCAGCGACGGTGGTAGCTACGGGACGGCGTTAACAGCAGCGTCAATAGAGGGCATCGGCCCGTGTTTCTCGAGTTACTATCAAATGGGGCAGATGTCAACGCACGAAGTGTACATGGTTCAGTATTGGGTTTTGCAGTTGGTTCAAGTGATCGTAAATCTGTAAAGGAGCTTATAGATGCCGGTGCAGATCCAAGGATTGAGACCGTATCATCTGGAATGAGTCGTCGTCCTGTTTTGCAATTGAAGGCAGCATTGTATCTCCGAAAGGAAGCGGAGAAAGTCTCTGCAGAGAAGATCGCCAGCATTCCAGAGCTAAAACAAGTCCCAGAGTCTCCTGTAACCATTGAAGAGCTACAGAAGCTGATTGACCTCCTAAATGAGACCAGTGAACGTTTAGATTCACTTGATTCAAGTAAGAACTGACCCAAGCACGCTCACGATATTTAGGGATTTCGGAGTCTTAGTGATGACGTTGACTGATAGATCTATTGGTCAAGGTCATCCTATAAAAAGCATCCTCGAGTCTTGGAATATTGAACTTTCGCAAGTAGGGAAAAGTAATTAGTAAAGTGAGTTTGGTCCTGCGAAACCAAATTTTTTAATTTTGTTATCAGGAGTTATGTAATCAAATCACTTTTTTTATAAGAAAATAAAATTAGATAGTATCTCTCCCTCAAGCTACAATACTGGGTGGGGTTGTTTCGACGGCGGTCATAGAGGGATGGGGGGGCACTCCAATAGGTGCATCTTTTTACTTTACAAAGTCGATTTGAACTGTTATAAAAGACTCATAAAGGGCACCTGACTGCCCCAATAAATAGCGTGACTGACGAATGTAAGTCATTGTCTTTCACTACCGTAGCTCAGTTGGTAGAGCAACTGATTCGTAATCAGTAGGTCAGCGGTTCGACTCCGCTCGGTGGCTTATTAGAAACTAAAGGGTTACTTTATCAAATCATTTAATTCACTATATCGAAATTATCATTTCCAGCAGGTTACGGTCAGAAAGTATGAACCTGTAACCAATGAGTCTGATATTAAACAAGTGAAGGTTGTGTCGGATGCTATCCACGAAGTTGCCAACTGGTAACCACGTGCAAAACAATAGAGGTTAGCATTAGTTTGATTGGCTTTAAATAAATTTTCACAATTAATTTGTTCGGCTGGATTATTAACGGTGTAAGTTGTATTGGCACCAATCGCTGTTGACTTATCCTCTTCAATCTTTAAGGGATTTAAGCTGAAATCTTCAAACAGACAACCAGAGAATTGAAAAGAAATAATAAATATCAAGAAAATTATAAAAATTATCTTTTTCACATCTAACCACCTAAATTTATACTTTACATATAAATTATCGGTGATTCGATGTGATGATTAGAAATCCATAATTTTTTTGCCTAATTTTGACATGGCACCAAACATTCTGGTCTATTCCCGAACAGATAATCGACAAAACAAGTCAGATCACTTACTGTTATTTCACCGTCACCATTAAGATCACCCTCCGCAAAACAACCGGGACCATCTCCACCATTGAACATATAATCAACCAAACCGGTTAAATCTGAAATATCAAGACTTCCTGATCCATCAAAATCCCCTCTTAATTGACAACAATCAGGACAACAACAAGCATCACCAACATTGTCACCATCAGAATCAATTTGATCAGGGTTATATATGTCTATACAATTATCACAACTATCTCCAACGCCATCAAAATCAACATCTAGTTGTAAAGGGTTAATAATTTCAAGGCAGTTATCACAGGCATCGCCAATGCCATCTGTATCAGTGTCAGTCTGTTCCACATTCGGAACTGCAATGCAATTGTCACAGGGATTTCCGATGCCATCACTATCAGTATCTTCCTGATTTGGATTTGGTATATCTGAGCAGTTATCTCGTTCACAAAATATAGTAGGGAAATTAGGATCAGCGTAGCCATCATCATCACTATCAGTACACTGATCACAAACATCTCCCTCGCCATCCCCATCAGTATCTATCTGATCAGGATTAGCAAGATATTGGCAATTATCATCAGGACAGACATTATTTGGAAATGAAGGATTGCCGTAACCGTCTCCATCAGAGTCAGTGCAATAATCACATTCGTCGCCTACACCATCATTGTCATAATCAAGTTGACTGTAGTTCGGTGTATTTATACAGTTATCGCATACATCTCCGGTACCATCACCGTCTGAATCTTCCTGATTTGGGTTTGCAATTTCGGGACAATTATCTACATTGGCACACAATCCGTCACCATCGCCATCATCCAATGAATCTTCGGGACATTGATCACATAAATCGCCAACTCCATCCCCATCAATGTCTTCCTGTAATGGATTTGTAATTATTGGGCAATTATCATTTTCATCACATATTTGATCATTGTCATCATCAGGACATAACTGACAGCCGGCTCCTAAAGCTCCGATTAAAATTCCACATTCATTCTGCACTGATGACGAAAGACAAGGCGAATATTCGTCTATTCTCAGATCTAAACTTGCAGTATCGCAAAAGAAAGGATTTAAGGACATATTACCGTATTGTGCAGCTAAGTTGGGATTTGTCCAGTCTCCGCCAATGTTGCCATAAATATTAGTGCATTGGATTAACGGATTCATAGTGCTAGATATCCATACCGATCCAGGACCGTTACCATACGCTATCAAATTGTTAAAAAAGTTAACATAACTCTTTTCGTTGCATGATCGACAACCGGAGTCATCAAAATGGATTGAACTCCCATATTCAGCCGAGTTTCCAAACATAGTGCAATTTACAACCGAAGGATTTCCCCCATATAAAACTCCAACAGCTCCACCATAGTAGGAACTGTTTTTGATAAAGATACAAAACGAAAATGCCGGTGAGGAACCATACAACCCACAAACAGCCCCACCATTGTAAGATGAATAGTTGTTTATAAAAGTACAGTTTTGAAAAACAGGCGCACTTGTTTGACAGGAAACAGCTCCTCCATATGAACCAAAATTATTTTGAAAAACAGAGGTCTTAAATAAAGGCGAAGAATCCCAGATATCAAAAGCACCCCCATAATAGGAGCTTGTACTATCACCGCCATTTTGGAAAGTAAACCCTTCAATTACACAACTGGTATCAACCTCACCTTTAATTCTCATAAAACGATGCGGTTCAGAAGCTGAACTTTGCAAATCAAATATTGTAAGCTCGGCGCCGGTAACTGATTTAAGTACAAATGGCGCACCCATTTCAAGATCACGATTATTATCTCCGGTGTAGGTCCCTGCTTCAACCATAATTGTGTCAAGAAATATGACGGCTTCAAATGCAGATTGTAAATCAGGATAATCATTCGGAACATTGAATGAAACAGGAGTATAATTGACCGGACAACGACCGGCTTCTATTGTTAAAACGACATCAACATTAGAACTATACAGATCGCTGATTGTGTACCAGTTAGAATTATAGAAAGCGACTGTTCTCTGTTCCCCTTGATACGGTCCTTCTCCGCCATCAGAGACGCAAAATAGGGTGTCACCCTCTCCTCCGACACTGTTCCATCCGATATAAAAATCCTCACCCTGCCCAAATACACGGCTGTTATTTAGAAAATCTACTTCAACCCAATCCAAATCTCCGATGGGAAGTTCACTATAAGGAACATACGCAGAATCAATTTTGCTACCCGGAAGACCGGAACCATTATTATCCCATAAATAGATTTGCATATCAGGAGTGCCTGTCATAAATGGTCGATAGAGCAATATTTTAGTTGTACGAACAACATAAATATATTCATCAATTACCGTAAAACGAACAGCAAGATCAGTTATATTATCAAAATTTGGAATATTCCAGGAATACACAACCGGTGCATTAATATCATAAAAATATTTTGTTTCACAATAATCAGAAAACGCAGTAATTTTCTTTCCTGATGATTCAAATTGATAAGCAATTTCAGGATCAATTTCTCTTAAATTTAATTCAGATGCTGGTAAATTGATGTTTATGAAAAGAAAAAGTACAAGTGATAATAGTAGGCAAGCTTTGATGAATTTCATGCTTTCTCCCCTGATACAAATGTCTTTTTAAAATAAAATTGTTATAAATAAAGCCGGGTAATATCATACCCGACTATATTATAACATATTTAATTTAATATGTCCAGCTTAATCTTATTTCAAAAAACAATCAGCAATACATTCCGGAGCGCCGCCAAACATATAATCGACCATACAGGTCAAGTCGCTAATCCCGGTATCTCCGTCACCATTAACATCGCCTTCTTCAGGACATGGAGGAGCATCACCACTACCAAAGAGATAGTCGACAAAATATGTAATATCTGAGATATTGATTTCAGTCGTATGATTAACATCACCTCTTAATTGACAGCACTCACAAGCATCCCCGACATTATCATTATCGCTGTCTTTTTGATCCGGGTTAGGTTCATCAATACAGTTATCACAAAGATCACCAACCGTATCACTATCAATATCACTTTGGTCATTATTGGAAACATCAGGGCAATTATCACAGGCATTACCTAAATCATCACTGTCATTATTTTCCTGTCCCGGATTAATAATATTCAGACAATTGTCGCAGACATCGCCGACGTTATCATTATCAATATCTTCCTGACCGGCATTATCAATATCTGGACAATTATCACAGGCATCTCCTAATCCATCTCCATCAGCATCGTTTTGTATTGGATTACTTACGCCAAGACAATTATCAACATCATCACAAATTGAATCACCATCAGCATCATTATTTGGATCATTCGGACATGTGTCACAAACATCGCCAAGACCATCACCATCAGAATCTACCTGTACCGAATTGGGGGTATTAGGACAATTATCAAAGTCTCCACAAATACCATCATTATCGATATCATCATCAGGATCTCCGGGACAGCTGTCACAGGCATCAGCAATTCCATCTCCATCAGTATCAGCTTGATCAGGATTATAAAACTCTGGGCAATTATCTTCAGGGCAAACATTTTCAGGATATCCGGGATCACCATAGCCATCACCATCAGAATCAACACAAATTAAACTACTTACAACATTTGTAGATTTAATATTCGAAAAAATACTCCACTGATTTTCTGCATCTTGCGCTCGCACTTTGTAGTAATAAATTCCGATTGCTTTTTCATTAATGGTGTAACTGGTATTAACTATTGTAGAAGAGATTACTGTTTGTGAAGAATAGACAGGAACAGGAGTTATATCATCAATCCAAAAACCTGGATCAGCCACATAACTGTCGGTTCTATAAGAGAATTGAATGATCACTTGTTGTCCGACAAATCCTGATAAGTCAAATATTCCTTCTACCCATCCATTTGAATATCCGGTAATACCGTTACCCAAGTTACTTCCAGTTGGATTATAATCTGTTGTTAAATTACCGGGTATTGTCGAGAAGGTTGCACCTCCGTCGGTTGAAACTTCTATATACCCATAATCCCAATCAGTTTCAATATCATAATACATCCAAAAAGTTAATTGATCGCCTGACTCAACATCTATAGGTTCAATCAATTTCAGACTATTATTCAAATTATCCCCTGCACCACTGTAAAAACTGGTCGATGGTGAGTGATTTCTTACTCCGCTTATACTGAAACCGGAACTGACCCAGTTAGCTAAATTATCAGCATAATCAGTTACTTCTGCATAACCTTCTAATTCAACCAACTCATAATATTCGGCAGGATTATCTCCCCCACTTGCAGACCAATCAACATTATAGCTCACGCTATCTTCTATTGGTGAAACGTAAAGCGTTGGAACATCTGGAGGGTTTAAACTGTATATATTATCAATAATTCTGGCATAAAATAAGTTTGGTGCAAGATTTTCCTGTACCAGAGCTTCTTTTCTAATAAGAGTTGGCCAGAAACCATCAGCATAACCACCCACTTCAGGTGTAAAAGAAAATACTTTATTTTTTAATAATTGTTCTCCATAATTCCAATCATCTGCATCACCGTTAGTAACATAAAGTCCCCAACCAGGAGTTGGAAAATATCCATTCATATTTTGGACTGTATCTCCAATTTGTGCAAACAACCCATTATCCGGTGTATATATTCTGTCATAGCCCCAAGGCCATAGAAGTAAATTTGAGTGTGAATGATAATTCATAACGATTACAAATTCATGAGCAATAATGAAATCTCTCATAACCTGTGTTTCAGGTTCTGAAAATGCACCTATGCCACGATATGTTTCACTATTCGTATTTGGAGATGAGCCTTCATCATCGTATCCCCAGGCATAACCATAATTTCGATTTAGGTCAACTCCAAAGGTGCCGTCACCGTTATCTTTTCTATTTTTACGCCACATACCGCCACCATTGGGCTCTATCACTTGATTATGATAATATCCATCAGGATTTACGCACAAAATAAACCACATCTCACGTTCGTCAACCAGTTCAGTTACATTTGGCCAGAATCCATAATTTGTAGTCAAATGATCCATGAAATAGAAAAGAACTTCCGGAGTAATAACTTCACGGGCATGATGTAAGGCATTGTACAAAATTTCAGGTTCATCTTCATCAATATTAGGATTGTCAGAAATTTTCACAGCCCAAATATCCCGCCCCTCCAGAGATTTACCAATGCTTATTTTCTCTGAGACAATATCAGGATTTTCTGCAATAATCGTATCAAGATAGGCATTTATCTCTTCAAGTGTTTTCCAGCCGCCCATATCAGTTTTTGCAGCCATTCTTGATTGATAAAATTTGGTTACATCTTCATGAACAGTTTCTGTTTGGAGACCAAGAGACTGTATTAAGAATAATTCCTCATTATTTGTAATGACCTCAATATAGCTATCGGTGCTTGTTATTTCATCAAGTTGCAGACTTTTAATTTGCAATACATCTGACTTTGTTTCATAAAATATCTTAACCTGCATTGAAATTGATTTGGCGGAAATTGAACTAATTAATGTGAGGGAAATGACAAGGCATAACTGAATTAGCTTCCTAAACACTGATGAACCTCCAATTTGTTGTAACCGGTTAGACCAGTAAGAACTTTGATGAGTTTTTTAAAAGATAATAATAATATCTATTTTTCCAAGCCAATTTTAAAAGTAGTTATGCCAATAACTTGCCTCTTTTCATAAATTGGTTAATTATTTATAATCTGAGATTGCAAATTGCAACTATTGACTGTATAATCTTATATAATAAAGGTTAAATTAATGAATATTATAATACTAAAAGACGGTGATAAGGATGCTAACTCGACTTACAAAATTGCTGATAACAGAGCAGATCATATCAGGACTATTTTAAAAGGTGAGGTTGGACAATCAGTCGAAATTGGACTTTTGAATGGTCAAATCGGTAAAGCTGAAATTAGTGAAATTACGAATCAGTTCGTTTCATTAAAAATTATAGAATTGAAAGACCCACAAATTGTTGCTCCAGAATTAACTTTGATTTGTGCCTTGCCACGACCTCAGACATTGAAAAAAGTTCTTCTTACATCCGCAATGATGGGTGTATCTAACATTCATTTTATAAAAGCCAACAGAGTCGAAAAAAGTTACTTCCATTCTCCACTACTCCAACCGGAAAAATACACTCCATACCTCATCGAAGGGCTTTCACAGGGCAAGTCAGTTCTCTTACCCGAAGTTAAATTCCATGAGCGATTCAAAGTATTTTTTGAAGATTATTTCCCTAATCAAATTGAAAGTGAAAATCAAACTTTATTAAAGCTTCTTCCTGATCTTGATTCATCACAAAATTTAATTGAGATGCATCAGGAAAATCCAGAAAGAATTATAATTGCTATCGGACCTGAAGGTGGATGGGTGCCCTTTGAAACGGAGTTGATTGCTTCATTGGGATTTAATAAGTTTTCATTGAGTCGATGGACCTTAAGAGTAGAACACGCTGTTACAGCAGTATTATCACAAATCGAATTACTCAAAAACAAAGCATAAAAAAAGCCGGATAGATTGACTATCCGGCTTTTACGATCTATTTCAACTTAGAAGTTGAATTTCGCTGTAAAATACTGATTAGCATCAAAGTAATCAGTTTCAGTCCATGAATACTCAATTGTCAGCTTAGATTCACCAATAGGATAGGAGAAACCAGCTCCAAATGAGACTCCATAGATATATTCTTCCTGATCAGCATAATTGTATCCCGCACGGAGTGAATATCTGCTGTCATAGATATACTCGAAACCACCCTGATAAATATCTTCTGCGAAGGTATTTGAGGTGAAGTTTCCTGCTAATGTGGCATAATTCGGACCTTCATTCATAAAGTCGTATGAGAATCCAAATTTAATATATCCCGGAAGTTCAAAAGACTGTGCATTACCACGAACTGAACGCTGTCCGGCAACTTCAAATGATTGATCAAAACCCGAGCCGGAGAATTCCATGGTTGGACCATAATTCATTATAGCCATACCAAAAGAAACACCTTTCCAACGAGGATCATAGATAAATCCAGCATCAAATGCCATACCAGAAGCTGAGACATCAAAAATAGCTTCATTGATAAACTTTACAGAAGTACCAAATGAAACATTTGCAGTTAAAATTCGTGCATAAGAAATTCCCAAGACTGAAAAGGTCGGACTAAATAATGATCCGGTACCTTCCGGGCTGGAAATTGTAGTCTCTTCAATATCACCAATAGTAACAACTTTGGCAGTAAAAGCAATGACACCAAAGTCTTCTAAGTTGGTGGCAATACCACCAAAATTAACATTGATATCAGCAAAGTACGGAATATGTGTAAACATCGCTTCCGAACCTTCCAAAGATGCTAACCCGGCAGGATTCCAGTAAACGGACTCCAAGCCGCTAACATTTGAAATGACCGCACCACCCATAGCGGAGCCACGAGAACCAACTGGTATCAGCAGTTCTGTAGCACCGGCGGTACCGATCCGTTTTGTGTTCCCCGCATAGGCCGTTGAGAGGGCCATTCCAAGGAGCACTATGATAACAATCGCTACTTTATATTTCATCATCTAACCTTCCTTAGAATTAATATTGACCCAATTGTTCTTCTTCAACGAATATGGCCATCTTTCCGATTTTTTGACCAAAACCTTCAGCTTCTACAACATATACATATATGCCGGAAGCAATCGGAACACCATTAGTATTCAGCATATCCCAGGTAGTTTCAGTTTCAGAGTCGTCTTTTTCGACCTTTGCAACTATATCACCAGAGATAGAGAAAATTCTAATCGTGCACTTTTCCGGAAGGTTTGTAAATTTCAGGTTTCGGTTAAAGACAGAATTATCAAATCCAGAAAACAAATAATAAGGATTTGGTACTACTTTAATATCATTGAGAAGCTCTTCGGAGGCATCTGCTACAACTGGAGCTTCAGCAACAAATGAGAAAGTATCCACTGCTGCATTAATTCTTTGATAATTAAATGAGAATTCATCTTCACCGGTTCCACCTGGAGAAAATGGAACTGATCCACGTCTTGCGACCAATATCCAATATAGAATTGGCATTGGATCATCAATTGCATTTAACATATAGTCAGGATTAGCAGTCTCTGAATATTCATCCAGATAAATCCATAACCATTCACGTGGTCCGGATCCAGAAACATTATCATAATCGATATAACTACCAGGGAACCACATACCATCAACCAAGCCACCTTCAGTGTTATTTTCAAGGAAGCCAACTGTAAGTCTTTGTGGAGGGTCTACACTGACATTCCACGCAGATAATGGTACATTAGGTTCAAAAATCTGGAAGCCGTAACTTCCTGAATTCGGATCTATAATAAATGGAGCAAATTCTGGAATTGCTGGAGGACCAGCTCCTCTGAGATAACGATAACCATAAGAAACATTTTCATCGTTAACATCAAAATTACCATCTTCATCAACTGTTGCCAATTTTAATAAAATGTCAACATGATCAGGAATTGGAACTGGATCATGACTACCAAAACCATGAGTATCACCAGGACCACCCCAACCGATAGCTCCTTCAAATCCTTCGAATCCAAAACCATCAGCTCCACCAGCCCAGGTAAAGCGACGAGTGCCACTTGGGGCATCCCATTCGCCTACACCACCGGCAGGACCGATAACTTTGAGCAGAAATCCATCAGCGATTGCATAGTCAGAATCACCTGCCTGATTTGTTTGATCAGCAAGAATGACTTGACCGGTAGTTACATCAAGAAGATGCCATACCCAACCACTAACGAGTTCTTCAAAAATCACTTCATATGTATGACCGGTTAAAGCTAACGGATCAATAATCGTAGCTGTAACTGTACCATCTGAACTGGTTCTTGAAAGATCAATTTCAATTTCTTGACCGAATTCAGTACTAACTTCTGTGCCAATTGTTGGTTTTGATGGTTTTGCAGTAACAATTGTCTGAGAAGTTAAAGTCTGTTCACCAGCAAGTTTTGTTTGATCAACTGAATAAGCATCAACTTTGAAATAATATTCAGTATTATTAAACAGAACAGCACCGGAGAAAGCATCTTGAGAAATCTCAAAATGACGTTGTAATCCAGTGTTTTTACCTTCTTTAACGATAACAGGGAATGGTTCACCTAAGACACTGTTAAAGAATGTATCAACAACAACAGAAATATCATTAACAACATCAAAGTTGCCTAACATTTTCCACGGACCGGATGGACTTTCACCCTGATGTACAGTATATCCTTCAAAAGGATAATCACCAGAATTTTCTTCTGAAATATTAGTCCATGCCAGTACAACCTGCTGATCCAAATTAGTAACAGTTACAATCGGTTTTGCAGGTGGCGGAGGAGGATTGAATCCACTTTCATAGATTCTTTGTGCTGAAGCATCAATCTCTTTCATAAGAGTAATTGATGATAAACGATCAGAACCCTGACCAACAACAATAGCAGCCAGAATTTCAGTTGAATCACCAGGAGCAAAATCAAATGGTCCGGTTGTTACCATGAAACGACGATCAGCCGGATCAAAGTCAAGAGAACCAATGCCAGTGACTGGATCACCAGCAAAATGGAATGTAGTTACAACACCCTGATCATCCGTATAGTCAGAACCGTCAGCATTCAAACCTTGCATATAGTTATATGTTTCAGTTTTATTCTGAGGGTCAGTACCGTTAATGTACTTGGCAAAGGATGACATTGGAAGGTTACGGTATTGTGGGAAAGTTGTTCCCCACATTAGCGCTGTATCTGCATCATCTCCCGTGAACTCAAGTGGTCCTTGGAAGAAGTCAAATCCAACCGCTGGTGGGTTCGAGCCATAACTACCGTCATCATTATTACCGTTATAACAATACCCTAATGATAATGCAGTATCACATCCATCTAAATCATCACCGGCATCTCCTAAATCAGGATCTGACCAAAGTGATACATAAACGTTTTCCAAATTTTTTCCGCCTTTGTTCATAACTTTGAACTTAAGGAAGATAATATTTGCTAACGAACCGGTACGATCGAAACCAAATACGGTCTGTTGTACCTCAATACCCATTGGATCTGTACGACCAGAGTTATTGGTATGAGCAGATGCGTCCGCATCATTATAAACAGTCCAAAGCATTTGATCACCAATCATATCAGGAGTGCCGTCTTCTTTAACTGGGGCACCCTGATTAGCCGGCCAATCGTTATAATCATCATTCGGATTGTCAGCAAGACTATCAGAATAAAGTTTATATACACGGAAAGAAGAATTATCTGGTATAAATGTGCCATCGGCCATTGGACCAGGGACATATTCTTCAGAATATTCTGCCAAACAAATCAAAGTATCGTTGGTAGCAGCATCAACGCCACCGATCCATAATCCAGCAGCATAAATCACAGAATTGGTATTAAAACCACTCTCGATATCTGCTGTGCCGGTATATGGAAAATAAAGTCCATCGGTTTTACCAAACAGACCTCCAAGATCAGTTGCAAAAGCTCCATCATTCGAGAATAACATCAACATACTGTTTACGTCGATGTATGTGTCAGTATCAAGGGCTGTAGTTCTACTGCCAGCCGATATTGACTTCTGGGGAGCTCGGGCAAAGACAGGCAATGCCATTATTAGTATTAACATAAATACTAAAAGTGTTTTTTTCATAATTACTAACTCCTAACTCCCTTAGAATGAAAATCTCAATCCAGCAAGAATCGTACGTGGAAGTCCGTAGCTCTGTGGATTTCTTGATTTAAGTTCATATTTATCAGCACCAGTTAATCCGGAATAATCTTCCTCTGTACCATCTGCGCTATTAAGCCAGCTGGTACCAGCATCAGAATCAAGCCAGCCGGTATTATCAGGATCACCTGTACCTTCATAAACAGAGTAAACATTATCACGATTCAAAGCATTCTTGACCCAAACATAAGCTGAAAGTTTGTAGTTACTAACATCAAAGAATCGTTCAACTTTCATATCAACCTGGAAAGTCCAAGGAGTGTAATTTGAATTACGAGGACCATTCGGGGTTGGTGAAGTTGCAGCAAGTGTGATTTCATTATAGACTTTTTGTGGAGAATAAGGTGTTCCACTCGAAGCCTGGATAACTGCATTGGCACCAAAGTTTTCAAAGATATAATAATCTCCGATTTTTGGACCTTCGCCTTTAGTAGTACGGAAATCTACAATACCTAATACACTATGACGCTGATCAAATGATAGAGGAGCTGTTTGTTTAGGCTCATTAGCATTTACCCATGCGACATTACTCTGTGTGTTGGCATACGAACCAGTACCATTAGCATAAGAGAGAGAATATTTAAGATCTAATCTAATGTTATTAGTTCTGCGCATTACAACCTGGAACTCAAGACCTTTAATTGTACTATAGTCTGAGTTACGGAAACTTGCAAAACTCTTCGGGAAAGCAGATTGATTATAAACCTGCATCAATCCGGTTACATCTTTATAGAAGGCAGTAAAGTTAAATACTGCAACATCACTCAATTGATGAGTGAAGCCAAACTCGTATTGTGTTGTTTTTTCAGGTTCCAGATTCGGATTACCAAAGGCATAAAAGAATCCACCGCGATTAATCATCTTTTCATAGAAGTCATAACCAACGAAAAGGCGGAGCAAGTTTGGACGCTGGAAGAACTTACCATAGTTTACATGCACCTGAGTTCTATCACTGATTGGGAATGAGATTCCTAAACGTGGTGATAATTTCGTGAATGATTTACTTGGCTCAAGATCTTCTGGTTCAAGAGTTGCTAATCCATCAGCATCTGGATCTGTTAAACGAATTGAATCAGGATCAAGTGGCTGTTCCGGATTTTTAAGACGTTCAGCCTTATAATCATAATAATCAAAACGTAATCCGGCACTTACTATCATACCATACCATTCGAAACGATCCTGTAAATAAAAGGCACCGTTGATCGGATGCTTGGTTTCATTTTGCCAGGGTTCATCATCTGATTCTTCACCGTCAAATGTATAACCATAACGGTCAACATCGATAAAGCCACCACGGTCTAAACCATTGTATGATTCAGTTGGGAACAAAGCACGATAATAGCGAAGAGTGTGACGTTGATAGTCAAAACCAAATTTCACTGTATGCATATCATGGACCTGGCTATTGATATCACCTTTGATACCGAAATATTCTGATTTTCTTCTGTAAAAATCATCATAGACGTGACCTTCATCACCACCGGTGATATATGTGCGGACTACACCATCAGTAGTAAGAGTATCAGTTGTTACTTCGGTAGTATCGATATCATAATTCCAGAACAGATTCGTGTTTTCAAAACGAGGGTTTCCACCTGGACGACCATAAGCATATAGGTCTTCCCTATGAACACCATCTCCACGGAATCTTTCCGTGATATAGTAAGTACCACTCAGATTCATGAAAGTATTTTCATTAAATGTATGAGTAATTTTACCATTCATTCCAAGGTTTTCATCCTTATAATAAGGAGAATGCGTATAGTTCAAACGATATGAATGCAAATATTCACGCCATTCATCGACCGAACCATTGGCACCTAAGTATAATTTGGTGTTTGGACCAAAAGAGTAGTCTAATTTACCCTGATATGACCAGCCACTGAGACTGTTGCTAGGCATAGGAGCGTAACCGTCAAGTGAAGATGGGTTACGATCTTTTTTCCAACGACGTTCGCCGGACAAAAAGAAATGACCTTCTTTAAGTCCTGGAATCGGACCGCCAAAGTCAGCGGAATAATAATTCTCATCAAAAACCTTATGAAGGTCATCAAGATAATTATCAGTCACAACTTCAACGTTACCATGGTATTCATCACTACCGGCATTTGAAATTACGTTTACAATACCAGAAGCAACATGACCATATTCTGCCGGGAATCCACCTGATATAACAGTAACTTCTTTAATAGCATTGTTACTGATATTTGCAGTTGATGTACCTGACAATGGATCCTGTTGTGAGAATCCATCAACGTAGTAAGCGACTTCAGAAGGTCGACCACCACGCAAGTTTAATTCCGAACTGTTAATTGACTCACGGCCACCACGGGCACGGGTTGTCACATTCGGATTAATTCTAACTACGGAGTTCTGAAGACCTACCAGCTGCTCGAATCCACGAGTAGGCATAGCAAGAATTTCATCTCTCTTGACAATACTTATTGAGGCTACTTTATCCCTTATTACTAAAGGAGTCTCTGCAGTAACCCTAATAACTTTGTCAAGTTCTGTTGTAGCTGGTTCCATAGCATGACTCTGATAAGTAGCTAATTCCGCAGAAACGGATACATTACCAACTTCTAAGGATGTATAACCAACAGAACTAATTTTTAAAATAAATGTGTTTACAGGTACATTTAAGATTGTATACCTGCCATTTGCATCAGTAATAGCACCTAAATCAGTACCATCAACTGAAACAGTAACACCGACAATCGGCTTCTCAGTTTGAGCATCAGTTATCATCCCAGTAATTTTACCGGTAACTCCAGCCCAACTTGATGTTGCGAACCAAAATAGCAGCAGGATTGCCACCAAGCTCAGGTTTCGCTTCATGTAAATACCTCCTATCAAGTGATTAATTGTTATGCTTTCCTTGGAGCTTTTAAGAAAATGTCCCTATTTACTTGTTTAGATAGAAAACAAATACTAGAACCAAGAAAAATAAATACTTTGTTAAGTCCTTTAACTATACTCTCATACACCTCCTGTTTTTTCACGATTTTGTTATCTTCCTTATTCACAACTATTTATATAGATACCTTTATGAATTTCATATATCACGCCACATTACTTAAGCCTATAAACGGCATTTTTACCGTCAACTGTCAACAAAAAAAAACTTATAAATTATCTATTTTTAACATGTTGCAGAGATTTTGTGAATAACAATTCACTTCCTACTATACTAAACATGATTTCACGCCTATACTCCTTATCTATTGCATTACTTGAGCTTAAATAATACTCATACAATTTTGACAAGTTTAGAGCAATAAACTAAAGTTAGGTTAGTATTTGATTAATTCTGAGGATGATAAAACAAGAATTAGCTATTTTTTATAAAAACCTCCTTATTTTTATTAAATTTAACGATTCTTTCTATTTTTAAACCAAAGGCAAGATATTAACGTCATAATTCATAAAAATGTTTGCACAAACGCAGTATTTGCCTTAGAAATTTAGTTATTTGAGTATTACATTCCCTGCCTTGAAATGGATAAATTTATATCTTTTAATTGACTCGATCTCCAAAGCTTCGTATAATATTATGGTAGGAAAAAAACGAGCACAATCAGTAGCCTGCCATTATTGTTTAGTAAATAATAATATAACATATACATATAAAGAGGTGACTTATGCGAGTCAAAACAGAATTAGAGAAAAAGAAGAGAAAAATCATCACAGCCTTACCAGATATGACCATTGACAAAGCGATGGACCTTATGATTTCAGAGAAAATTGGTTGTTTACCTGTCCTTGATCATAATAAAAATTTGGTTGGGATAATCAGCGATAAAGATATTTTTAAAAAAATCCATGAAACCAAAGGTGAATTTCATCATCTGAATGTCGAAGACTTAATGACCACTGAACTAATAGTTGCTCAACCTGAAGATGATATCAATTTTGTTGCCGGCATCATGGATAAATATTGGATCAGGCATATTCCGATTATTGAAGACAATCAAATGGTTGGATTACTTTCAATTGGTGATATCAACAAAGTTCAAATGGAAGATACTGAAATCGAGAATAAATATTTAAAATTATATACTAGCGGACTTGGCTTAAGGGACAAATCTTCTGATATGTAAGTATAAAAGTTTTAGTTTTAAAAAAATCCAATTTGATGTTAATGTATCATGGATTTAATGAAACCATAATGCCATTTCTACGTATTCCTTACTAACCGATAGATTAATATCATAAAGGAATATAAAATGAAGTTCACAGATACCGTCCTGGAACGGACAATCCTCTTTAAATTTTCCGGTAGAATTTATGGCGGGAAAGAAGCCACCTTATTCTATGGAAGGCTACATGAATATTTGAACCTTGGCTACAAAAATTTTATCATCGACTGCAATAATGTCATTAGAATGAATTCATGCGGACTGGGTATATTAACCTCAGCCAATAATACTATCAAAAAAGTAAATGGAAATATTTGCTTAACTAATATTGATAAGATTGAATCTCTTCTTGTAGTTACAAGGTTGGCAACTGTTTTTGATCACTATGACACGATTGAAGAAGCGATATTGCCAAATTCAATGAAGGTTCAGAGCAGACAACAAGATAGTTTGTTAAATTGAAAAAACTTTGAGCCCTTTGACTTTTTTCCTTAAAAGAAAACGATCAAGAAGCCCAAAAAAGATTAAGACAAAAGCGATAAATAAAGCCGTTTCAAAACTTATACCAAATTTATCATATAAAATATCACCTTGAGATTTTATTGCTTGAGATGCATTTGATTCCATCTTATTGAATACTTTATAAGTATTCACAAAAGCCTGCAAACCGTTATAATATACAAGCAGAATTATTGATGCGACTGCAGCTGCAAAGCCCATGACAAAATCGAAGACTCTCCCTCGTTCTTCTTTTTGTTGAGCAATTTGAGGAATAGGCAGAGTTGCAATTTTATCCATCAACCGATTCTCAAAGTCAATTGATAAATCAGGTGTTTTATCAATCCCCAAGCCGCCATATATTTCTTGATACGAATTTAAATCAGCCCGGCATTTTGAACATGAAGAAATATGACTTTCGAATTTACTTTGATCTTTTAAAGTTCCATCAAGAAATTCTTGAATAAGATCGTCTTTCAAATGTTTCTGGCTCATAAATCACCATCTTCATATTTTAACATCAATCGATCCTTCAATAGCTTCCGTCCTCGGAATAAATAGCTTTTAACGGTCCCTTCCGGAAGCTTCATAATTTTTGCAATTTCATCATACTTAAGTTCATCCAGATGATAAAGAGTGATTATAGTTTTATATTGCATCGGTAAAGAATCTATTTCATTTCTAATACGCTCAGAGAGATCAATTTGTTCGACCACTTTCTCGGGATTCATCAGACTTGATGGGATATTATCAATGGTTTCATTCTCAGCCGAAATATCTTCATATAAAACAGCTTTTTTCTTTTCAAGAAACGTCAGACACCGATTGTAGGCAATTCTTCCAATCCAGGTTGATAGTTTTGCATTAAAATGAAATCCACCCAAATTTTGATAGACTTTCACAAAAACATCCTGACAAATGTCCTCTCGTTCGGTTATGTTCGGTATCATCTTATACACTATATGGTTAACCAGTTTTCGGTAATTTTGAAACAATTCTCTAAAGGCACTTTGATCACCTTCTAATACCCTCTGAATTAACAGTTTATCATTATCTAATCCCATATCATTAACTTATTTGACAGATTATAGAAGGAAAGGTTGCATTTAAATTATAGTTTAATCTGCAACTTTATTTTGCCCCAACAGTCTATTACACCAGAAGACAAAACGAAACATAAAAAAGGAGACTGTCATGGATTGGGCAGAAGTTCTTATCCCGATTACAATATTCGGATGTGCAGTTTTAATAGTCAAAATCGTTACAGACTATAAACTCAGAAAGCAATTGGTCGAAAAAGGAGAAGTCAGCGAAAATGTTAAATATCTTTTCTCTGGATATTCAGACAAAGTCAAAATGAGATCTAACCTTAAATGGGGCTTAATTTTAGTTGGAATTGGTGTTGCTATGTTATTAAAGCAAATTTCACCTTTCTACATTTCCGATGAAAGTATCCTCGGTCTTGTTTTCTTATTTGGGGGCATTGGTTTTTTGGCATATTTTTATGTCGCATCGAAAGATTCCAACAATAGCAATGCCGGACCTCAAAATCAATAAATCTTTTTTCTCTGATCCCATTCGATAAGAAAGCCGGGCTTAGCCTGGTTTTTTTATTTGTCTCAAAATAATTGATTTTCCCATATTTATCATTAAATTAGCACGATTACAATCTATTATAATTGGAGGAAAGAATGTCCGGACATCATATTCTATTTAAACTCTCAATGCTATTCTTGCTAATTATTATTACAGTTCCCGCTTTTGCAGAAACAGGTAAAATTGATGACAAATTAATCGACAGATTTATAAGTGACTTCAACAATCACGGTGATCAAAGTTCGTTGATCAATGCTTTGACTAATAACAATATAAAAAGCTTATCCCTAAATCGGGAAAAACTATTATCGCATGACACTTTCATGAATTTAAAACTCGAAGGCAGTAAAATCACCAACCAGAAAGGTTCCGGTCGGTGCTGGATGTTTGCCGGAGGTAATATTTATTCTCCAAAAGTTATAACCAAACTCAGCATTGATAATTTTGAACTATCAGAATCCTATCTTGCCTTTTGGGACAAAATGGAAAAATCAAATCTGTTCCTTGAAAATATAATTGAACATCGCGATAAAGAATTTAATGATCGAACGATGCAGACTATTATTGACTCTCCATTTGGTGATGGCGGCTGGTGGCATTATTTTACTGATCTGGTAAACAAGTACGGCATCGTTCCAATTTCAGCAATGCCTGAGACGAAACAATCAAGCAGCACCGGCAATATAAACAAACTTGCAACATCACTATTGCGAAAAGGTGCTTCAAATATTCGTCAGATGCATCGCTGGGGGAATAAGGAAAGTGAGTTACGACAAATTAAAGAAGAAACTTTAAGCGAAATATATCGCCTTTTAACTTATAGCTATGGTAAGCCTCCGGTAGAATTTACATTACGATACAACACTGATGACAGCGCCAAAACTACTGTAAAAAAAACATATACTCCAATTAGTTTCAGCAGTGAAATTTTCGGTGATCAATTGCCTGATTATGTTGCCTTGATTAACAATCCGGTCAGAGATTTTGATCAGCTTTATCTTCTTGAAGGGAGCCGAAATATTTATGAGAAATCTGACTTCAGCGTTTTAAATCTCACCTCTGAAAAACTTCGTGAATATACCTTAGCCTCCTTAATAGACTCTCAGGCAGTCTGGTTCGCCTGCGATGTCGGCAAAGATAACTATAACGACTCTGGGTTATTCAAAGTTGATATTTACGATTTCAATTCTACTTTTAATATGGATTTTAAACTTTCAAAAACAGACCGGATTAATTTCCAGGAAATCTCCCCCAACCATGCCATGGTAATTTCGGGTACTGATACAACTGATACTGGCGAACCGGTTAAGTGGATGGTTGAAAATAGCTGGGGATCAAAAAAAGGAAAAGATGGTTACTGGTATATGTACAATGACTGGTTTGATGAATATGTACTGATGGTCATCATTGATAAAAAGTTATTATCAGATGAAGATGCTAAAAAGTTTGAACAAAAACCGATAACAGTCCCAACCTGGGAACCATTCTTTCTGGCGTTGAGAAATCTTGGCTCCAGTTTAAATAAATACTAAATGGAAATAATAAAAAAAATCAAACTGATTGTCGACCCTGAACAGATATCTCAACAGTCTGATCAGCTGATGGTTGCATCAAAAGATGAATCAACTCTACCCGGAGTTATGCCGTTAGCAGTTATCTGGCCCAAAGACAAACAGCAAATTTCTGAAATAATCAAACTATGTGCTGAGACTAATACGCCTATTACCACCAGAGGAGCTGGGAGTGCCCTTGAGGGTTCAACTATCCCCAGCGAAAATGGCATTGTTCTTGATGTCAGCCGAATGACTGCTATTCTTGAATACTGGCCTCAGGATTTACAAATTAGGGTGCAACCCGGTTTGATCTATGATCACCTTAATGACAAACTCAAACGAGATGGTTTGTTTTTCCCACCCTCGCCGGGTGGCTCGGGAGATGTTGCCTCAATTGGCGGCATGGTATCTACTAATGCCAGCGGTATTTATTCTGTAAAATATGGTGGGACCAAAGAATATATACTTGAACTTGAAATTGTAACCGGAACCGGAGAAATTCTAAAAGTAGGCAATCGCGCGATCAAGCGTTCCAGCGGATATAATCTTGTCGAACTAATCACCGGGTCAGAAGGTACTCTGGCAGTTATTACAGCTATCACTTTGAAGCTCGCTGGACTCCCCGAAGATAAGCTTCAAACCGCATATAAATTTGAAAATGAGATAAACGCTGCCAAAGCTGTCTCGGAGATGCGTCGTTATGGTATTGATCTGGCTGCTATTGAATTCCTTGATCGAAGAGTTATGAAAGCCTTAAACCAATTAAAAGATTATAAACTCGAAGAAGTACCATGCTTATTTTTAGAATTCCATGGACCCAAAGCATCAATTGAGTCCAATAATGAAATGGCTGAATCTATCTGCAAAGAGCATAATGGCACAACTTTAACTCTTGAGGAAGGTCAACGTCCCTGGGAAATTCGTCATTATGTTACCGAATCAATCAAACATCTGAAACCGGGATTCACAATTATTAGAAATGATGTTGCCTTTCCAATTTCCCATTTGCCGGATATGGTTGAGTATTGTTATAAATTAGCAGACTCTAATAATATTCCTATCCACACTTTCGGTCATGTTGGTCTGGGGCTCCTCCATGCCTTATTGTTAGCCGATATGAATGATTCTGACCAATGGAAGCTTGCTATTAAAATAAACGATGAGATCATTAAGAAAACACTCGAATTAGGCGGTACTATCTCAGGAGAACACGGTATCGGAACCGGACACAAAAACCTCTTCAATCTTGAACATGGTTTATCTGTAGATTTAATGCGTAAGATAAAAAAACAATTCGATCCAAATAATATTTTAAATCCCGGAAAAATCTTTGATTTAGTTTAACTTCTCTCACTATCTCAATAAAGTATTGACCGATAATTAGATGGTTATTTGAGGAGTTACACTTTTAATATTCCAAACTTGACAATTTTTGCTCATTTTGTATAATACTTAGCTAATTGGAACATTTTTTAAAAATAAATTTATAATAAAGTAATATGAAAACAAAAAAAAATACAATAATTACATTACTGTTAATTGCTCTTCCGGCAGTATTATTGGCAGCCTCTAAACTTGAAGTAAAAGAAAGTAAGTTCAATTTTGGCTATATTCCGCAAAATTGTAATATTACTCATAATTTCTGGTTTATTTCAGCAGGTGAGGACACTTTAAAAATCAATAAGATAAAAACCGGCTGCTCCTGTGCTGTGATGCCCCTTGAAAAAGACTGGATTGCCCCTGGTGACAGCATGCAAATTGGAATTCATTGGAAAATAAAACGTGAAGCTGGTGAAGCGGCAAAAAATCCGGCTATTTATACAAATGCTAAGGCAGATCCTTATCGAATTGGTGTAGCAGGATCCGTTATGAAAAACCCGATGAGCGATATTGATGCTGCCTCGATAAGTCCTTATATCATAGAATTGGCTAAAGTTGGAAATAAATCCATTGATAGCCTTTCATTTGAGATTACGAATAAATTAGAATATGAAGTTTCAGTCAATATTATTGAATCGAATATAGAGCAATGTATTTTAACCCTTCCGGAACTTTTGGGACCATTTGAAGTTTTTACAGCTATGGCTGTTGTTAAACCAGAATTTCTCGATCAGGAGTTTACCGGTTCTGTTACAATTGAATTATCGGGACCTAAAGATACAAGAATAACGATTCCGATTAGAAGAAAAATATACAATTCAAGTTCTCAATAGAATTTGACGAAAAAAGAGAAGAAAACGAAAAACATTATTTATATAGAAAGCATATAATAAGAATGAAACGCTTAATTATTGTAACTATTTTAGTTGTCTTTGTAGCCTTGGCTGCCTTCAGTGCTCCGAGATTATCAATTCAGGAAAGTAGCTTTAATTTCGGTTATGTACCACAGAATTCAAAAATATCTCATGATTTTTGGCTGATGTCTACCGGAGATGATACTTTAAAAATTCTCAAAATAATACCTGGCTGAGGATGCACAAAAGCTCCTCTTGAGAAGGAGATACTTGCTGTCGGTGACAGCACAATATTAGAAATCATATTCTCAACCAAGAAATATAAAAACAGAATCACTAAACGCCCGAGAATCCAGACCAACGAAGGCACACCCGATAAAACGGTACAAATTATTGCCCACGTTGTTCAACGTCCTGACTCTACCTATCCTGTTATAATTCAACCTTACAAACTCGACCTGTCCCAATTCACAGAAAAAGTAAGAGACAAAATAAACTTTAAAATCACAAACGTTTCTGACCAGCCTTTGGATTTATCTTTAATATCATTCTCTGCTAAAATGTTTGAAGTCAAGCTGCCAAGTTCTGTTGACCCCGGTAAAACAGCTGAAGGTACTCTCAAACTTAAAAAGAGTGCCCTTGATAAATCTTTCGAAAAATCTTTTACGTTTGAAATTAACGATGAAAAAAATAGCCGCTTTACTATACCTGTAAAAAGAACTGTTCGCATTACTGCAAACAAAGGGAGCGGCAAGGCTGGAAAATAATTCTGGTTTAATTCAGTTATAAAAAAAGTCGCCGATTGGCGACTTTTTTTTTGAAATTTACTTTTACTCAATGTCCATTCGTTGTCCCTCGGCAAGATTCTCTTCCCATATTTTACTAAATGGTTCTCCGAAGACATTGGAATGAACTAAACGGAAATCAAAGTTCCCGCTCCAATCCTCGAATACAAACAGTTTTCCTTCAGCAATGGATCGATAGTACCAGACAACATACGGATTACCAATCCGAGGAGAGCTGATTTCATCAATTTCTTCATAAGGTCCGTAAGTAAGATAAATTCTACCTTGGTCAGATTGCCAACCATTGTTCTTTTGGGGGTTGTTTGAGAATAATTGATTTACATAATAAAATCTTTCAATTAACTCAAGACGTGATTCGTTCTCGGGCGTATTTTTTTCAGAATCGTGCTCTGCCCAATATTGGTTCAGATAATTATTTTTCCCTTCATCAGTCAACCGATTCAAGGTAGCCATATGCTCAGGATTCAAAACATATTTCACTAAATCAATTTTTTGCTTCAAGGAGAATCTATCATAAGGGTCTCCCCCGGCTGCTAATGGCTTGGCTATCTGATCAGGGATCGGTTCAATAATTGCAAATGGGATAATGGTAGTATCAACCTGTTTGCTTTGTTTATCTAAAGCAATCATTTGAAAAGCATAAATATTCACCGGCCACCCTTTGATATCAAACTCTTCCACTATCACTGCTGAAGAACCGATTTTTTCAATTTGACGTTCGCCAAGAAACATAAAGAAACTTGAATCCTGATTCAAGGCCACATACGTCAGCTGGAATTTTGATGGTTTCTCAGAATTGTAATCCAGATTATACAATTCAGTATAAATGGTTATAGAAGTATCATTAGTTCCATAAATTGATGGCGGGTTGGGGTAAATACGGTATCCGTTTTTCACCATCTTTGAATTCGTATCCAGACTTTCTCCGACATAGTCAATATTATAGGCCAGATAAATATCACTCAAAGTAAGTTTTGCTTTATAAATCGGATCGACAATAATCTCGCCGATAAAAAACTCTCCCCGGTTTTTATTGACTACATCAATCACTGTAATTCTGGCAAGAAAAATTCCTGGTTTGGCAAGGAGTTGCAAGCGACTGAATATTCTAACATTTTTTTTAGCAGCTTCTTCTTTTGTGGCAGCGACAATTGCAAAATAAGTATATGATGAATCAATCGTTTGTCCTAATGTGTCTATTAAATCAACTTGTGCATAAACTCTGGCACTAAGTTTACCTTCGATTTTTTCATCATTGAAAAATTCGAATTCATTTCTTTTTAATGCAATCGGAAATTCGAGTAATACAACAGAGTCCATTGACGGATTTGGAAATATTTTTACTGCGGTATAAACATTTATAATTTTTTCACCCGCGAAAATATTACCTGCAATTAGCAATATTATAAAAAAACAAAAAACACTTTTCGAAATAACCTTAATACTGTTCACATATCCCTCGTCTTTTAAAAGTCAGGCCTCATATTAAACCCATCATAGGGATATGCCAGCCGATATTCACCATCCTCATTTTCATCAATAAATACAAATTTACGATATCTTCCATCTCGATAATAATGCCATTCCTGATAAGGTCTTCGATTGGGAGACAGCGGAAAATCTTCAAGTTGATCAGGTTCTCCATACATAATGTATGTTCTTCCACGATCAGTTTTCCACCCATCCCTCCTCAAATAAGAATACCTTGAGGTAGCATGTCTCACCCGGCGATAGAATTCAGTTTTATATTCATTATCTGATGTTCCGGGTGTTGGATCCCTTAATTCCCAGAATTCCTTAAATGCCTGGATTCTTAATTTTAAATCTTCAATTTTCTTCATCTCGTCAATTTCGCCATCATTTGCAATAAAGGATAACTGCTTAAGGACAACATCATAGTCATGTTTGATAAACATTTCAGGGGTCATTTGAATATTAAAAGCTTTATGTTTGGAATCAAATTTCTTCTTTCGGTTACTTCGAAGTTCGATTTCAAGTTCATAATCCCCGGGACGGAAATCATCAATTACAATATCTCTTAACTGCATTGATCGCGGGTATTCAATCGGTACTGTTACACTATCACGATAGATCATTTTACCATATTTATGATCACGGAGAATTGTAATCATTACTGCTTCTTTTACATCTTTTTTCCCCGGATAAATTTCGACATAAAACAGTAGGTGGTTTTCTCTATTTAAACCGCCATAGATATGGGTAACTGATGGAACAACAGCAATATTCCCTTTATTAAATGGGCTTGTTTCCGATTGTATTTCTCCGAATGCCTGGGAGAATTCAATTTCAGAAAACTTTGGAGATTTCTTATCATATTTTTTTAAATTAACTTTCAAATCTTTGGTATTAACTTTTCGGCTATGTTTATCTCTCAATGTTACAATAATTTTATATTTTCCAGGATCCAAATCAAAATTCATTTGTAAAGTTCTGAAATCAGCCAAAGATTTTGTTTTGTCGATTGAGTTTACAATAATTGTCTTGGGAATTTTATCTAAAACTACTTCGTTTTTCTTTTTATCTAAGATAGTCAGCTCAACTTCATAATTCGCTATATACTGATTGTTCTCTTCTTTAAAAGATAAAAAATAATTGTATATCTGATAATAAATTTCAAGGCGAACTTTGTCGGGCTGGTCTGATTTAAATATGGAATAATCAATAGGAATACTTTTTAATCGGATATTGCCTACATCCCCAAATTGAAATAACTCTCTCGATTCAGTTGAAAAAACTGAAATAAGAATTATTAAAATTATCGCCGTAAATGTATTATTTATTTTCTTCATATTCATCTTTATAACAAATTTAGTTAAAGGTCAGTTCCAAATTGTTACAAGTCGTCAATATAACTATTTTATAAACGTAAGAAAGTAAGAAAACATCTATTCGTAATGAAGAGCTGCGATAGGATCAAGCAACGATGCTTTGTATGCAGGATATATTCCTGAAATTAATCCAACAGAGACCGAGACAGTAAATCCAACAATAATCCAAAAAATAGATATCGTAACCGGAAAACCAAGCAATGAATTGATTGACATGCCGGCAATAAGTCCAAAAATTACGCCTATTACTCCACCGGCTGCAGATAATGTCACAGCTTCGGTTAAAAATTGAATAATTATGTTAGATCGCTTAGCTCCAATTGCCTTCCTAATACCTATTTCCCGCGTTCTTTCAGTGACCGAGACCAGCATGATATTCATAACTCCAATGCCCCCAACCAGAAGCCCGACAGAAGTTATCAGAATCATTGCCATGTAGATATAGTTAGTAATATTAGATACGTAATCCTTGAAATTATCCTGAGTAGATATTGCAAAGTTATTACCTTTGTTAAAAGGTACTTTACGATAAACTCGCAGAGCACTGATAAGTTCTTCTTTGGCAAGTTCTATATTTTCAAATAAATCAGCTTTAGTGATAAGAAATAATTCTTCTTCCCAGGGATGAATCTTTTCAAAAGTAGATAATGGCATTATAATTTGGTTGTTCTCTCCATCATTATCAAAGTTTGATTCTTTCTTTTCGAAAACACCAATAACCTCAAATTTATTTCCGTTTGCCCTAATCTCTTTTCCAATAGGGTTCTCCCCTTCAAACAATCCTTCAACAACGTCATCACCTATCACACAGACCATCGCTCGAAACTGTAGATCAGTTGAATTTAAAAATCGCCCTTTAGCCAGAGTTGAGTTATTGACTTTCATATAATCGGGCCAGGTCCCCATCAGAGCAGGCCGGTTGGCTTTTCGGTTTTTATATTTAACTACATTACCACCACGGTTAAAATAATAATTTTGGGGAGAGACCCCATCTATGTGAGGACAGTTCTCAACTATTACCTTAGCTTCACCGATTGTAATCGGAGGGCGGTTTCGATCCTCTTCAGAAAGCTGACCTCTGTCAACATCAAAAGGATGTTTTGTAATCATTATGGTATTTGAGCCGATACTGTCAATCTCTTCATTAAACGCACCATCGAGCCCATTAACAATTGACGCCAGTCCGATTACGGAACTAACTCCGATCATAACACCCAGAATAGTTAATCCCGAACGCATCTTACTTGCTCTTAATGACGAGAGAGCCATCAAAATTGCTTCTTTTATTTCAATAGGAGTTAATACCATTTTTTACTCATAACTCAAAGCTTTAATAGGGTCCAACCGGGCAGCTTTCATAGCCGGATATATTCCAAAAACTACGCCAATTCCGATAGATATAACAAGGCCGGCAGTAATAGCAAACACCGAAGGTTGAATTTGCATATCAATCATATTAACCAGTGATCTAGCAATCAAATAGCCGAAAACAATGCCGGCAACACCTCCTGTAAATGTAGTCATAAGAGCTTCAATCAAAAATTGCCCGAGAATATGTGACTGTTTTGCACCAATCGCCTTTCGGATGCCAATCTCCCGTGTCCTTTCGGTAACCGAAACCATCATAATATTCATAACGACAATCCCGCCTACAACAAGTGAAATCGAAGAAATCCCAACCAATCCAAGACGGAATATTTTGGTAATGGAATTTAACTGTTCCAGAATTGCATCAGCAGTAATTAGTGAAAAGTCATCCGGTTTATTATATGGGACATGACGGTTCGATCTTAAAACCATCCGTACCTGATCCATTGTTTCATCTAATACTTCAACCGATCTTGCTTTGACTAATATTGAGGAAAACCGGCCTGGTTGACCAAACTGCTTGATATGAGCGGTAAGAGGAATCACACAAAAGCTATCACGATTCTGACCAAACATAGAACCTTGTTTATTCGCAACCCCGATTACAGTGTATTTTTGCCCATCTAATTTTATTGTTTTACCAATCGGGTCTATGCCTTCAAAGAAAGTTTCCCGTAATAATTCTCCAATAAATACTACATGACGCTTCTCAAAATCATCTCCGGGAGCATGAAATCTCCCTTGTTCCACTTCAAAATCAACAATATCAATAAAATTGGATGTCGATCCGATTACGAAAACATTTTTTAATGATTGTGAACCATATTTTATCTGGGCATTATTAAAACTGCGAGGACAGATTTTCTCACAAAGGTTGCAGGATTCATCGATTTCATCAACCAGATCAATGTCAATCGGCTTACGTTTCATCATTTCAAGATATTCTTCTTCAGAGGTTACAACCCCGTCAAAGGCTGCAATTATAAATGTTGACGGACCTAACTTATCAAGTTGCGCCTCGACGCCGTCCATCATTCCCTCAAGGGCTGATATAATAGTCATAACCGAGGTTACACCGATGATTACACCCAACAATGTTAAAGAGGTGCGAAGTCGATTTGCTAATAAAGCAAGTAAGGCAATTTTTGAAAGTGCGCCTGTTATCATTTTATTGAACGCCGTTTCTAATGTCCTTAGATACGATCGTATCACTATCAATTTTACCATCAAGAATTGAAAGAACCCGGTCGGCTTGATTTGCAATAGACTGTTCATGTGTCACAACTATAATAGTGTTACCCTGGTCGTGAAGGTCATTAAACAGTTTCATGATTTCAACCGAAGTTTTACTGTCCAGGTTTCCGGTTGGTTCATCAGCTAATATTAACGATGGATTATTAACTAAGGCTCTTGCAATCGCAACTCTTTGTCTTTGACCTCCGGAAAGTTCACTTGGTTTGTGAGTAATTCGATCAGAAAGTTCAACCTTTTCTAAAGCTAATTTTGCGAGATGATCACGTTCATCAGTCTGAGTGCCATTATATATTAAAGGCAGCTCGACATTATGGAGGGCTGTTGCCCTTGGCAAGAGATTAAATGTCTGAAAGACAAAACCAATTTCCCTATTTCGAATATTAGCCAGTTCATCATCATTCATAGAGCTGACACTTTTATCATTCAGGAAATATTCCCCTTTGGAAGGGGTGTCAAGGCAGCCGATAAGGTTCATCAAAGTTGATTTACCTGAACCGGATGGTCCCATAATTGCAACATACTCACCTTTTTCAATTTTGATTGTGACACCACTGAGAGCATGAACATTTTCAGTTCCCATAGTGTAGGTTTTCCAGATATCTTTTGTTTCTATAAGAGTCATGTTATTTCTCAGATTTCTTTTTTTCAATTTCTACTAGTTCACCATCTTTTATTGAACGTAATACCCGATATGGACCGGATACAACTGAATCTCCTTCAGCAATACCGTTCAATATTTCAATATTCTTTTTATCTGCAATTCCAGTTTTAATTTCAACAAATTGAGCCAAACCGTCTTTTATAACAAAAACACCTTTCAAATCCAGAGCTTTTTCATCAGAATCCTGTTTACTTTCAACTGATTCATTTTCCGCGGCATGGACATCAGTCGCCGTCAATGGAGAATCATTTGAAGTTTCGCCACTTCTCGCCAGTAACAAAGAGTCCATATCATAATTACGAAACACAACCGAGCTATATGGAATAGAAAGAGCATTGTCGCTTTTATTTGTTGTAACTTCAACCGTTGCAGACATTCCCGGTCGAATTTTTACATTTGGATCGTTAAATACTACTTTCACCAAAAAGTTAGTTGATTGATTCTGTGTTCCACCACCTAAGATAGCAGTATTTCCAATTTCCACAACTTCTCCCGAAAATACTGTATCAGGGAAGGCATCTACTTCTATTTCAACTTCCTGTTTTAATTCAATTTTGTTTATTTCGGTTTCATCAATTTCAACTTCAACTTCAAAGACCGAAAGATCGGAAATTGTCATTAAGGTTCTGCCTTGAGTAAAAGCAGTTTGAGCAGCTGCAATTTCTCCAACTTCACAATCTAAAAATGTAATTATTCCATTCATTGGCGGGACGATTACAGCTTTACTAAGATTATCAAGCTGTTTTGCATATCTTGCCTCGGATTGAGACTTCTGAGCCTGAGTAGCTTCATAATTAGCCTTACTGTTCAAATATGTGTATTTAGCATTATTGAAAACAACTTCAGGAATTTGTTCTTTTTCAAACAGCTTTTTCTGGATTTCAAAGTCTTCTTCTGCTTTTTGCAGTGAAGCTTTAAAGCCGGTCAAACGTGCTTTGACTTCACTTAAAGCATACCTTGCCTGGTCTACATCCGATCTCAACTGAACGGTATCCAGCACAACCAAAAGGTCACCTTTATTGACATAGTCACCTTCGCTAACATATAGACTGATAATTTCGCCAGTTATTTCTGATGTAATATCAACTTTAGTTTGAGGTTGAATTCTGCCGGAGGCTGAAACCGTTTCAATAAGTTTCCGACTATCGGCTGCTTCAGCATTTACTTTTGTCGCTTTATCGGTATTGGTAGTAAAGTTCAATACGATAATAGCCACGATCAGAATTCCGATGCCTCCGAATGTCAATATTTTTTTCTTCTTATTCATTATACAACCTTATTATTCCCTTCATTTCGATTAGCTTTAGGGATTGTATTATCTTTCATTTAGTTATAAATCTTACCCATTGATTTTTCAATTTTTGCAACCGCAAGGTTTAGATCAAACTCTGCCTTAATCAATGAGACTTGAGCTTCTTTCAAAGAGACCTGGGCATTCAGCAGATCCAAAATTGTTGCTGCTCCAAGATCGTATTTTTCCTGGGTAATACGCAAATCCTCAACAGATGCATCAACATTTTCCTGTGAAACAGTTTTCTGTTCTTGAAGTCTTTCAATATCGAGAAAGGCTGTTTTGATATCTTTAACCAGCCAGTTTTTTGAATCTGAATAGTTTGCTCTGGCATTGTTCAGCTTTATCTTGGCTGAACTAATATTTCTTTCACGGCTAAAACCATCAAAAATATTCCAGGAAATCTGAAATCCATATGATCTAGAATTTGAGCTTGAAGTTATCAAAGTTGGGTCACCATAACTTTGAGGTCCGATTCCTTCTGAATGTCGGTAAGAAGCATTGAGACTTAGCTTTGGTAAATATTCAGCTTTTCTTGATTTTAAACCATACTTTGAAGCATCAACCTCTTTTTTAGCAGACAACAAGAACGGTGTATTTTGAAAAGCATAGCTCAGTGCTTCATCCATCGTACCATTATAAATCGATTCAATATATTTTGGAGAAAAACTTACATCACTTTTTGGATCCACACCAATAGTATAGGCAAGCGCTGCTTTGGAATTTGTTACGGCATTTTCTCCTGACAATAAAGTAAGCCGGTCACGACCAAATTGCACTTTTTGTTTTAAGACATCAGATTTTGCAGCCGATCCAAGTTCAAATCTCGACTCAATTAATTTTAACTGTTCTTCACTTCTCTTAACAGCTTCCTTTTGAACTTCAACATTTTCAACCGAGGCCAAATACGCATAATAAGAAGTTTTAACAGCATAAATTAAATCCAGTTCAGAATTTAGTACATTTAGCCTGGCTTTTTCCTGATCTACTTTTGATCCGATGTAATTAAACCATGACGGGATATTAATTCCCCACATATTTGCTGAAATACTTAAAAATTTATCAGATCTGTCTTCCTGATCGCCAAAAGAAATATCACCAATTTCCAAATCAGTTGTTTTCGATTTTGTGTATGAATATGAAGTATTAATTCCCGGTAAAAAAGCGCCCAACGCCGCTCTTTTATTATCATTTGAACGAGTTAATTCACCTCGGACAGCAACAATGGAAGCTCGGTTTTTGAGGGCTAAATCAATACAATCATCAAGCGTTAATTGTTCAGCCTGGACAACATTCGAAAATAACAAACCTATAATCAGGGTTAAAAGTGTAATAGTTTTAATCGTGACAGATCTCATATAAAACTCCTTAAGTTAAAACAGTGCCATCACTGCAGTAAAAAGTACTTGCAAAATAGATAACATTCCTATTGATAGGACAGACAAGACATACCCTTTGTTGCGTGGTACATTATAAATTACTGATAATCCGATACCAACAACGATAATTTCCCATATAATAAATAAATCAATTTTAGATAATGCGATATACATCAACGATTGAGGACCTTCACCAGCGGCTAAAATTCCAAGTGATAATGATGTTAAAAGACTTCCTTTGGCAAGCATCATTGGTAAAACTATTATTCTACCAATTATAAATAATACTTCGCCATATAACATCACAGAGAGTAATTGTTTGAAGTTCGCTTTCCCACCATATACAAAATTACCCCAGAAAAGAGCTAAGGCTGCCGCAATTAACGGAGTTAATCCCAGAGCAATCGGTCCGAGAATGAGAGTTGTCATTCTCATAGCAGTTTTAATCTGATCTGTAATTGGAGCACCCTGCAGTCGTTCCTGCATTTCCGGCATCGAAAGCTGCATTTCAACAACCATATCAACTATTGTATAAAAGAATGCTATACCGATACCAATGATAAAAATATATGGAATTAGAATTTTCGGATTATCTTTTAGATAAGCGAAAAATTCAGAAGGTTTTGTCATCACTTCATATAATCCCTGAAATGATGAACTTTTTGGAGCTATCGTTTCCTCAACAACAGCCTGATTATTTTCGTTTTCCATTTATCTCTCCCTCAGTTCTTAAATTTAGTTACGTTTTTTTATAAAAATAGTTTCAGAATCATATATTAGTTTTAAATTATTACAATCGAATGAGTGAAATATTCAGATAAAACGCAAGAAATTATAAAAAAAAGGTACAGTAGTCAAATACTGTACCTTTTAAACCGTTATTTTTTAGTCTTAATTAAAAAGATATGGACCAACGACTAATGATACAATTGCCATTAGTTTGATCAAAATATTCATAGCCGGACCAGATGTATCCTTGAAAGGATCACCAACAGTATCACCAACGACAGCCGCTTTATGAGCGTCGGAGCCTTTACCGCCATGGGCACCGGATTCAATATATTTTTTCGCATTATCCCAGGCACCGCCGGCATTTGCCATCATCAGCGCCAACATAACACCAGACATTGTAGCACCGGCAAGCATGCCGCCTAAGCCTTCTTTACCAAGCAACAAACCAATAACAATCGGTGAAAGAATCGCTGTAACACCGGGGGCTACCATCTGAGCCAGAGCGCCCTTAGTTGCAATATCAACACAGCGACCGGTATCAGGCTTGGCTTTTCCTTCCATCAATCCGGTTATTTCGCGGAATTGACGACGGACTTCCTCAACCATTTGAGCGGCGGCTTTTCCAACCGCAGTCATTGTTAAGGAGGCTACAAAGAACGGCAGAACACCGCCGAGGAAAAATCCAATAACAACTTTCGGCTCAAGAATATTTATTACCGTTAAGTTAACGGCTGAAGAATATGCTGAAAAAAGTGCTAAGGCTGTTAAGGCAGCAGAACCAATCGCAAATCCTTTACCGATAGCGGCTGTGGTATTGCCAAGAGAATCAAGTTTATCGGTAATCGCACGAACTTCTGGTCCTAAGCCAGCCATTTCAGAGATACCACCGGCGTTATCAGCAATCGGTCCATAGGCATCAACAGACATTGTGACGCCAATAGTACCTAACATGCCTACTCCGGCAATACCGATACCGTATAAGCCGGCAAAGGAATAACCTACATAAATTGCAATACAAATTACAATTACCGGGAATAAAACTGATTCCATTCCTACGGCAAGACCGGAGATAATATTTGTTGCCGAACCGGTTTCTGAAGATTTAGCAATTTTTCTAATCGGACCTGCAGCAGTATAGTATTCAGTCAGTAAGCCTAAAATAATACCTGCAACATTACCGCCAATAATTGCCCAAAAAACATTTCTATCAATTTTTAACCATTCAATAATATAAAATGATCCTATCAGCATAACTAAGGCACCTACGTAAGTGACGAGTCTTAACGCCGAAGCAGGATTCATACTTGAGAAAACACGAACTGACAAAATACCGAGCATTGAAGCAATCGCTCCAAAGGCTACGATTAAAAGCGGCAGTTCCATGTAAGCCATACGGTTGGCCATAATGACATCTGATAATGTTCCGGAAGTAATTGTTGCTGCAATTGCAAAAGTTGCAATTATTGAACCAACATAAGATTCAAAAAGATCGGCCCCCATACCGGCAGTATCACCAACATTATCTCCAACATTGTCAGCGATAACAGCAGGGTTCCGAGGATCATCTTCCGGAATCCCAGCTTCTACTTTTCCTACAAGGTCAGCACCGACATCAGCAGCTTTGGTAAAGATACCGCCACCTACACGGGCAAACAGAGCGATTGACGATGCTCCCATTGCAAAACCGTTAATGGTAGAAGCAGTTGCCGGATCACCTCCGAAGAAATAATAGACAACGCCAACGCCGATCAATCCAAGCGAGGCGACTGACATCCCCATTACAGCACCGCCTGAAAATGCGATGGACAATGCCATTGCTTGACCGGAATCTTTTGCGGCTGCAGTAGTACGAACATTAGAACGAGTAGCTGCTTTCATTCCAAAAAAGCCAGCCAACATCGAACAACCGGTACCGCCTAAAAAGGCGTATCCGGTATGCAGTGAAATTTTCCATGATAATAAAGCAAAAACAATAACAATAAATATTGCTAAGATTGAGTATTCTCGTTTTAAAAATACCATTGCTCCATCATGAATTGTTTCAGAAATTTCTCTCATTAGATCTGATCCGGTTGGTTTTCTTTTGATCCAGAAAAAGAGGATCAAGGCAAAAAGAAGCCCAACCAGGCCAATTACGGCTGATAATAAGCCAGAATTCATTTAACTAATCTCCTGTCAAGATATTAGTGTTTAATAAGTTATACATTATTTCCACTTAAAATTTAGCTGAAAATATAGAGGCAGACCGACGTTTTTGCAAGATAAATTTTGGATTATTTAAGTATTATATTCCATTCATTCAGAGCCCGATAAAGCGACCTGAACTATCTTGCTTTCAAAGACTTACCTTCACAGACATAAATCTCTCTTTTGTTTATTTTCATTAAAATAAAATAATTAGCAATAAAAAAGCCGACATCTAAGGATGCCGGCTAAATATATTCTTGTCTAAATTTAAAATCGTTCGATAAGAACTCTGATTTTTGGGAAGCCTCTATCAGCAGTTGCTGCACCGGTCCAATTACGCATTGTCAGATTGTTTTGTAGGTTCACTTCAATTTCTGAACGCTTAGTTGGTAATGCGCGAATCATTACAAATAGTGGAAAGTTGGTCTTGTTATCAGGACTTTGCAAGGCAATCGGTTCAAGCGTAATAAATACCGTTCCCGTATTTCCTGTTGCGTTCGGTAAAAGATTGATCGGATCGGAGCCACCTGGCAAATTCTGGAAGAATTCATCTCCCGGATTTGGTGGTATCCTTAAAGATTTCACATAAAGATTAGCATCATCGGGACCATCAATTTCACTGAATGTACCGGTTGTAATCAAACCACCAAAATCACCAGGGATTGTGATGAAGTTATGTGCAGTATCATTATAAGTCACACCCCATCCCGGAGGATTTAGTGTGCCATAAGAAGTATCAAGAAGTGGAGAAACAATCCAGCCTTTGTATTTCCAACCATATCTTTCTAAATTTGGTAAACGGAAAGCATCCTGACTGAAAGTGTCTGTAAATAGTTGTCTTGGAGTAGAATCAGGATATGGGACAGTTTGTAAATACCAGTCAATAATATATTCTTTTACAGAATCTCTAAATATTAAAGTGTCTGAATCGATATCAGAACTTAAATCAAGAGTATCGGTGAAAAGTTCGGACGTATATCTGGCAACAATCTGTGGAAGGGTATCAATACCAAAAACGCGTTGAATGGTATCAATCCAAACTGAATCAATCGACTTCCGGCTGATTATAATTGTATCTTTATCGAATCTTTTCATTGTATCACGAATCACAAAACTATCAACACGAACAGTATCTCTTAGAGAATCAAGATTACGACGATAATTAGCAAACCAGATACCATAGCCATTTGAACTAACATTACGAGTATTTTGGATTACACCAAGATGCCCGCTCTTAATAAACGTGGAATCGTCTGATACTGTTTCCATGCTAAATCTAACAATTGCCGACCAAAGCGGAATCGTATCACTTATTTCAGGAAATACCATATCAATTGCATCAACAGACGGTTCAGTTGCATTGTCTATTAACATAATTGCTGAAGGTCGAGAAGGATTTGGATCCGGATATTTCTCTACAGAAATAAAGACCGATCGGTACAACAGAAAATCATCCGATAATAAGAATCTATTTGAATCAGATTTTTCAGCACCAAATTCATCATAAAATTTGCGTAATTTATTGTTATATCCAAACTTACCCATTGAAACGGTATCGGAAGCATCAGCAACCCATAACTCATATTGCATTCCATCATAACTGCTGGGGAAATTCCAAACTTCATCCAGATAAACATAAGTGTTTGAGACACGTACGAGAACATCTTCTGGTTGTGAACAGCCAACATAAATAGTAATTAAGGCGATTGCCAAACCAAAGAATGTCAATCGTTTATTGCGGTTAGTCATCTAAATAGGTCCTCCTCAGCATTTTGCCGGATTCGAAGTTCAAATATCCACCATAAATCCAAGACAAATAATAAAATATATCGCCCTGTAGAGTCAAGTCTTTATTTCAGTCTTTTCAGTTATTATAGGACGTATCAGGATTTTAATCATCTAAAGAAAACCTCTCAACTGGTCGATTATAAACATAATAGAAATAATTTAATTATTAAAGTATATGAGGTTGTCTTGCAAAATTGTCATAAATGCAATAATGTTGTAATAAGTGCTGTTAGTGGAATTTGTGATAACTGTGGAGCTCTTCTAGACACTTCCGCAGAAAAAAACCAATTAAATCAAGAGAGTGATGGACTTGATTTTGTTGTCACAGAAGCATCCAACAACTCGCCGGAGTTTGTTGACGGCAAAAGTAATTACACGAGTGACGATAATGACTTATCTATTGAGTCAACATCCGATTTGATCGAAAATGAAGCTCAGAATAATGTTAACGTTAATTCGCATCCAAGCAGCTTCCAACAAAACCCTGATGACGAGCCTATTGGCAACTCTGCTCCACACCTTCCGGAATTCAGTCAAGAACCAAAGCTCGAAATTTCTAAACCTGAATTGGAAGTAAACTCTGATTTTGTTGATAATAGTCATTCTGAGATTGACCTTCCTCCGTCAAGCTCTGACAAAATCACAGAGCTTTCCAAAGAAGATTTAAAGTCAATTAATAATGAACTTAATACTTCGGAAACATATCTTTCTGATAACGAAAAGTCAGAATTGCTTTCAAAACTTGGCAATATTCCCAAAAAGAAAATTATCGAAGAGCCTTCACCTCCAAAACCATCTTTAGAAGAATCATCTCTCCCCGCCCCCAAGATGGCTGATCATAATAAAGGGATAGCATATTTTCACAAAAATTATATTCAAATAGTCAGTGCTCTGGAATTACATAATGGCGATGATTTAGTAATTAATGATAGAGAATTTGTATTAAAACAAAAATCATTGAACAAGAATGTTTTATATAGTGCCGTTGCCTCACTCTTTATAATTGTTTTGATTTTTGTTGGGTCTCTTTTTGTCGGTGACATTAGCAATGGTGAAGGCTACATCGTTGGTGTAGTTTTCAATACTGATGGTTCGCCTTATTTAAATGGAACGACTATTAGATTTCCAGAAGACGGAAATTCAGTAAAATCAAATGCTCAAGGATTTTTTAAATCAAAAAGTTTATCGTCAGGTCCTCATAAAATTGAATACCTTTTGGATGGGAAAGTAGTGAAAGTCGATTATGCTACTGTAATTGAAGGTGACGTTTCAAATATCATGCTCTACCCTGATGACATCGCTGAAAATACTCAACAAGCGACAAAGACCGCTCAATCAAAACCGATAGTAACAACGGCAGCATCTACTTCAAAACCAACCAAATCAGCCCCAACGAAGCAGATTTCAAAAAAATCTAAAAGGGCAGCTTCTAAACCGGGCAAAGTCGTTTTAGCCGCCAGTGTTGAAGGTGCTAAATTTGTATTAGATGGAAAAGTTCTGGGTGCCGGAAATCTTACCTATTCCAAAATTAAGGCTGGAAAACACAGCTATGCTGTTTCAAAAGAAGGATATCAAGAAGCAGCAGGGACTTTTACTCTTAAGTCGGCTGAGAAAAAAACACTGAAAATCACATTAAATCCGATTGAAACAGCAAATGAAATTATTCAGTTTGATGAAAGTGATTTTTATCTATCAGGTGTAACAGCCTATAAAGAGAAAAAATACTATGCCGCTATTGAAGATTTAAATGAAGCTATCAAAATAAAACCAAGTTATGCTGAAGCTTATGAAGTTCGTGCAAACTCCTTTAGAGCCCTAAAACAGAATGAAGAAGCTCATGAAGATTTTATTAAATCTGCAGAAATTTATCAGTTTAATAAAAATTATAATGCAGCCATAACCTCATATAACAGAGCTATTGAAATGAATAAAAAATCCCTTCCAGCCTACCTTGGTCGTGGATATTTATATATGGCAAAAGGTGAAGAAATTGCCGCCTTAACCGATTATGATGCTGCCATTAAAATTGACAAGAAAAATTTTCAGGCTCAATTCGGTGCCGGAGAAGCTCGTTTCCGACAAGGAAACTATAAAAAAGCCATTAAGCATTTCAAAAAAGCAAAAGATATCGACAAGAATAACCCGTTAGTTTATCAGTATTTAATGGTTTCATATCTTGGACGGGATGATGCTAAAAATGTAATAAAAACTTTTGATAAATTTAGACATATTGCAACAGAGAAACAGTTAACTGATTTTCTACTTGATAATAAATATAGTGGTGTTATTGACATTATTGATCAGTAAAAAAAATGAAAAAAAAACTTAATTGTTGGGAATTTAAAAATTGTGGAAGAGAAAAGGGCGGCTTGATGACAGATATTCTGGGTGAATGCCCGGTATCGACTTCCATGAAATATGACGGATTAAATGAAGGTGTTGGCGGTGGACGATCATGTTGGATGGTTCCCGACACCAAATGCCTTTCAAGAAGATACGGTTCTCAATTAAAATCCTGCCTCGAATGTCCTTTTTATAAAAGAGTCGTTTACGAAGAAGAAGAAGAAATCACTTTTAAATTTTATTCAGAAAAAAAAGTCACAAATATGTTCGGTTAAGATCATAACAGGACTAATTCCATCCTTTCAAATCTGCTTGCCATCAAGAACTTTTTTATATAATTTTCGTAGAAAGCACTAAACTTATAATTCTTGGAGATTACTATGGCAAAAAAAGTATCCGCTTTTATTCTTATCACGACACTTATAATGACTTTATTGTTTTCTGCAGCTTTTGCAGAAGGTGCCAAAAAAGAGGTTACTACCATACTCAATAAAGGGGATTATATCCCTGACATTGCTACGTTTATGCAAATTGGTGGAAATTATATTTCCGGTTATAGCTGGGACGGTAAAGATGTCTATTTTACTTCAAGAAGTTCCGGGGCGTCACAAGTCTACCGGTTAACTGAAGATGGCTGGCCCTACCAGTTAACTATGTTTGAAGATGGTTTGGACTTCTTCACCTTATCACATAATGGGGCAACCGCAATCGTGGGAGCTTCCATCGGAGGTTCTGAACAGTCTCAATTATATCTCATGGATACTCAATCAGGAAGACTCATCCCGCTTACTGATGCGGCTGATATTCAGTATGGCTCTGTAATCTGGGGAGCTGATGACTCACATATCTTCTTTAGATCTAATGAAGAAAACGGACGGGATTTCTTTATTTATCGCTTAGATATTTCCAATGGTAATTATGAAAAAGTTTTCGGAGATTCAACCGGCGTGCGTGGCTATAATGCTATTTTTGATGTTTCTAAAGATGGCACAAAAATGATTATCGGCAACTTCACTTCCAATACAAATGATGATCTGTACTTTCTTGATTTGAATTCTCTTGAATATCAAAAACTAACTGATGATGATGACGACTATATGTACAGTTCAGTATCTATACTACCGGACAATGAAACAATCTGGTTGACTTGCAACAGCAACAAAGACGGCATAGCAAGATTAGCAACAATGAAAGTAGGTTCTTCTGAGGTCAATTATATAGATGATGGCTGGATAGATCCTATGTGGGAAGTTGAAGGATTAGGCTTTTCAAACGACTTCAAATATATGGTTGCGACTGTAAATGAAGAAGGCTACCAGAGATTGAAAATTCGGGAATTTGAATCTAAGAAAGAAATGCCAAGTCCGCCATTAGATGGTATTCTTGGCGGAGGATACATTGCTGAAGATGGAACGGTGCTGTTATCTTTCTGGGGTCCAACTCGCGCTCCGGATATTTGGAAATGGGATCCAATCAATAATAAATTACAACAACAAACCTATACTGTTTATGCCGGCATAGATCGTTCAATTTTCTCAGACCCAAATTTGGTTAAGTACAAAAGCTTTGATGGTTTAGAGATTCCAGCCTTTTTATATCTCCCCCCAAATTATAAAGAAGGGGACAAAATTCCATTCTTAGTTTCAGCTCATGGCGGTCCGGAAAGTCAATTCCAGCCTAACTTTATCAGAAATTTTCAATATATGATTCTTCACGGGTATGGCATTCTTGCTCCAAATCCTCGCGGTTCATCCGGATACGGCCGTGATTATCTTAATCTTGACAATTACAAAAACCGTAAGAATTCACTGAAAGACTATAAAGCCGGAGTCGATTGGCTGATTGAAAATGGTTATGCAGATAAAGAAAAATTAGCAATCAGAGGCGGCTCGTACGGTGGATATGTCGTTCTTGGCATGATTACCGAATATCCTGATCTTTTTTCAGCTGCGATTGACAATGTAGGTATTGCTAATTTTAAAACATTCCTGCAAAACACAAAAGCTTATAGACGGGCACTAAGAGAATCTGAATATGGTCCTTTATCTGACCCTGAATTTCTTGATTCGGTCTCGCCTATTTTTAAAGCACATTTGATAAAAACTCCTCTGCTGGTTATTCATGGTGAAAATGATCCCCGCGTTCCTGTCAGCGAAGCCAGACAAATTCTAAAAGCTGTGATTGATAACGGCGGTGTTGCAGATTCTTTGATATTCCCTGATGAAGGCCATGGGGCTTCAAAAAGAGTTAATGTGATCAAGAGCTATCGCACTCAAGTTGAGTTCCTTGATAAACATCTTAAAGGGGAATAAAACTTATATAATTATCAAAAAAAAGGTCAGGCAATGCCTGACCTTTTTTTATTCGCCAATAACTTTTACAATTACTTTTTTTCGTCGCCTTCCATCAAATTCGGCATAGTACACTTGCTGCCACGGTCCAAAATCAAGCTTACCGTCTGTAATTGGCAACATAACCTGAGAACCGATAAGAAGATTTTTCAAATGTGCATCCCCATTATCTTCCCCGGTTTGATGATGACGATAATCTTTTCCAAAAGGTGCCAATGAATCAGCCCATTCATCAATATCTGCGATAAGACCGCTTTCAGCATCGTTTATGTAGATTCCAGCAGTGATATGCATCGCTGAGACTAAAATAAACCCCTCTTGAACCTTACTGCTTGATAGTACCCTTTCAATTTCGGAAGTAATATTTATATACTCCCGTCTTTTTGCAGTATTAAAGGTTAAATATTCAGTGTGGCTTTTCATAATTGTAATCAAATTTTACATTGTTACGTAATCAATCCAGGTTTCAAGAGAATACTTATCCAATAATTCAGCTTTAAGGACTTTAGCATCAGCGAAGTTTTCATACATACCGATTCTAACTCGATTATAAGTCTGACCTTCTATTGAAATTTCGCTAACAAATGGTTCATATCCTCGTCCGGTGTATAAATCAACCAGATAACGAGCATAATCTTCAGATTCACATGATGCTACTTGAACCGTAAAACCATTTCCTGCTGGTCTTGCAGGCATTTTATCAACTTCGGGTTCTTCTTCTATTACTTCTACTTCGGCAACAACAGGCATAGTGTCAGCCTGCATTGTATCGGCGATTGTATCAACCTGTCCAAGCATCTCTTTTTCAAGTTTATCAACTTCATCTTGTTTCTTGGAACACCCGGCAATTAAAGCCAGACATAAAAGCATCAAAAGTGAATATTTTAAAATTTTCATAATTCCTCCTTATGGAGTTTCTTTTTTCTTTTAATATTTATTAGACTTCCGTATACCTTGCATATAAATTGAATCTTTCTAATTGAAGTCAATTAAAAAGACCATATAATTGAAATAATACTGTTTGAATTTGTATAATAATTGTATTAATTAAGCGGACTTAAAATTATGAAATATGAAAACATATTAGAATTAATAGGTAGAACTCCATTGGTCAGACTCCGGACTGGAATTCCGGAGAATGGACCAAAATGTTATGTCAAACTTGAGTTCATAAATCCAACCGGTTCTGTCAAAGATCGGATGGCTTATCATGTTATGTCAAAAGCAATTAAATCGGGAATTCTAAAGCCCGGCGATACTGTGATTGATAATACTTCTGGTAATACCGGCTCTGCAATGGCAATGGTTGCGACTATTTATGGCTTGAAAGCAATCGTCACGACACCTGAAAAAACAAGTCAGGAAAAGATAGATTTAATCAAATCTTTTGGTGCAAAAGTAATTGTCACCCCGACTGAGGCAGGTCATGACGACCCCAAAGGCTGTTATTTGGTCGCCCGTAACCTTGCTAAAGATAATGGTTACTTTGATCTCAATCAATATGACAGTCAAGATAATGTTGAATCGCATTATATTTATACCGGACCTGAAATTTGGCAGGACACCGACGGTGAAATAACTCATTTTGTGTGTGGCATTGGAACCGGCGGTACTTTTTCAGGTACATCCAAGTATTTAAAAGAACAAAATCCTGATATTAAAACGGTAGCTGTTGATCCTGAAGGTTCTATTTTTGCAGACTATATTCGTACACGAAAAAAAACTGTCGGTCATACATACAAAGTTGAGGGAATAGGGTCCGATGTCGTCACCGAAGCCTTACACCCTGACTTAGTTGATGAGGTAATAACTGTTTCTGATAAGGATGCTTTTAATCGAGCTCGATATATAACCGCTAAAGAAGGAATTTCTGGCGGTGGATCTTCAGGCGCGGTTGCCTTTGCAATGGAACAAGTAGCCAAAGAAGCCGATTCGAATGCAGTTATTGTAGGAATCTTCGCTGATGCCGGAATTCGTTATTTGAGTAAATGTTATAATGACGGGTGGATGAAGAAGTTCGGATATCTTACAGAGATGGAGATTTCTGAAAAATGAAAAGAACTGTAATTGTAATTTTTCTTTTATTTCTATTTCTCTTCGCATCAAACAGTTATTGTAAGAGACAATTGAATTATAATGAGCGAATTTTTGATTTCGGACACGTAGGAATTGACTTTAAAGTATATCACACCTTTAAGTTATTTAATGATGGTAAAACGGTTTTCAATGTTGACAGCATGGATGTAAGTTGCGATTGCACGTCAGTGATTAAATCCGGCTCTATCCTACAGCCTAACGACACTATAAATTTTGAATTGGAGTTCGAGACAAAAAACTATTATGGACCGACAACTAAAGCATTCAAAATTTTCACTGATTATGGGGCTTTGCCGGTTCATGAATTCTACTACAAAGCGACGGTTGGGCAATGGTTTAATGGTATAAAGCCAAATCCTATATCTTTGTTCTTTCTGCCTGGTAATAACTCCAAAAAAGTTAGTTTCCCTAATCCTACTTATAAAAATTTAGAAATTGAAAATATTCTCGCATACGATACAATTATTACAGTAAATATCCTGAATAAGTCAGCGAAGAAAAATCAAGCTATTGTAGTCGAGATTGTACCTTCATCTTTATTATCAACAGGCACTTACTATACTAACTTCACAGTTTCTTTGATTGCTGAACCATCACAAAATCAGATTATTCTTACCATTCCAATAAAAATAGTTAAGTATTAGAGATATGTCCCGACAATATATGTCATAAGGTATAAAGAATTATTACTGACAGTTACTGTCTTAATATTTCAAACATATTTGAGGATGACTCTCTGCTGTCCCCGGGTAGTTTCCTAGCCCCCTCTACCCACCCAGAGCATCATCCTCTTTTTTTTATATATAAAATCTCATAAAAAAAACCACTCAAATTGAGCGGCTTTTTTAATTTATGAAAAATACTTATTCAGCTTTTTCAATACAATCAACCGGACAAACAGCTACACATTCGGGACCATCAGACTGATCCGTACATTCGTTGCATGTTTTGGCGTCAATCACATAGATATCGCCTTCTTCAATTGCTGAAGTAGGACATTCCGGCAAACATAGTCCACAAGCTGTACATTCATCAGTAATTTTCATTGCCATAATATATATCCTCCGATAAAAAGTTCTTCTTTTAACTTGGGAAATAATATATTTACACTGTCCTGTAAAACAAGAAGAATGTTTAACTTTTTCAAACTATTTCCATTAGTTTTACCCCCCTAATTCTATACTAAATTGTATTTATTTATTCATGAAAACAAACAATTTTCAAACTTTAATTAACAATCTGAGCTAATTGTCCGGTT
Organism: uncultured bacterium; assembly: GCA_965372795.1. Taxonomy (GTDB): domain Bacteria; phylum Zixibacteria; class MSB-5A5; order GN15; family FEB-12; genus QNAD01. The sequence continues at coordinate 134,889 of CBDVDR010000006.1, forward strand.
GCTTTTAGTGAAAACTTGTCTTATTATATCTCTACAAAATCGTATCAAATGTCTTCGATAAAGGAAACAACATGAAAATTGCCACCCATGTCTTTATTATTTGCGTCGTGCTTTTTATTATTACAGCCAACACAAAGGCAACTATTGATTTCCCTGATCTTCAACAGGATCAAATCACATCAAATTTCAAAGCTGTAACAGTATATGAGACTGAAACAGGAATCGCTATGGGTGCAAGATTTAGTCATGTGGGAAGTGGATTTGTTCTTGATTTAATAAGGATCCAATCAATTCCTCAAGGATTTATATGGGTTAATTCTTCTCCTCCATCTGATCAGGGAGAACCGCATACCTGTGAGCATCTTCTCCTTGGCAAAGGTACAAAAGGTAAATATGTTTCAACTCTTGAAGGTATGTCGCTTGGTAGAAGTTCTGCATTTACAATGCAGATGCAGACCTGTTATCATTTTCATACTTCAGGGGGAAAAGATATCTTCTTTAAGTTACTTGAGGAAAAACTCGATGCGATGATACATCCTACATTCACCGATGAAGATATCCGCCGGGAAGTTTGTAATATCGGCTATAAAATTGACCCGCTTGACAGTACTCTTATCCTCGAGGAAAAAGGCACTATCTACAATGAAATGAAAAGCGGTTTCGAACGTCAATGGTCAAATATATTTCGACCATTAGATCATATGATATTTGGCGAGAATCACCCCCAGGCTCTCAGTTCGGGAGGGTATCCACCTGCGGTTAGAACAATGACGCCTGAGGATATGTGGAAATTTCATGGAGAGACCCACCACTTAAATAACATGGGTATGGTGCTTACAATTCCTGATGATATTACAATTGAAGAATGCCTTAATCAACTTGAAAACATTTTTAAACAAATCGAGCCGGAGATCACTCCTTCAGAAGATCCTGCAACTGCTTACTTGAGAATTCCACCTGCAAACCCCGCTGAATTTGGACAAATTAAAATCGTAGAGTTTCCTAATAAGAACGACAGTGAACCGGGACTGCTTATCTTCGGATGGCCTTCTAATAGAACCATGGACTGGAATGAATCATACATGTTCAATCTATTTGTCTCCTGTATTGGAACCGGAGAATCTTCAAATTTATACAAAAAATTCATAAATTCCCAGACAAGAGAAATAGAGATTGGTGCAACTGCTGTTTATAACTGGTTCTCAGATAATCCGGGATTTCCTTTATTTATTGGATTACCCAATGTTGATCAGAAATACATTAACGAAGAAATGATTGATTCAATCAGAACTATGATAATTGATGAATTCAAGACAATTGCTGCTTATCAGGATGGATCTGAAGAACTAAAAGAGTTCAATGAACGCGCTTTAAATGGAATTATTTCAGAGCGTAGAAGTTTACGAAATTTCCTGAATCAACCTCCGGGATTCGGTTTCCGTGGATCTGGTGCCGGTTGGTTCTCTCATCTTCAGGAATTAAGTAAAAGCGATGGATTCAGGAAAAAACTGACAATGAACGAACGCTTAGCAGCTGCAGAGGAATTATTAATATCAGATAAAAATATCTGGAAAAAATATATTGAAAACTGGAAACTAACTTCACCAATACCTTTTGCAGTAGCCGGAAGACCAAATCCTGATTTAATCAAAAGAAAAGATATAGAATTAAAAGAAAGACTCGATCTGTTTACAGCTTCGTTAAAGAAAAAATACAATGTCGATACGGACCGGGAAGCTATTTTATTATATAAAAATGAGTATGATTCAAAAACAGCAATTATTGAGGCAGCTATTGCAACAATAGAAATGCCCGGATTTGTTGAGAATCCACCCTTGACTTTAGATCAAAGCATTAATTATACGGTAGAAAAATTACCGGGAAATGCTGATTTTGTTTTCTCAAAATTTGATAATATTACTTTAGCTAATGTCGGGTTAGCTTTTGACATGAATGTTATCCCGGAAGAGCTTCTCCCTTACGCTGCCTTATTACCAACCATGTTAAATGAGGTCGGCGTGATAAAAGACAGCAAACCAATCCCGTATGAAGAATTCAGCGAAATAATAAAGAAAGAAATTTCAAGCTTATATGCTACCTTTGATGTGAATCCGAGAACAAACAGGAATGAACTGATAATATCAACGACCGGCAGTAATTTAGAAGAATCAGAGAAAGCTCTTGCCTGGCTCTCTACCCTTGTTTTTTCTCCGGACTGGAGAGTAGAGAATTTGGCAAGAATACGAGATGCCGTTGATTTCTCATTAAGTCGTTATCGTAATCGCATGCAAGGCAGTGAAGAATCGTGGGTTGACGATCCTGCGACCGCATTCCGGGAACAAGCAAATCCCCTTCATTTAGCAACCAATAGCTTTTTAACGAAAACTCATTTCATCTATCGAATGAGATGGAAACTTAAAGAAGCATCTAATCAAGATGTCCAGAATGAATTCAATAATTTTATTGATGATGTAAAAAAAGCCGGTGTGGAAGCAGAAGATCAAAAAAGAGATAAATTGCTGTTTATCAATTCTTCTGAAGTTGATCAAGCCTCTTTGTTGGAAACAGGATTACAATCTGTTTATGAAAAATACCATTCTCTCTCCGATGAAGCAAAAAAACTGGCCGATGATGCTTTGAATGATCTTAAGAAAAATCTAACTGATATTCCGGATGATGCAATTGCAACTGATTGGAAATATCTTTGCCAGCAGATGAAAGATGATCTTGCCATATCCCCCTCAATTTCGTTGAACAAATTTAATGATCTAATGAATCTGCTGCTGCATAAAGATAATTATCGCGCCTATATGACAGGCTCATCAGCATCAAAAGAAAAACTTACTCCCATTGTAATTAATATTGCCAATCAATTTGATAGCACTCCATCGACAAAACAAACATATTCAAATAAACAGTTTATCACTGAACGCTATTTGAGCCGATTTGGTGCATCCTCAACCCCGTTATATGTCGGGCTAATAAACGAAAATACCAGTTCAGGTGTTTTTGTAAATTCGGCAGCTTCTGCCAGTTTTGCCGATAATGCTCCTGACACACTTTTAAAATTCCTCTCTGCACGGCTGTATGGTGGCTGGGGAGCACACAGTATGTTTATGAAAACATGGGAAGCCGGACTGGCTTATTCAAATGGACTCCGTCATGATGAATACGCAGGTAAAATGATTTATTATGCGGAACGATGTCCTGATTTGACCCAGACAATGCAGTTTGTTGTAAATGAATTAAAAAAGGCTCCTTATGATTCATCATTAGCTGATTATGCCGTAGCTCAGGCCTTTTATGTGTCTCGAGATGCGTCTGACTATTCAACTCGCGGTTATTCAATTGCAGCGGATCTCGCAGATGGTTTAACACCCGAGGTTGTGAACCGTTTCCGTCAGGGAGTCCTTGATATAAGAAAGACACCGGGATTCTATGATAAGATACAATCGAGAATGGAATCAACTTACGGAGAGATTTTGACCGGTTATGGTCCGAAATTATCAGAGGTACCGCATGCAAACCACTTTGTGATTGGCTCATCAAAACAGTTTGGATCTTACCAGAAATATTTAAAAGCAACCGAAGGCGAAGTTATACTACATAAATTATACCCTAGAGATTTCTGGATGAATTTGGAAAAATAGCCAATAGATAAGTCCCGTTCTTAAAAGCACGGGACTTTTAAAGGGAGCGGGGGTCGTGAACTATCAAGCATCTATTATCTTCTTTCTGACAATCGTAGTCAGTTTATGTGGTTGCAATAATGAAGAGATTATCAGTGACAATTTACCTCAATATCCTTCGGTTATATCAACCATCCCTTCAATTAATGCTGTTGATGTCCCAATAGATGTAATAATCGCTATAACATATGACAGTTGTTGTAATATTGAAGAGATACTCCCTTTAAAAATATCAATCTCTAATTTAGATGGAATTCAAAGCCGATTTGGTCAAACAGTAAGCTTTAAACCAGTTAATTATCTGGGATATAATACTGAGTATGAAGTTACCGCAACAGATAACCTCCATCAAATATCAATCTGGAAATTTAAAACTATAAAGAAAGATACATTACCGGAGTTTCCCGAAACTCCCTAAAATATTATTAAACGTTTTGGATTGGGGGGAAAATGAAATATAGAAACTTTATAACGATTGTAATCGTTATACTATTACACGCATCGGTTACTATCGCTGATGCTCCATCAACTTTTGTATATCAAGGTGTTCTGACAGACATTGATGGGCTTCCGATTATTGATGAAGTCGGAGTAACATTTTCTATTTATCTCGAAGAAATCAACGGTTCAGCAATCTGGTCTGAACAAATAACTATTGCACCTGATGGCAACGGCTACTTTTATGCTGAATTAGGTAATATTAATTCCTTATCAAATGTTTTCATTGCAACCGACAAATTATATCTCGGGATTAAAATTGGTAATCATACTGAAATGTTTCCCCGACAATTAATTACTTCGGTTCCCTTCTCAATTAATTCGAATATCGCCGATGGTTCAATTACCGGCTCAAAAATAGTTGATGGGAGTCTCGAATTGTCCGAATTAAACCAAAGTAGTGCCCTGATTGGACAAATAATAAAATGGGATGGATCAAACTGGGCACCCTCTGAAGATTTATCAGGAACCAGCAACAATAACGATATAACAGTTATTGCCGGATCAGGATTGACAGCCATTGGTGATCAGGATTCTATAATTCTGGGTATTGAAGAAAATGGCATTATCACTTCCATGATAGCCGACAATTCGATTACATTTCATAAAATTGCTAATGAAACTATTGAAAATAAAAACATAAGCTCTACGGCTCAAATTGATATTTCTAAAATTGCAGGTGCAGCCACTCTGGAAAGCAGCCAAATTTTTACCGGCTCTAATAAATTTACAAACTCAATTGAAGTAAATTCCGGCTCAGAAAACAAGTCCGCTCTTTTAGCCAGAAGTGAAACTGGTAAAGTCGGTATTATTGCTCAGTCAAATAGTGATAATTCACCTTCTTTATATATTCTTAATGGTGTTTCTGATGTTCCGCCCGCAGGAGATCCTCAGGGAACCGGACCGTTAATTGAAGCCTGGACACTTAATGTTGTACTTTTCCCTTATAGTGTCAGCCTCGAACCCAAGTTTTCCGTAGCCCATAATGGTGATGTCTCCGCTGCAGGCACAATAACAGGTGGTGGAACAGATTTGGCAGAAATGGTTAATGTGGTTAATAATGTCGAAGCGGGAGATGTATTAGTTATTGATTCCAACAATCCGAATAATTTTGCTTTGGCATCATCAGCTAAATCAAGATTAGTTGCAGGAATTTATAGCACAAATCCAGGATTTGTTGGCGTTGAAAATCAATCTAACACATCAATTTCTATCACCCCCGGAGATGATCCCCTTGAATATTTATACAATAATGAAGTTCGACAAGTATCTGATAATTTAAAGGGCGATAAGATTCCAATGGCAATAGTCGGCATTGTGCCTTGTAAAGTTACAAATGAAAATGGAGACATATCACCCGGCGATCTTCTTGTAACATCAAGCAAAGCCGGCCATGCTATGAAAGACAACGAGCCTTCTGTCGGGACCGTACTGGGGAAAGCACTTGAACCAATGAATAATGAATCAGGGCTGATCAAAGTTTTAGTGACCCTCCAATAAAGACAATGGCATGAAAAAAAGAATTCAAATAATTATAATAATTCTGATAATTTCAGATTCTATTTTTGCATTCAGAGCAAATGATAATAATTTTGTTCTTAATGGAGATATCATTTCAAACAGCGGAAGAACTATCGACAGTTCTACAATATTATATGGGATGATTACCGGGAAACCGGATATTACCTCATTTAATGATAAATATTATCTAAAAAATCATTTTTATAACAGCCCTTCAGCAATGAATAATTATAAAAAGATAGCACCTTTGGATACTTTGGAATTGTTGTCCGACTCGATTGAAATATCGTTCCAGTTTCCGTTCAATTATAATTATGGTACAATTGCCTATCGAATTCCCGGAGATGAAAATTATTATACTGCTTCGTTGAAAAAAAAGAATAACAAACTATTCACATTTCAAATCCCCACTGACATTTTAACAATTAACGGTTTACAGTATTACTTAACATTTGGCTCTCAATTTCATAAAACTAATTTTGGAAACTCAAAAAAACCTTTACGTTACCTCAGCAAATTTCCAGAATCTTTGGGTAAATATCCTAATACTCTTATAGAAAAGAAATATCATCTTATCGGATTCCCATTTAAGATTTCCGGTGATAACTCAGTCGATACAATTTTGAATAAATCATTCGGTGTTTATAATCCGACTCAATGGAGATTTGGAAGATACAGAACGTCTGTGAATCGAGTATTAGAATATCCGATTACAAACGAAATATCAACCGGCAAAGGGTACTGGTTAATTAGTCGCACTACTACTGAATTCAGCGCAGAAGGATTGACTACCCAACCAAACAGGTTAATTGAAGGCATATGCTATTTTGAAATCCCCCTTGATTCAGGATGGAACCAGCTTGCTAATCCGTTTGGCTTCTCAGTGAATACCGACCATTTTTTAATCGAAAACAATAAGGTGCTGGAAAATTTCATAGACTCTAAAGATATTGAAAATAAAACATATACTTACCATAACAGCTATTTCAATAATGAAAATATAATTCATCCATGGGAAGGATTTTTTGTTTATTCAATGAATTACGGTTTAAAACTCCTTGTCCCAGAAAAAAAGCATAACCCGCTTTCAAAAATTTCCGATGTGAATAATATTCAAAATGGAATATATAATATTATCCTCAAAAATAATAATTTAATAGATAAAATCAGTTTCGGGTTTAATGATGATGCTTTGGTTAAGTATGACCGGCATGATTTACACAAACCTCCGGCACCAAACGGTAACCCATCGGTATATTTTAAAATTAGTGACAATAATGAAAAATTTATCTGTGATTTTAGACCTCCGCTTGTCGATGGTTACACCTATGAATTAAACTTTAATTTAACAGAACAAGCAGAGCTTTCTTTTGTTGGATTCGATGAACTTTTATCTGAATCTCTTCAATGTATCATCGATTTTAATCAAAATCAAATTATTGTAATTGTATCCGACACTACAATAATTATTCAGTCAGAAATTAAATCCGCAAAATTGATAATTGGCAATAAAGATTTCATTGAAAATACAACCTCTTCCCTGCCGACCTCGTTCGAGTTATGGCAGAATTATCCAAATCCATTTAATTTGGAAACAAAAATCAGTTTTTTCATCCCCTATGACAGTCAAATCAAATTAGAAATTATAAACTTATTAGGACAAAAAGTTAAAACATTGATCGATAAGAGGTATAAAGCTGGTAAATATATTGAAAGTTGGGATGGTACTAATGACAATAAAAAAGAAGTTGCCAGCGGGATATATTTTTATCGACTGACAACTTCTTCTATTAAAATTTCGAAAAAGATGATGCTGCTAAAATAAATTTAATTTTGCGTTGCCATCTCTTTTATTTCTTTTGTTTCAGAGATAACCGCTGCACCAATAGAGTCACCCCAGACATTAACCGTTGTACGACATCTGTCAAGGAACCAGTCAATAGCCCAGATTAAACCTATTCCCTCAAGAGGTAAACCGACTGCCTGGAGTACAAATACCATCGTAACCGTACCGGCATGAGGTATACCTGCCGCCCCTATTGAAGCAAGAGTTGCTGTTAGAAATATTATAATCTGTTGTCCGACTCCGAGATCAATACCATAAATCTGAGCAATAAACATTGCAGCTACCGCTTCGTATAAAGCCGTTCCATCCATATTAATTGTCGCACCAAGGGGAAGTACAAATGATGCCGCTTTTGTGTCTATTTTATTTTTTTTCTCAACACATTCCATCGTTACCGGCAAAGTTGCAGAGGAGGAAGCTGTAGTAAAAGCTGTCGCAAGAGCCTGACCCATATTTGATAAATATGGTAGAGTTTTTCTACGACCATAATATTTAAGCATTAATGGCAGCACAGTTGTAGCATGAATTAACAATCCCAAGATAACCGTTAATGAATACCAGCCTAAACCGGAAACAAGCCGATCAACCGAGTCGAGATTTTCTGCTACGATTCCGCCGATAAGAGCAAAAATTCCAATCGGAGCAATGTACAAAATCAAGTGAACCAATTTCATAATTGCTGCATTTAATCCCTCAAAAAAGGCAATAACCGGTTTACCCTTTTCACCGATTGTTGTAAGGACACCGCCAAACAGCAGTGAGAATACAATCAACGGCAAAACTTTCCCTTTTGAGGCAGCATCTATAATATTAGCTGGAATTAACCCGACAATAACATCTATAAACGAATTGCCCCGACTATTCTCAACTAACTCAGGGACAAATCCGCCAAAACTCTCGACTCCATCGCCGGGGCGGATAATATTTACTATTATTATTCCGATAAGAACTGAAAAACCGGTTGTAATAAAATAGTAGAGTAAAGTTTTCCCACTTGTTTTACCAAGTTTTCGGACATCTCCAAGAGTTGTAACGCCTACAATCATTGAGGATACAATGAGTGGAATAACAACCATTTTTAAAGCATTTAGAAATATGGTTCCAATAAATTTTATCTCGAGCATAAAGCCGCTAATAGTTAAACCGCAGATAACACCCAAAATTGTTCCGATTATCATTCCATAAAGTATAATATTGCTTGATTTATTTTCCATGTAGTCTCTCTTGTTTAGATTATTCTTACTTTAACATAAAAATATAATGTTAAGACCACAATTTAAAAAAATAACTTCTTAAGTTCTAAATAAACATAAATTGCGTCTGGTTTAATAAAACTTGTATAATGTTCTTTGCTGTATATATTAAATTTGTACATACCAAAAAATAGAAGATATTAGGGAGAGTAACAATGAAGAGAATGATCATTCTTGCGATTATTGCAATTCTTGCCTTATCGCACATTTCTGCTATTGCTGACAGCTCGATAGCACCACCAACAAATATTCGCATGACGAATATGAATCTTTTAAATAATGAAGAACAAGTCTTTTTCTGCCCCACCGACAGCAATATCCTCATTGCTAACTGGCGAGATTTTAGAACCGGCTTCAGAAGGGTCGGTGTTGGTCGCTCAACAGATGGTGGACAGACCTGGGTTGACTCACTTATTCCAACCGTTAATATGATTTATTCATTCAATTCTAAACAGTCAGATCCAACTATGACTGTTGATAGAACCGGAAGTTTCTATATGTCAGTTCTGGATTGGGATGCTTTTGGATTTACCAACGAATCGACAATTGCCTTTTATAGATCAGATGATAAAGGTATTTCCTGGGTTGGTCCTTATTCGGTTTTGAATCATACTCCTGTTCCAGGAGTTTTTGAAGACAAACAATTTATTACTACCGACCGTACCGGTGGCATTCATGATGGCAACTTATATTGTGCCTGGGCAAGGTTTTATAATGGACCGACACGGATGGTGTTTGCCCGTTCCTTAGATCGGGGAGTCACCTTTCAGGATACTTTAATTGTTGGACCACCATATTCTTCACCCACTTGTGGTATTGGTGAATATGGCGCCGGACAATTTGCACTACCGGTAGTTGATGCTGATGGAGGAGTACATGTATTCTGGGTTGGGGGCTCCATCGATACTACTCTATGCGCCTTAATTGGAGGAATCCAACATGTTGTTTCAACAGATGGTGGAGCGACGTTTACCGATAAAAGTTTAGCTTATGAATTAATAAGCTCTACAGGTGCTGATGGAGGTATTAATACATACCAACAACCAGTTGTGGATGTTGATATTTTTGGCACTCCATTTCATGGTAATATGTATATGTGTTTCACCAACCGTGACACAGAAGATGTTTTATATAATTCTGATGTAGATTTTGTTATGTCAACTGACAATGGTGTTACCTGGACAGATAGAATTCAAATCAATGATTCGCCATCGCCTACTAATAACCTCATCGACAGTTTCCATCCCTGGTTAGTTGTTAATCAGGAAGGTATCATATCCGTAATTTTTTATGACCAACGCTATGATGCTCCGAACTATTACTTATTTGACTTAATGGCAGCCTATTCATATGATGGCGGGGCTACTTTTACAGTTAATCATAGAATTTCCGATGTGTCATCTTCACCCGGTGATTTGAAATATATGGACTCAGAAGAGAATACTGCGCTTGATTTTAACAGTTTTTCTAAACAACCATTAGCTATATCCAGAGCCGGGTTGTTAGGTGAATATATCGGTTTAACTTCATATTATGACAAACATAATGCTGTATGGACTGATTCCCGCGATGGCAATTCAGAAGTCTATACTGCAAACTGGTATCTGCCAATTTTGGAACCGCGTTTATTAGCACCTGAGGATAATTCTTTCCAACCAGCCCAACCCGAGTTCAGATGGGCAACCTCATGGAAAAACAATGACGATAGTTATCTGATTGAAGTTTCTGATATTTCAGATTTTTCAAATATAATTGAAACTCAGACACTTGATACAAACTTCACTTCTTTTGTAACATCCTTTGATGATGGTCAATATTTTTGGAGAGTCAAAGCGACCAAAATTTCAACCAGTGAAAGTTCAGCCTATTCTGTAACTTATACTTTTGATGTTGATGGAACTCCTCCTGATGCTCCTATTCTACTATCACCAGCTGATGGCATTACGACCAATACAGAATCACCTACTTTTGACTGGTCGGTTGTGACAAAACTCCAATCCCCAATCAGTTACGATCTTTATCTTTCCACCGACAACAGTTTCCCGGATGACGGCAGCACTACCATCTTTGCTGATTTGGTTGTTTCCGAATACACCTTACTCACCGCTCTTCCTGATAATGTAACAACCTATTGGAAAGTGATTGCAAAAGATGGAGCCGGCAATGAAACATCCTCAAGCATCAATTCGCTCACCTTTATCAGTTATATCTGTGGTGATATTGACAACTCGTTTGCTCTCCCAATAATTTCCGATCTGACATTTCTGGTTGACTATCTTTTTGCCGGAGGCGATGAACCGCCAATTCGTGCCTCGGCAGATACAAATGGAGATGGTGATGTTGGAATCTCAGATTTAACGACTATGGTTGAATATCTTTTTAATGGGGGAAGTTTGAATTGTAGTAAATAAATTTCCAAAATTTACAATTTTAAAACGTCGCTTTAAAAAAGCGGCGTTTTTTTATATCTTGTATAAATGGATAATTTCATTAACTTTAATAGAACTAAAATATCCATATACTAATATTAGAATAATCACAGGAGTAATATATGAAAACTCTAATAACTGTTTTGGTATTTTCATTATTATTGATTCCCTCAGTAGATGCAACTTTTTCAATCGTAGCCGTTGATACTGCTACAGGTGATGTAGGAGGGGCGGGTGCATCCTGTATCGATAATGCTCAAATAATAACCAGTTTATTAGAAAATATCGGCGGAGTTCACACCCAAGCATGGTGGCTCAAAGACAATCAAAAAAATGCTCGTATTTTGATGGCAGCAGGAATTGATCCCGATTCAATAATTTCCTGGCTTTATATTAATGACGATGAAGGCCGACCGGAAAAAAGACAATATGGCGTGGTTACTCTTGCGGGAAATGGTGCTTCGGCAGGTTTTACCGGGACCTCAACAGATTACTATAAAGGACATATTACTGGTCCGGGATATGCTATTCAGGGAAATATTCTTTTAGGACCAGAGATTCTGACTGGAATGGAAAATGCTTTTTTAACTACTGATGGTCCCTTACAGGACAAACTGATGGCAGCTCTGGAAGCAGCTAAGGTCCCCGGAGCTGATACTCGGTGTCTCGCTAATAATAAATCATCAATCTCAGCTTTCATCCGGGTTATAAAACCCGGAGATGGTTCTACCCCATTCTTATACAAAGCGATTACAAATACAACCGGCTCAACCGAACCACTTGATCTTTTGAAAATTGAATTCGACAATTGGAAAGTATCACAGTTTACAAACGCTGATGAAACAGTTGTCGATGTATCGCCTTCAATCTTGCTTGCTGATGGTATATCCACTGCTGCAATAACGATCACACCAAAAGATGCTTCGGGAAACCTGCCTGCCTATGCTCCTAATTCAATCTCAGTTTCTGTTTCACAAGGAACTGTTTCAGAAGCGGTTGATAACCTCGATGGGTCGTATTCATCAACCTTGACTGCTGGTACTGATTCCTACATTGACGATATTCAAGTTGAAATCCAAACAGAAGACGTTATCACAACTTTGAACAATGCTACAACTGTTACATATTTTGTATGCGGTGATGTTGATTTTTCAGGAGGGTTCCCGATTATTTCAGATTTAACCTTTATAGTTGATTACCTGTTCGCCGGTGGCGATGCTCCCCCTGTTCAAAATGCTGCTGACACAAACGCAGACGGTGAGGTTGGCATATCTGATTTAACAACCCTTGTAAATTACCTTTTTGCCAGTGGAAATCTATCCTGCGGACTGAAATAAGTTCTAAAAAAAAGGCAGGAAATGATTCCTGCCTTTTTTAATTCAACAATTACTTCTCTAATTTGAAATCAGTAAATCTGCTCGTTTTAAGTGAAGCTTATCAAAACTTTCAGATGAAATGACATAATACCACTCTGCAAATCCCGCATTTAAAATAGAAGACTGGTTCTTGGCATTTGCTACTTCACGCTCCCATTTAGCATGATCATCATAAACTTTTTTATTTTCAATATCGGTGGAGGTAAAAAGTGAATCCGGTTTATCTAAGAAACTTCTGTTTTGGGGCCGTTTTGGTTCTTTGAACATTTTTCCATTAAATTCTGTGGTAATAAATAGAAATCTGTTTTCAGCAGTTTGATTGCCCGAGGCATCTTCAGTTCCTGCTGTGACCGCCAAGCCTTGCCCATATACAACTTCGCCAAATCGCAAAGTATAAATAAGTCCATCGGTTGTTTCAAACTGAAGCTCCCCTTCATTTGACAACAGCTGTCGATCCCTTGACAGGTAAAAACCTTTACTTTGTAATGATCGTATATCGGAATTTTGTAATTGCTTATTATCTGCACTAACTTTCAAATTAGCTGATAAACCTTTCGGCTTGGGACGCACCCCGACAATCTCTAAGGAATCCAGCGTATTCAATAACTCCTGCATTTTAACCGTATCGACTGCTTTGGAGGATGGCATACTGTTAGCCTTCCATATTTCATCAGCCACGGTCAGAGTTAAAATATCTCTATTATCCATTGATCGGGTTCGTTCATTGATCGAATAATCTTTTAAAATAACCTTACTAATACGGTGCTTCATCGTTTTTAAAAGATCCGTTTCAATCCAATCTTCAAATTTGGTCGAGATATCTAAATTAATTTTAGAAGTGTAGACTCTTTTTTGATTTGGTAAACGCACAAACCTGATGTTCGGTCTGCCTTCAAGTTGCTTCCCAACGATTAAGTCAGCAAGAATCTGCTCACCTTTTTTTACTTTAATTCTTCGTCCTCTTCCGGTTAATGAGGCTGTTTCATCAAGAGGATCAATAACACCGCACTTTTCATGGTCAGCAGAATTATCTGATCGAATATCATCTTTTTTAATATCTATTACTCCGGCAGCTGTCTGAGCCAGCCGATCTTTTCCATCAGCCAAATAATTATGATGTGACGGTATCAACCAGCGACCGTTTTCAAATGTTACCTTGAATGGAACAGCCTTGCCGGTATTTTCATCAAAACTAATTACTTCAAGCGTTGTTGCTTCATTTGGATCAGTAAACTCAGGGAAAAATGGTTCGCCTTGTTCCAAAAATGCATCGGGAGTTATTCTTTTGGGAGCCATGATAAAGGCTAACACAGCCAAAAGAACAGCGACACCAATATAATATACTGTTTTTCTGGATTCGTTCATCGCTTAACTCCTCAACCTTCTTGATAATAGGGTACCTTCATGCTCACGTCTTTTCCTCCGAACGAAAATCAAAACACCCATCATAAAGACTGGGATAGGCGGAAGCATCACTGCCATAGTCTTAATCCGACTTTGAATACTTCTGACTTCAGCTTCCATCTTCTCTTTACTGGTCGCTATCTTAGCTTCCTTTTTTGATTCTATACTTGATTTGAGCGCTTCGAATCTCCGGTTTTCAACCTCTTGTAAATTTTTTGCCATAATCTGCTTAGTTTGTTCATCAAGATCAGAGCGGGTGCGAACCAGTGCAACTTTCTCATTCAATCGTTGTTGAGCCTCCGTTAACGCAACCTGGGCATCATCCTCAGCTTCTTTTTCCTCACGAATCCGCTTTTCAACAAATTCCTTAATTTGACTTTCAACCGTTTCAAGAGTACGATGTTTGACTCTTTTTTTCCGAAGTTCAATAAAAGAATAATCTTCTATCAACTGATCCATACAGTTCAAAAAGAATGTTATATTATCGAAATTCAATCCTTCAATACCGCGTTGACGAATCTGGAAAAACTGTTCTCCTATAAAATCGATGTCACCAATTATAATTACATTGGCACGATTCAAAGTTGTATCTCCGGTAGCCGGATTAATATCAGGAGAGGCACCCCAGACTCTGGCAGCTAAAGTATATTTTTCACCGGTTGGTTGTCTTCTTGGATTTCTGTTCAGATTTATCCCAAAAATACTTCGCTGAACAATATCATTCCAATTATGTACACCGGAAATCAACCCTGTCTTAACTAATGATTGAAAATCAAAACTGCTTCCTGGGGCTTTACGGAAATAACCGCTATATAGCATTACCATTTCCTGTAACCCGGCACTGGCTTGATTCAAATCATTAAAGGTCAGACCCTTATCATTCCCTTCACCAATAAATACGATTTCCGGCTGCACCTGCAACAAATCAGGATGAGGGTTATATGAATCCCAAACCAGCTGACCATGATTCCAGAAAACTCCTATCGCATTCATCAGTTCTTGAATATTTCCTTTTTGGACAGCCTGAGATTGACCACCCATCATTGGATTTGCCTGAACTTGAGGAATGATCGGCGAAAGCATCGGGTCAAAAACAGGAATCGGATCAACCAATAGCAAAGTAGGTTTTCCTGACAGTACAAAATTCTTTAAATTATTCATCCCCTGCTGATCAAGTGATGATGGCAGCACTGCCAGTAAGCCGTCAAGGCTCATATCGATTGGTTCGGCGGGATTGACCGGAATTATCTCATACTGCTTATACAATTCTCTTACTACCGACCAGGGAGGATTGGTTGCCATTGTTTGATAATCAAATCCGCCAAATATTTTTGCTTCTGTTTGCAACAACCCTACTTTACTTCGGGTAGATTTGGCTGCAACCCGAATTGAACGAACAAGTTCATATTCTACCGGTAAACCTCTGTCAAAAAATGGAATTATTTCTTCGTTGGCTCCACTGGTAAAAGCAACACTCATAAAAATCTGTGATGTCGTGCTGCGACTGCTGCTGGAAGACATAACTTGCACCGGGGTGATGCCAAATTTTTCTCGGGCATCCAAAGCTTCATCTGAATAAGGCTCGGTATCATGAATGAGAACTTGCACTTTGTCTCCCCCTAAGGCAGAGATTTCTTCAAGTTTCCCGATTAAATTAGCATGAGTTTCAACGTATTCCTGTGGAACTTCCGGACTGATAAATGCCTGAATTAAAACCGGCCGATTATCAGGAATGTCATCAATTAATTGCTTGGTTTCATCAGAAAGAGAGTGTAGTTGTTCAGCGGTAGCATCTATTCTTAGTGCTAACCGTCCAAATATTATGTTAATACCGATTATGGCAATAACTAAAGAAAGTGTCCGTGCTAATTGATGCATCCAGAATTTATAGCCTCCCGCTTCAAGAGGCCAATGTCTTCGACCAACTATAACAACATTGATGTACAACATCAATGCTGCGATTGAGAGAAAATATAATATCGAACTGAAACTTATTATTCCTCTGGAGAAGTCTTTGAAATAACTAAAAACACCCAATGGTGCCAAATAACTCTGAATGAATTCGCTTATGACCCATTCTGACGATGTGACAAACACAAAGAAAGAACAAAACATCGCCCCCAAGATAAAGGCGATGGTTGCATTGGCGGTTAATAGCGATGCCAACATCCCGACTCCGATAAAACCTGCACCAATAAGAAAATATCCGATATAATTTGCAATCATCAAACCGATATCAGGAGTTCCAAGCCAGAATAAAACAATGATATGACTTAAAGATAATAATAAAGATGCTGTGTAAATTCCCAATACTGCGAGATATTTACCTATGGTAATCTCTAAATCTGTAACCGGCAATGTAAAAAGGAGTTCATCGGTCCCCTGTTTTCTCTCTTCGGACCAGACACTCATTGTTAAAGCTGGAATAAAAACTAATAATAGAAAAGGGAAAACATCATTTAGCTGGTCAAGATTGGCAAGGTTGTTACGGAAGAATGTCGCTTGCCAGAACGCAGCCGCCGCACTAAGGAATATAAACAAAGTTATAAATACATAACCCGTTGGACTGCTAAAATATGAACGGAAATCTCTTTTACAAATCACCCAAATACTATTTATATTAATGTTCATTATCACCTCCGTTTACAGATGCAGAAGTGACTGATTTTCCAAAATTTGTATATTTATAAAAACTTTCCTCAAGAGTACTGTTAGTTTCAAGTTCATTCAGGTTGCCATCAAACTTGAGTTGACCATCGTGTATTAACAAAATCCGATCAGCAACCGCTTTAACTTCCTGTAATATATGAGTAGAGATTAAGATGGTTTTGGTTCTCCCCAATCTTTTAATGTTTTCACGAAAATCACGAATCTGATTCGGGTCCAAACCTGCTGTTGGTTCATCCATTATCAGGACCTCCGGTTCATGCAACAACGCCTGGGCTAACCCTACCCGCTGTCTGTATCCACGAGATAATTTCCCGATCGGCTTTTCTCGAACTTGTTGCAGAGAACAAGTTTCGATAACTTTTTCAAGATTTTCTTTTAAAGTATTTTCAGGTAAACCTCTAATTTGTCCAAAAAAAACGAGGAGTTCTCGGGGCGTCATACTATCATATAACGGTCCATCCTCGGGAAGATAACCGAGTCTTTTTGAAACCTCCATCCTCTGACTTCTAATATCAAATCCGGAAATTTGTGCTTCACCCTCGCTTGAGGAGAGAAAACCACTCAAAATTTTCATCGTTGTAGACTTCCCTGCCCCGTTAGGACCGACAAAAGCTACTATCTGCCCCTGAGGAATACTGAAAGAGACATCCTTAATGGCAACAAAAGAACCATAAAATTTACTTAGTCCTTTGGCTTCAATCATAATTTTTGAATCATGATTACCCATCCAATTTTTTCTCCTTTTATTATGTAAAAACCCTTTGGTGATTTTATACAATTTTCAATTAAATCAGTGTCAAAAATATCAAAAAATTTAATATATGTCAAGGATGGTATATTTGATGAATTTATCATAAGTTCTTCTTATGGTTTATTGTTATTTAATTCACAATATTATTTATCAACTAATTCCTCTTAAATGAGTTAGCAAACTAATAAACTTCGGTAATTAGCCGACATTAATTAAAGCTAAGTTGTGTAACCAAAATAACTTGACAAAATGAGAGGGAATGGTATATTCTGCGTAGAGGTCAAAGATCTAATTTATACTTTCAATTGGTTATCAAAAAATACCTTAATGTCAACGACCCACATCCGGAGTTTGAGTGAGATATAGAGTACAGCTAAATGTAAGTGCAACACTTGCGTTATATATACTAATTACAATCCTTCAATGGAGTATTTTACCCGCATCTGAAGTTTTTGCCAAAGCTAATATTGATGACTCTTTTGAATATCTTACACTATCCAAAAATACACTTCACTTTATTCCTAACTACGGACAATTTGACAATAATGTTGCATTTAAAAGTGAATCTGAAAAAGCAGTTATTTGGTTTACTAATGACGCAGTCTATTATCAATTTACAAAAAGATTTGAATCGGAACCCGCAGACATTTTAGAAGAGTTCGGTTATCGCCCCTCCGACAATCTTGACTCCGTTAAATTTTCTATTATAAAATCCACCTTAGTTGGGGCAAATTTGAATCCTCAAATTATAAGCCATCAACCGACCTCTCATAAAAACAACTATTTCATTGGAAATGATCCTTCCGGATGGGTAACTGATGTACCATCCTACCTTGAGATCACTTATCAATCAGTTTATGATGGAATCGATCTCAAATATTATGGTACTCCATATTATATGGAGTACGATTTTGAAGTTTCTCCCGGAGGCGACCCTTCTCAGATACAGGTACATTTTGATGGCATAACTGATATGTTTCTGGCATCAAACGGAGACTTGATAATCAAAACCGAACTGGGACAAATCAGAGAAAATAAACCGGTTGCCTTTCAACAAAATGGTGAGGAAGAAATTTCGATTGAAGGAACATTTGTAATTATCGACGATGGTACTTTTGGATTTTCATTTACTAATGGATATGATCCGGATCTTCCTCTCATCATAGATCCGATCCTGAATTACAGTACCTTATTTGGAGGAACTGGTAATGACTATGGCCGAGCTATCGCTGATGATTCTGATGGACGGATATATATAACAGGATATACGAGTTCAAACGACTTCCCGCTCGATTCCGCTTTTGACAGTAACTATAACGGCGGTGGATTAAAGGGGTATGATATTTTCGTAAGTAAATTATCAGCCACAGGAGATACTGTTTTTTATAGCACTTACTTCGGCGGATCTGAAGGTGAAGACCAGGCCTTTTCGATTGATGTTGATAATTCCGGTAATGCCTATATAACCGGAATAACAAAATCGGACAATATCCCCTTGCAAAATCCATATCAAAGTTCATTATCCGGCGAACAAGATGCTATTCTTTTTAAATTAGGACCATTTGGAAATTCTTTGCTCTATAGTACTTATTTTGGAGGATCAGCAAACGATTATGCTTCTTCAATTGCAATAAATAACTCTGAAGTAGCTTTTCTTTTGGGAACTACTTCGTCAATCGATTTTCCGCTTTCTGCCTCCCCTATCGATAATACTCTTGATGGAACTGATGATCTGTTCATTGTCGCAATAAATACATCCACCGGAACATTGGACTATTCTTCTTATTTCGGCGGAGATGAAATTGAATCCGGTTTATCTATCCAATTGGATGATCTCGGAGATATCTACTTCTGCGGCTATACAAATTCAACAACGTACCCAACTGTAAATCCACTGTCTGACACTTATAATGGTGGTTTCTCAAGTGGTGACATTTTTGTAACAAAGTTAGATGCAACCGGCTCAACAATTTTATTTAGTACTTATATCGGTGGAACAGCAGATGAAATTGGATTATCACTTTCTTTGGATAATTCAAAAAATATTTATGTAACCGGATTTACAATGTCTCATGATTTCCCGGTAAAATCTGTTATTGACGAATCATTTAATGAAACCATCGATGCTTACCTGCTTTGTATTGACGCTTCAGGTGACTCATTAATTTACAGTACTTATCTTGGCGGATTAAAATCAGATTTTGGTTCTTCAGTCGAGGTTGACCCATACGGTTATGCCTTTGTAACTGGAAACACACAATCTAATAATTTCCCAATTAAAAATGGATTTGATGAAATTTTTAATGGCAGCAATGATGTCTTTTTGACAAGTATTGCTCCCAATGGTGATTCAATTATTTATAGCACTTTCTTCGGAGGATCAGATTTTGAATCTTCCTATGGTATTTGTCTTGATAGTGAAAATAATGCTACAATAATC
Source organism: uncultured bacterium (assembly GCA_965372795.1). GTDB lineage: Bacteria > Zixibacteria > MSB-5A5 > GN15 > FEB-12 > QNAD01. Next base: position 154,766 of record CBDVDR010000006.1, read on the forward strand.
GGATATACCGACTCCGATGATTTCCCGACTTTGAATGCCATGTACGATACTACAATTGGCAACAATGATATTTATATTGCCCGCTTTGACTTCACGAGCCCGATCTGTATAGATTCTGACAATGATGGTTTTGGAGATCCAGATCATCCTGAAAATGACTGTCCTGATGATAATTGTCCTACAGTAAATAATGTTTCACAATCTGATTTTGATAGTGATGGTGTGGGCGACATGTGTGACAATTGTATCACCTCTGCTAACCCTGCCCAAGATGATGCCGACGGAGATGGAATCGGCGATATTTGCGATGTTTGTACCGATACTGACAATGATGGTTTCGGCAACCCCGGTTTCCCATATAACACTTGTCCTGAGGATAATTGCCCGGATAATTTCAATTCTAACCAAAATGATATTGATAAAGATGGCATAGGCAACGAGTGTGACGATTGTACTGATACCGATGGTGATGGCTTTGGCAATCCGGGTTATCCTGCAAATACTTGTGCCTTAGACAATTGCCCAACTATCTATAATCCTGATCAAACTGATGCTGACGCTGACGGTGTTGGTGATGATTGCGATAACTGTTTAGGTTTAAGCAACCCAAGTCAAAGTGATTTTGATAACGATGACATTGGTGATGACTGTGATGATTGCACCGATAAAGACAATGATGGCTACGGGAATCCCGGTTTTTCTAACAATACCTGCCCTGACGATAACTGTCCCTTAAGCTACAACCCTGATCAGATAGATACTGATAGTAATGGTAAAGGGGACGTATGCGATACCGGGTGTTGTGTTGCTCCTATTCGTGGAAATGTTAATAGTGACCCTCTCGATGAAATCAACGTTTCCGATTTAACATTCTTAGTTGCTTATTTATTCTCCGGCGGCGAACCTCCCCCCTGTCCCGAAGAAGGTAATCTAAACGCCAGTGAAGATGGTTTGACAGATATCTCAGATATAACTTTCCTGATTGCATATCTCTTTAATAACGGATCAACACCGGCCTCTTGCCTATAAAGTCCCATATAATCTATTTTATAATTTAATACTTTTTAATCACTCTTGCTTTTTAATCAATTTATTTGTATTGATATTAAATGAGTTCTGCTATAAAATATCGACAACAAATTCACCTTTTTATTCATTTCAATATTATAGTAAATTTTTATATTTGAATACAATTTCATAGCAAAGGAATTTTATGCGATTATTAATTAAAATTGTATTAATTTGTGCCCTCACAACATCAGCGATGGGACAACTTACACCTGTATCCCCGGTTGAAGGGATTAGATCCAAATCACCTACCCTAAAAGCTTTTACAAATGCTAAAATCTTTATCTCTCCAGAAAAAAAACTGGAAAATGCGATTGTCCTGTTCAAGGATGGTTATATCCTAAAAGTTGGTATAGATATTGAAATCCCACAAGGTGCTGAAATTATTAACCTTGCCGGTTATACTGTCTACCCGGGATTTATAGATCCCTATACTGAATATGGTCTTCCAAAAAGGAAAAAATCTCATCGTGGAGGCAACCGCTCACTAAAATTTGATGGTACCAGAAAAGGTGGCAATTCCTGGAATGATGCTATTCATTCGGAAGTAAACTGGGTTTCCAGTTTTGAGCCGAATAAAAAGGAAGCGGAAAAATTATTAAACTCTGGCTTCACCACCGTTCATTCAGTAAGTCTTGATGGTATTTTTAGAGGTCGGGGATTTGTTGCCTTATTAGGCGATGACATTCCTAATAATCTGATATTAAAACCTTATTCCTATCAATTTGCATCCTTTTCCAAAGGTCGTTCAAAACAGGAATATCCCAATTCTTTAATGGGTACTATCGCATTAATCCGCCAGACATTTCTTGATATCGACTGGTACCAAAAGGCTCATTCTGCATTTTCAAAAAATAAAAATCAGGACATGCCGGAATTCAACAGCAGTATTGAGGCTTTGGCCAATTTCAAAAATGAAAAAATGATTTTTGAATCAGATGATCTCCTCTCTTTACTAAGGGCAAAACGAATCTCTGAAGAATTTAAAACTACTTTCATATATATAGGAAGCGGTCAAGAATACACTTTAATTGATGAAGTTAAAAATATCACTGAACCTTTAATTTTACCGGTAAATTTCCCTGATGCGCCATCGGTTAATAATCAATACAATGAACTCGACGTTTCATTGGCTACTCTTCGCCATTGGGAAACGGCACCTTCCAATCCTTCAATCCTGGAACAGAATAACATCAAATTTGCATTTACAACTTATAACCTTGAGAATAAATCGGATCTGCTGCCGAATATCAGAAAGGCTGTTAAGCGAGGCTTAACTCCAAAAACCGCACTGGCTTCACTTACTGTAACACCCGCCAGGCTTTGTGGTGTTGCAAATCAGGTTGGAACAATCGAATCAAACAAACTGGCTAATTTCATAATTACTGATGGAGACATCTTTGATTCTGAGACCAAAATCTATTCTACCTGGGTTCTTGGAACTAAATATGAACAAACTCCAATGCCGGCAATTGATTTTTCAGGAAATTACACTCTATCATTTAATGAGTTAACTTATGAATTAACCATTAAAGGTAAACCAACAAAACCATCCGGAGAAATCAAATTTGGCGAAGAACCTATCAAACTTGACCATGTTTCAATCTCATTAGAAGAGCTCTTCTTCTCATTAAAAATTGATACTTCCGGAATTTCAGGCGTATTAAGATTCTCTGGTCGGAAACAAAATGAAAAACTAACGGGTCATGTAACTTTACCAAATGGAAATATTATAAACTGGACGGCACTGAAAACATCTGAATATATTAAAGACGAAAATGATGCTGATGATTCTGATTCTACTAAAATTGAAGAAGAATTCAAACCGATTGCCAAACTTACTTTCCCTAACCGTTCCTTTGGATATGAGACAAAACCAATTCAGGAAAACGTCCTTATAAAAAATGCAACCGTTTGGACTTCAGAAGCAGAAGGCATTTTAGAAACGACTGATGTCCTTGTAGTAGATGGTAAATTTGCCCAGATAGGCAAGAACTTACAAGCCAATAAAAATACAAAAGTTATAGATGCAACCGGAAAACATCTGACTGCCGGTGTCATTGATGAACATTCTCATATTGCAGCTTCTGGAAATATTAACGAATGTACCGAAGCTATTACGGCTGAAACCAAAATGAGTGATATTATAAATAATAATGACATCAATATCTATCGACAACTTGCCGGAGGAGTAACAGCCTGTCAGACTCTCCATGGATCATGTAATCCAATAGGAGGACAAGCACAGGTAATTAAGCATAAATGGGGTTCTACCCCTGAAGAACTTAAATTTGATTATGCTCCCCCAACTATCAAATTTGCTCTGGGAGAAAATGTCAAAAGGAGTTCATGGGGAAATGAACATAAAGTTCGATACCCTCAAACAAGAATGGGTGTTGAAACAATCATAAAAGATGAATTCCAAACTGCCCGTGAATATGAAAATGATTGGCAAATTTACAATTCTTTAAACAAAAAAAAACGTCAACAAACTATTCCCCCCCGTAAAGATATCGAACTTGATGCTGTGGTTGATGTCCTGAATTCAAACATGTTTATTCATTGCCACTCTTATGTCCAATCTGAAATATTGATGTTGATGCGGTTAGCTGAAGAATTTGATTTCCGGGTTTGGAATTTTACTCATATTCTGGAAGGTTACAAAGTAGCTCCTGAAATGGCAAAACATGGTGCCACTGCTTCCTCATTTTCAGACTGGTGGGCATATAAATTCGAAGTCTACGACGCTATTCCTTACAATGTTGCTTTAATGACTGAAAAAGGTGTTATTTCATCGGTCAACTCAGACAATGGCGATCTTGCCCGCCGGTTAAATCAGGAAGCCGGCAAATGTGTTAAATATGGAGGGATGACTCAAGAAGAAGCTATTAAGCTCTGTACTATAAATCCTGCCATACAACTAAAGATTGAAGATCGGGTTGGCAGTATCAAAGTCGGCAAAGATGCTGATTTTGTAATCTGGAATGGTAACCCTCTGTCAATTTACTCAAAAGCTGAACAGACATGGATTGAAGGAGCCAAATACTTTAGCCTTGAAAAAGATTTAAAACTTAGAGAAGACACTAAAACTGAAAAATATGCCCTTCTTCAAAAAATTATCAAGAGCGGTGAAGGTAAAAATAAATCAAAAAAACATGATATGAAATGGAATCTCTACGACAATAATGTTTATTTGGATCAAAGTTGCGGATGCATAGAAAGTGAAGACCATGAAAATAATTAAAATTTACTCTATATTATTACTGATTTTAGCTACGGCCACGGTTGCCCATGACTATGTCCCGGGAGTTGACCAGGATCATCCAATCCTCCTAAAAGGTGGCAATTTATATACTGTCAGTGATGGAATATTAAATGGATATGATCTCCTGTTTGAAAATGGCAAAATATCACAAATTGGTCAAAACATAGTTGCTCCTGAAAATTCCGAGATCATTGACGTTTCCGGCAAAAATGTTTACCCCGGTCTTATCTCGGCGAACTCTTCGATTGGTCTAATTGAAATCGGAGCTGTTGATGCTACTAATGACATCGCTGAAAAGGGGAAAAATAACGCTGATGTTCAGTCTCATATTGCTTACAATCCCGACTCAGAGATAATCCCTTCTGTCAGATCCAACGGAATTACTACCGCCCTGATAGTTCCCGGTGGAAGACTAATAAAGGGTCAATCAAGTTTGATCAATTTAGATGGCTGGACAAAAGAAGATGCTATGGAAAAGCAAAATGTTGGACTGCATGTCGGCTGTCCCGGTATGTCTATTATTTCTGCCTGGTGGATGGAAAAGACTCCCGAAGAACAGAAAAAAGAGCATGAAAATAATATTAAAGCGATTTTTCAGCTTTTTGATGAAGCAAAAATCTATTTTGACGCCAAAAAAGCTGATCCAGCCATGAAAATAGACTCCCGTTGGGAAGCTATGATCCCTGCCTTAAAAAAGGAAATGCCGGTATTTATCCATGCTTCCGATATCAGACAGATCAAACTTTCCGTGGCTTTATCAATAAAATATGACCTGGATATTATAATTGTTGGCGGTAATGAAGCCTGGAAGGCTGCTGATCTGCTCAAAGAAAATAACATCCCGGTAATCCTAAATAGAACTCAAACCCGACCTATGCGCCAGGATGACGCCTACGATCAAAGCTACACTCAGCCTAAGCTTTTACTTGATGCTGGGATCAAATTCTGCCTCTCCTATGGCTCTGCCACCAGTGAGAGAAATCTGCCATTTCAGGCAGGACAGGCAGCAGCTTTTGGATTAACCAAAGAAGAAGCTTTACGCTCAATTACTCTTTCAGTAGCTGAAATTCTGGGAGTTGAGAAAGAACTGGGGTCGCTTGAAATTGGGAAAAAAGCAACGCTGATTGTTTCCGATGGGGATGTCCTGGACATGCTGGGAAACAACATTATTTTAGAATTTATTAATGGTAAAATGGTCGATTTGAATAACAGACATAAAGAGCTTTACAATAAATATCGTCAGAAAAATTTGTAATATAGCTCCGAATTATTATCAAAACCCGCCTGATTTTCAAGCGGGTTTTTCTATATCTCATCGTTTAATATTGCAATGTAATGCATACTAATATTCTTCAATACATAGTAATTTTAAAGTTTCATCATTTTAAAATCCTCTTAATTTAGGAAAATTATCATTAATATAATTGAACATTTCACTAAAATTCTCTCTTGATTTTTTGTGAATTTCGAAGATTTACTATCTGTATATTTTTAGTATTAATGAAATCGACACCTCATTATCACTTAATGACAATTCGATTTCTAATTTTACGCACGCTTCTCTTTGTGATTATTTTCACGTATTCATGAACATTTCATTCCACCGTACATATATCTTATTTTCCATTATCAACAATATTTAATAACTGATAAATCATTCTACCGATTGATATATTGTGATTATTTTCACGTTATGTTCGTTCCAGGCTATGTTTACTCCCGTAATTTATATAACGATATTGCCAGATTCTCTCGTATCTTTCTCAAATAATGAATCGATCAAATATAGATTTACATTCAATAATTCAACCCTTTCAAGATTATTATCACAAGATTATTGGAGCTTATTTCTAACCTCAGAAACTTCAATTTAAAGCCTCTCGGATAGTATTTATAGTCAATTATTAGCCATTATTATCCTCCTTATTTTCTCTTATATTGTAACTACTTGTTGTCGTATTTGCGGTTTTATTGATT
>CBDVDR010000007.1:0-158837 GCA_965372795.1 uncultured bacterium
ACGGATCAACTATTACTAATTGTATAATTCGATATGCTGGTGCATATAATAATAATGAAAACTCTGGTATTAGCATAAGTGGATCACAACCCACTATTGAAGGATGTACTTTCAGCCAGAATGATTACGACCTATGTATACTATATGAGAATGGTGGTGACAAAGTTCGAGGCAATTCATTTTCAGATTCATATCATTTCCCAATGAATCTTCACCCTGGAGCAGTTGACAGTGTTTTGATAAATAATACTATCACTCCAAATGGATCTAATTTATATAAAGGTATTGTTATCATGGCTGGTACAATCACAGAAACAACTACCTGGCCTGTTCCTCCGGCTGGTTTCTGTTATAGCATGGGTTATCAAAAAGATATAACTTTGAATGATCCAGGAGCTGTCTGGACACTTCAACCTGGCACAATAATAAAGGGTTCTGGTTCAAGTTGCATTAAAATTACATCCGGTCGATTTATGGCCGATGGTGTTACGTTTACATCAAGTGCTGATGACACTTTAAGTAATGTAACAGGGAATGAATCAAATACACCTGAACATGATCAATGGGAAGGCATCAGATTTAATTCAGGTGCTGATGACGGATCAACTATTACTAATTGTATAATTCGATATGCTGGTGCATATAATAATAACGAACATTCTGGTATTAGCATAAGTGGGTCACACCCCACTATTGAAGGATGTACCTTTAACGACAATGATCGATATGCTGTTTATTGTGAAAATCTTGCTTCTCCTACAATACACAACTGTAGTTTTTCTGGCCATACAGTTGCTGCTGTAGAAAACACATCAACTTCTATTATTGTAAACGCCACTAATAATTGGTGGGGAGCTAACTCAGGTCCCTATGACCCAACTGATGCGATATCCGGTCCACCGGATTACAACCCATTTGGTGCTGGTGAATCTGTTAGCGATTATGTTGAATACAGACCTTGGTTGGAGAATCATCCTCCATGCTGTGTTCTTCCAGGTGATGCAAATCATGATGGTTTCTCTGATATATCTGATTTAACATTCTTCGTGGACTTCATGTTTGTTCCTGGATCTCCTGTTCCTTTATGTATGGAAGAGTTTGATAATGATGGTTCATGTGGGTTAGATATATCTGATTTGACATATTTTATTGACTGGATGTTTAGATTTGGTCCTTCACCTGTCGAATGTCATATGTGTGAGTAAAGTATTGTCGAAACTGCAGGAGTTTCGACCTACGAACTCAAGAATTATTTGAAAGTTTTCTGCTGAAAGGTCAGGTCTCGAAGCCAAGAGAGACCTGACCTACGGGACACACAAATTGTGTTTTATAAACTATGAACTGAGATTACGTCGCTTTGCTCGCAATGACAAATTCTGATAGCATAAAAAAAGGTTGAAGCTGCAACTAATCAACTTCAACCAAAACCTTTTATAAGGTTACTAAAAAGTATGAAGGTATAAAAAAACCTGACATACAATAATCGATATAAGGACATAATTTGTCAAGTAATAAGTCAGACAAAAAGACCTTTACTGTACTTTATCATTAAATGATTATTATTTACCCCTGCACCACTTGTGTTTATACACCCAGAAAAATAAATGCCTCACTCAGATAATCAACGATATCACCGGCTATTACCGATCTTTGAGTAAATTCATCCGCCGCCAGATCACCCGCCAAACCATGAACATAAACACCAGCACAGGCTGAATCAAATGGCGAAAGCCCTTGCGCCAGCAAGGTTCCAATGATTCCCGAAAGAACATCACCCGACCCGCCAGTAGCCATGCCATTGTTACCTGTCGGATTCAACGCGCACTGACCATTTTTATCAGCAATAATTGTCGGGCTGCCTTTTAAAACCAAAGTCACCCCATGTTCGGTTGCGAATTTTTTTGCCTGTTCGATTCGTTTGAGATAATCGGTTTCCACCTCACAGCCGAGCAATCTTTTAAACTCACCCGGATGAGGCGTAAGGGTCAGGGTCGGGGACCCTTTTTTATTTTTCAAAATTTCTGTATGACCGACCAAAGCGTTCAAACCATCAGCATCAATTATCATCGGTTTATCAAGTTCGGTGACAAAACGCCTGATGAGTTCTGTGGTTTGAAAGTGTTGTCCCAAACCGGGACCAATAATGACCGAATCATTTTCAGAGGCAATTTTTCTAATTTGTCCCAAACCGCGCAGGGCAAGTTTCCCCTGTTTTTTAATATCGGGCAATGGTTCTGTGACAGCCTCGATAATATTCGAGGCGATAGTCGGCAGGATAGTTTCGGGACAGCAGATTTTTACCAGACCGCATCCGCTTCGAAGGGTTGCCTTTCCGGCAAGGATCGCCGCACCGGTCATGCCGGTTGAGCCCGCCAATACCATGACACGTCCGAAATCACCTTTGTGACCATCAGGTTTTCGTTCCGGCAGTAACGAGGTTACTTTTTTTGCCGTTAATATATCGCAGTCTAAGTTGAACGAATCGACAACATCATCAGGGATTCCGATAGGAATAATTTCGACCTGACCGCTCATTTCCCGTCCGGGTGAGATGAACAGACCGTATTTGGGTTGTGCTAAAGTAAAAGTGTAGTCGGCTTCAATGACTGATCCGGAAAAGGTGCCATTGTCAGCATTCAAACCGGACGGCATATCGACCGCGACTGTAAGAACATTGCATCGGTTTATAAAGTCGATCATATCTTTTAAGAGTCCACGGGGAGAATCTGAGAATCCGGTTCCAAAAATTGCATCGATAATACAATCGGTTTCTAATCTTTCAGGAAGATCTTCAACAGAATTCAAGGCAATTAATTTTATATCGAGTTGATTAGCTTTTTCAAAATTAGTTTGAGCATCGGCAGAAAGTTTTTCAACCGGAGAGGGGTAATAAATTGTTACGGTATGTCTCGCTTCGTGAAGGTATCTTCCGATGACAAAGCCATCGCCGCCGTTATTGCCTTTGCCGCAGAAAATAGTAACATCAGATTTTTTAGAAGATAAAATTAATTTAATTTCCCGGGCGATGCCGGATCCGGCATTTTCCATCAGATCCAATCCGGGGATACCGCGTTGATCGATAGTCTCCCGATCGATTTTTAGCATCTGTTCGGAAGTGACCAGTTTCATTTTTGAGTTCCTATTTCAATTATTTTTTGGTCTTGGTTCGGGTAGTTTTTTTAATACTGTTATCCAAGGCAAACTTAATTGCCGGAAGAACATCCGAAAAATATTTCAATTTGATATTCTTTTTAATTTCAGGTGGAAGCTCAATCGCATCTTTTCTATTTTCTTCAGGAAGAATCACTGTTTTAATTCCTGCCCGATAGGCCGCCAGCAATTTTTCTTTTAATCCGCCGATAGGGAGCAACTGTCCACGAAGAGTTATCTCGCCGGTCATTGCCAAAAATGGTTTTACCGGTTTTCGGGTCAGAAGCGATGCAATCGCAACAGCCATGGTTATCCCTGCCGATGGACCATCCTTGGGCGTGGCACCTGCCGGAACATGAATATGGATTTCACAATTTTGGAATGCTTCAATCGGAATGTTGAATTCTTCCATATTTGAACGAATGAATGACATGCCGGCTTGAGTTGATTCTTTCATCACCGCCCCAAGCTGTCCGGTAAGGGTAAGCCCCGGTTTGCCGGGCATTGAAGTCGCTTCGATGAATAAAAGTTCGCCGCCTACGGAAGTATAAGCCAGTCCGGGAACGATTCCATGCCTTCCCTGTCGGGTCAAAATTTCACGGGTGTATTTTTGCGGTCCGAGAAGTTTTGGAATATCTTTTCCACTGATAGTATTTTTCTTTTTGTTACCCGAGGCGACCTTGCGGGCGATTTTTCTAATTACCGATGCAATTTCGCGTTCAAGATTTCTGAGTCCTGCCTCGCGGGTGTAATCTTCGATCAAAGATTTGACACCACTGTCGAGGATAATCATATTTTTATTTGAGAGACCATGATTCTCAAGCTGTTTGGGAATCAAATGTCTTTTTGCAATTGCAAGTTTTTCAATATCGGTATATCCGGGGATGCGAATTATTTCCATCCGGTCACGCAGGACCGCCGGAATCGGATCCATCCAGTTAGCAGTAGTTATGAACATTACTTTTGAAAGATCGTAGGCAACCTCAAGATAATGATCTGAGAATGAATCATTTTGTTCAGGATCGAGAACCTCGAGCAAAGCCGAAGCGGGATCACCCCTGAAATCGGTTCCTAATTTATCGACTTCATCAAGCATAATGACGGGATTGTTTGATCCGCAGCGTTTGATACTTTGAATAATTCTACCCGGCATCGAACCGATATATGTCCGGCGATGACCTCTGATTTCAGCTTCATCGCGCATGCCGCCTAAAGATATGCGAGCAAATTTTCTACCCATAGATTTTGCAATTGATTTCCCAAGCGAAGTTTTTCCAACTCCGGGAGGACCAACAAAGCAGAGGATGGGACCTTTGACATCCGCTTTGAGTTTCATGACGGCCAGATGTTCAAGGATTCTATCTTTAACTTTTTCAAGATCAAAGTGATCTTCATCCAGAACCTTTTTTGCTTTTTTTAGATCGAGATGATCTTTGGTAGATATTGACCATGGTAGAGTCACCAACCAGTCAAGATAGGTTCGGGTAACGGTATATTCAGCGGACGATGGCGCCATATGTGACAGCCGATCTAGCTCTTTACGAGCCACTTCTTCAGCCATTGCCGGCATATTAGCATCATCTATTTTCTTAGCAAATTCATCAACATCGGTGCTTTCGTCACCCTGCCCTAATTCTTTTTTAATCGCTTTGAGTTGTTCACGCAGAATGTAATCTCTTTGAGATTTACCTAACTCGCTGGCAGCTTTTTCCTGGATATGCGCCGAAAGTTCAAGTACTTCAATTTCCTTATTGAGCATCCGGTACAATAACTGTAATCTTTTTTCAACTTCAAGCTCACTCAGTACGGCTTGTTTTTGTTCAAAAGAGACGTTCAGATTAGATGCGACAAAATCGGCAAGTTTTGAAGGCGTGTCCTGATTAATAGCTGAGACATGGAATTCTTCAGTAAGATACGGTGCCTGTTCACTCAATTTTTTGACCGAGTTCATAAGATTGCGCTGCAATGCTTCGATTTTAACTGACTCGGTAGAAATTTCTTCAAGCTCTTCAACTTCCGCCGCCATATACGGATTGTCAGTCATAAATTTTTTAATTTTGATTCTGGAAAGACCCTGAATTAAAAACCGAACCGACCCATCAGGGAAGCGAAGCATTTTTAAAATATTACCTGAAGTACCAACCTCGTAAAAATCTTCCGGACCGGGATTTTCCTGTTCAGGATCTTTTTGAAGAAACAGACCGATTCTTGATCCGCGCATTAAGGCATCATCAACCAGACGAGTCTGCTCCATATCCTGAATCATCAATGGTACGACCAGATAAGGAAAAACAATATTGTTTTTCATTGGCAGTATCGAGAGAACCTGTCTGGAACCCGAGGACTTATTATTATTTTTTTCTTTAGTCTCTATGCTCATATTTCACTATTTCTAATTATTTGTTATCCATATATTTATCGGCGATTTTCTTAATTTGAAAACCCATAAAGCGATAAATCAGACATTAAATCTAAACAGGACAATATCACCATCCTGCATAATATATTCTTTACCCTCAAGTCTGGTTTTGCCGGCTGATTTTAAAGCCGCCGGTGTTTTAAATTCAAGATAATCAGCATACGAAGTGACTTCGGCTCGAATAAATCCCCGCTCAATATCACTGTGAATAACGCCAGCTGATTTCTGGGCGTTTGTTCCTCTTCTGATAGTCCAGGCTCGAACTTCCGGTTCGGCGGCAGTGATATAAGAGATCAGACCCAGCAACTCATAAGATTTTTGAACAACATTTTCTACAGCCGGGATTGTTATGCCTAAATCTTCAAGGAACATTTTACGTTCATCATCTTCAAGAGTTACCAGTTCCATTTCAATTTTTCCGCACATCGCAGTGACATCTCTTTTACCGGCTGACACAAACGAGGACATTTTTTCAAGCATCGAATCAATGTTTTGAATATCAGATTCAGCAATATTTATTACGAACAATAACGGTTTTTCAGTTATAAACATAAATCCGCGGATCAATTTCTTTTCTTCATCAGTAAGGTCTAAATCAATAAGCGGTTTTTCCAGTTCTAAAAAATCATAGCATTTCTTTAAGAGCTCAACCTCTTTTAGAACAGTTTTATCGCCGGTAATTTTTATCTTTTTAGATTTTTTTGCGATATTAGTTTCAAGCAAAGCCATATCTATCAGGATCATTTCATCCTGTATCGCTTGAATATCCGCTTCCGGTGTTGCATCTGAAGAAAATCCATCAATGACCACCATCAAGGTTTCCATCTGTCTGATTTCCGGATTGATTTCAAATTTTTCCGAATCTTTCCCCTTCCCGCTGAATCCGGGGACATCGAGAAAAGAAATTTCTGCATAAGTGGTTTTTTTCGGAATTATCATTTCGGTGAGAATATCAATTCTCACATCGGGTACTTTGATTACGCCCCTATGCATTGCCTGGCTAAAATCGCCAACGGCTTCCTGCATATTTGCTGCGGCATTAAATATGGTAGTTTTACCGCTCTGTGGTTTTCCAATTATTCCAAGTTTCATAGGCGTCTAAGGTATAAGATAGTCAGGCATGATGCAAGTCTTTGTATTTCTATGATAAATACTGAGAATTACTTTTTCTTAATCAAAGATCTTAGCACTTTCAAATTCTCAATATCATCAACAAGGGTTTCATCTTTATGAGTTTCAAGAATCATAGGAATTTTCTTCAATCGATTATCATTTACAAAATTTCGAAAGGCTTCCAATCCGATAAAGCCCTTTCCGATATGCTCATGTCGGTCTTTTTTGGAGGCAAATTCTCTTTTACTGTCATTCATATGGATTATTTTCAATTTATCAAGCCCGATTAGGTCATCGAATTTTTTCATTGTTTTTTTGTAATCTTTAGGTTCTGAGATCGGATATCCAGCCGCAAAGATATGACAAGTGTCCAGACATATCCCTACTTTACTGTTATCTTCCACATTATCAATGAGATAGGCGAGTTGCTCAAAGGTGTAGCCAAGATTTGTGCCTTGTCCGGCTGTTGCTTCAAATAGCAAAAATACATTATTATCTTCAAGCTGATCAAACAGTTTATTGGCGTTTTCTACAATTCGGTTCAAACCTTCTTCCTCGCCGGATCCGACATGAGAGCCGGGATGCATTACTAATCCGGGGATTTTTAGTAGTTCGCACCGCTCCATTTCTTCTTTAATAGCTAAAAATGATTTTTCATTCAGTTCTTCTTTGGGCGAGGCAAGATTAATCAGATAGCTGGAATGAGAACAGGAAACCGTCACGCCGGTTTCTTCCTGTCTTTGAAAATATTTATCTAACTCATCCTGTTTTAACAGTTTTGCCCGCCATTGACTGTTTGATTTATTAAACATCTGGATAGTATCACAAGTGGCTTGTTTTCCACGGTCAATCGCGTTAAACACGCCCCCACTGATCGATTCATGTGCGCCAAAAATCATATTTTTCCTTACAATTTTTAAAAAACTTAATATCTATATTCAATCGTAATTTTAATCTCAAAGTTCCTTTAAATTTAATATCAAAAACTCAAAAATATAAGAAAAAAACTGACGCCCTTTGTCAGTTGGTCACCTTATAAAGGAGATATAAAACAGAAAGGGGGAATAATGGGAGAGTCAATTTATATCCGGAATACTAATATAAAAATCACGGATGTTCTTGATTTAATAGCAAAAGGGTATTTGTACAATTCTATTCTGTATAAGTACCCAAATTTATCGATTAATGATATTATGGCAGTAGCCCAAACAGCCAAAAATCTGGTTGAAATTCTGGTTTCTGATGATAAAATCGAAATTGATTATGAAATCTTGATCACCGCCCATAAAGGGAAAATTGTAAATTTGAATGAAATTCGCAAAGAATTTCCGCGAGCTTTTGAAAAATGGAGAACCGATGAAGATAATCTGCTGGTCAAGTTATATAAGGACAGAGTTAGTATCACAAAAATATCAATTCAAATGCAGCGACAGGTTGGGGCGATAATTGCAAGGTTGAAAAAGTTCGAGCTTATGAAATAGCAATTTATTATTCGACCATACACTCGGCTTCAATTTCAACATACCAATCATCGCGTACTAAACCTTTGACTACAACCATCGTTGCCGCCGGTTTAATTTTGCTGAAAAATTCACCGTGAGCTTTGCCAATTGCTTCACTTTTGGAAACATCAGTGATATACATCCTGGTTCTGATAACATCAGATAATTTACCACCGGCGTCTTCAATCGCTTGCTGAATTATTTCAAGACATCGCTTTGCCTGACCGTAGGCATCACCAACACAAGCGGTTGTTCCATCGGGAGCAATCGGACCCGTTCCTGAAACAGCAATTGTATTTCCTATTCGAACGGCCCGGGAGAATCCGATGGTTTCTTCATAAGGTGAAGCAGATGATATTAATTTTTTCATATCTATTTATGACTTTCCGTTTTGGATTTTGAATTAGACATATCTATTTTTTATATAATAGATTTTAAATGGATTGAGCAATAATTAAATTTAAGGGCTGCTCTTGATGCACTTCACCCCCAAACAAGTTTGAGGGTGCCACCCAGTGAATGTCATACAATCATATTAGACGCACTTTGTTGGTTTATGGGGCAGACGGGCACACTAGGTGTGGTTGACGTTTGTCGCCCACAAAATAAAAGGCAGGTCTCGTGAGACCTGCCCTTCGGAAAAATTTTACTAGTGTATTAAACACGCCATGCGTGTGTTATTTTAGGTTCATCGATAGAATCTTGATTTCGGTCATATCTTCAATCGAATATCGAACCCCTTCCCGACCCAGTCCGGAATTTTTGACTCCACCGTATGGTTGATGGTCAGCGCGATAGGTGGGGATATCATTAACCACCACGCCGCCGCATTCGATATTTTTGAAAGCATAAAAAATATCTTTCATATTGTTAGTAAAAATTCCTGCCTGAAGTCCGTAATCAGAATTATTGATTTCATCAACGACTTTTTTGAAGTTACGGTATTTTTGAACGACTGCTACCGGGGCAAAAACCTCTTTCGAACAAATATCCATCGAGGTTTTTACATTTGTTAATAGCGTTGGTTGCATCACTGATCCTCGTGCTTTACCGCCGGTTACAATTTTTGCACCGGCTTTTACAGCATCATTCACCATTGCCATAGCACCTTTAACTGCCTCTTTGCTGACCATAGCACCGATATCGGTTTTCGGATTCAACGGATTGCCGACTTTCAAATTGTTCACTTTGTTTTTGAAAATTTTCAAAAACTTATCGTAAATTTTTTCATGAAGATAAATTCGCTGAACAGAAATACATGACTGGCCGGCCGATGCAAAGGCGCCATACAGCATCCTCGTGGCGGCGAAATCCAAATCAGCATCTTCTCCAATAGCAACCCCGGCGTTTCCGCCCAGTTCAAGCACGACCTGTTTTTTTCCGGCGTTAGCTTTTATCCACCAGCCGACATCGGATGAGCCGGTAAAAGTAATCAGTTTTACACGGGGATCATCAAGTAGAGGGGTTGACTCTTTTGAAGAACCGGGTAAGATCGAAACGGCTCCCTTGGGAAGATCGGTTTGATCAATAACTTCCGCCAGCAATAAGGCCGAGAGCGGGGTTGAGGTTGCAGGTTTTAAAACAATTGTATTCCCCGAGGCTATTGCCGGTCCGACTTTGTGAGACACCAAGTTAAGCGGGAAATTAAAAGGTGAAATACCGGCGATAACTCCCATTGGAAATCGTCTGATAAGACCCATTCGTTCTTCGGCACCAGGATTCCAATCAAGATCAATGATTTCGCCGCCGATTCGTTTGGCTTCCTCGGCTGCTGTTTTAAAAACGCCTATCGAACGGGTAACTTCACCACGGGAATCTTTTAACGATTTTCCAAGTTCCATCGACATTGTTTTTGCAAATTTTTCATGATTTTTTTCCAAACCGGATGCTATTGCCAGACAGATCTGTTCCCGTTTATATGAGGGTAGTTCTTTGGTGATTTTGAAAGTCTTATGGGCAATTTCAATTGCCTTGGTGTAGTCATCTTTTGATGCTGCGGCAACATTGGCAACGTGTGAATTATCATAAGGTGATTCGACTCGGATTATATTTTTACTATCTACCCATTTACCGCCCAAATACATTTTATATTTTTTTGCCATGATTAACTCCTGTAATATTTTAAATAGGGCAAACTAATTGGCCTAATCGTTTAGTAAGTTTTATATTTTCGGTATAGTCAACCGGACAATCAATTACAACCGGTTTATTTTGCTTAAATGCTTTTTTTAATACGGCCTGCAAATCATCACCTTTGTTGACTTTAATGCCGACGGCTCCATACGAGCGGGCAAGTTTTACCCAGTCGGGATTGTTAAAACGAGTCCCAAAAGCATGACCGTATTTATTTTTCTGTTTCCATTCAATCAATCCAAAGGTTCCATCCGTCCAGACAATATTAACGGTTGGAGTCCCCAGTCTAACTGCTGTTTCAAGTTCCTGAATATTCATCAAAAACCCGCCGTCACCGGAGATAGTAACAACCCGTTTATCCGGATTAACCAGTTTAGCCGCTATTCCGCCGGGTAATGCAATTCCCATTGAGGCAAATCCGTTAGAAATTAAACAGGTGTTCGGTTCATGAACGATATACATCCGCGCCACCCACATTTTGTGGGCTCCGACATCACTGATTAAAATATCTTCGTCATTGAGTACGGCTCGAATATCATGTAGAATTTTTTGCGGTTTATAGGGAAAGGCTTTGCTGTTGTCGTACTCATGGATATCTTTTAAAATCTGCCGGCGATGTTTCTGGGCATACTTCCCTCTGCCTTTGGGGAAGGAATCAACAATTTTTTCATTTATTTCCCAGAGAGTGGATGCGATATCGCCGATGACTTCGACTTCGGGATCATACCAATGGTCGACCTCGGCCGGTTCAAAATCAATATGGATAATTTTCTTATCTCCATTCGGGTTCCAAAACTCCGGTGAGTACTCGACAATATCATATCCGACACAAATTATCAGATCCGATTCTTCAAGGGCACAGGTAACATGATCGCGCGATTGGAGACCGATAGTAAAGAGATTGTTTTCATATTTATGCCCGGCAGCACCTTTTGACATAAAAGTATTACAAACGGCAATATCTGTTTTTTCAAGAAAAATCCGGAGCTGTTTGGTTGCCCGTTTTCTGATTGAACCGTTGCCGGCAAGTATTAATGGTTTTTTAGCTTTTAAAATTAATTCTACTGCTGCTTTGATAGCTTTATAATCCGGAGCCGGACGACGGATTTTTCTTCTTTCAAAAAATTCCGGTCGTTGACAATCTTCATCGGCAACATTTTCCGGAAACTCCAAATGAGTGGCTCCCGGTTTTTCAGCTTCGGCAAGTTTAAAAGATTTGCGTACCGCCTCGGTAATCATATCGGGGCGACCAATCCGGGTATTCCATTTTGTGATCGGTTTGAACATCGACACAATATCAATATATTGATGCGACTCTTTGTGCATCCGGAGCGTATCTGCCTGTCCGGTGATGGCAACCAACGGCGCGCGGTCAAGATTAGCATCAGCAACCGGCGTTATAAGATTGGTTGCTCCGGGACCAAGCGTTGCCAGACAGACTCCCGCCCTACCGGTTAACCTTCCGTAGATATCAGCCATAAACCCCGCCCCTTGTTCGTGGCGGGTTAAAATAAATTTTATATCTGATTTACGGAGAGCTTCAAGAAAATCAATATTTTCTTCACCGGGGATTCCAAAAATATATTCGACCCCTTCTTTTTCAAGGGCTTTAACAAATACCTGTGAAGCTTTCATATTTTTCTTTCTGTTTAATAATAGACAATTTTATAAAGTCCCTCATTAATTAGCAATAATAAATTAACCAATTTAAACCATAAAATGTTCATAATTAGATAGAATTTATTCACTATCATAGCTTAATAAGAAAATAAAATATACTATTTCAATATATTTTATTTGAGGGAAACCCCAAACAATAATGGGACAATTCCCATACTTTTTAGATATTGAAATTAAAGATCTTCATGGAAACTGCTCATTTATTTTTTCGGTTTTTTAACTGGCTGTACTACAACCTCTTACTTCGACTATTAAATTTTCAATTTTTGTTAGATTTTGGCATAGTTTCTGTAAACAAAAGCGGTAGAGAAAGAACTAATTAATAAATGGTGATGATAATGAAGAAGATGAAAAAGAACGAAAATGGTTTTACATTATTAGAAGTCATGGTAGCGATGATAATTATCACGGTATCATTATTACTTCTTTTAAATATGTCAATGGTTGCTCTTGACGGTAACGATTGGGCGAACAAAACCACAATCGCAACACAGGCTATTCAACAGAAGATGGAAGAACTTCGCAGTACCCCAAACAATCTCACACCCGGCAATGATAGTTTATCAGGCGGTTTAATCAGACAGTGGGATGTTGTAAAAGAGGGAAAATTTCTCCAAAAAGTTGAAGTGGTTGTTGCCTGGGCAGATATCAAAAATAAAAGGCATGCCGATACTATGACAGCCTTTATAAGAACAGATTCATTATAGGTGTAATATGAAAAAGTTATTTAGAAAATTAAAATGTAATCGGGGTTTCTCATTCCTTGAAGTTCTTATAGCCCTTGGAATGATGGGTATTGTCACAACAGCAGTTTTTAAAATCTATATCAACCAGCACAAAAATTATCTCATCCAGGATGATGTCACCAATATCCAACAGAACGCCCGGGCTTCAATTGATGAAATTGCCCGAAATGTCCGTATGGCAGGATATGATTTACCGGATGGGTTAGATGCAATTACTGCCTCAAATACAAATCCGGACACTATAACACTGAATTATCGAATTGATAACTGTGATACATACTTATCTTCTCCTATGCCACAGCCGTCGGCTGAGTTAAAATGCGCTACAGATGTATCCTGTTTTACAGAAGGTGATTATGTTTATATTTATGAACCAGATTCGGGTGGTGGCGAATGGTTTGAAATTACTGCAGTTCAAGAAGCGGCCCTACATATTCAACATAATACAATGTCACTATCGAAAACATATGGTGCCGATGCCCTTGTTCTTTCTATGCATCAGGCAAAATTCTATCTGGATATGACAACCGACCCCGATCATCCGACTTTGATGGTAAAGTTTCAAGGCGAAGATGCCCAAATCTATGCTGAAAATATTGACGATTTACAATTTCAATATGTAATGAAAAACGGGGCAACCCTTGATGTGCCAACGCTGGTAGATAATATACGAGAAATTTTGATAACGGTGCGCGGACGATCTGATATTCCAGATGTTGACAGCCAGGAATACCGTAATAGAACTTTTTCAACATCGGTTAATGTTAGAAATCTGGGAAGTTAAGATAAAGGTATGATTATGAATATGAGATTATTGAATTCAGAAAAGGGTATTGCTTCCATGATTGCCTTAATCATGGTTGGAATGTTGACCCTTATCGGTTTGGCAGCGATGTCAACTTCCGATGATGAAATTACCATTGCAGGAAATGAATTACAGGAGATGCGTGCTTTCTATGCTGCCGAAGGTGGTTTGGATAAAGCAGCTTCAGTAATTCAATTCGAATTTGACAGTACCGGCTTAGCTCCTGTTGCTATGCCTTCCGGGACAGAATCTCTCAATGGCTGTGATGTTGTTTATCAAGCCGTCGATATTGATAGTATGGGTGCCCGGCAAACGGCTCTTTCAACCGGAACCTTATCTGGACTTAACGCAAGCGTCAGAGCCTTTGCATTATCAGCTATCGCTGTTAACAGTATCGATAAAGCAAAAGTTGAGTTGTCAGTTAATTTTGAAGCCGCTTTGGTTCCGATATTTCAATTTGCAGTTTTCTATGATGAGGATTTGGAAATTGCTCCCGGTCCGTTTATGAATTTGTTAGGCAGAGTACATACCAACAAAAATTTGTATCTGCAAGCAGCCAATACTCTTGAAATGGAAAGTTATGTTACAGCGGCTGGAAATGTTTATCATGGCAGAAAAGGTCCTGGTGGAGTCAACACCGCTGATGTTTTGATAAAAGATCCTACAGGAGCATATCAAAATATGAATAACGGGTCCGATTGGCTTGATGCCGACGATGGCTACTGGTATGATTCATCGGTTGCCCGCTGGGGTGGCAGAGTGCAGGATTCGACTCATGGACAGGAAGCTTTATCGGTTCCTTTAGAGGGTGCCAGTGATGACCCGCACCGTTTAATAGAAGATAATGCAACTGGTAACATTGATTCTTATGAAGATCGCGCTACTTTAAAATTTATCGATAGTAAAGCCTACCAATGGAATGGCAGTATGTGGGTTAATGTTACACTGGATATGATTGGTAAAGGTATCATTACATATTCAAATAACCAGTTCTATGATGCCCGTGAAGATGAAGATGTTGATGTTATGGATCTTGATATAAAAGCAATGTATGATTCCGGTTATGCTCCTTCAAACGGAGTTATATATTATTCTGAGAAAAAACTTCCAAGTAACTGGCCGGCTTTAAGAATAAATAATGCTGCTGAACTTGGTGATGCCTTGACAATTGCCAGTGAAAATCCAATTTATACAATGGGTGATTATAATTCAGTAAACAAAAAGCCCTCAGCTATTATGGGTGATGCCATTTCATTTTTATCTTCAAATTGGGATGATACCCTTGGAGCCAACCCCAAAGCAGACCGGCAGGCAGTCGAAACAACAGTTAATGCAGCAATAATGACCGGTAATATCGAGACAACTGCCTCTGATTATAACGGGGGTTATGAAAACCTTCCAAGATTTCTTGAAGTTTGGTCTGGCAGAAATTTTAACTGGACTGGTTCTATGATCTGTTTGTGGGAATCGGTTCAAGCTAATGCCAACTGGAATGGAACGTATTACTCGCCTCCAAATCGAATGTGGCAATATGACACAGATTTTGATAATCCGGCAAACATGCCGCCGGAGACACCAAACGTTCGAGTTTTCCAGCGAACCGGTTGGAAACAAAATTTCGTGGGTCAATAAGATTTTAAAAAACCGCCTCAATGAGGCGGTTTTTTTTATTCTATAAGTATATCAAATGGCATTCGGGTTAAAAATATTTCGTTTGACCCGGCTTGAGAATATCCCAACACCTGTCCAACTGATTGAGATTTGTCTGAACTGAATAAAGTAGCTGCCATATTTATAAATCTTTGTCCCGGAAAACTAAAAAGAGTTCGTCTTTTAGGATAGATTTCAATTCGATAATCATCTGCATCAATTAACTTAGCCGCATGTTCAATCGCCTGATTGATTCCACCGAGTTCATCAACTAAACCGTTTGATAAAGCTTCATTCCCTGTCCATACCTGCCCCTGTCCCAATTGGTCAATCGAATCAACCGGTAATTTACGGTTATCAGAAATAAGTTTTACGAAATGATCATAGAAAGCTTTCATATGGGAAAAATATTTGTCCCGTTCATCATCATTAAAAGGACGAACCGAACTTAGCATCCCGGCATATTTCCCCCGAGTATATAATTCTTTGTTTAATTCTATTTTCTCATATAACCCGCTTAGATCCAGCTTGCCTCCGAATATTCCTATCGAACCGGTAATTGTAGCTCGGTTTGAAAATATTTTCTGGCCAGTCATAGCAATATGATATCCGCCAGATGCGGCAACATTTCCCATTGAAATTATCAATGGTTTCTTTTTGGAAATTTTGTCTGCCACATGATAAATTTCCTCAGCGGCTGTGGCAAATCCTCCCGGAGAGTTAATCCGAAATACTATCGCATCAACATCGGGGTTTTTAAGCGCCTGTTTAAAAGCACTTTTCATACTGGATGGAGAAATCCCTGAGCTTCCGCCAAACGGCATACCTGACTGATGGTTATCTTTTATCTCACCAGTCGCAGCAATCACAGCGATTACAGGCACAGAATTCCAATTATCATTTATTAACGTATCCACAAGATATTTATTAAAAGATATTTCCGGCATCGGTTGAAGAAATCCGTCATTCAATTCATCTGCATAAACCGTATCTTCCACTAGCCCATATTTTAAGGCTTCATAAGATGTATACGGACCGTTATCAATTATGGTTCTAACAGAATCAGTTGATAAATTTCTTCCTTTTGCTATACCGACAACAAACTGATCAAACAAATCATCAAGCAGTCGATTGATCTGATTTTTATTTTCCTCCGATGAACTTTCATTGGTAAATGATTCTGCGGCGGATTTATATTTGCCAATTCTCATCAAATCAGCTTTGATACCCAATTTCTCAAGGGTGCCGGCGTAGAAAGAGAGCTCAGCCCGAAGTCCAACCAAATTAAGCTGGCTTATTGGTGGGACAATAATTTTATCAGCAGCCGAGGCTGCATAGTAGGAAAGATTATCAGGATTTTCTAAATAACAAAAGAGTTTTTTTTTTCGACTTTTGAAATAATCAAAAGCTTCTCTTAATTCCTGTGCCTGTCCAAATCCAAATCCTGGAGATTTAAATTTAATCATTAGTTCTTCGATTGAAGGATCATCAGCCGCGCTATAAATATTTGTTGTCAGTTCTGTAAATGAAATGGGCTTTTTAGAAAAATATGGATGGGGCGGGTTTTCTGATACTGTACCGGAGATTTTCAGGTTTAACCTTCGACCGGGTTCGGACACAACCGAGGGCTGCTTTAAACTTGTATTTCCTATATAAACAGTTGTCCCTCTTCCATCACCATTTTTATTAAAACTGGATTTATTTCCGGTAAAGTATTTTAACAGGTTTACCCGCGCTCCGATTTCAAAATCATTATCGGAGTTTATATAACCATTGACATAGATTCCGGCTTTCGGATTAAATTCAACATGATAGATATAATCGGCATTACTGAGTCGGGTTTTGGTTGATAAAAACATATCAACTGATAAAGTTATTTTTTCTTTTAAAGGTCGATAAGAGAGAGAATATCTTTGCTCCGTTTCAGTTCTTTCCCCATTGACTCTGCCTCGATTGAGATTTGAAAAAACAGCTCCCCAGTTAAATTTCCCTTTAGTATTACCCATGAAACTTATTGTCCAAAAATGCCGGTTATTATAAATCCCCGGGCCCTCTTTGAAATATCGATACGATACCCCCGTATAAATTCTTTGGCCTAATTCAGAGCCGCCGCCAAAAATATATTCCTGATAGTTTTCTCCGTCGGGGTTATAAAGTTTCCGATAAGCAATTGCAAATCGTTCGCTGCCACTAACGGTACCCCAGCTTTTAGAAAATTGACCATCTAAGTAATCAAACATAACTTGATAGCTTTGGGCTCGATATTTCCCCAGCCCGGCAGGATTGACCCAGATTGCCTCACTTCCAAAAACAGCTCCAGCAGGTTGATAATAGAATACTCCATCGGGAATTGCCAATCGAACAGCTTTTGCAGGAATAGATAAAATAATGATTGAAATGAGAAGAAAAGAAATAGACCGTAGAAATTTATAAATCATCTTTATCCACTCCGGTTATAAAAATATTTCCCTCGCCCCGAATCGAGCTTTTTATTTTAGCTTTTCCTTCTCCCGAGGTAAAGCTTAAGCGATTGGTTTCAACCAGATTCGGTTTCATATTAAAATGAGCCGATTCTATTCTACCATTTTCTTCAACCGACAACGAGAAATCGGCATCAATATTTTCAGGAACCATTATTTCAATATCCTCAAAACGATTAAGGATTACAAGTCGACCATCTTTCATTTCCGATATTGATATCATAACCGGACCGGAGAAACTCCGGATATAATTTCTCCCGCCTGTGTCATAAAATTTTTCCACTTCAATTCTGCCATAGTTGTTTTTAATATTAAAGCTTCCGGTAATATTTTCGATAGTTATATCTCCCCCATCATTTTTGAATGTAGCCTGATCATCAAGACTTTTGATATCAATCGCATCCAATCTTGAGTTTCGGGTACTAACCGAAATTTCTCCGGTTGCTTTCTCAAGGGTTATGCGCTGATTTGAAGTAGCTAATTCTGTTACACCGTTAACATCAAAAACATTGATTCTACCTAATGAAGAAGGAATGACCATCCCGGTGAATGGACCCGTTGCGTCAATATCAAAATAAGGGGCTTCAACTTCGACAAATGTGCTTTCCGGCAGCGTAACATCAAGATTTACAATAATTGATTCATTAGATTGATTCCAGGGAGCCGGGTTCGGAGCTTTAATTATTATTATTATTCCTTCATGCGATTTGTCTAATACAACAGAAACCAGATCGAGATAGTCGTAGGCATTTGATCGTTTTTTTGTTTTAGCTTTTTTAACATAGCTGACTTCAATCATTGAATCAGTGGTCGAAACGATTTCAATTTTACCGACAATTCCGGAACTGGCATAAAATTTTAAATACTTTTTCCCGCTCATCGCAGTGGACATTTTTAAATCTTCGGTAGAATAAAGATTCTCGCCTTCTTTAAATATATCCTGAGTCATCCCGGAACTGGAAAGAAATAAGAAAATTAGAATTAATGATAAAATTCTCATAATATCCTCTTATCTACCAAATAATTTGTTCATCAAAATTGACCCGGCAACTGCCGCATTTAAAGACTCAACTTTTCTACTATGATCAATTCTTGAATTTATAACAGCTTTTTTTAGAACTATTTCTGATAATCCTTCACTTTCAGAACCGATTGCCAGCATGAATTTCCCTTTTTTAACATGGGTTGGCATTTTCCCTGGCTTTCCTCTAACATCTGCTGCAATTAATACTATTTTTTCATACGCAACAAATCCCAGGATTTCCTCAATCTCCGATTCAGCAACAGTTAATGAAAATACACCTCCGGCCGATGAACGCACTGTTTTGGGCGAATAAGCATCAGCACAATCACCAACGAGAACAACCAGATCAAACTCAAATGCCGCAGCTGACCGAATCAGAGTACCAAGGTTGCCGGGATCGGAAATATTCTCACATAATAGTAATTTACGATGTTTGGGCCAGTAAAGTTCATTAAGAATTTTCTGGGGATGCTTATAAATCCCAAGAATTCCCTGTGGGGTTTTTGTGTCGGAAATAGATTGAAAATTAGCTGATGAGATAGAATTAAGGGTTGTTTTGGTCCTTTTGAATCCCTCAATTACTTTTTTTCCTCTTTCAGACAACAAACTTTCCGAATAAAAGATAGTTTCAGGATAAAATTTTTGTCTCAGCGACTCTTCAACCAGTCTGACTCCCTCAGCACTGAATTTTCGGGATAATTTTCTCCCCTTTTTTGATTGAAGAGATTTTATAAATTTAATTTCCTTGTTTGCAATAGACATCTTTAATTACCTTGTATAAATCAATGTCTTAATGAACTTATTATAGGAACCAATTGGCAAGTGAAAACTCTACTTATAAGCATTTTTATTTTATTGAAAGTATCTGTAAATATCTGCGCTGCCGAGGTAATTGTAATTGGAGGATTTGATGGCCAAAATCCAAATACATCAGAATCCAATGGCGAAATAGCCCTTGCAATATCCGGCGGAGGCGCACGAGGCTTAACGACCATTGGAATTCTTAAAGCTTTTGAAGAAAAAGGCTTGTCAGTTAAAGCTATTGCCGGTGTTTCTATGGGAGGGGTCATAGGAGGATTATATGCTTCCGGTTATACGCCTGATGAACTGATGGAGTTTACCAATGAATTAAGTTTTGATAATATGTTCTATAATAATCCAAAACGTAGTTCAATGTTTTTTACTCAACGGGAGGAACACGGACGGCATCTGCTTTCGATCCGGTTTAATCGCTGGGTTCCGGTTATTCCAAAAGCCTTAACAAAAGGACAGGGCGTAACTTCAGTCTTAACCAAGCTGACAACCAAAGCAAATTATCATAGCCGGTCGGATTTCTTAAAACTTCCTATTCCTTTTAAAACATTTGCCACCGATATAATTTCAGGCAAAGGGATTATTATTGAAAACGGATCCTTAGCAGATGCAATGAGAGCTACAATGGCGTTTCCCCTGGCTTTTACTCCGGTTGAAAAAAATGGAATGTTACTAATGGATGGCGGGATGCTTTGTCCCATTCCGGTTGATCTTGCCCGCACTATCTCAAATTCGATAAAATTTGTTGTCGCAATAAATACTTCAAGCCAGCTTCTTAACAAAGAAGGGATTAAAACTCCGCTTGATATTGCCAATCAGGTCACATCAATAATGACAAATGATAAATTATTATCACAATTATCAAAGGCCAGTTACGTTATAACTCCACCAATTCAACAATATGCATCTTCTGACTTTGCTAAAAAAGATTCGATAATTGCGATTGGCTATCGGGCAGGTATCTCGGCTGCTGACAGCATAATCAGCATGATTAAAAAGAACGAAGAGATCAAATATTCAATCAACAAAATTGAAATAGATTCGATAACTATTGCAAATAACAAAGATATAATTGAAAGCTTGAACATTGAGGAATTTGAATCTCATCAATCTTTGACAAAGAAATTAAAGAATTATTATTTAAATAATAATATATTTCTCATCAAGGCAGAGCTGATACCCGATTTAAGCAATATTAACAGAAATTATAATCTGAAAATAAGTACTGAACCTCAATTTGATCATTCACAGGTTAGTTTTATTTTTAATGGAAATAGTATCTATGATGACACCACTTTATTAAGTGTTATGGCTTTAGGAAATTATGACTTATCTTCTGAAAAAATAAAGAAAAGCCTGCATCAAATCACAGGATTGTACCGGGTCAATGGTTATGATTTTGTAGATATTGAATCAATTGAATTTAATATTCAGGATAAATCATTTATAATTAATATTGATGAAGCCATTATTAAAAGTATCGACATTGAGAAAAACCATAGATCACGTGATTGGTTTATCAGATCTCACTTTCCATTAAAACCGAATCAGCCTTATTCCACCTCGGATGCATCAGTAGGAATTGCCAATATATACGGGACCGACCTGTTTAATCAAGTGTCACTGAACCTTATCAATGACACAGCCGGATCAATTGTAAAAATTAGCGTTGAAGAGAAACATTATCAGCAGGTCCGGCTTGGGTGGCACTGGGACGATGAATATAAATCAGAAGAGTTTCTGGAATACCTTGATGATAATGTTCTTGGTATGGGTTTGAAATATTTATTGCACGCTCGTTTTGCAATTGACCGACAGGAATATTTTGGATACTTTAAATCAAATCGAATCTGGTCAACCTACTTAACCGCCAAAGCAGAAATATACCACAATCGCATTAATCGATTTATATTCGATGATGAAAGTAATGAAATCGAAATTCGCAAAGAAATTAAAACAGGTTTTTCATTCAGCCTTGGACAGCAAATTAAACGATTTGGAACAGTTACCGCCAAGTTTGATGTCGTAAATTATGATGATCGATATTTAGTACAGAACATAAAAAATAAAAGAGATCTAAGAATTTTCTCAATTAAATCTTCAATTGAAAACTTTGACCGGTCTCCTTTAACTCTCAAAGGATCCAAACATTTCTTTGAAGTGCAAATGGCGGGTAAGTTTATGGGTGGTGACGAAGAATACAACCGCTTTGAAGCATCAACAGAAATTTATATCCCCATTAATCACAAATTAAATTATCATCCAAAATTTGCAATCGGACTATCTTCATCCGGCCTTCCACCCTCTGAAAGATTCTATCTGGGAGGGATTGAATCTTTTTCAGGTTTTAGAACTTATCAATTAAATGGCGATAAATTTATAATGTTAAGCAATGATTTAAGACTAAAACTCCCTTTTAGATTTTATTTCACATTTCGTCATGATATTGGTGAAGTCTACACCCATACTGATGAAATCAAATTACGCAATCTTCGTAATGGCATCAGCTTAATACTATCCTTTGATTCCCCCATAGGTCCATTTGATTTTCGTTATGGCTTTGCTGACTCAGACAACGACCGATATTATATAAATATTGGGCTTGACTTCTAAAACAAATCTAACTTTCCTTGACTCAATATAGTTATATAAATATTTTTTTGAGGCAAATATGAAATACTTAAATTTTTTATTAATCATTGGTTTGTTCATAGTTGGTTGCAGCCAACAAAATAATGATCTGGTTAAAACTGAATCAGATTTGTGCATGAAGGCTTCCAGGCTGATAATTGGAAAACTTAGCAAAGACTTAAAATCGGAGCTTTCTTCAGCAATGAAAGAAGGCGGAGCAATCAGCGCAATTGAAGTTTGTCTTACAAAGGCTAACAATATCACCGATAAACATTCAGCCGGAAAATTTGTTTCAATCAAAAGAGTAAGTGACAAAAATCGTAATCCTGAAAATTTGGCAGACTCGACCCAGCTTGAAATTTTACAAAAATTTTATGATGATAATAGTATGACTAATAATTTAAGTATGAATGAAACCAAGAATGGCAGAACTTTTACTTATTATAAAGTCATCAAAACTAATCCTCTCTGTTTGCAATGCCATGGCAAGCAGGATGAAATTGATAATGAAGTTATGAAATTGATTTTGGATTCTTATCCTGAAGATAAAGCAATTGGCTATACTGCTAATCAGGTACGAGGAATGTTTGTTGTCGAAATCCAGATGCCACAGGCGAAGGAATTCCTTGAAAAACTGATGGCCGAATCAGACAAACAATAATTAAGTAATAACAAAAGAAACACTCTTTTTTATCGTTTATATATTAGAACAAATATATAATATTGAACGATGAATTACTTAAAGACAAAATATTTATTACAATTACTCACTGTATTATCCTTGTTTTATTGGGGATGTGATAATACTGAGCAAATAATTGATTCAGGCACTCCTGAAACTTCCTACAGTTATGTAATATCTGTTCAAAATTCCGGTTTCAATCATGATTTTAAAGATGTTTACTTTGTAGACTCGCTAACCGGATGGATCGTAGGTGCCAATGGGATTATCATAAACACGATTGATGGCGGGAAAAACTGGACAGCAAGAAACAGCGGTACTCTCCATGATCTTCACAGTGTCAATTTTTTTCTAACTTCCATAGGGTACGCAGTCGGTTCTTTCGGGGTTATCATTAAAACCATTGATAGTGGAATCACCTGGGATGATAATATTCTATTTAATAGAAATTCATTGCGATCAGTCTGTTTTCCAACTCAGGGAATCGGATGGATTGCCGGACAGGATATAATTGGAAAAACTGATAATTCCGGTGTTGAATGGGTCAAACAGGAGAACTGGGATTCAACCATAATTTACAGTATGTCTTTTCCGGATAAGATCTATGGTTGGGGGTGCGGATTAAATGGTCGAATAATTCATACCGGCAACGGCGGCGAAAACTGGTCAAACCAAACTACTCCGGTTCAAAATCCTCTGTTGGATATAAATTTTCCTGATTTGGAATTTGGTTGGAGTGTCGGCGTAGGCGGAACAATTATCCATACTAAAAACGGAGGTGATAATTGGGTCGCACAGGATGGTGCTACCGCCGAAGTCCTTCGGGGAGTCGAATTTTCAAATCAAACTAATGGCTGGATTGCAGGAGATAACGGCACCCTTCTAATGACAGAAAACGGGGGAAGCAAATGGAGTTCGGTTAACTCCAAAACAAATTCTTCGCTCTTTGCAGTTAGTATTGGTCATCCTGACCATGTCTGGGTGTGTGGTGATAATGGGATTATATTAAAAATTACAAGAGTCAAAACAGTTTCAACAAACTGAATTAAGATTGGTGGCTACCAATTATAGCCGGCTGATATTCGGAAAGTTTCATCAAGTTCACTATGATGAAGGTATGCAAAATCAATACTTATATTTTTAACTGAGACGCCCCCTCCGGCGGTAAACCGGCCAATATCAAAACCGGTACGACCGAAAAGAATTTCCTTGTATGCTAATTCCAAACCAAAATGTGAATCAAGCGATATGGCACCAATCCAGTATTGAGCAGCCGTTTCTATATTTTCAAATTTGATATCTGAACTCATCAAATAACTGGCAGAAAAATCATTAAATTTTCTGGAAATCATGATACCCGGTTTAAGGGTTGGATAGATAGATTCATAATTTGCATCATTATCAAAGGTTGCCCCCGAATATCTGATTACTCCCGAAGATATATCTGAAATCATTAATCCTAAACTTATGTTTTTTCGATATTGATAATGCAATCCGGCATCAAGAGCTAAACCCTTCCCCTTCTCAGTTCCCAGGTCCCGATATATCAGTTTTGCTGTCAGACCGAAATTTAATTTTTCGTTAAAACTTCCGGCTATTGATCCCGCCAGCAGATAATCACCATGGGTAACTTCATTTATCACATAGGGACGATTATTAAGATCAAGCGAGGTTAGTTTGATACCTCCTCCACCGAGATAATAAAGATAAACACCAAATGCTTTAATAAGATTATCCCCTTTGGGACGGGCGTCAACATACGATACAAAATCATGATTCAACAATGATCCAAAGGTCTCGGCATGCATCGCCGTGATAGATCTTTTCTGCCATAAGGCTAACCCGGCAGGATTCCAATATCCCGAAGTTGCATCAAACGGTCCTGCTACCACAGCACTGCCTAAAGCCAGAGCCCGAGCGCCGGCACCCAAAGAAAATACTTCACCTGCATATTTTGCCGCCTGAGTAGGAAGAGCAATGGTTAACGAAAGCAATAAATAACAAATATACTTTTTCATGTTGATTTTAGTCACTCTTCAATAAACAAAATAATAATCTTAACACCATAAAAAAATCAAAAAAAGAGCGGGACCAATATCCCGCTCTAATATTTTCAACATAAATAATTTCTAATTATTTTCCGCCACAAGCTTTCTTTTCGGCAGTTGTGCAAGAGGCACTACCTTTGGAACCACAAGCTTTACTGCAGCTATGAGCACTTGCATCTTTAGCATCAGTAGTGGTTGTCGTTGCAACAGCTGTAATAATCTCAGCTTTAAAACCTGTGTTTGAAACAGCAGTTGTTAAAGTGGTATTATCAACTTTGCCATTTTCGAAAGCAACTAAAGCCATGCCTTCTTTGTGGCTGACTTTTAATACTCTTTTTACTCCGGTAACAGCTTCCAAAGCTTTTGTAACTGAGGATTCACAACCACCGCAAGTCATACCTTGAACAGAAATGTGGGCAACGCTGATATCTTTACCAAGATCAGCACAAAGTTTTTCACATTCATCTTTTGACATACCAAATTTGCTGGCACAAGCAGCAGCTTCGGCTGGTGTACAGGAAGCTTTAGCACTGGCTGTTGTAGCTGTCGTTGAGGTTTTGTCTTTTGATCCGCAGGCAGGTCCGGCAGTAGCTACCACTGATACCATTGCAATAATAGCTAATACAGCAAGGCTAAGGATGAGAAATTTTTTCACTTTGTTACTCCTTCTAAGATTGTTTTATTTTTAACATTATAATCAATTAATATTTTTCTGTCAAATATTTGCCGATAAATTGGAGCTTTATTATAGCTTCTTTTTTGTTATCGGTTAAATAGTTAAACAATTAGCAACTTAACAAGTTCCAAAATTACTCAGGATATACGATAATATTTGTATACTTTCATATCGTCCTGCGTTATAAGCACTTACAATTACATGTATTACTTGACAAGTTGTGGAAATTAGTATAATATATCCGGATAAACGGATATGTTATGGAAAAAATATTCAAAGCCTTATCGGTGACCATCAGATTAAGAATAATTAATTTTCTCTCTTCGGGAGAATTATGTGTTTGTGATTTGGTCGAACTGCTGAATTTACCTCAATCGACAGTTTCCCGACACCTTTCAGTTTTAAAGGAAGTTAAAATAATTTCTGACCGGCGCACCGGTAAATGGATTCACTATCAATTATCTTTTGACCTTATAAAAAAATATCCGGGTCTAAATGAAATAATTAATTTGATCGGAAATGATGAACTGTATCAACAGGATTTAGATCGACTAAAGCTGTATCAAAAGAATAAAAAGCAAAACTGTTAATTTAATGAAAGAATTTTATGAATAATAAAGGACTGTCTACTTTTGAAAAATATCTTACCGGCTGGGTAACACTGGCAATTGTGATAGGCACAATAATCGGTTATCTGTTTCCTCAACTGGCCGTATATCTTGATAGCTTATCATACGCCCAGATTTCTATACCGATTGCTATCTGTTTATTTTTCATGATGTTTCCTATCATGGTAAAAATCGACTTCTCCCTTATTACAGCTGCGGTCAAAACCCCGAAGCCGGTGTTGTTAACTTTAGTAATCAATTGGGTAATTAAACCTTTTACAATGTACTTGATTGCCTATCTGTTTCTTGGAGTTCTGTTTAAAGATTTTATTCCCGGGACAGAAATAATAAATGGGGTCGAGGTTCCTCTCTATCGTTCATATATCTCCGGAGCAATTCTGCTTGGCATCGCTCCCTGCACCGCAATGGTTTTAATGTGGGGTTATCTTGCTAAAGGAAATGATGCTTTTACACTGGTAATGGTTTCCGTTAACTCTTTGGCGATGTTATTTCTTTATGCACCCTTGGGAGGTTTACTATTATCAGTAAATAAAATGCCGATTCCCTGGCAGACAATTTTGCTCTCGGTTTTAATTTATGTCGGGCTGCCTTTATTCAGTGGTTATTTTACCCGTAAATCTATTCTAAAAAATAAAGGGATTGAATACTTCAATACTGTTTTCCTCCACCGTCTGACACCGGTATCAATTATTGCTTTACTTACCACCCTGCTGATACTTTTTATTTTGAAAGGCGAGGTTCTTGTAGGACAGCCTTATGATATTTTCTGGATTGCAATCCCATTATTCATTCAAACAATTTTCATCTTTGCCATAGGTTACATTGGAGCCAAATTTATCAAACTTAGTTATGAAGTGGCTGCTCCGGCGGCAATGATTGGAGCGTCAAATCATTTCGAGGTTGCCATTGCCACCGCCGTGATACTCTTTGGATTAAACTCCGGTGCCGCATTGGCAACAGTTGTGGGAGTACTTATAGAAGTTCCGGTGATGCTTATGTTGGTAAAATTCTGTATTAGAACTAAACATTGGTTTAAATAAATATGAATATTTTAATTTTATGCACTGGAAATTCCTGTCGGTCTCAAATGGCTGAAGGGTGGCTCAGGCATCTATTAGGAAATAAATCAGAGCACAAAGTTGCGAGTGCGGGCTTAAAAGCCAAAGGGGTACACCCCCTGGCAATCAAAGTTATGCATGAAGCAGGCGTTGATATCTCAAACCATACTTCTGATGATATTAATAAATATATTAATGATAGCTTTGATTACATCATAACTGTGTGTGATAATGCGGCGGAAAAATGTCCCAACTTTCCAGGCCTGGGAGAAAAATTACATATCCCCTTTGACGATCCCGATTCTGCGACTGGAACAGAGGAGGAAATATTGAATCTGTTTCGAAGGGTGCGTGATGAAATTTGTAATAAAATGAAAGATTGGTTAAAAACCGTTTAGAATTACTTTTCGAACAGACTGAATTGGTATCCCGCCCAGTTTTTTTTATCGATTGTATAGTGAAATTTATACCGGCAATCACCTTTTTTGCATGTCAGTGGTCTTTTGCCTGAGATGTAATCGAATAACTCTCCACAAACGACACAGGTTGTCTGTTTCCAGTTTAAATCCGGCAGGTCTATTGTTGATTTATCTTTTTTCATATAATAAAACTAAATAATTCTTATAAGAAGCTAATAAAGATTAGAATCAGTAACAACTATAAATTGATTATTATGGTAACTCTTTGAAATATTTTTCACGCTCTGCTTTTGAAACTGATGAACGGGGAATCTCAAGCACCTCAATAGTTGTACTTTTGGTTCCTTTGATAACGATTATGTCGCGTTCATTTACTTGATAAGAAGGTTTTATTTTGCGTCCGCCAACTTCAATCATCGAATTATCGGCGAGTTTTTTGGCGATAGTTCTTCGTTTTATCACCCCAACCGTAGAAAGATAATCATCTATTCGCATCAGTCTAATCTATAATCAATATATGTTTCGTCTTTAAGGTCAGCAATCCACTGATCAACCATTTTAGCCGTTTTGTCCTGACGGGCAAGTTCTTTAATTCGGTCGTAATCTTCTTCAAGACTATAATGTTTCTCAGGAGTATATTCCAATAATTTTAAAATATGAATCCCGCTTGGGGTTGGAGCCGGTCCGCGAAACTCGTTTGGAGTTTTCCAATTGCTGATGTAATCAGTCAGTTCAGCAGGCATCTGTTTGGCTGCTACCCAGCCAAGTTCCCCGCCCTGAACCCGACTTGTATTATCTTCAGAATATTCTTTTGCCATTTCAGCAAAATCTGCACCATCTCTGGCTTCTTTGATTAGTGAATCTGCAAGCTGCATAGTTCTTAGGGTATCATCTGCTGATGGTACCACGCCTAATAACACATGCCTTAGTTTGCTTCGATCATCTTTTTTATTCTCACATTGAATAATATGGATACCGAATTGGGTGCGAATTACACCTGATACATCGCCCACATTCAAATTAAAGGCTGCTCGTGCAAATTCTTCGACCACATCCTGACGGGTAAGATAACCCAGATCGCCGCCATTAACTCCGGCGCCAAAACTTGAGTACTGTTCTGAAATAGAGGCAAAATCTTCTCCACCCAGAATTCTTTTTCTTAAATCGGTAGCGAGAGCATTGACTGAGTCTTCAACTTCCTGTGCCGGTTTTACCGTTAGTAAAATATGAGCCAATCGCAATGCCTCAGGCTGGGAAGGGATTGAATCTTTAAAATTTGAATAAAACTGTTCAACTTCATATCGAGAGACAGAGACAGAATAAAGTTTGCTTTGAATGAATCGCTGTTTCAGAAGTTGATTTTTAATATCAGCACGATATTTTTTTTGCAAATTCCTAATCGTAATTCCTTCAGCAGTAAGAGCATCCAAAAAATCATCATAAGATGGGAAATTTCCTGAGATATTTGCAATCTGCTCATCCAAGGCATTATCAATCTCTTCATTCCTGATAGAGATAGTGGTGTCCTGACGGGCTGCAATCAGAAACAACCGATCAGAAATCATCTGTTCCATAATTTCTTTTTGGAGTTTCAAAAGAGCAGCTTCTGTTTCAACCTTCTTTCCAGACTGAAGAACATATAACTGAATCTGATTTGCAATTTCAGAAGCTAAGATAACTTCATCACCTACCACTACTGAAATTTTGTCAACAACTTCTCTTTGAGCAAACCCCGATTGTCCCAAACATAAAATAGCAATCAGGAACCCAAAAATAAATTTCCTTATTTTCATAACGCCTAATTATTTCCGTCTGATGATGTTTCGACAGCGGCATATTTTGATTTATCAATAGTTGACCAGATCACATCATCGTAAACTTCAATATTTGTATTAGCCTTTCTATCTTCGATCCATTTGTGTAAAGTTTCAACTTCCTGTTTTTTTACAATCAGATCAGAAATTACATTTTTTACAGAAAGAAAGTCTTTCATTTCTTCTTCCAGTTTATCAACAACATAGAAGATTGAATATTTTCCCTGAGTAACAACCGGACCACCGACTGTTCTGTTTTTTGTTTTCTTAGCTAAATCAAAAATTTCCGGGAACCATCTTCTTTCGATATAATCAAGATTACCCTGTACCGGTCGTTTTCCGGGACGTTCGGTTAAATCCATCGCAATACTTTTAAATTTTTCAAGGTTTTTAATCTCTTTAGCATATTTTTTAGCTTTAAGTTCATCACTTAAAAGAATTTCATAAACATGAATTTTAGCAGGGTTGACAAATTCTTCAGAATTATCGTCATAGTACAATCTTATCATACCTTCATCAGGCGGCAGAGGTTTGGGAAGGGAGTCATTAAGCATGATATCAGCCATGGCGATCTCTTTGAATAGCTTTATTTTTCTTACAAATTCATCATCCTTGTCGATTCCTTTTCGAACTGCTTCATAGGTCAGAATATCGAGCCGTTTTAATTGAAATACGATAGTTGTCAGCGAATCATAGTTATCAAAATCAGGTTTCATTGCCGGAGGCATTTGTTTAGCCTGTTCCAAATATTCAACAATTGACATTTGACCGCCATCCCAGGTTGCAAGAATCAGTTCTTTTTCATTACGATCAAGTTGTTCAGGGTCGAAATCATTTTTAGGCAGACTTGCAAGCATCTGTTCCGGATATAAAAATTCTCGTTTTTTGAGTAGATAATTACAGGTTGTTGTATCTATAGTGATTGGGTAACGTTCTTTAATATCATCGTAGTATTCATTCATTAGATCCGAACGTTTTTTATTACCGATTTGCAGTTTGAGTTCACTCTTCATAGTTTCAAAATCAAGTCGCAGATCGTTTGGTTGTTTGTCAACAAGCTTGATAATATGATAGCCGAATCTGGTTTTGACCGGAGGCGATACCTCGCCCGGTTCCATTGCGTAGGCAGCTTCCTGGAATTCGTTGACCATAGAACCCCAAAGAAAATATCCCAGGTCTCCTTTATTTCGTTGGGCAGATGGGTCTTTGGAATATTCAAAGGCAAGTTTTTCAAAATTTTCACCTTCGGAGATTCTTGCCAGCAAGGCCTTGGCAGTATCAAGGTTTTCTACCAGTATATGTGAAGCGCGTACTTTATTTTCAATCATATCATAATGGGCACGAATCTCAGCGTCTGAAACTTCAGATTTTTGAATAACCATTTTTTGGTAGAGCACATCTAAAAGGAATTTATCCCGATTGGCAACCACGATACGATTGACTTCTTCGAGTTGATCAATATTATTTTCATAAGCAGCTAAAATTAGAAGCCGATTGACAATCATAGAATCAAGAATCTCTCGACGTTTTTCAAATTCATCATCAGCACTTGTAAATGGAAAGCGACCGCCTTGGAAAAAATCCTCTAATTCATTTACCGAAATGTCATAATTTCCAACTTGGGCAACTGTTTTCGACCCGGATCCACCGCATCCAATGACCAGAGTACCAATAACTCCAAGAATAATTGCAGCTAATAAGAGTAAGCGATTCTTCATAATATAATAAACCTCCAAATTTACTGTATTTTACTTTAGATTATATCTAAAGTTCCTAATATATCTATTTTCAAAGAGTTATATTATAAGGGAGTAAGTTCAATATTCCAAATTGATTTTTTTAGTAAGAATTGAGATTATTCGTAGTCAGACTCCAAATAATCCATCGTTTGGCGCTGTCGGCCAAGCTTTTGGGACAACTTTTTGGTGAATTCCATTGCTGAATTCTCACCATATACTTTCAGCATATGGTTCATTGCTATAACCTCAGATATTACGGTTATATTCTTTCCGGGAGAAATTGGAATACGGACAATTGGGATTTGAACTCCCAATAATGTCGTCAGATGCTCTTCAATTCCAAGTCGTTCATAGTCCTCACTATCTGACCAATGACTCAATGAGACCTCAACTTCGATTCTTTTCTGCATTCTGATAGCTCTGATGCCAAATAATTCCTCAATATCAATGATCCCAACGCCCCGAATCTCCATATGATGTCCTAATAGCTCTGAACCGCTGCCGATAATTACATCAGGAGCAGTGCGAGTAACCTTTACAACATCATCAGCTACTAAGCGATGACCTCTTTCGACCAGATCAAGAGCTATTTCAGATTTTCCTATTCCGGATTTTCCGGTATATAGCAATCCAACCCCATAAACATCAACCAAAGTGCCATGTGAGTTAATTGAGGGAGCAAAAATATGATCAAGATAGGCTGAAAGCCGATTTGAAAGTTCAGCAGTTGTAAGACGACTGCAAAAAATAGAAGTATTGTATTTATCCGAAATATTAATAAAATCAAGCGGTGGAGTTATTCCTTTAGTGATTATCACCATAGGAACATCCTGTTTAAAAAGCTGATCAGAAATCTCGATTAAACGGTCCTGACTCAATCGACTAATAAACGCCATTTCTGTTTCACCGAGTACCTGAATCCGTCTATGCGGAAATCGCTCCATAAATCCGGTCAAGGCGAGACCCGGGCGATGTAACTCGGCATTGTTGATTGGTTTTTTTAATCCACCCTGATTGCTGTTTAGAAGGGTTAGTTCTAAATCCTGGTTTCGTGTCGTATATAGTTTATCAACTGTTAATTCTGCCATATCAAAATATAAGTTCTTTCTAATTCTTAATGCAAGTAAGAAAATTGGGTCAAATTATAACAAAATAAAAGCCCGGCAGACTAAAACCGGGCTTTTACTATAAGAAAGGAAAATGCTTAATCATCTAATTTTTTATATAGTTCTTTCATCTCTTTTTGAAGAGTTTTTATTTCTTTTTTTAGATCATCCATTTCTTCATTTTGAAACTGTTTTATTTCATTCTGTAAATCATCTAAATCATCGGAATAATAATAATCTGACCTAACTCTTGGAGTTCTAATGTCACGCAAGCCCTTTAATCCTCTTAATCCTTGTAAACCTTGTAATCCTTGTAATCCTTTCAGACTTTCCTTAAGAGTATATAATTCAGGAGCATGGAAAGTCATATCATCATATTGCCAATAAGAGTTATCAGAAAAATCATCCGAATCAGCAACTTCGATTGTAAATTCCTTTTCCTTGCGATCTCTAATAATTTTGATATTGACTTTATCCCCTTCATCCAGGTCACTTATTATCTCAATTAAATCTTGAGAGTCATAAACTTTTTCATCATTGGCTTTTATTATAACATCACCGGCTTTCAGACCAGCTTTTTCAGCAGGAGAATCTTCTACAACTTCAGAGATCAGAACACCTCTGCCTTTTTTAACGCCGAAATATTCTCCGAGCTGTTTATTTAGTTCAGAAAGATGAACACCGATGTATCCATGATTTTTGTTGTATCTGTTATTATGCCCAAATTGATAATACTTACGGCCATGGTTATCATCAAAATCGAAGTCGAAATCGTGATCGAAATCAAAGTTGAAATCAAAATCATGATCATCATCATCGTCACTATAAACAATTATACGAGGAGACTTATTGTAGGACCATCTTCTGCTTGAGTTACGACCAAGAGTGACGTCTAACTTTTTTTCATCATTATCTCTAATAATAGTTAGAGTAATTTCATCTCCGTTTATTTTGTCATCAATGAAATCAATCAGATCATCAGAATCGGTAATTTTCTTACCGTCCATTTTAATTACAACGTCTCCGTCTTTCAAACCCGCCTCTTCAGCAGGTGAGTCGTCGATGACACGGGCAATAAAGGCGCCATAATTGACAGATAAATCGTAATCTTCGGATATATCATAATCGACAGATTCAAGATATACACCCAGCCAGGCTTTTGAGGAACGCTTAGTTTTAGCAGAGCCAATTCCGACCGCGAAAATCACTATTAGTAAGCCTGTTAGGATAAGCATTAAATTCCGTCTCATAAAACCTCCGCAAAGTTTAATTTTGTATCTAATTTTTATACGACATGGTTGGGAAAGAGGTTTCAAAAAACAAAATCTACCAGACATATCTAAGTATTAAATAGTCTTTGGGCAGATTATTAAGAGCGGTAATAATCCCTTATGCCATTGGTTATTAAAGAGTTAAGGATTTCACACGGTAATTGGACAAAAATTACGATTATTAGGTTTTTAGGGTTTTAGATAATTGAATAATGCCAATAATAATTCAAAGAATGGAGTAATTACCGATAAAATGTATTGACAAACTTCATATATTTTTTATATATGTAGGCTCAATATTGAAACTACACTCCCCTGTAGCTCAGTTGGTAGAGCAGCTGACTGTTAATCAGCGGGTCGCAAGTTCGAGTCTTGCCGGGGGAGCTTTGTTATACGATTTTGCGAACTCCCACTAAACTCAGGTAATTCAAAGATATCCAATATAATTTTATCTTGATAAATAATCACATCTTTAAGAATACATTGGATAGCTTCAGCTTGGTCTTTTGGTCCCAAAGCTTCAAATGCAATGCTGAAATCCTGTAGACTCTTTCTAACTAAATCTGCATCGTATTCTTCAAAAGCTTGTTCATTGATTTTTCTAGTAATTTCTTCTAATTCAAAATTTAGAATTTTTAAATTCTTTTCTCTAAATTCAATTTCTTTTTCTAAACGATCTATACTAATTTTCCCAACACCAATGGCTTGAACATATTTATCAATTTGAGCTTCTAATTCAGAAATTCTCAGTTTGATCTTTTTAGCTTCATCTTCCAAGGGACCAATTTGATTTTTTAAATCACCATTTAGCTTTTCAATTGATTTATTTAGATAGGTTTCATTTTGGGATAAATCATAAAGATCATTAATTACGATTTTTTCAATTTTATTCGCATTAAAACTCTTAATTTTACATACTCGATTACTAAAATTCATCGTTTTAGTACAGCGATAATAAGGTATTCGATTTATTGAGTTATCCTTATTTCTTTTTTGAGTATAATGGGGTGTCATAACAGAACCACAATCACTACATCTAATTAAACCTTTTAATAGGTAAACTTTTTCAATCCTTGAAGTAGGATGACTTCTTGTTGGGTGCATTAATTGAATTCTCTTAAATAGAGTTTCATCAATTATTGCTTCGTGTTGCCCTTTATAAATCTTTCCCTTTGATCGAGTTTTTCCTATATACACAGGATTTCTTAAAATATGAGCTATTGCACTTTTACTCCATCTACCATTTGATCGTGGTAAATAACCATACTTTTCCAATTCTAAGCGTAAACTACTTAATGAAGGATTTATACCAAAGTTATTAAACATAAATTTAATAATAGGTTCTTCTTCTGGATTCGGTAGAAGCTTTTTATTTTCCCTCAAATATCCATAAGGAGGTATGCCACCATTCCATAAACCTTTTTGTGCTCTCTGTTGCATCTTATCACGTGTTCGATCTGAAATCATTTCTCTTTCAAATTGAGCAAAATCTAAAAGTATATTCCGTAGCAAGCGACCAGTAGGATGATTAGTATCAATATTTTGTGTAATAGAAACGAAGTTTACATTATATTTATCAAATTCTTCCATTAGAGTATGGAAATCTTTAACTGATCGAGTCAATCTATCAATCTTATAAACTAAAACACAATTGATTTTTCCTTTTTGGAAATCTCTGATCATTTCTTGTAATGCAGGACGTTTAACAGAATCACCAGAAAAACCACCTTCTACATATACACGATAAATCTCATAATTATCCTGACTTTTACAATATGCTTCAAGCTTTTCTTTCTGTGAATCTAGAGAGCTATAATCATTCACCATTTGACTACGACTTGATACACGAGTATAAAGAGCACAAATTATTTTATTTTTTTTCTTATCCATTTACATTTTGTAATGGTTTTGATCTTGTGATCCACCATTCCTTCAATTTTGAACCTAATATCAATAGTAAGGAACCACCGCCTAAAATCAAAAGGCTAAGATGCATTCCTACAATAGAAGGATTTTCTTTTATGTAATTCTCTGCTTCTTTAGATCCGTGGCATTTTAATAAAAGAGAATAACTCAATATCTCTGCTTGAAATTCAGCTTTGGAAGTCTCTATTTTATCAATTGAATCAAGGTGTATCATACAGTGTACAATTTCATGAAAAATTGTGTAATCTCTATGAAATTTAGATTTATTTGAATTTATAAAAATTGTATTTCGCCCTTCTACAGTAATCGCTTCACCACTAAAATTTTCTGGAAACTTTGAAGATCTATTAATTGGGATATTCAGATGTTTTGCAAGTTTATAGGGAGATTTAAATGCTTCATTTGGTAGATTATCAAAAGAATCATATAATTTACTATAAGGTTCAAGCAATAAGTTTCGCCAAAAATTTTTAACCTTTTCAGTCATCTATTTTTTGCCTTCTTTTTCGCAATATCATTAACAACCTTTAGTACATCTTTAAGTTCTTTTTCAGAAAGAGTACCTGCAGCTCTAAATAACCTAGCCATATTTGGCTTGTTATCTGAGAATTTTCCTGCTTCGGCAATAAGTTCATTAGAGTCAATATTTAGTACTTCCGCTATATCTCTAATTTTCTCATTTGAAGGTGGTTTCTGAATTCCCCGAAGTATCCTAGATAAATAACTAGGATTTATATTTGTTTCTGATGCTAACTTTCTAAGGGACATTCCTTGCTTATCCATCTCAGATTTTATTTTATCGCTAAAAAACTTACTTTGCTGTTTTTCAATTTTTTCACCCATTAAGGCAAATCCTCCATCAATTTTAATCAATATCAATAATGTATCCCACATAGTCAACACTTTTTTTACTTTTTCTAAGAAATTATTTAAAATAGACAAAATATATGTTGACTATTTAGGATACGGTTAGTAACCTCTAGGCATGAAACAAAAAATATTAAAATGCAGAATGTTAGAAATTAGAAAAAATTGGAAAGGCAAAGGCTTGAGTTTAGCACAACTCGCTAACAAGGTCGGTTTAAGTAGATCATATATTTGCAAGATAGAGCAGAATCATCGAAAGCCAAGTGGTGAGGTCATGCTAAGAATTGCAAATTGTCTTAATTGCCAAGTAGAAGAAATCTTTTATCTAACAGAAGAAAAAGTTGAGAACTTGTAATTTTTTTAAGAAAGTATGTGCCCTATATAAGGCACATAAAGCGAATGAATCAATTAAAAGTTGAAAGGAGATTTGTACCCATAGAAAAGGTAAAAGCTGAAGAGTTGTCTAACGCTTTTTGGCGAATCTTAGTCGGAGGTGCAATATCTGCAACCTCCATTAAACAAAAAATGTCCCTCAAAAAGGAGAATTACAATGGATAACGAAATAATCGTTGAATTAAGACAAATTGAAGACAATAAATTTTCAAAAGCTAAAGCAGAAATAACTCTGCAAACTCCTTTTGGTGAAATTACAATAACTAGAATGAGAGTAGTTCACCAAGATGGTAAAGATCCTTGGGTGGCATTTCCCGAAATACCATATCAACCTAAGGATTCTTCTGAAAAACGATACTTGAAAGTTATTTTGCCAAGTAAAAGATTAAGAGCTGCAATATCAGAAGCAGTACTTAATAAATATGGGAGTATGAAATTCAATGAGAAATCATTCTGATATCACAGCTACAATTCATCTATTTAAAGATGCTCAGAATCTTAAAGCTTATGCTGATGTAGCTATTAAAACTCGAATAGGCGAAATTACTATTCGTAGATTTAAAGTGATTTCAACTAATTCTGGTAAATTGTGGGTTGCACTTCCCCAATTTGAGTA
This sequence comes from uncultured bacterium, assembly GCA_965372795.1. Taxonomy (GTDB): domain Bacteria; phylum Zixibacteria; class MSB-5A5; order GN15; family FEB-12; genus QNAD01. The sequence continues at coordinate 37,391 of CBDVDR010000007.1, forward strand.
TCAAAAAATTCTTTCAACTTCTTATGTGGATGCAATTGTAACCACTAAAAGAGCATTTCGCAGAATTCAAAGATTAGTTTTGAATGAATACAAAAAGAAGATTCATCTGGAAAATTCCCATGTTCAGGTTGATCGCTCCTGACATGGGGGGCGTACGGTTTGCCCTAATGAGAGCAGCTTCAAGGCTGCTCTCTGACCGGTGCCCAAGCCGCCGGGGTCCTATTGGCGAATGCCAATGGGCGGCGGCAACAAAGCGATTGCCCGAAGGGCATACTGGCTTCTTGGTTGCTCTTGTTTCTGGCGTCATTTGTTGTCTATCTGTCAACTCGCAATTTTGGAGGAATTTATATGGCTTCTTCACTTGATATTAATAAGCATAATCGAAACAAGTTCTGCGGAAGATATTCACTAAAAGGATATTTAGAACAAAATGGAGAAAAGAAAATTAGATACGCAAGGCTCGGATGTAAAGGATGGAACTGTCAAATATGTGGACCTAGAAAAGCTTCTAAGTATCGTCATTCAATCAAAGAACAAGCTCTAAAGTTAAACTTAGATAGATTTCTTACATTAACTTTGGATCCCAAAAAATGCAAACCACATAATTCCTTGCCACATATAAAAAAGAGTTGGGCTAAATTCAGAATTTCTTTAAAAAGAAAATATGGTCATAGCATTTCATTTATCTGTATTGTGGAATTCCAAAAAAATGGTTATGCACACTTACATATTCTTGTTGATCGTTTTATACCTCAAAAATGGATATCACACGCTTGGAATTCTGTAGGTGGAGGAAAGATCGCATTTATTGAGAGAGTTGAATTAAAGAGTATTGCTTATTATATAACTAAATATTTAACTAAAGATACAAACTTCAATAATTCGGGGAAGCGATACCGAAAATGCACAACATCTAGAAATATTAAACTAAATTATCATAAGAAATCAGGGAAATGGGTAGTTATGACAGTTCCTATTGAAGAAATACATAATTCTTATAAGAAACAACAATCGAAAGAACATAGAGATATGTCTGGGATGTTACATTGGTTTGAGATTTCAGTATGAATTGGTATGTATTTAATTACCTTGACTTAAAAAGGATCAATAATTACATTTATACAAACAGGACTAATTCATCTAGAAAAAACTAGAGGGGAATCACATGGACCTAATCCCAGAATTTAAGAAATTTGCAAAAAAAAGAGCCAAAGAAATAAAGGCAATGACTGATGTTCAATTTACTCCTGAAACTGCTCAGGTTAACATTGCAGGTCAACAACTTCAATTCAAATTAAATGTAGAGCAAACAGCTGCTTGGAAATTGTATGTTGAATTAAATACAAGGATCTCTACTCAACCCTTATCCAAAAAAGACGGGCTATTAAGGGAAGCATTATCTTCTCTTTATATAATATTTGGAGTTACAAGAGATATTTTAAAAGAAGCTGGACCTGGCGTAGCAATCGGTCCAAATTCTTTTGGATATTATGCTATGGAAATTCTCAATCAAGTTATAAGACCGTTGTTAGCAAAATGGAATCATAAATTACTTAATTGTTAAAAACATAATAAATTAAATTTATCTCAATTTGAACATTAAAAAAAATGGAATAAACAAATAGCTTTACGAAAAGAGATTGAAAAAACAAGAAAAGTAATAATTGAATATAATAAATCTTTAGCCATAATCGCAGGGATTTCAAAATAATAAGTTATGATTAAAAGACAAGTTTTTATAAGCTTCCATCATAAAAATGAGCAATCTGTAGTAGACGATTTTGTGAATGCATTCAGCACTTACTATGACGTTTTTACTGACAGATCTCTTGATAGAGCTGCAGATAGCGATGATACTGAATACTTAAATCAAGTATGTAGAGATGCCATAGAAGGTACAAGTATAACAATCGTAATAATAGGTACTGAAACTGGTAAAAGAAAATTTGTAGACTGGGAAATTAAACATACTTTATTAAAAAAACATGGACTTCTAGCTATATTTCGACCAAACCTAGAAGATCACCTTACAAATTTGCCGAATCGCTTAATTGACAACATAAATTCAGGATATTCAAATTGGTATAAATACCCATCTTCTCCAGAAGATCTGCGATTAATGTTAGAAAAAGCATACAATATAAACAAAGCTTTGATAGACAATAGTAGAGAAAAAATGAAAAGAAACCTATAATGTTCTTAACGATAAGCCATTTGAGTATCTAAATGAATATAAATAATTCGTATAAGTGGGATATTTTTATTAGTTACCATAGATTACCTGCAATTGAAAAATGGTTAAAAGAAATATTAATTCCTTTACTCGAACTTCATCTACCAAGTTCATTGGGAAGAGAAGCAGATATATTCTGTGATGATAATATAAAAACTGGTAATCATTGGCCAAATGAATTGAGCGATGCATTAGCATATTCTAAAGTATTGTTACCAATTTGGACTGTACTTTATTTTCATCGAGAATGGTGTTTAAAAGAGTGGTTAACTATGGTCAACAGAGAATCTAAATTAAATAGTCTTTCAAGGGAAGAGCAATTTACATTAATCAAGCCGATAAGACTACTTGATGGAAATAAATATCCTATATTTGCTCAAAATACACAAAGTTTAACCTGTACTAATTATTTTACAACTTCTGAATGTTATAAACAAACACTCGAGTATATAAACCTAGAGAAAAAGATAACAGATTGGTGTAATAATGACTTAGGACAATCGATAGTTACTGCACCACCTTGTCAAGAATTTTGGTTAAATGAAGAATTTTCTAGAAATTCAATAAGAGCTTTAGAATCACAAAGTGAAATGCAACCTATTGATTTAAACACAACACCAAGATTAGGTAATGAATGAGTAAAATAATTACATTCTATTCTTACAAAGGTGGAGTTGGTCGTTCCATGGCATTAGCAAACGTTGCGGTAAAACTATCAGGATTGGGACATAAAACTCTTATAATAGATTGGGATCTTGAAGCTCCAGGATTGGAATTCTATTTTAAAGAATATTTGGATTTAAGTAAAATAAAAACTAAACCAGGCATTATTGATATTTTAAAAGGAGATCATTCTACAAATTTAAAATCAACTAAATGGACAGATTGCATCTCAACAATTAGTATTGATAATGCAACTCCATCCATACATTTTATATCATCAGGTAGCAACAAAGATAATTATTATAAAAAAGTACAAGAATTTGATTTAGATAGTTTCTTTAATAAGAATAAAGGACAATCCCTGTTATACGAATTAAGAAATGAATGGTTAAATACTTATGACTTTATCCTCATCGATAGTCGTACTGGCATTACAGACTATGGAGGAATTTGTACTATTCTTTTACCAGATGTAAACATACTATTTGTGACAACTAACGATCAAAGTCTTACAGGTAGTGAATATGTATTTGAAAAAGCGCATCAAATTAGAAAACAACTCCCTTACGATTATGAAAACATTATTTTTGTTCCAATATTAAGTAGATATGATGCTACTGAAGAATATCAAATTTCACAAGATTGGATAAAAAAAATAGATAAATCATTGTCTAAACTTTATGAGAAATGGACACCAAGGAACATTATAACAGAAGAACTAATTCAACAAACAAGCATTCCTTATATCCCATATTTTAGTTACGGTGAAAGACTTGCAGTTTTAGAAGAAAGTTCATCAATGACTAGATCTTTAAGCAATGCATATGAGAACCTTTCAGCATTAATTGCAAATAATTTCCAATATCTTGATGATATGATAAATAATCGAAGAAGTTTTTTAGCAAGAGCTTCAAAAATAAAAAATAAAGATGACTTAAGATTGAGACACACTGTTCCGCTTGTAAATTCTCCAGATTTAATCCATTTAAATTATGATAATCATCAAAAATGGTTAAGTACAAATGGTTCTGCAGGAGATCAAATGGATATAAAAAACAAAGAATTTTTAAATTTAGAACTTTTTGATCTTAATTTAGGCAAGTCCGAATTCAACACTTCAACAATGAAGAACTCCAATTTCACTTTTATTGATTTTTCTCATTCATCTTATAGATATAGTAATTTTTCGGGATCCAAATTTACATCTTCAAACCTATCATCTATAGATGGTTTTAATGCAATCTATATTAATGTCATATTTGATGGTGTAAGCGCTACACTATCCGATTTGTCTACTAGCAATTTAACAGATGCTATAATTAAAAACTCTGATTTTTTTCAATCAAATTTAGATGATTGTAATATGCAAAATTCCAAACTTCAAAATTCAAACTTTGATCTTGCTAGTTTTAAAAATTCTGATTTGAACTCTTCGAATCTCGAGCATTCAAATTTTTATAGATCTAATTTTGCAAATGCAAACCTTAGATCATGCATTTGTTATGATGCAGATTTTAAAGGGGCTAACTTCAGTGATGCTAATCTAGCATATGCAAAGGGATTAAAAGAATCTCAACTAAAAATGACAATATTAGATTTTGCAAAATTACCTGATCATATAAATTTTAGTGATTCACTAAATTCTTTTGGTAAAAATTTAAAAAGTGTACAGAGTTCATTTTGGATAACATCTATAATTGCACTTACTTATTTGTTTGCTCTTATAAATTACTTAACAATCGGTAACTCTAAAGAGTTTATTATTTTTTTACCAAATCTCCAAAATTTCGCCATTCCACAAATAATTGCAATTATAATTTCCATGTACTAGTCACAAAGTTTATGGGATAAAATATCAAAATTACCATGTAGTTTTCCTGATGGTAAAACTCTTCATGAAAAAGGAGATTCTATTTTTTTTGTAGGAAATATTTTTCCTACGCTCCAGAGAAATAACATAAGAGCTAATCCATTTAGGAGTATTCTATTCATAAGTTTGTATTGGGGATCTACATCTATAATCTATGTTTCTGGTGCTTTTGTCATTTATACATATCCTAATTTTTATCCAGATACTAATTTCACTTTTTCCTTTATAGTTGCAATTTCATTAAGTTTAATAGGAATTTTATCATATTTTTATTCTAATATAAAGTTAGCTAAAAATAATAGACCAAGTTTTATTTGTTCTCACGAAGTAGCATTATTTAATTTGCCAAAAAAAATGTTTAAATATGAAATGTTAGATTTATTAGATAATTATGGAAGAATCTTAAGTTTAAGAAAAACAATTAGTATCAATGATGATATAGTGTGGAGTGTAAGGTTAGAGAGTAATTTTCAGGTACAAAAAGTGATAAAAAGTCTTGATCGTAGTAATTTTCATAATAAAGTGATAAGAGCTATTGGTATACCGATTGGAGAGGAATTATCTAAAACTCTATATAATAGAGTCAAATAATTTCATGATACACGATCTAAGGATTATATCTTAGCTTACCATAATTGATAGAAAAGTTGTCTATTACTTCAACTTTATGACGTCAATTATTTCATCACCTTCATCTAAGTTAATTAACCTATCTCCATCTAATATTAAAACATCAGAAGAACCGATCCAGATACTAGTTGAATATGTATAATAGTCATCAACTTGATATAAACTTCCATCTAACATCTCTAATATTGAACCATCTCCTTTTACTTCATAAATATATGCCTCTTCAACATCGCAAGAAGTTGCATAACTAGCTTCTTTTAATATATCACACCTATAAGATCTCTTACCTTCGATCCATATTTTCCATTGGTTGCTTACTCTGTAAAGTACTGCAGTCTTTCGATATCCTATATATCCTAAATATCCAGAAGTTATTTCAACAATAGCACCATTATCCAAAGTAACTACATCTTTAATATCAGAGTCTACTTTACTAATATAAGCAATATCTGAATTTGGAGATCCTTTTATATTGGTTGGATTACTTTTCTTCTGATTCACTATATTTTTTCGAAAGATTTCTGAGCATTCTTTATATCCCATCTCATAAATACCATTCATCAATTTATTTAATTTATTTTTCTCTAAGTCAGTTAATTTTCTTAATCCGATAGAATTACTCATAATCGTATCATTTTGAATTATTGATATAAAATTAAATTCAAATTGAGTAGTATTTTGAGCTAAACTAATTTGTACAATAAAGATAAGTATAGTTAGTTGAATGTAGATATGCCTGATTAAGAAAAATAGTGATTTATTCTTTTTCATAAAATACACCCTTATTTTTATAAGATTTAGCCTAATTTATTGAAAATATACTAAGAAGTCAATATAGTTACAATATAACAAATTACCTGAAGATAAGACCATTTTTGAATAACTTTATATCAAAAAAAAAAAATTAAATTTAACTTATATAGATCGTTTTATAACGAATCTAATAGTTCGCAATTCGTACAATACGGGGAGCTTAAGTTTTTCTACTCAACAACTTACTAAAATTCAATTTGTACGGATTGCGAACTTATGTTATAATTGATGATCAAGTCTAATTATTGTATATTATATTTTTGAAATTGAATGATTGAAATGATAATTAGTTTTATGATTAATTTATATCCATGAGGTGTGTATGGAAAACAGTGAATTGATTCTAGAATATTTAAAGATATTTCTTACTTGGCCGGTTATTGGAGGTGTATTACTATTAATTTTTATTTTCAATTTCAAATCTTCCATTGTAGGAATATTTAACAGAATAAGGAGTGCTAAGGTTGGTAATGTAGAATTTGAAGCCCCACTTATTCAAAAAGAGCTGAGTGATATAAAATCAGATCATACATTACTTGATAGTAATGTTATAGTGAACGATTCAAATGATAACTCAATTGATGAACAGACTTATAAGGAAAAATATGAAACCTTATTGGGGTTATATAACGATATTCAATTAGAATTTTATTTTGAAATGTTACTTAATATTTTATTTGGCACACAATTAAGATTATTACAATCTATAAATAATATCGGAGATGATGGTATTGACTTAGATCGTATTTATCCTTTCTATAATGAGAATCTCTCTAAGAGCAAATTAACCAATTGGGGAGTCAATGATTTTTTGAGAATCTTAATTAATTACAATATAATTAATAAGAATGAATCTACGAATAAATATCAAATTACTCCAAATGGAACTAATTTTTTGTCATATGTTGAAAAAAATCATAACCATAAATTTCAATCATTACAGTTTTAATATTATTTATCTATTAACAGCTTGAACCTTATAGTTCGCAATTCGTACAATACGGGGAGCTTTATTAATTCTCTTTCATATCAACAACTTACAACATTACAGATTGTACCTTTTCGACTAATCAATTTCTAGAAAATCTGAAACTTATATAATAATCTTATTTTGTAAGTAGGAACGAAAATTAATCTTCCATCTGTTAGAAATAATTGTTTTTCCTGTAGTTTGTGAACTGGTTCATCTAGGAAGTAGTATTCACCCTCGGTCGCTGCATCGAGCATCCCGATAATGTTAAGCTGGGCTGAATTTCCTGCACCCTAAGGTCCCATGACGGTGACGAAGTCACCATCGTAGATTTCCAATTTAACATGCCTGAGAACGTATGTGTTCACGCCACCGTTCTTATAGCTCTAGGTTATGTTGTCAAGTCTGATCATAATGTCAATATCCTTCGAAAGTAATTCTTTGTTCTATTCATGTCGTATCGCGTCAATCGGATTGGCGATTAACGCGACGTTATGGACAGTCGCCTAGTGTGCATAATTTTGTTTATTCAGAACGAAGAGCGTCCACAGGATTAGATCGCGCTGCCCGGAAAGCTTGCGAGCCGACCGTTACAGAAGCCACCATGAGCGCAATCAGAGTTGGTAGCAAAAACAGCCAGACGTTAAGTTCGATGCGGTAAGGGAATTGTTCCAACCAACCATTCAGCAGATACCACGCGATAGGCCAGGCAACCAAGCTGGATAAAGCCACCAGAGTTATAAACTCCCGGGTCATCATCATGACCAACTGCTGGATAGAGGCACCAATCACTTTGCGAACGCCAATTTCCTTGGTTCGTCTCTCAGCCGCAAAAGCGGACAAACCCAAAAGACCCAGGCAGGCGATGAACACACCCAATGCGGAGAAGACGGAAAACAAATACATCAACTTGCGATAATCATCATAACGCTCGGAAATAAGGTTATCGAGATACTTCGCAACAGGTGCCTTTTCTGAGAATACTTCTTCGTACACCGAAGCAATTTGTGACTTCATTTGTGCTTGATTCTCGTCTGGCAATTCCAGGGCCAACACCCGCCCTATTGTATTTCGATGGAGAATCACTGTTGGCTGTATCTCGCTATTGAGAGGGTGCGCGTGAAAGTCCTTCACCACCCCAATCACAGTGAAGATTCTATCGGGTCTCATTAGCTGGAAACCAATCGGCTCCTTGATCCCCATTGTTTTAACCGCGGTTTCGTTGATCAAGACCATGTTGGGGGTGTTTGAGTTTGCTTCGCTATCCCATGACTTGCCAGCAACGAGTTCTAATTTAAGCGTTTTGAAGTAATCGTTGTCTCCGGCAAGAAAATTAAACATTACTTTCTTGCCTTCGTCGTAGCTCTCAGGATGAAATGACAACAGGCTTGTCCTATTCTCGCCGGGGACCGCAGTGGCTATAGTAAGGTTTGACAGCCCAAGCCGGCTGAGGTCATTTTTGAACAGGACTTTTTTATCATTGGATGCTTTGTCGGGGAACTCATACAAAAGGATATTCTCGTGACTAAACCCAAGGTCAGCCGCTCCGGCAAATTCAATCTGCTCGTTGATGCCAAAAGTGAGACACATGAGGATGATAGCACAGGTTGCCTGAAACGCAACCAATACACGCCTTAGATTAAATCGACCGGTTGACGCGATAGCACTGTTTTTTAAAACCTCCTGTGGATGAAGTCGGGAAAGTACAATTGCCGGGTAACTTCCTGATATCAGACCTACCAAAAGAATCAAACTCGGTCCGGCCAGCCAGACTATCGGACTTTCCATAAGACCGATTGAGAGAGGTTTGCCAGCATACTGTTCCATGGCTGGGATTGTTAATTCAAAAACCACCAATCCAGCCGCCATCGCTATAGTAACCATAATGACGGACTCAGCTAAAAATTGATGCGCCAACTGCCATCTTCCGGCACCAAACACTTTGCGAATCCCAACCTCTTTGGTTCGATGAGCCATACGAGCAGTAGTGAGATTGATATAGTTCATGCAGGCTATTACCAAAAGCAACATGGCGATGCCTGAGAAAATATATATCGTCTCCATTGAACCCCTGGGATCAAGTTCGTTGCTTAGGTCTGGATTCAAGTAAATCGATAGCAAAGGTTGTAGTTCCAGTTTAAATTCATCAGCCTTGTCTCCCAGATGAACCGTAAGCAAATCCGGAATCTTAGCTTCAATAGATGCCAGATCGACGTCTTCAGACAAAAGCAAGTAGGTGTAAGCTTTACCCCACCAACCTTCCCAGGTGGTAAGATCCTCTCCCATAGTCTCAAGGGTTGCATAGGAAGCAAGGAAATTAGTTTTGAGCTGGGTGTTGTCCGGCATGTCACTCATTACGCCGGTAATAATCATTTCTATATCGTCATGAATTTTGACTGTTTGACCAATCGGATCACTGTTCGGGAAGAAGCTTTCACTGATACTCTGTGATATTATCAAGCTATTTGGGCTCAAGAGAGCGGTCGCTCGGTTTCCGTTTATGAGCGGAATAGAAAAGACCTCAAGCATTTCGGGATCGACCATCAGGAATTGAGTTTCTACAATAAACTTATCGTGTCCGAACTCTATTTTAACGTCCTTGTCCTGGTAAATTCTGGCCTGTTGTTCAATTTCCGGCATAGTTTCTTTCAGGGCCGGTCCGGCTGGGTGCATGATATTGGCCGTTGAGATCATATCATCATCACGTTCCCAAAAGCAAACTACCCGGTAGATATTATCGGCGTTCGGATAATGAGATTCGTAGCTATACTCGTATGAAACATACGCCAATATCAAAAGACAAGAACCCAAACCCAACGCGAGACCAAGGATGTTGATACAAGTATAGAGCTTTTGTTTTCTTAGTGACCTCAAAGCGGTTCTCAGGTAGTTACGAATCATGAATGTACACTCACTTTCTAAAACCTATTCATATTTTAGTGATTCAATCGGATTAGACGAAGCTGTCTTTATCGCTTGATAGCTATCAACAAAGCGAGCAATGCCGTTAGCCAGCCCGACTATATTGAGTAGAGTAATACCGTCCTGACGACGGGTCGATCTCAACGCGATCTTGAGAAAGTTCTTAAGCATGACGAGTCTTTATGTCTTCTGTTACAACAGCGCCATCGAAAAGGTTGATGGTACGACTGCAGTAGTCAGCGAATGCCTGAGAATGAGTGACCATTACGATCGTAGTGCCTTCTTCATTGAGTTTCGTCAGGCAGGTCATCACATCCTGTCCGTGGGCTGAGTCAAGATTGCCGGTTGGTTCATCGGCGAGAATCAGTCTTGGATTGGCAACAACTGCTCTTGCAACAGCCACACGTTGTTGTTGACCACCTGATAACTGTTGTGGGAAATGCTTTGAACGGGCAATGATCTCAAACTCTTTAAGTGCCTTGTTGACGCGTGTTCTTCTCTCAGATGCGGCTATCCCGAGATAGAGAAGAGGCAGTTCGACATTCTCAAAGATGTTCAGTTCATCAATCAGGTTAAAATTCTGAAAGACAAACCCGATGTTGTTCTTGCGAAGACTGGCTCTTTGACGTTCGGTATATTTGGAGACTTCAGTTCCGAGCAAATGATATTCTCCCCCGGTTGGGTTATCCAGAAGTCCAAGAACATTCAGCAGAGTTGATTTGCCACAACCAGATGGTCCCATAATTCCGACAAACTCACCTTCTGCGATGTGGATTCCAATATCGTTTAGTGCCGTTGTCTCGATGTCTTCGGTGCGGTAAGTTTTTTGCAGGTTGACGGTACGAATCATGGTTATTACTCCTTTTAACATTGTCATTATATTTTTCCTATTTAAATACGAGTTGGTCAATTTCGCCAAAAGTTTCATAGGAGGAAGTAACCACTTTTTCCCCCGGTTTAAGACCTTCAAGTACTTCGTAGTAGATTGAATTTGAACGCCCCAATCGGATAACACGTTTTTTGGCCAGATTGTCTGTCTCATCTACAACATAAACCCATTGACCACCCGTGCTTTGCCAGAAAGCTCCACGCTTAATCAGAATTGCCTCGGAGGAGCCACCCAGATTAAGGCGGATACGAAGTGTTTGGCCACGTCGGATTCCTTTTGGAGCACTTCCGATAAATTGCAGGTCCACTTCAAAGCGACTGTTAACAACCTCAGGGTAAATTTTCTCAACCAGCAGTTCAATGTCTTCATCATCAAAAGTAGAGGTTGCTTTTTGTCCGACCTGTACTCTTGAGAGATAATGCTGGTCCACCTGGACTCTCGCTTTGAAACCTACCGGGATATCTATTCTCCCCAACTGTTCACCACGATTCTTAGTTTGTCCAATTTCTGCATTCAACGAAGTCAACTGCCCGTCTATCGGGGCTCGTAACGTAAGATTATCGAGTTTTTGTTTTACCATATCAAAATTGTCTTCCATGCGTGTCAATCCCTCTTGAAGTTGACCAACCTGAGTCTCCCTGAAAACAGAATCTTGTCGAGCATTTTCAACTGTTAACTCAAACTTAGCGGCGTAGTACTCAAATGTCTCTTTGGCTTCATCGAACATTCTCACCGAGATTAACTCCTTTGTCAGAAGCGCTCGAAATTCTTCGTAAGTACGCTTTTTCTGAGATAATTGGTACTTGAGATCAAGCAGTTGTTCGGCCATTCGAAGCCGATTCTGCTGCATAGCTAAACGAGTGTTTCGTAAGTTATTCGATTGCTGAAAAAGCTCTGCTTCACGAAACATGATATCCAAAAGAAGATTAGTATTAGCCAGTCGCAGAATAGGGTCGCCTTTGTTGACATAAGAACCTGCCTCAACAAATACCGAGTCCACCTGTCCACCTTCAGTTGCATCCAGAAATATCGTCCGAAGAGGAATCACTGTGCCTGTTTCAGGAATGAACTCCTGAAATTCACCTACGGTTACATCTGAAATAGAAATACGTTCGATATCGACACTGAGTCTGGAACTGTGATCTCCAAAAATTAGATTGTATAGAATTAAAATAGTCGCCAGTCCACCCACTGATAAGTAAGCAATCATTTTGATTGTCCAGAATTTCCGTTCGATCAGTCTATCCATACGAGAGATGTCACTCATACACTATTTCTCACAATCTATGTTGCAGTTCAATATTTTTAAGACGGCCAAATAGCGTCTCGGTTGCTAAAAGACATTACAATAATCGTGCCAGTTCAAGTAAGTCGTTGTTATACAACAAAACTAATGGTATTGCGGTGGGGTTTTACTGCCCGCTTATGGAGGTTTGCTGTACGAATGCGTACACTAAATCCCTTGCCCCAAAGCAACTATCGGATTACTTTGTATGTAAGTCACTGTTAATCAACGATCTGAATTGTTTTCTCGTGATGGTATGTTTTCTGCTTTCATCTTTACATTGAAAGCAACAACGATTAGAAATGCACAAGAAGTGAAAGTGACAATGGAGTGTGTGACGAATGAGCGAATTGAATTTTAGTTCAAGCCGAATCCTTGTAGTCGATGACGACCCTGATGTGCTTTTGGCGGCACGACTTCTGCTTAAGCAGCATGTCGCCGAGGTAGTCACCGAACCTGATCCCAATCGAATCCAAGAACATCTTGGCACGAGCGATTTTGATATCGTGATGTTGGATATGAATTTTACACGGGATCAAACGAGCGGTGAAGAGGGGCTCCATTGGCTCAAGCAGATTTTGAAATGGGATCCCGAGATGGTCGTAGTAATGATCACTGCATACGGTGACGCCGAAATTGCCGTTCACACGATCAAGAGCGGAGCGACTGATTTTGTTCTAAAGCCGTGGCAAAATGAAAAGCTGCTTGCCACGATGTTCTCCTCTCTGAAGCTTCACCACTCACAAAAAGAGGTTGAGAATCTTAAGCAGTCTCGACGACAGTTAAGTGCCGACATGGATCAGCCGTTTGGGGATTTTATTGGTTCAAGTAAGGCAATGAAAGAGGTGATCGCCACTATCGCAAAGGTGGCGGTAACCGACGCGAACGTTTTGATAACAGGGGAGAACGGGACTGGTAAAGAATTGGCCGCAAGGGCAGTTTACCGACGATCGCTTCGTGCTGGTGAAGTATTTGTCAAAGTTGATATGGGATCAATAGCCGAGACGCTGTTTGAATCGGAGCTGTTTGGTCATGTAAAGGGAGCTTTCACCGATGCGAGAGAAGATCGCGCAGGCAGATTTGAGATTGCATCAGGGGGGACGCTTTTCCTCGACGAAATCGGAAATACTCCGATCACACTACAGGCTAAACTATTGACCGTTTTGCAAAGTCGCCAGGTTACCAGAGTAGGTTCAAATAGTACAACACCAATTGATATTAGACTAATATCAGCCTCGAATATGCCGCTCGAGGAATTGGTCGAAAATAAGCTCTTTCGCCAGGATTTGCTCTATCGAATCAATACCATAGAGATTGTTTTACCGCCACTCAGAGAGAGGATTGATGATATTGATGATCTGGCAGAGTATTATCTCAAGATGTATGCGGGGAAATATAAGAAGAGCGTGAATGGTATCACGCCTGCTGGAATTAATAAGCTCAAATGCCAACCCTGGCGCGGCAACATAAGAGAGCTTCAGCATACGCTCGAACGAGCGGTTATAATGAGCGAGTCGGATCAGTTGACACCGGATGATTTCCCGTTTAGTCAAAGTGGTGATTTGGCTGACTCAAAACTTATGGCGAGTCATAATTTGGAAAAGATTGAGCGGACTATAATTGTTCGCGTACTCTCTTTGAATGACAACAATATCAGCCATGCTGCCGAAGTATTGGGACTCACACGCACATCACTTTATCGTCGTATGCAAAAACATGGTCTTTAAGCATTTTAGAATACAAATAATCTCGCGCGTTCTCATTTTATGTGTGACTATTTTGGCTGCAGCCTGGCTCCTGAGTGCAACTGAAAAGTATGCCACGACCGGGATGGTTATCCTATTGTTCATTCTACAGGTGATCTTTCTCATTCGATTTGTTGAAAAAACAAATCACACGATGGCAGAGTTCCTGCAAGCGATTGAATACGACGATTTTACTCAGTCTTTCGGGAATGTTGCAAGCGGCAAATCGTTCGACGAGTTGAATCAGGCCTTTGTTAAAGTTTCTGCGAATTTCCGAGAGGTTCGTCTGGGGAGGGAGGAAAATTACAGATACTTGCAGACGGTCGTTCAGCATGTTGGAGTCGGCATGGTAGCATTTCAGGAGAGCGGAGAGGTCGAACTTTTTAACTCTACCGCCAAGAAGATACTGCAATTGGCTTCATTGAAGAATATCAATGACCTTAAAATGAAAAGTCCGGAACTTTTAGAACGTATTAAATTTCTCAATCCGGGAGAGCGCGATCTGGTTCGAGTCACAATTGATAAAAACTTGGTACAACTGTCTCTTTTTATGACTATCCTTAGGATGCGCAATCGCAAAATAACTCTGGTGTCGTTTCAGAATATCTCCGCTGAGCTTAACGAAAAAGAGATGCAGGCATGGCAGAATCTTATCAGGGTGTTCACTCACGAAATAAAAAACTCTTTGACGCCGATCAGTTCTTTGGCTGGAACTATAGAAACTCTCTTAGTTCCAATTACGTCGCAACTAAACGTGAAGAATCGGGAGAGCATTACTGATATCTCCGAGGCTCTTACGACAATCAAGAGTCGTTCAGAAGGCTTACATGAGTTTATTAATGCTTATCGTGATCTGACAAACCTTCCCCAACCTGTGTTTGAATCGTTCAAGGTGACCTCTATGTTTGAGCGGGTTGGACAGCTTGTGAAAGATCAAATTCAATCTGGGGGGATTAATTACTGTGTAGAACTATCGAATCAAACCCTCTCGGTTACAGCAGACAGCAAAATGATCGAACAGGTGTTGATCAATCTGATCCTTAACTCAATCCAGGCTTTGAATGGATGTGAAAAACCGAAATTAAAAGTGTGTGGGTTTGTTGATTATCAGAATCGAGTAACAATTACTGTCGAAGACAATGGCCCGGGGATTGCGAATACGGCGATTGACAAAATATTCGTACCGTTTTTTACTACTAAGAAAACCGGCTCAGGAATTGGCCTAAGTCTGTCAAGGCAAATCATGCGTCTTCACAAAGGTGAACTAACTGTTTCGTCTGAACCAGATAAACGCACAATCTTAACCATGCGCTTCTAAGATGACCATTTGAGCCACAATTGATTATCTGCTTAGGAATTCTCTGCCAGCATAATCACGACAAGATGCAATAAAATCTACCATAAAGCCTGTGCTATTTAAATACCGTTTCAACATTCTTGAATTCAGTTTCCATCTGACATAAAGAAAAATGTGTCTTAGATTTCAACTACACTTGTCCGGATTGTTTGAAGACATTCAATTCTTTATTCCTAAATTTCATTATATCAACTATGCTTATGCCGCAGTTCTAAATTAGTCCACGATGGCCCGCCATTATATTTATTATTTCCGAATAGTGGTTCAAATCCTTTTGCTTGCCATATGTGTCCCTAATTTAAAAGGATATTGAAGTAATAACATTGTTAGAATACATCAAAAAGTTGCGAAATTCGTCTAATTGGGGGAGCTTTATAATCATAAAAATTTGAACCACTTACACAATAGCTTTATCGCACATTCGAACTTTAAGCCACTCTTTCTCGTTATTCCACTATCAGTTAAGGAAAGTTGTATAGCTTTTTAACAGCTTGTACTTTTACTCTTTAATCCTGTTCAATAAATAGACTTGACAAGTCTACGCATTTTTTTAATTTAACTTTGTACTTATAAAATACTACTCAATTTTTTATAAATCGAAAACAGATGAAAGGTTTTAATATGAAGTACTTATTTATTCTTGTTGTTCTTTGCCTGCTGATAATTGGCTGTTCTGATAATCCCGTCAAAAGCAGTAACGGTTTTATTTCCGTAGAATCCTTTGATGCTCCTGCTCCGGAAGGCATTGAGCATTTATATTTACATGTTCTTGAAGTATCAACTCATCATTCAGATGACGGTTGGATAGTTTTATCGGAACCTGATACGGTCATCGATTATATGGAATTGATAAACGGTATAACTGTTTTGTTAGCCGATAGCGTTTCTCTCCCTGTTGGTGACTACGAGCAAATGAGACTGTTGTTGTCTGACTCCAATGAAATTGTTATTGAAGGCACAACTTATGACTTAACTACGCCAAGTGCGCAACAATCCGGGATTAAACTCAATCTGAATTTTTCTGTTGAAGAGAACCAACTGATAGAAATCTATGTTGATTTTGATATTTCAAAATCAGTTATCAGTGCCTCATCAAAGTATATACTCACTCCGACATTCCGTGCTTTCAAACAAATTTTATCTGGCACTATTGCCGGAACAGTCGTTGATGCTCTTGGCGACCCGCTTGAAAATATAACGATTGACGTTGCTGGAGTAGAATATGCAACATCAACAATTACTGATGCTGAAGGCAATTATCTTTTGATACTTCCTGAAGATACCTATGATATTACTGCAACAGCTGAAAATCTGACAGCTAATAAGACTTATACCGGCGTAGAGTTAAATCCTCTTGATGAATTGACAGGATTTGATTTTATAATGGAATAATGATAAAAATAATAGATCAAACCGCCTGATTTTCAGGCGGTTTTTTTGTCAATTAATATAAAAGCTAAACTCTTTGATTGTTGATCAGGTTACCTATAAGAGAAGAGCAAACTTCATCCACAATTTCTTAGATTTTCTCAAAAAAACTGCTGATCGTTGCTCAACCAGTTACAAAACTCGTCCAATTGGGGGAGCTTTTGACCGCACACACAATGTGTTTTTTTATTGCAAATTCAGACAAAACATTATTGATTTTAAAATCAATATTAAATGACAAACCAGTATAATATTCTGTATTTTGTCGAAACCACATCGGTTTCGACCTACCAAAACTTCTAAAACTGTGAGTTTGTATTATGAATACAATGATTAGGTTTCCGTCAATCAGTCTTTTATTCAACGGCATAGCTACAACGTTCATGCGTTTTCCTTTCGTTCTCTTAAGCGCCATAGTGGGGACGATTGCCGCTATTAACCTTGTAGATTTCACCAAAGCACCCGATGAGTTTGTTCTGCAAAAGGTGCTGATGGCTGCTGTACTGGGTCTGTCGCTGTTTATAGCTCTGGCCGTATTTTCAGAAAAACAACAGTTAAGTAGAGGAATCTCCTTAACACTTAAGCTGGGCGGAGTGCTTCTGCTGGTGGCCTATTATTTTTCGCTGCCCGATCTCGTAAATAACCCGGAGATTCATCTCATACGCTTTATGCTTCTGAATGTCGGTTTACATTTTCTGGTGGCATCCCTACCCTTCATCGGAGGAAATCAGATCTGCGGTTTCTGGCAATTCAACCTGTCACTGTTCCTGCGGTTCCTGATCGCAGCCCTCTACTCATCCGTGATGTACATCGGTTTGATGATTGCCCTGGCCTCGGCTGACCATCTCTTCGGTTTTGATGTTAAGGAGGAACGTTATTTACAACTATGGATAATCGTTGCAGGGATTTTTAATACCTGGATATTCTTAGCCGGAGTACCTCGTAACCTTGAGGAATTGAACAGTTCTGACAAATACCCCAAAGGATTGATGGTTTTTACTCGATATATCCTGCTTCCACTGGTGGCTTTGTATTTTATCATCCTGTTCAGTTACGAGATGAAAATAATCTTCACTTGGAACTGGCCCAAAGGCTGGGTGTCACAGCTTGTCCTTTGGTATTCGGTTGTTGGCATTCTTTCCCTGTTGCTTTTGTATCCGCTTAGAGAGCGAGTTGGAAACCTGTGGATCAAAATGTTTTCCAAGTGGTTTTTCCGCGCCTTAATTCCGCTGGTCGTGATGCTCTTTCTAGCCATAATCAGGCGAATTTCAGACTATGGTATCACCGAGAGTCGTTACTTTGTGTTGGCTATGGCGATTGGGCTCTTCGTAGTTGTTATCTATTTCATATTTAGCAAAGTCAAAGATATCAGGATTATTCCACTTGTTATTTGTGTCTGTGCGCTTCTTTCTGCATATGGTCCGTGGTCGGCTTTTTCGGTTTCAAAGAAAAGTCAGCAAGAACGACTGGAGGATATTCTGATTGAGAACAAAATTGTGGTTGATGGATCAACACATGAAGCTCTCAGTGACTTGCCTCTTGAGGATAGAAAAGAGATGAGCAGTATTATCAAATACCTAACTGATGTACATGGTGTCGAGTCGTTCAATAAATGGTTTTCTGGCACGGACATAGACTCATTAAAACCCACACCTGATTATACTATAGAGCATCAAATTGCAGGCATGATGGGTTTTGAGTATATTTCCCGCTTTGGTCAATCAGGTTCTAAAGAATTTTTCAGGTTTAACACAACGGGCAGGTCTGCTGTGAATATCGAAGGTTATGATTATCTTGTAAGGTTTGACTGGGTTCCCAAGCATGATTCTATAGAAGTAATAATGTTAGGCGATGATTCATGCTTCATGCGATTTTATCAGGATCAATCCGTTTTCACATTGTCACTTGATAATGATTCCACAAGTTTTGAAAATATTACTAAACTTTCACTTAATGAACAGTTTTCAGAATTGTTGACTACTACTAGCAACGAAAATTTGGAGCAGGATCAATTAACATTTAAGTTTTCAGGTGGCAATATTGATGCTGTGGCAGTAATCTACTTTATCAGTGGATTCAAATGGAACGATTCACTGGAAATCAACAACATGAGCATGCAAGTAGTATTGCGTAAACAAAATTAATTGTTCTTTGCTCGTTTTATTTTAATAGCTGCTAACCTACGGAATATACGGGATAGCACCCATGTCATTTCGCGAATTATCAGGGTCGTTATACATCGGATCAGGGTCACCTGTATTTATGCAGGGTGATAAAGGTTGCAGTCCATAATCAAACAGCATAGGATCGTCAAACAGTGGATCTGAAATGATATTCCCCACTCCGGCAGTTGCTCCACCATACGGACTCGGGCTGTCCCAGATGCAGTTGTACCTGAGTCTATCCGGATTGTAGACACCTTTTATTGCAGCGATTGTACCACCCACAATAATATTATTGAATACCTGAGGGGTGCCATTAACTGTTGAAATGCCTATTCGACCGGGACTTATAATAGTGTTGTTGTGGATGCTCGCAGTATAACCCAAGTCAACTCTGATTTCCCCGTAAGCATAATTGTTATATATCAAATTATAGCTGATCGTCACACCGTGACCAAAATCAAGAAGCACAGCACCGCCATAACCAACCGGTAAACTTTGATTATCATAGATTATATTGCGTGTTACGATAGAGTAATTACAATTGGATATAGTAACACCACCTCCGTAGTGATGATCCGAACTGGAATTATTATGCATGATATTCCCTTCAATTCGTACCGTTGTCGCACGACAATAAATCCCTGAAAGACCGCCTCCGGAGATGTCAAATCCTTCAATCACCGAACCGACCGGTTCAAGACTATTCAAACTTATGACCGGCAGGGTGTTGTCAGAGGCTACCAAAAATGTCTCATACGGACCGTTCTCACTAAGAAGAATAAGTTGTTTGCGAATGAAATTTATTGTCTCTACATACGTTCCCGGCGCTACAAGAATAGTATCCCCGTCAAAGGCGTCGTTAATAGCCGACTGGATGGTCGAATACTGGGATGGCACTCTCCTTGGCGCTGGTCGGTATGAAGGACATACCGGAAGATCGGCACCGTTTAAGAACAAATAACTCACCAAATAAGTAACATCACTAATATTTACTTTGTCATCGGAACTGCCATTGACATTGGCTTCTTCCAAACAGCATATGTCATCACCATTCAAATACAACCATTCAATAAGCCTGGTCAGATCAGAAATAGTAACATCTTCCTGATCATCACAGTTAACATTACCGGTGAAGTCTTCGCAACAACTTGCACAAACATCTCCAGTACCGTCTCCTTCAGAGTCAAGCTGGTCGGGATTGAAATCCTCAGGACAGTTATCAATCGGGCAGGTTGAAGCCAAAAAGCCCGGGTCACCAAATCCATCACCGTCCGTATCGGTACACTCGTCACATTCATCACCGATTCCGTCGTTATCAGCGTCACTTTGAGAGTTATTAGCTATCTCCGGACAGTTATCACAAATATCACCTCTACCGTCATTGTCAATATCCTCCTGCAGAGGGTTAGTCTGGTCGGGACAATTATCGCAGGCATCACCAAAATCATCTGAATCTGAATTTGTCTGGTTGCTGTTAAATGAATCGGGACAGTTATCACACAGATCGCCATTGCCATCATTGTCAATATCGTTCTGAGACGGGTTTGAATCGGCGGGGCAGTTATCACAAACATCTCCATACTCATCACCGTCACTGTCGCTCTGTGATGGATTAGCATCTTCGGGACAGTTGTCGCATAGATCGCCATACCCATCTATATCACCATCAGTTTGTGCATTATTTGAATTTTCCGGACAGTTATCGCACAGATCGCCAATATTATCAAAATCGATATCAGCTTGGTCGGGGTTATAGTCGTTCTGGCAGTTGTCACACATTCCGGCAAACCCATCTCCATCCGGGTCGCTTTGTCCGGCACACTTGTCAATCAAAAAACAGTGCGGTCCGTCCCAATCAGGGTTAACATCTCCAGTATTAGTTGACCAGGTCCAGTTTCCCGCCGGAGGATAATGGCTCGAATCAAGACATATCTGCTTATCGTGAAAGATAGTATCAATAGGGCCAACCGAAATCGTGTAAACAATTTCGTTGAATCCATCAGGAATGCCCGTTTCGAATATTAGAAATCCGCCAAACCCAATCGTATCCGCTCCAATTCCATCATTACTGAATTCATTTATGAAAGTCTGAGTATACATTTCGGATGTTATGACACCCGTCTCAGTCGCCGTCGTAGCACTCCATTGAGCATCGTCCGGGGAGTAAACTCTGAAGCCAATTGTATGACCCTTGATGTTCTCACCAGAATTATTGATCATTCGGATGTGGAAAGCGATTGTTTCATTAGTGCCAACATGATCTCCCGCGTATGAACCATCGACATGATCAAGTGACATCCAGTTTTGAGCGGCAAGGCTCACAGAGAGACTAAGCATAAGCATGGTAGATAAAATTAAGCGAATCATAAAGCATCCTCCACGAAACATAACTGATTTCATTATAATCGTACAGCTATCCCGGGTTTTACATATACAAGTTTTAAAAATTCAGTTTATCCCTTACTATAATTTTAAATATATATAAATATCTACGAATGAGCAATAATTTTATCGTTCCCAAAATAGCAAATCTATTTTTTTTCAAACAACAATAAAAATTTTCAACGACCCATATAAATCCAATTTAATTCACTTCTTTCAAAATTGTTCAGTTGTTAAAAGTCAGAGCTTATCGAGATAGAAGCGACCTTCACCGAAGTTGTAATTTGGTTTCCAACATGAACGATGTGCATGCCGATGCGTTCAGGGTCAAAATAATTGACAACAGTAGTGCTAATCCTAACCAGTAATTTATTCTTTTGCTCACAAATACAACCTTTCGAATTATATAAATACACTTAGATATATTTATTCACTCCTTTATATGGACCTGCAAGACTCTTATAAGTTGCCAGCTGCAATTTCAATATTCCAAGGAAGTTTAAATTGCTCATTAATCTTTGACTGCATCGGCTGTTTATGATCTCTCTAACCCCCTACGTACAACAAACTTAAAGATTTCGATTGACAAAATTTAAAAAATCCCTATAATAGTCGGGCTTTTAGTATTTTCCGGGCAGTTAAAATTCTGTTCGGATTTTTTTCTGCCAGATAATTCCTGAAAGTTTAATTGGTAGATTTTTTTGAAATTTATTTTAAGCAGGTTTTCTGCTCTTTGAAAGGTGTATTTTTTAATGACTGATATCGCTAATATCCGAAACCTCGCAATTGTTGCTCATATTGATCACGGTAAAACTACTCTCATTGATTCTGTCTTCAAAGCTACCCAGACTTTCCGCGATAATCAGGAAGTTGCCGAACGTCTCATGGACAACAACGTAATAGAACGTGAACGCGGTATTACTATTCGTTCAAAACATTGCACCGTATCATGGAAAAATAACCTGATCAATATTATTGATACTCCCGGTCATGCCGATTTCTCAGGTGAAGTGGAACGGGTCCTTTCGATGGTTGACTCGGTTTTATTGTTAGTCGATGCTAATGAAGGTCCGATGCCACAGACTCGTTATGTACTTATGCGCGCCTTGAAACTTGGACTTCGCCCGATTGTCATTGTCAATAAAGTTGACCGCCCGAACGCCCGCCCTGATTATGCCTTGAATAAAACATTTGATCTCTTTATCGAATTAGGTGCCACTGACGAACAGGCGCATTTCCCGGTACTATACGGCTCCGGTTTAGATGGCTGGTTTGTAAATGATTTGGACAAAAAAGAACCTAAAGGGATGGATGCCCTCTTTCAGACAATCATTGATGAAGTTCCTCCGCCACAGGTCAATAAGGATGGTGAATTTTTAATGCAGGTCAGTTCGCTCGATTGGAATGACTATATCGGACAAATCGGATGCGGACGAGTATTAAGCGGGTCGTTGAAAAAAGGTGAAGAGTTCACCCGCATGGTTACCAGATTGAAAGATCCGACCTCTAAGGATAAAGATTGGGAATTTGTTTCATCTTCAAAAGCTAAGGGTATCCACATGTGGATCACTCGCGGATTGACACGGGTTGAAACTGATAAAGTTTCTGCCGGAGATATTGTCTGGTTAGCCGGACCTTCTGAAATCGGAATCGGTGATACATTCTCAAAAAATGAAGACCCAAAAGAAGCATTAAAACCGCTTGAAATTGAAGAACCAACTCTTTCAATGTTTTTCTTAGTCAACAATGGTCCATTCTCAGGACAGGACGGCACAGCGATTATGCTTCGTCAGTTAAAAGATCGTCTCGAAAGAGAACTTCGCGTCAATGTTGCGCTTCGGATGGAAGATATCGGTCGCCCCGATGGTGTCAAAGTTTCAGGTCGCGGTGAACTTCATCTGGCTATCTTAATTGAAGAGATGCGTCGTGAAGGTCTTGAGTTCTGTATCTCCCGCCCGGAAGTTATCACTCAGATAGATGAAAACGACAATGTTTTAGAACCGATGGAACAGCTTATTATTGATGTTCCGGAAATACATCAGGGCATCATCATTGAAAAACTTGCCAAACGTAAAGGCGAGTTGACTACGGTTGAAAATCATGGCACCAAAACAATCCGCATCGAATTTGAAATCCCAACCCGTGGTTTAATCGGATATCGCTCCGAGTTTTTGACTGACACTCGTGGTCTGGGTATTATGGCTTCCCGTTTTGTAGGCTATGGTTCCTGGCGCGGTGATATTATTTCCAGAAACAAAGGTTCCGTTGTTAGTATTGAAAAAGGTATTGCCACCGCTTATGCTATTGAAGGGCTTCAGGAACGGTCAGCTATTTTTATTGAACCAACAGAAAAAATATATAACGGTCAGATCATTGGCGAAAATTCCAGAAATATGGATATGACCTGCAACCCGACCAAAAAGAAAAGTCTGACCAACCACCGGTCTTCGACAAAAGATATCGGCGTCAAACTTGATGTTCCGCGCAAGATGACTTTGGAACAGGCGATGGAATGGATCCGCGATGATGAACTGGTTGAGGTCACCCCAAAAACTATTCGGATGCGTAAAACAATTTTGGATTTTGATGATCGCCGTCGTGCCGAGAAAAAACAGATGGCTCTGGATGAAAGCACCAACAGTTTACATTCCCGCCCGGCTGTGTAGCACCCTTCGGGTGTTTTTCTCTGGCGACACACATATAGAGTTTATTTTTCCATAAAAAAGGATTCGTTTCTTCACTTCTGCAGAGCCTCATAAAGATGCCGCTCTTTTTGCATTAAAAGAACTTGGAAATTATTATTTGGTGACCGCACAAAATCAGAGATCTAAGCAAATATAAAACGAGGGATTGATCTTGGCATGGATCAACGTTTTGTTGATTCGTTAAGGCAAAACTCTCCATTGTTGGGATTATAAATCCTGAATTGTCAATTCTCTGGGAGTCATGCTCTACTTAGCTGCTTCTTAATTTAGAAAAAGTGCCAAACTTAAGTAAAACCCAAATACAGTTAGCTCATTAAAATTTCCTCTTCACAGCATTCATCAGAACCAGACCGAAATTTTACCAACTGATAACTAAGATTCGGATTGAGTTGCTTGACCATCGCATCCATAAATTTTAGCGAACCTTTCCGGCATAGTGTCTCTTTGGTTTCGTTATCAATACCCACTGATTGAGCTGCGTCGTAAACAGGGCACCGGGAACAACGGACCACCATCCTTTTTGGGCTTTTCTCGATAACCTCCGAAGTAATCCCAAAAGCATCCTTAATCGAATGGAGTGCCACCATAGTCGCGGTACTGATATCAATATCCTTATCGCCAAATTGTTCCTTTATCCTTCTTCCGTTCGCATCGCCCATCATCTCATTGACCTTGACACTCAGATCAATGGCATGCTCCATACCGATCTCCTGACTAACCAAGTTCAAATAGGCATAGAAGAAGGTTAATCCGTTCCGGGCTCCTTCCAATATTTCTTCAGTTGCCATTTTGTTGATTCCTTTCTTTTAAGATTAGGGTTGCCGATCAATCAAGATTTCCCGGTTATTAATATTTGAATGAGCAAAGCTCATTGAATTGACAATAATTCTCTGGTTTTTCTGAGTGATTACTCGAATGAAGACATAATTAACGACGTGTTGCTATTGCCAGTTGTTCTTAAATTGAATCTGGACAGACTCTCGTTATCTATCCTCATAGAAGGCTGTATCTATTAGAAACTTGGATTGAGTGGGCTCACATCCATTCTCGATAAATATACCGATAATGGCATTATTGTCAAGGGATTAGCTGAAATTGTCATGAGCACAGGACTTCTGACCAACTCAAGAATTCTACTCCCAAATTCCACACTAAAACTTTGGTGATTAAGAAATGAAAAATATCTATAGAGAAAGGAGCCAACATGTCTAAAATCGTACACCATACACTCAAAAAGACAGAAAATGTAAAACATGAATTTCTACAAACATTAAAAATAACAAAACGAACCCATTTCGTTGTAAGAACTTATTACCATATGAGGTTACAGCAAATTTTATAGTAAAGTAAATGTTTGATTTTGATAAATTTTAAAATAAATAAACCCGAACATACTACGCCAGAGAAAAACACACGAAGTGTGCGAACCCAATTCGTTGTATTCATAAACGTCAGAAAGAGTTACGCCGAATTTTTAAGGTTTTATAAAACCTTGCAATAAAAGTAGTTATACCTCAAAAAAGACAGGTTCACAGGGATCCTGCCCTACTTAACTTTAGGTTGCATGGTGGGTATCATATACCTTTATTTAAAGTGTAAAACATTGCTCTTTCTGAGTTTTGTTATCTTTTCAAAGGAGATATCATGAAAAGAACGATTATTGTTAGTTTAGCGATTTGCTTCATGGCAGTAATAGCTTGGAGTGAAGATCAACCATTAAACCTTAAAGAATCCGAAGGCTTCATTGATGTTACCGGTGGAAAGGTCTGGTGTCGGATTGTCGGAGATGGAGCGCGAACACCGCTGTTAGTCTTACATGGCGGTCCGGGTGTATCAAGTAACTATCTGAAACCGCTGGAGGCTCTGGGAACAGACCGTATAGTAATTTTCTATGATCAACTCGGCGGCGGCAAATCACCTGGTCCTTCTGACACTACCTTATGGACTATAGAACATTTTGTCGAGGAAATTTCTCAGGTACGCGAGGCTTTGGGTTTGAAAGAAGTCCATCTGTACGGACACTCCTGGGGTACAATGTTAGCGGTGGATTATCTTCTCACTCGCCCTACCGGTGTAAAAAGTCTTGTTCTGGCGAGTCCCTTTCTTAGTGCTCCTCGCGGGATTCACGATGCCGACAGCCTGCTGGGTACACTGCCGGATTCATTGCAAACGGTAATCAGACATCACGAACAAGAAAGAACAACAGCATCCCCTGAATATCAGTCGGCCTTAATGGTCTACTATGGTACTTACTTTGCACGTCGACAACCCTGGTCCGATGAATTAAACAATGCCTTTGCTGAATTGAACCAAGCCTTATATGGATATATGTGGGGACCCAGCGAGTTCACTGTTACAGGGATACTCAGCGATTATGATCAAACTAACCGCCTCGGCGAAATCACCACACCAACCCTGTTGACAGCAGGACAATTCGATTATTGCGTCCCTGCAACAATCAAATATTATCAAAGTTTGATTCCCAACTCAGAGGTTGTCATACTTGAGAATTGCGCCCATTTGACAATGCAAGATGATCCGGTCGCCGATATAAAAGTTATCCGTGATTTCCTGAACAAGATAGAAAGTAAATAAGAAGAATGGCAGAACCTCTAAACACACTTCGTGTGATTAATTATATAGCAAATAATTTAATATCTAAACATTAAATAAGTCTTTTTTTCTACTTTACTCCAGAAGGAAATTAACTATAATTTAAAATATGATAAGGACAAAATTATCAACATCACAAAACAGGGTAGAAATTCTATATCTAATCACACTTCTGTTGTATTTAGGTGCATCGTTTATCCCTGAGTACCGAGTTTGGGGATTTTCTGTTTGGAGTCATCAACCTGTTTATATCCCAATAATTCTATCAATTTTAAGTATTGCTTTATTTTCTTATTCCATTAATAATGATATTTCAAATTCTAATAATACAGAATCTACAAAGCAATTTTGGTTATTTTCTATAATTATATTTATCAGTTTTGTTTTACTTTTTATAGTTTTTCGTTCACGTGCTCATTTTTTAGGTGACGGTTATACTGTTCTATCAATATTGTCATCCGATGACCCGCTTTTAAAATCTCGTGAAATTGGAGAAGTGTACGCTCATTTATGGCTTAAGGACTTGTTAGCCTATGGAGGTGAGAAAGCGGCACTTTTGAGCTTTCAATTGATTTCAATTATCTCCGGAGCTTTATTTTTATTAACCACCTTGTATTATTCATTTAAACTGTTCACTAATAATAAAAATCGAATTCTATTTTCACTCGGAATAATATCCGGTGGATATATGCTAATGTGCTTTGGTTATGTCGAGAACTACTCGATTTTTGTTTTATCTGTTCTAGTTTATACATTTTTAGGATTATCTATATCGCTTGGGAAATCCTCACGATGGCTGATAATACCTGCCCAAATTGCAGCTGTTATATTTCATATCTTTGGTGTAACGCTGATACCTGCAACAGTATATCTCTTATTTTCAAACTCAAAATATGGTAATAAATTAAAAAATATAGATAAGAAAACTAAAACACTAATTCTATTTGTTTCAGCTATTGGAGCAGTTGCCGGTTTCATATACTACTACAAAACAAATTTCTTCTTCTATTACTCTATCGTACCATTTATTTCTGATAAATTCACATTGGATAATTACAGTATGTTTTCAATTGCTCATCTTTTGGATATGATCAATCTACTAGTGCTTGTCATCCCGGGAATAGGGTTATTATTGCTAAGTTTGTTCACGACCAAAATATCAATTCTATTAAAAGAGAGTCATTATTTCTTTTTGATGTTATTGTCTGTTTCTGTTTTAGGTGCGTCATTCATTTTTGATCCAAAACTTGGAATGGCAAGAGACTGGGATTTGTTCTCATATATTGCGATTCCTATTTCAATTTTCTTTTACTACTATTTAATTCGTAATCGAGCAAATTTCCCTACTAACGTAACAATAGTTTTATTATCAATTTTCCTGGGATTCTTTTCTCTTTCAGCCAGAGTTATCAGTATCAATCAACCGGAAGTAGCAGTTGAGAATTTTACCGACTATATCAACTTAGATAAAGGTAAAAATCGAAATGCGAGATATCTTCTGGCAACTTACTACAAAAACATGGGTGACAATTTAGCAGTTAAAGAAATAGTAAAAAAATGGAATACCGATTATCCGGAAAGAGTTGTATTTCAAACCGGGTTTGCCTTAAAGAATGAAGGTAAAATAGTTGAAGCATCAGGATATTTTCAAAAAGTAATGCAAATGAACCCATCCTATATTGATGCCTGGATTAATTATGGTGAATGCTTAACTAATTTAAAAAGATATAGCGAAGCAATCCAATATTTAGAGGTAGGGGTTGGCTTAAGCCCCTATGATGCGAGTGGTTATAATAACCTTGGGGTTTGTTTTATGGGTACTGCTCAATATGATAAAGCAGAAAAAGTACTAAAAACTTGTGAGTCTTTGCCACAAGTAACTTTTGTGACTTTGTATAATCTAACTACTTTGTATCGATTGACAAGAGACCACGAACTGTATCTGGAGTATTTAATAAAATCAGGGACTCATAAAGAAGCAGGCCTTTTTGCATTAAAAGAACTTGGTAATTATTATTTAGTAACAGCCCAATACCAGAGAGCTAAACAGATTTATTTAAGAGGTATTAATCTTGGCATGGATCAACGTTTTGAAGATTCCTTAAGACAAAATTATCCAATGCTTGGGTTATAAATTTCAAGATTAGTTTAGGCTGCTATAGGATTCGTATTTTTCAAGTAGTGCTTTAAAGCGAGGGATGTTTTGTAACGGCGCAAAAATCGGATCGGCTCTTAAATATTTAACTGAGCTCCAGGATGGAATTGATAAGAGCAACTCAAGTTCTTCAATTGCATTATCATATTCTCCAACGATTGTGTATATAGTAGCCATGACCATGACTGCGTCCGGTCCTCACCAGTGGCAGTCGTCAACCGACATCAACTCCTTGGATGTTTTACCCGCTTTTATAGCTTCTTCTTTATTACCCATTAAGGCATATGTGAGACCAAGTTCTGCAAAGGCATGAAACTCGGGTTCACCTTGATCAATAATATTAGTTAAGATAATCCTTGAAGAATCATAATAAATTAGAGCCGAATCATGATGTCCTGAGAGTTCATATAGATGGCCTATGTTCATCTGTATAATATGAGGTGATCGCTCAGCAATCGTTCCTTTAATATTGCTTAACTTTCGAATATTCTCTATTTCAATTTGAGGGTCATATAAATCAGGAATGTATCTCCACAGCCCAAGTGAGGTACCTGAAGTCAGTTCATAGGTTGATATTTCAGCCAATCCAACTTTTTCATATAATGTTTTAAATTCTTCAACATCGTATTCGATATTACCATAACGCAGAAGGTTAATTAAAACTTTCAGATACGCAGCATCAGCATTATTAGGATCCAGAACCAGAGCACGATTTATATAATTATCCGCTTCTTCGTAATTCCTAGTCATACTTAAACTATTGGCTATGTAAAAGTATCTTCTATCAGACAAGGGGTCAATTCGGATAGCTTCTTCAAATTTTTCATTCGCTTCATCCCATTTTCCCTGACGCATTTTAACAATTCCAATAGCCTGTGAGAGTTCGGCATTGCTGGTAAGTTCGGATTTGGCTCTATTAAATGATGACAATGCTTTTTCGTAATCTCTTTCGATATAATTGGAATAGGTACCCATCGCAATTTGAGCGGTTGGCAAAGTAGGATCAAGAGCCAGTGCTTTTTCAGCAGCTTTTAAAGCTTCATTTTTATGATATTTTCCATTGACCGATGTAAAATGAAAATTAAAGGTCGAATGATTCATTGATTTTTGAGCCCAGGCTAAAGCGAAATTTGAGTCAAGGGCTATGGCTGAGTCAAACATATTTATAGATCCCTGAAAATCAGACATCCGTAAATTATGACTTGAAATCTCAAGACCCCGAAGATAAAAATTATACGCCGCCATATTTGTAGTCGGAGCATAATCAGGAGCCAGTTTATCTGTTTCCACTAAAGTCAAGCCTAAGGCGATTACAATCTGTTCAGCTATTTTTGATTGAACATCAAATATTTGCACTAATTGTTGCTCATAAATATCCGACCACATCAGATAATTATCACTGGTTTTGGTCAATCTGGGGGTAATGCGAATACGGTCGACTTCACCGGATTTATCCCAACGTATAGTCGCCTCAAGAACATAATCGGAATTGGTTTCCTGTCCGATTTGTTCAATGCTCTTGTCAGTCTCTTTAAATTTATCAGCAGTTCTTGGTGAAATAACACGCAGTCCCTTTACAGTCGACAAACGTGAACTGATTTCATCACGAATACCATCGGAAAAATATTCATCCTCTCCGGCACCAAGATTCTCAAACGGTAACACAATCAATACTGGCGGTTTATTTACTATTTGTTCGGGTTGATTATAAAAATACATAAAACCGATTACAATTATAAGAAAAACTGCAACCGCTGACATTTTGAAATATAAATTTTTAAATGACGTCTCATGTGTTCTACCAGAAGGATAGGTATGTGATTGCGAATCATACATGAGTCTTTTTAAGTCAGCAATGACACCCTCGGCTGACTGATATCTGAGTTCTTTGTCTTTTTCGATAAGTTTTAAAATAATATCCTGCAACTTATCTGGAACGTCTGATTTATACCTGTTAATTGGTTCCGGATTACTTTCAATAATAGCTTTTAATGTCGCGCCTTCATTATCACGCTTAAAAGGAGTTCTTCCGCATAATAATTCATACAGCACGATACCCAATGAAAAAAGGTCCGAACGGTGGTCGATATCTCTCCCTGAAATTTGTTCGGGTGACATATATGAAACAGTTCCAAGGGTCGAACCGGTTTTGGTTAGTTTATCATCACCCTCTGTGGCAGCTAAACCAAAATCCAGCAGTCGTATTCTATTTGTCCTATCAAGGGCAATATTAGCAGGTTTTATGTCTCGATGGGTAATGCCATGTCGATGTGCTTCCCCCAGTCCCTGACATATTTGCAAGGCGAATTCGATGATAGCATCTGCCGGCTGTGGTTTCTCTTTTATGAAATAACGCAGCGAATGTCCATCAATATTTTCCATAACAAAAAAAGGACGACCATTAAACTCACTTACTTCGTGGATAGTAACAATATTTGGATGGTTCAGCTTTGCAACAGCTTGAGCCTCTCTTTGAAATCGTTTTTTAATATCATCATTATTTAAGAATTGTGTAGGAAGAAATTTCAGGGCAATATTTCGTTTCAGTTTTGTATCTTCAGCCAGATAAACCTCACCCATACCACCGGCACCAATTTTTTCAATTATTTTGTATTGATGAACCACGGTTCCTTTAGTCAGAACAACAACTGTTCGGGTATTGTCATCTTTTTGATTCATTATACCTTCACGATCAGGTTTACACTTTTTAGCTTAAGACTATACTCCAATTTTGAGTGAATTCAATATACAATATCTTTATTTTCAACCAAGACTTTATTGATAAATTTTACCTACATTACTAAAATCTACGATAGGAATAAGTTATTTTCTGAAAATATTGAGATATATACTAATCAGATATTTTTATATTAAGTATTTGAATGAAAGATGCTTATAGAGATTAATATTGGGTCATAAATTATATGTATTCTAATTGTAATCAATCAATCTTTGAGTTATAATCGACTAAAAGGGCTAAATAAAAGCCTTGTGTGATTCGTCAGTAATTGATATAATTTAGTAACTCAAACCGGGAATAAATATGTCAAGAAAATTTACTAGAAGATCATTTATCAAGAGTAGCGCCACTCTCGGAGCGGCAACCCTTGCCGGCGGTTATCTTTTGCCGGAAATATTAAATGCCACCGAAATCACCAAACTCGACATAGCGTCAGTAGCAGGAACCGACTATTACCAGGATACTATTGAATCAGTCAGAATGCTTGGCGGGATGAACAAATTTATTACAAGCGGTGATAAGGTTGCCATCCTTCCGAACGCAATTGGGAAATATCCGGCGACAACCGTCAATCCGTTAGTTTTATTGGCAACTATTGCGATGTGCTTTGAAGCGGGCGCAAAAGAGATAAACCTTATTAAGGGAGTTTCTGAAAAATATTGGAACGGAAAAAATATCACCGATGATCAAATGGCTGCCTTTCAGAGATGCACTATCTCTAAACAGGAATTTGATATCATGCCAATCAAGGATGGAATAGCACTCAAGGAAGCGCATATCAGCAAAGATCTGATGAATGCCGATAAATTTATCAATCTCGCTCATGTGAAACACCACAGCGGGCCACAATTTACCGGCCTGCTTAAAAATTTGATGGGTGCCTGTCCTCATAACCCTACCAATAAATTTTTCCATTTTGGCTCGAATGCCTCTGATTGGTATGGAGATATAGATTTTCTTTCACAGTGTGTGGCAGATTTGAATATTTTGAGGAAACCTGACCTCTGTATTGCCGATTCGACCGAATTCCTGATTACTAACGGACCATTCGGTCCCGGTGAAGTTAAAAAATCAGACACAGTTACTGCCGGGTTGAATCCGGTAGCAGTCGATGCCTTTTGTACCAAATTCCTTTCCTTAAAAATTGAGGCTGTTGCGATGATCAAAATGTCGGCTCAGCATGGTCTGGGCGAAATGAATCTTGATAAACTGAACATTAAAGAAGCGATTGTCTGAAAAACTCATGAAAATATTAATTCTTATAATAGGTTTAGGCGTCCTTTGGAGTGGATGTAGCCAGAATTGCTCAAACAAAAGTATTGGCAGGTATTTTCCTGATAATAACGAAGTTGTTGGATGGGTGGCAAATGACACCGTACGGACATTTGTTGGTCAAGATCTTTTTAAATTGATCAACGGCGGAGCCGAGCTGTATCACGAAAATGGGTTTGTTCAAATTGTCACTTTGACTTTTGGAAACAGTACCAACCAGGAGATCAGCATTGAAATTTATGAGATGGGCACCCCCGATGGCGCAACGGATTCCTATATGAGCAAAATTTCACCCGCAGGAAAAAAGGTCGAAATAGGCGACGAGGCTCTCCTGAACAGTTATTATTTAAATTTCAGACAGGGGAAATATATTGTTACGCTGGTCGGATATAGCGATGACACTGAAACAATTAGTGGACTAAATGGGCTGGCAAAGGTCATTTCTACAAACATTGATTAGTTTAGTTCTATTTTATTAATAAAAATTAAATCTTTTATAAACTTTTTCCGAATAGTATAGTTATAAGTTCGTAATACTAATTTCAAATTAATATTTATAATAATAAGAAAACAATGCTTTGGAACTTAAATTTAAGCAAATAGAAAACTTAGACGATTTTCTACCAATCAAAGAGCAGTGGAACACTTTGGTTAAATCAACTCAATTGGACCATGCCTTTTTTAGACATGAATGGTTTTCCTGCTGGATAAAACATATTAAACCAAAAAGCCAGTTAATGATTCAGACTGCCTGGAAGGGCGATCAACTGGTGGCGGCGGCCCCGATGCATATTATCAAAGAGGTTCGCAAGGGAACCCCGTTGAACCTGCTTAGTTTTCTGGTCTCGGGCATATCCCCCCGTTGTAATTTTATAATCCATCCCTCAATAGATGAAAAATTATTTTTTGATTCTTTGTTTAACATAAAAGGGTGGAATGTAATCGAGCTGCAGGCGTTGGAAGAAAGCCAGGAGACAACCAAAATATTTCTAAAGTATCTGAAAAACAAAAGCAAACCATTCTATATCGAAGAGGGACTTCAGTCTCCTTATGATAATTTTGAGACAGACTGGGATGCTTATTTAGAAAATCGCTCAAGGAAATTTAAATATAATTACAAAAGTTCATTAAAAAGAATGAACAAAGCCAAGTCCTATCATATTTTATCAATCGATACCTATGATGAATTTGAGAAATATTTTGATAAGCTGATTGAGATTTCCGGAAAAAGCTGGAAGAGTAAATTCAAGACTGATTTATACAATGTTCCAGCGTTAGCAAAATTTTATCTTGAGTTCAGCCGAATCGGTTCAGCCGACAAGCTGTTTGGAATGATATTATTATTTATCAATGATGAGCCGGTTGCCTTTGATTATTTTTTGAAAAATCGTAATCGGAAAGTCGGGCTGCGCTGTGATCATGATGAAAATTTTAAGTATTATATGCCGGGAATTTTCATTCATAATCACAATATTAAATCAATGTTTGACGATGAAGACGCCTGGGAGTTTGATTGCTCGGGGATGAAATCTGATTTTAAACTTGAGATGGTTGATAAAATCAGAAAGCATATTGATATTACGGTTGGTTCGGCCAGTCTTTACAGTAAATTTTTGATGCTGTGTAAAAGGATGTTAATGATAAAGTCTGGGGCGATGCCTTTTCATTTAAGTTACAAAGTAAAATAGTTTAATTCTTTAACATCTCTCTGATGGCGAATTTAATAATTCGTATCGAAGCTTCTGCTTTAGAATCTCCATAGATATTAAATCGTTTTAATTTGAACAAATCTAAACCTGAAGTTGAACTTTTTATAATTCCCGATTGAGTTGTAAACCCCACTTTATACCCAGCCTCTGATGAAGCACGGGCAACCCGATCATCAAATGAACCCGCCGGATAGCAGATAGACAAAACATTTTTTAATAATTTAGTTTCAAGCATCTCTTTGGAAATAACTGCTTCACGAGAGATTTCTTCATCTGATAATTGCGCCATTTTACGATGGGTTTTTGAATGAGATTCAATATCGATTTTAAATTTCGAGATATGTTTGAGTTCTTCCCAGGTCATGCATCTGATCGGCAATTTATATTCCAAGCGGGAAATTGAAACCATTTTTTCAACACAACTATCAAGTTCGGCTTGCATCATTTTATCAAGGGCGTTTACAAGTTTAGGACAGATTTCAAAACGATTAAAAGTTTCTTCCGTTTGCGCCGATTTTATTATTGTGGCTATGGAATTTGGGAAGGTGCTACTTTCCCGGACAATATCCTGCCATCCTTCCCAGGAAATATAATGCATCAAATTTGAAATTTGGAGATGCCAGAATTTTTTGTCGGAATCAACATAATCAGTCGGGACAAAGATTGTTGCCGGGCAATTAAATTTCTGAAGGGCAGGTAAAGCGTTTTGGATAAAATCGTAGTCGCCGTCGTCGTAGGTTATCAGGGCAGAATTTTTTGTCAGCTTTTTTTCATTAGTAACTATTTTAACAAATTCAGCTATTGTAAGAGTTTTGAAATAACTGTCTATTGCCTCAATCTGGTTTTGGTGAACGGTTTTATCCAAGCCCTGATCATAGGACATAAAATAATCATTTGGGTTGCTGTCGGTTATGCGATGAAATGTAAACACCATGAGCAGTTTTTTTTGGGTTAGTAAATTGAGCATAAACAGACATAATCTTACCAACCCTGTATAATAAATCAGTTTATTGATACTCTGTTTGATTGATGTTGCCATATTTTCTTATTTTGAACGTAATAGCTTCTGTTTTGCAAAAATCAATAAATTGCCAATAATACCCGGAGAACCAAAAGTAATATCAATATGTTTTCTGATATCGGGCACAAGTTTCGCTTTATGCTCGGTAATGTGTCCGGTCAAATCATACTCCCATTTTTCGCCACTGTCCATCAGCTCTTTAATAACATGGTTATGAATTACAGTTCCAGGCATATAGAAACTGAATTCTTCATCATATTCCCATCGCAATCCAGCCAGTCGGTTGTCGTGATTCAAATAGTAACTAAAGGCTGCCATTTTATTATTCACAAAAAGTATATATAATACAAAAAGGTTATCCTTTGAGCCTAATCGACTAAAAGTTTTATAAAAATTAGCCATTTCCGGCATTGATTTAAAATCGGTCCCGCCCTTGGCTTTCCAGCTTTTACCTGAAACTTCGACTAATAATTCATAAAATTCTTCAAAATCCTCAAAATTATCGACTTTGATTATCTCAAAATCACCTGCTTTTTTGAGCCGATTGGGATATTTACGATAGTTGTTTTTGAAATTTCGCGATTTTTTTTCTAAATAGGATTCCCAATTGGGGTCCAACATTTCATAGGGCGACTGGATACCATTTTCTACGACAACTTTCCTCTTTTTTTTCAGATAATTTACAAATTTTATCGTGAGGGGATTATCAGCCTCAACTGATTTCAACTCGCATATATCCCACCCTTTAATTTTAAAAATTATATCAAAAAACAGAGTAGGATCATACGATTGATCAATAAGAAAATTACATCGGGGTGAAACACTGGATTTCATAAATGATAGAATTCTAAGATTAAGTTCTTTTCGAATATCTTTGATAATATGCAATGGCGCCGCCGCTACCAGTTTATCTTTATCCCAACAAGTTGGCACGACCAGACGGCTGTCGGTCATCAAATTCCGTATCCAGCTTTCGAACCATTCATGCCTCATAAAAGCATGGTCAATCCCGGTTGCTTTTGCGAGATTATTCCATTGAACTTTCAGGCTGCAAAACTTTTCAAAAGTTGTTATTAGTTCAAATCTCAATTTCATACGTTTATAAAATCATCAATTCCTAAGCATAATGCTACAATTGTTCAAATTTAGTGTCTAATTTAAATATCGGTTTTTATGAGTAAAAATTTAAACTAATTCCAGTATAATCCTTCAGGCGGAGTTTTGATAAAGATATGCAATTTTCTGGTTGGGTGCGGCCAGTATTGATAATAAGTAATTTTGATGCCAAAAAGTGACAGATGGTATGATTCGCCAACTAACTTGAAATTCATTCTTTTATGCACCATTATTGAATATTTATTTAAGGAATTGACTGCTGCATAGACTACATTTTTATTTATATTTTTAAATGATTGATTTAACTTATTAATGGCAACCGGGAAAAGTCCTTTAAGGCGAACAGATTTATCAGAAGCTCCTCCATAAAAAATGACTCCTTTATCCCCCGGGTCTAATATAGAACCGCCTAATTTTAAATACCTCTTTCCAGGTGAGCCCCAAATTTGTGTAAGGATTTTGTCATCCTGACCTAATATGTAACATCGATCGCCATTGT
Source organism: uncultured bacterium (assembly GCA_965372795.1). Classification (GTDB taxonomy): domain Bacteria; phylum Zixibacteria; class MSB-5A5; order GN15; family FEB-12; genus QNAD01. The sequence goes on from CBDVDR010000007.1 coordinate 74,573, forward strand.
CTAACCGTTCTTTAAGCAGATTTTTGCTAATACCTGTTTTGAGGAAGAGATTACCATCATCTATTGTTGCAAATCTTTGGAAATATCCATTCAATTCTCGGGTTCTAACTTTAGGCTGGTCCGTTCTTAACAACACGGCATGCATATAATTAAAGAACCTATCATTTGACCGCCACGAAATGGCATAAAATAGTTCATCAATGTTTAATTTAAACAAGTGATTAAATAAATTTCCAATTGATTTAAATTTATTATTCATACTATTTAATAATTCATAAGAGAAATGTTTCAATAAATCTGAATAACCGTCTATAATTTCATCGGTTAAAAAAAATATTAATAATTAATTCCAGTACAATCCTTTGGGAGGGGTTTTAATAAATATATGTAATTTTCTGGTTGGGTACGGCCAATGATGATAATAGGTAAATTTTATACCAAATAGTGCCAGATGGTATGTTTCGCCCACTATTTTAAAATTTTTGCGGGCATGAATTTCTCTCGAGTTCTGGTTCATAACTAAAATAGCACCATAGAACTCAGTTACTCCGTCTCTTTCAAAAGCTGCGTATAATTCCTTACATGCAACTCGGTAGAGACCTTTATTCCTCATCGAAACATCGGTAAAGGCACCATAAAGAATACAGCCATTTTCCCCCGGATCTATAATTGTTCCACCATATCGGGCATATCGTTTACCAGGCGATCCCCAGAACATACAAAGAACCTTTTCATCTTTTCCAATAATAAAGCATTTATCATTATGTTCAAGACGCTCTTTAAGGAGTTGTTTGTCTACTCCGGCCTTTTCCAAAAGATCAGCATCTTCAAAGGTAGCAAATCTTTGAAAGAAATCCGGCAGTTCGGCTGATTGTAGAATTGGGGATATGTTTTTTGCCAACAAAGTATGAACATAAACAAAAAGCCAATTTGGTAAACGCCAATTAATAGCATTCAAAACATAGTCATAGTTTAGCTTAAATAGTTCTTTTATGAAGAGTTTTGCTTGTGCCATTTATGTCCTCGTTAGGATTTCGATTTCGAAAATTCAGTTTATATCATTATAATCGACATATTTCTGTCAGTTATTTAGTTTATTATATTGGATTGTCTATGTCCATAGCTTTTACGCTTTTATAATGGTTTTCGTTATTATTTTAAGTTAATTTTGGGTAGAAATACAGATTTAAAATTGGTTAATTGTAATGGAGCAGACAGAGACGTCTGCGCCCACAATGTTAAAAACAGATAAATCAAACAAGGCTGGAACAGGCATGCCTGTTCCCTACTAATAATAATCGCATTAGTTTTGATTGCAAAGTATATATATGTGTGCTGTGGAGTCCTTATTTGCAGCTGTAAATTGTGGACCGACAGCTAACAATTAAAGAAAACATAAATTGTATTATTTGTCTTGAATTGGTTTCGCTTTGTCCGCAGCACTATATTGATGGTTAATAAAATCTATCTTTTTTATTGACTAAATAATTAAATTTTCTATTTCTTAATATCAACAAGACTTAATTTGTAAACTTACTAATTTTAAAAATTGAGTAAATATTAATTGTTATCAAACTCACGAGGGTAAAATGAAAAATTATAAAAAATATTTAGCTTTTACAATTATCTGTCTAATTGCTTTTGGGTGCGGACAAGAAAAAAAAGATAAATTTCATTACAAAACTATCACCGAGGTCGACAGTCTTCATGTAACAACTACTTATGCCAATGATTTTGTAAATGTTCTCAAAATTGAGTTGCATGAAAAAGAACAGATTCCGGCTCACAGCAGTAAAGCCAGGTTAATCTATTCGATGAGTGATTATTCTACTATGCTTATAATGGGTGCAGACAGTCTGGCAAAAGAGTGGCAAACCGGCGATGTGCATTGGCATGATGATGCCCCACACGCAATAGACAATATCGGTACTACAACTGCAAAGTTTTTAGCTATCTCCAGAACCGATATGGAACTCCCCGGAATTGATACTACAAAACAAATAGATGACTTATCCAAAATTAATTCAGAGGCGGCTCAAATACTTTTTGGAAATGATATCCTGGAAGTTGTACGTGTAAATCTTTCAGCCGGTGATGAAATAATTTCCCATTATGGCATCAACCGCCTGTTTTATTCAGAGTCCGATCTTCATTTAGAACTCACCGGAGAATCTGATCTGGTTGTCGAATTGACCTTGCAAAAGGGAGAAATTCGCTGGTTTTTACCAAGCAGCCAAGCCTTAAAAAATATGAGTGAGAATTCGGCTCAATTTCTGATTATATCTTTTAAGTAAAGAAGATCAAGATGGCAGATCTCAGTCAGTGAGACCTGCCGACGGTATATTTCGTTAGACAGTTTGTATAGTTGAACCAGTACCCATCGAAACTTATTTATTATCTAATGTCTTTATAATAAGATTTGAAATTTTATGTAAAATCAACATCGCGGCACCATCATAATTTGCCATAACTGCTACGGTGTAACCGCAATCCATAAACATATCCAAAACAGCATTGATTCCCGGCGCCCCGCCGTTATGCCCGATAATTCTTTGACCATTATTTATTTCATCGCCAAATAGATAAGCATATTTCATGTCGGGACCCATTTCAACTTTACCAGTGGTTACAGCATCAAAATATTTTTTATCAAGCAGGGTGTAATTTCTTAAGGCAATATCAAATTTAAGCAAGTCCTCAACCGTTGAGTATCCCCCGCCCGCAGGGCCGCCTTTGGATGCATGCATAAAAAGATTGTTCATCCAATAATCGGTTGGCTCGCCATTGTAGTCTCTTTTTGTATATCCGATAGCGAGGTTTTCAACCGGTCGGTCAACTTCGTAACAGTCGGTGTTTATCATCCCGGCTGGTTTTGCTATATTCTGGCGTATATATTCATCGTAGGACATACCTGAAATTTTTTCGATAATCAGTCCGAGAATAATCGGTCCGCAGTTGCTGTATGAGAATCTTTCACCCGGTTCAAAATCTAAGGGGTTTTCAGCAGTCAGATCGGCAAGTTGCTGAACAGTTTTGATTTCCCACCATTTAGCATTAAAAAGCGGGTCCCAATAATCGCCGGTTCCTGAAGTATGGGTCAGCAGGTGATGAATTGTAACTTTATTTTTCACATCTTCGTTCGGGTAGTCAGGAAGGTGCTGTCCGACAAAATCATCAAAAGATAGTTTACCATTTTGCACCAGCTGTCCAATAGCCACCCCGGTGAACATTTTGTTCATTGAGCCAAGATTAAATTTTGTATCGAGTTTGTTTGGAACCGAATATCTTTTGCAGGCTTCTCCATCGACCCGGGTATATAACGGTATTCCATCTTTGGCAACCATCACAGCCCCTGAGAATTTGTCTTTGGCAACCAACCCATCGATAAATTCATCGAGATAAGTTTTCATTTTCTCAGCAGTCAGTTTTCCTTCGGGGAAAACTTCGTTCGGATCATCCGCCGGTCTTAAATCGAAAGCCGCCCATCCATGCGGTGGCAGCGTGTCAAACATCATTCCCAGCCAGGCAAATTCAATCCCACCGCTCGGATTGATTCCTTTGGTTAAAACTTCAATTTGATATTCTTTGTTTTCTGTAATATTTAAAAGCTCAATACCACCGAGGTCTTCAAATACAAATTGAAATAGTCCTAACCTGCGTTCAAGTACGTTCGCGCTGTCAACTGCTTTGGGATCCTCAAGGATATAATTTTTCCAGTTTTCCTCGATCCCGGAGTTTAGGGCCGTAGTGAATTTTTTAAGATGTTTACCGGCATGAGTTTCCGGATAATCAAAATTTTCGTTTACAGCATTAGACGTCGAAAAAGTAAGTAATGCGATTGTCAGTGTGAAGAACAGATAACGATATTTCATATAATCCTCCATCAATATTTAAAGCTTATTTAATCTAAGACAACATAACTGGCAAATAGCAACATTTTATTTGAGGATTGCGTCTAATCACATCCTTGACAACAAAGGATACTTTCTATATCCTGAATTAGAATAAGTTGTCGATATTTTATGAGAGGAAACCATGAACTACACATCTCAAAAAAAAATTGCGTCAATCTTCACATTTGTTCTTTTATTCATCATAATCCCGAATGTTATTTGTTCACAAAATCTTCCCCCTGAGACAAAAAAACAGACTGTTTCGGATGAATATCATGATGTGACCGTTTCTGAAGATTATCGCTGGCTTGAAGACTTTACATCTAGCGAAGTCAAAGAGTGGAATAAATCACAAAATGGATATACCCGTGACCATCTGGATAATCTTCCGGCACGTAATTTAATTAAAAAACAGCTACAAGAGTTACTCGGGGGTTCTTCAACCGATTATTATAGTATAAAACTTGTCAACGGCACAATTTTCGCATTGAAATTTCAACCACCTAAAGAACAGCCTTTGTTTATAACACTTGAGTCGCTTGATGATCCTTCGACTGAAAAAATAATTCTCGATGTGACCGAGCTTGATAGTGAAGCGACAACTTCAATAGATTTTTATGTACCTTCAACGGATGGAAAATTGGTTGCGATTTCTCTTTCTAAAAAAGGAAGTGAGATTGGAGATATTTATATATTAGATTTGGCTACCGGTGAAATGCTTGAGGATGTTGTACCGCGAGTCAATGGTCCAACCGCCGGCGGTGACGTTGCCTGGGTGGCTGATAATTCCGGTTTCTATTATACTCGTTACCCCCGTGAAGGTGAACGCCCTCAAGAGGATCTTCAATTTTATCAGCAGGTTTACTATCATCAGCTTGGCACAAGTACTACCGAAGACAAATATGCTATCGGGGAAGAATTTCCATATATAGCCGAAATAGTCTTAGAAGAATCAGACGATGCTAAATCATTTATTGCCACGGTTGCTAACGGTGACGGTGGTGAATATGCCCATTATCTTTTGAATCAAACCGGTGAATGGCATAAGATTGCTGATTTTGAAGATTTGAGTCCGGTGGCAACATTTGGAAGTGACAATTCAATTTTCCTGTTATCACGTTTCAATGCCCCAATGGGTAAAATACTTAAACTCGCACCGGAAGAAATAGATATTACAAAAGCGATAGTAGTTGTCCCGGAGTCTGATGTTACTATCAAGTATTTTCAACCGGTTGATAAATATCTTTATATATCAGATTTAGACGGTGGACCTTCAAAGTTGCGTCTGGTTGATATTACAACTTTTGAACAAAAAGAAATACCCGTTAAAGAAATATGTTCTGTCAGAAATTTAATCGCTTTGGATAATAATGAACTTCTTTTCAGGTGTGGAAGTTACACTGAACCATCAGCATGGATGCGTTTCAATCCTGAAAAATGGAAAATATCGCTGACTGGATTATATATGACATCACCAGCTGATTTTTCTGATATTGAAGTGACCCGTGAGTTTGCAACTTCTAAAGATGGCACCAAAGTCCCACTCAATATTATCAGGCGAAAAGGGACTGAACTTAACGGTGAGAATCCAACTATTCTTTATGGATATGGAGGATATGGAATTAGTCTCATGCCATATTTTGATCCTGCAATGCGACTTTGGTTTGATCAGGGAGGGATTTATGTCATTGCCAATATTCGCGGAGGCGGTGAGTATGGCGAAGAATGGCATCTTCAGGGTAATTTAACCAAAAAACAAAATGTGTTTGATGATTTTGCGGCAGGTGCTGAATACCTTATTGAACAAAAATATACCAATCCCAAAAAACTTGCCATCAAAGGCGGCAGTAACGGCGGGTTGCTGATGGGAGCGGCTTTTACTCAGCGTCCGGAACTGTTTGGATGTGTAGTATCCTATGTTGGTATTTATGATATGTTGCGAGTTGAGCTTGATCCGAATGGGGTATTTAATATAACAGAATTTGGAACGGTTAAAATTCCGGAACATTTTGAGGCTCTGTATGCTTATTCACCATATCATAATGTAAAAGACAATACGTCTTATCCGGGAATTATATTTTTAACCGGCGATCATGATGGCAGAGTTAACCCAGGTCAGTCGCGTAAAATGACAGCCCGGATGCAAACAGCTACAAATTCTGGTAAACCGATATTCCTGAGAACATCTGCAAAAAGCGGACATGGCGGCGGGACAGCTTTGAGTGAAAAGATTGAACGGGAAACTGATGTGTTTTCTTTTATAGTTGATCAATTGGGAATAAATTTCAAATATGATAAGTAAAATAAATCTACTTATCAATGTGTAAAATTGTCTGGCAGTTATTCATTGTGACTTTTTATAGTTCCACCTATAAATGGAATACATAAATATGTGGAACTTCTTTTTCTCTTTAACGTAAACTAATTATCTCGTTGTAAAATAACGAGTTATGCTTTATGTTTTCGTCTTACAGAAGATAATTAAATGTTAATAATAAAAATTATAGCTAAAATGTTGCTTTTTATTGATTGAGGTGTCTTAGCAGTGATGGAAAGAAATAGGAACCTATTTTGGGAGCTCGTTGAGGGCGAACATCTAAAAGCCAGAGGATTCTGTCGAAAGCTAATTGGCAATCGACAGGATGGTGATGACCTGTATCAGGACTCTCTGGTGACTGCTCTTTCAAAATTTGATAGTCTACGGGAGATAAATTCTTTTCGACCGTGGTTTTACCGGATTATTGTAAATCATTTTAAAAACACAATCCGCAGACCCTGGTGGACAAAAATTACTCCTATGACAAAGGAAATTTCGGAAAGTCTTGGCGGTAAAGACCCGTTTGATGCTTATTCTGCCCGACAGCGCCTTGAAGTTGCTTTCAAAGTCCTTAAACCGGAAGATCAAACTCTGGTAACTTTGTTCGAACTTGAAGGCTGGTCAATAGCCGAACTTGCAGAGAGCTACGATAAAAATATCGGAGTGATCAAAATGCGACTTTCCCGTTCCAGAGCGAAGATGCGTAATGCTCTAATGAAAGCTTCTCCATCGACGAAAAAGGAAGCCGTTAAAATTTTTAAAACTGAGGACCGAATATGCGTTGCTACCAAGCCAGGCAAGAACTGAACCGACTAGGTTGGTCAGATACAAAAATTGCCCAAGAAATGCAGTTGGTTCAGCACCTTCAGAACTGTCCTGCCTGCGCCGGACTTCTCAAGGCTGAACAGTCATTAAAGAGTGACCTCAGAGCGGCATCATTGAATGATAACGAAGAGGTGATACCTATGTCAGTTTTGAAGGCTCGGGTCGAGTATCAGGCTGCAAAAGTACCACAAGTAACTTTCATGGAGAAACTGCTCATGGCACCACTAAACAATCTGTTCACAAAACGCCCGAAGCTCGGTATTGGTCTGGCTGTTACTATTGTAGCCCTGCTTATCTCAGCTTTGGTACCGTTTACTTATGACAACACTATCGGTTACGAAGTAGCCTTTGCCGGTGTTGACCGTACTTTAGCAATGGATCAGGATAAGATTCAGGATATTTTGTTAAAGCTTGGCGTTGAAGATGCTGCAATTGATGTCTCTGATTGCGAAGCGACATGTAAACTTTTTATCTCGGATCTGAAATCTTCATCTGATGCTCAAATGATCAAAGCCGCCTTTATAAATATTGATCAAGTTGAACTTCTGCATGATATTAAAGAGATGGTTTCAAAAGAATCCGGAACTTTGATCCATAAGGTTAAAATTGATCTATTGTCTTCATCAGATAATGTATTTTTCTCAGAAGATGATGCTCATAAAAAAGTTATTGAAATCTTTGGTGACAGTATGACTGCTGAACTGATTTTTATCTCTGAAGATTGTAGTGAACTCGATTCTTTGCATTTTAAAATGGGAGATGCCAAAGAGGGCGATTTTGCATGGTTTGGAGCCGAAATCAATGTTGATTCAGATGATGTAACTGAAAACGTAAATGTTATTGCAAAATATATTAAAATCGGTGATTCAAACTGTAACATTACCGGATTAGAAGGTATTGATTTTGAAAATCTGACAGATGAAGATATTCAAAAGCTTAAAGATCTGGGCTATGTAGTAGAAATCATTGAAAGTGCTGATGGTACTACCATGGTTAAGCTGATGATGACTGATGTTACATTTTCTGGTGACCCAACCGAAGATGATGATGAAGCAGCCAAAGAAAATCCGGACCTCCCGGAAGGATATACTCTTTCACAGAATTATCCAAACCCGTTTAACCCGACTACAACAATTTCATATTCACTTCCAAAGAGTGAGCATGTTACTATAGATATTTATAATATCAATGGTCAGGTTGTTCGTTCGCTGGTTGATCAGGTTATGTCGGCTGGTACGCACACAATCGAGTGGGATGCGACTTCTGATGGCGGTACCAAAGTTGCGACAGGCATGTATCTCTACCGTTTTAATGCCGGTGATATTAGTGAAACCAAGAAGATGACTTTGATGAAATAACAGGCGTGGCCTGTTTGATATAAAATAAATTTACTTCATTTCGTAAAAAAACCCGCTCGGCGGGTTTTTTTGTAATAATTTTGATTTAATAAAAAAAAAGTGCCCGCCAACCACAGACAGGCACTTTTCGAATTTTAGCGGTAAGGGGAATCGAACCCCTGTTTGATGGATGAGAACCACCGGTCCTAACCACTAGACGATACCGCCATATTCAATGCGTAACGCTAAAAAGCAACACAGCCGAGTATATCGGTTTAAATATCCCTTGTCAAGCAGACGCAATCCGTTGAACAACACAGCGTTATGCGATATTGCAAATCTAATCCACTGATAATAAACAGCTTACTCAATATCACTTTTTTGCAATAAATTGAAAATAATTCAAAAATAATCACTTCCCAAATTTTGAAAGTCGATATATTAGCATTTGAGTTTAATTATAACAGATGTCAAATTCAAAAAAAGTGCTTATCGCTGTAACATTACGGGATATAAATAGTTATAAATAATAAGCACAATAGGTTAGCAGACATTAAATTATTAAATCATATTTTGCTAATCAGTTTGAGGTTTTCTATATTTGAGGTAACACAGCAACTTAGTTGGAGGAAAAAATGGCTCAGCCAAAGAAAATAAAACAGATAAAAGGTATAAAAGCTAAAGATTTATTATATCTAATTGATTATAAACCATCCGGAATTAAAACCTCAGATGATCTAAAATCACGAAAATCAAGTATTGGGCAGGAACGTGCGATTGACGCTATAAAAACCGGACTAAATGTGAAAAGTCGCGGTTATAATATATTTGTAAGCGGACCATCGGGCACCGGACGCACTTCCTCAATAAAAAGACTTCTCGAAGAACTTGAATATGAAAAACCTGAATTAGTTGATTACTGTTATGTAAATAATTTCAAAAACCCCGATCTCCCGAAACTTCTTGTTTTTAATGCTGGCGAGGGTCGCCGTTTTAAAAAAGATATGTCTTATCTGATCAATTCTTTGCGGAAAATTGTACCAAAAATATTTATGAGCGAAGATTACAAAGACCGTCAGAGTCGTATCTCCCGTGAATTTGAGGGTCGCCAGAAAGATCTGATTAAAAAATTCGAAGAGAAATTAAGTGAAGCTGGTTTTGTAATGGTTCAAATCCAATCCGGATTAGGAGTACGAAACGAAATTCAACCACTATATGAAGAGGAACCGGTTCCTTTTGAAAAACTTGAAGTTATGGTTGAAGAAGGAAATTACTCTCTTTCGCAACTTGACGAACTTCGCCGTAAATGGGATAGTTTAAGGCGCGAGTTTGATGTTACCTCAATAGAATCAAAAAAATTATCAAATAAACTTGAAGATGCCATCGAAAAATTGAACTACTCAATGGTGGCACCGCTGGTAACCGATAAAATCAATCTTCTGAGCAAAAGATACTCTTATGAAAAAGTTATCGACTATTTGAACGATGCTCAAGAAGCTCTGCTTGATGATCTTGATCGTTTTCGCGAGGCACAACCCCGGCGGGGCGAGGAAGAACCTCCCCCATTTAGAAAACGCGAACCGTTTGAAGAGTTTAGTATAAATCTATTTTTGGATAACTCTGAAACTGATAAAGTACCAATAGTAATCGAAAAATCGCCAACATTTAGTAAACTTTTCGGATCATTAGAACGGGTTGTCGACCGTTTTGGTTACTGGCGGACAGATTTTACGCGAATTTTTTCCGGTTCAATGGTTAAAGCCGCCGGTGGTTTTTTAATTATCAATGCTATGGATATTTTGATTGAGCCGGGAGTCTGGACTCAATTAAAAAGAACATTACTTAACGGTGAATTTGAAATGGCGGGTTCTGATCCATTTGGAATGTTTGCCGGATCAAGTATCAAACCGGAACCAATTCCGCTTAATATTAAGGTTATCTTAAAAGGTGACGCCAAAACCTTTGGTTTACTTTATCAGTTAGACGAAGATTTTAAAAAGATTTTTAAAATTAAAGCAGAATTTGATTCGGTTATGAAGATAACCAATAAAAATATTAACAATTATTTTGAATTCATTCGAACTGTTATCGATAACGATAACCTGATGGCATTTGATTTGTCCGGAATGCAGGCGATTGTTGAATATGGAACAAAGCTAAGCGGCAAAAAAGGCAAAATTACAACTCAGTTCACCTATATCTCAGATATGGTTCGTGAAGCTAATTATTGTGCCTCAAAACGGAAAACAAAAGTTGTCAGCCGCGAAGATGTTCATTGTGCCATTAAACTGAAGCGCCGTCGTTCAAATATGGTCGAGGAGAAAATTCAAGAGCTTTATGATGAAAATGTACTAATGGTTTCTACATCAGGCAAAGTTGTTGGCCAGATAAACGGATTAGCTGTTTATAGCCAGGGTGATTTTGCTTTTGGACGACCGACACGAATTACTGCCGCAACATCATTAGGCAGAGCAGGCGTGATCAATATTGAACGTGAAGCAGATTTATCAGGACCAACACATAATAAAGGGATTCTGATTCTTACCGGATATCTCAGACATCTGTTTGCCCAGGATAAGCCAATGATAATGTCAGCCTCAATATCATTCGAACAATCATACAGCGGCGTCGATGGTGATTCGGCTTCATCAACAGAAATGTATGCGATCTTATCGTCCTTGTGTAATGTTCCATTAAAACAAGGCATTGCTGTAACAGGATCAGTCAATCAAAAAGGTGAAATTCAACCAATTGGCGGCGCAAATGAAAAAATCGAAGGATTTTATGACGTTTGCAAAGCAAAACGGTTGACCGGAACTCAGGGCGTGATGATCCCTCATCAAAATGTAAATGATTTGTTATTACGGCCTGATGTGATTGATGCTATCAAAGCTGGAAGTTTTCATATCTATCCTGTGAAAACGATTAATGAAGGAATAGAAATACTCACCGACATTCCCGCCGGGAAAAAACTTGCCAATGGTAAATTTACCAAGGGAAGTTTGATGGAAATGGTTGATGATAAACTTCGTGAGATGGCTTTAGCCTTTCAAAATTTCGGACGAGATACTAAAACAAAAAACAATAACAACAACGATAAATAACAAAAATTTGATGCATGTATGATTCGAATCATGCATGCATCATTCGTTCACGATCAATTTTTTCTAATCATTCATTCAAAATTATAAAAACTGATTAAATTTTATTTTTAAATAATAAAGTTTTATTAATGTTTTTTCTTGACATAATTTTAAAAAAGGCTTTTTTTTTGATGAACAAACAAAACATGGAGGATGTTCAATGCGCAAAGCTAAAAAAACCACAAAGAGAAAAGTCGCCAAGAAAAAAGTGGTAAAGAAAAAAGTTGCTAAAAAGAAAGTAGCGAAGAAAAAAGTCGCTAAGAAAAAAGTAGCAAAGAAGAAAGTAGCCAAGAGAAAAGTTGCTAAAAAGAAAGTCGTGAAGAAAAAAGTAGCCAAGAAAAAAGTCGCTAAGAAAAAGGTTGCTAAGAAGAAAAAAACTAAATGCGCTGGCAAAACCAAAGCCGGTAAAGCTTGTAAACGCTTCACTGACGGTAGAGGGAAATTCTGCTCGGTTCATAAAAAGAAAAGATAAATTATCTTTTAAATAAAAAACGCAGTCTTAAAGACTGCGTTTTTTTTGCTTTAAATTTAAATATCAAATTTTAGAAATCAGCCCCAAGCGAGAAATAGTAGGTCGGCTTAGCCGATATTTGAGCAAAATCAGTTGCCCAGGCTAAGTCATATCTCAGTAATAAAAAGCCAAGATTGGCTCTCATTCCAAAGCCAAAACCTGTTTTAATGTCCTGAAGCCGCTTTTCTCCACCTTCGGAAGTCCCACCTTTAAATCGGTTTTTAAACCAGGCAGCACCAATATCTGAAAAAATTGCGCCCTGCACCCGACTGATAATCAAAGGCAGAGGGAATCGCATGGCAAAATAATCAATCATTGGAAAGCGAAATTCCATGTTTATTAGGCCGTACCGGGTTCCGTTTATCCCATAATATGGCAAACCCCGCATCGGCGTAATTATATCAGCAAAATAAAGATTTTCAACTTCATACACCGAGGCATCAAGGGTTCGATTACCAATCCAGTTAGTTGTACCGCCAAGGAAATATAATTTAGGAGTTTTTCCTGAAGAGGCTCCACCGGAAACTCGGAACGCAAACGAATATGTTTTATTAAAATGCCAATATTTTCTATAATCCACTTCTAATGAATTGTAGTCAATGTCATTTGAATCAAAAAGATTTATTCCTTTTGAGAGAGAGATTTTTGCTCGTCTTCCATTTACCGGACCAGTAATCCCCCAGATTATATTATCAGTAACGTAAGAAAAGTTACCTGTGAAAACTTTCGAGTTCCGGTCAGACCTATTATCAACAATATCGTAATATTGGCGATCTATGAAGGAATGTGTGGCACTCATCTCAAGACGGCTGAAAATTGAATAAGGTCGGCTGGCAAAGAATTGTAAGCCGTAAAACCTGTCAGAAAATAGAAAATCGTTGGCGTCAATATAGAAATTTTTCGAATGAAAAATGCCAAACCCTAATCTGGTTCTCTTTTTATTGTTAAAATAATAAACCTGGATATTCGATTGATCAATCGTATTGACTAAATCTGTGGCGAGATAAAATTGATGATTACCAAGGTAATCTGAGAAAACAAAATATGATTGACCTCTTAATCCAAAGAATGTGTCATAAGAAAAACCACCTCCGACATAGTCTGGTGTAAATTTAACCTTATATTCGTTAATCTCATATTCACCATTAGTAAGAAGTCCGGGAATTGAATCAAATGACGTTGGTTCTTCAAGAGGTATATCTAAGCCCGATTCATCTTCCTCCCGGGCAATATCTCTCATTAAAGAATCAAGAGGACTTTTTTTATCATCGCTGACAAAAACAAACTCATCGTCATAAATTCCGGTTGATCGGACCGTTTTTTCATCTTCAGGATCAGAATTTTCTTTTTCAGATGAAGTTGTCGTATCGGATACTTGAGCCAGCTCAACCGCTGTTGAGTCAGATTCAGAGTCTGCTACGGTTTCTTTAGCAGGTTTTTGGATTGTTGTATCTTTGGCTTTATGTTTAGCGAGGATATTATTGGGATCTTCTTTTTTCAAAAGGTCATATTCCCCGGTAACAAAGTCAGATAATGTCAGAACGCCATTTTCACCAACGGGTACTAATTCTTCAAGCATAAAGATATCAAAAGCGCCCTGATGAAATGATGAGAACGCAATATTATCACCATCAGGCGACCAGCTAATCGAACTTACTCCGGTAAGAATATCCGTCAGACTATAATATTGAACGGTATCCAAAAATCCGATATAGATGTTATCAATTCCATTTCTATTAGATATAAAAGCAACTTTTTTTCCATCCGGCGATACTCTTGGATATTTATTGTCACCGGCACCAACATCTAACGGCTTGACTTCTTTATCAGCAAAATCTACTCGAAAGAGATTGTATTTCCCATAATTAAAATCTCCCGGCAGAAGAGCGCCTTTATCGACATAAATATTTTCTTTATCATAAATTTGATTTGTCTGAGGATGTGATCGATCAGATGAGAAGATGAGTCCATCGGAACCTTTCAGCCAAGTGGGAGTCACATCATCAAATCTATCTTCAGTTATCTGGATAACATCATCATTATCTACATTATATACAAACAGATTTCTTGTATTTCCTTTAAGTGCTGAAAAGGCAATTTTGATTCCATCAGGCGACCATACCGGTGAAATAATGTTGTAATAATCGAATCTTTTTTTAAGATAAGTTTTCTTTTTTTTAACATTGTAAAAAAACAGAGCTTCTTTACCTTCTGATTTTGCAACAAACACCAGACTTCGGCCATCAGGTGAGAAAGAAATTCCTGAGACATAGGAATGAAGCGATTCTAAATCTCCCGTTCGCTGAGATTTTACGAGCCTCTCGACATGGGTTCCGTTTTCAGAAGAGATCAAAACAATCTCAGTATAATCTGATTTGTCAGTAAAAATTGCCAGATGATCACCATCAGGAGTGAATTCCGGTTTTTCATTAAAATAAGATCCGTCTTCACGGGCATGAGTAAGTTGTTTGGCTATTTCATCAGTTTCTTTTCGCTTGGCAATTTCAGGCCAGTACCGGCGTTTCATCTCTTTTGAAAAATCTTTCCAGAAATCTTTCATCGTTATTCCAAGAGCATATTTCATCGCCTTATTCATGGTTAGATGAATTTTACCCTTCATTAATATTTTGCCGAGTTTTTCCTCTCCATATTTTTCGGCAATATATTTAACCATTGCCTGCCCCTGCTTATAGGCGAGGAAACCTCCCAGATATTCCGGTGGCGCCAGATATCCGTTGATCGTGGCATCGCGTACGAACATATCAGAATTATAATCCCAGCCATGCCGTGAGGAATATTCGGCGTAACCTTCGGCAAACCATAAAGGCAGGGCAAACAGCCTTTGTCTTGATAAAAGAGATGAAAAAACATTTCCATACACCATATCATAAATAACAGCATGGGTTAATTCATGATGAAGGACATGCCTTAAAACTTCATAAGAACCAGTAAACGGAATAACTATTCGGTTTTTGAAGGCTTCGGTAAAACCTCCGGTACCTTCACCGATAAGAGAAGAAATAATATTTGTTTGTTGGAAGTCATTATGAGAATTGTAAAGAAAGACCGGTATTCTTTTTTGAATTTTGTAGTTTAATTCACGGGTGACCTCTACATAAGCCGACTCAAGAACAGTTGCCGTAAACTTTGCTGTCGGGTAGGCACTTTCGTAGAAATGAATATCAAAGTGACGGGTTTGGATATAATCCCAATCGAAATCTTTATATCTAACCTTGTTTTTCCCAAAATATGTTTCCTGAGCGTAAACATCAACTATTAGCAAAGTGAGGATTATAAAAATAAAAAGAAATGTTTTCCTCATTTTGAATCACCAACCTTTTCTTAAAAAAAATTATTTTATAAATAACGGATAAAAGTCCCGAACCATTTTCAATATTTAGTCTCTCAGATAAAATCTGTTATTCTTTTACTCTAATTATATCGGCTCCAAGGCTGACTAACTTGTCTTCTAATTTACTATAGCCACGATCGACATGATAGACTCTAAGTACTTCAGACTTTCCTTTTGCAGCAAGACAGGCAACAACAAGTCCAGCCCCAGCTCTAATATCCGGTGCCATAACTTCTGCTCCAATCAGATTATCAACTCCCGCAATAACCGCTTTTCCTTCAGCCACGGTTATATCGGCACCTAATCTTCGAAGTTCCATTGCGTGAACAAACCTATCTACAAAAACAGTTTCAGTGATGTAAGAAGTTCCCGAAGCGACCGTTGTAGCCGCCATTAAACAAGCTTGTAGATCAGTTGGGAATCCGGGATATGGGAATGTCGTTGTGGTTAAAGAAGATAACTTTTTTAATTTTTCCGGTGCCGATATAGTTAATCCAGATTTAGATATCTGAATATCGCATCCCATTTCAATTAATTTATGGTTTACAACCGTTAATGTACTGGGATCAATTCCTGTCAAAGTAATGTTTCCGCCTGTAATCGCAGTCGCAAACATATATGTTCCAGCGACTAATCGATCACCAGAGACAGCATATTCCACTGGATTAAGTGTCTTAACCGGTTCAATAACGATATTTGGACTTCCGGCTCCTCTAATTTTTGCTCCGGCTAAATTCAAAAAATTTGCAACATCAATAATTTCCGGATCACAAGCTGCATTAGTTATATAGGTTGGTTTTCTGGCAAAAACTGCACCGAACAATATATTTTCCGTTCCAGTATGAGAAGGTCGATCAAAATAGATTGATCCTCCTTGCAAAGGATTTGCTTTTGCAGTAACATAACCTCCCGATTCTTCGATTGTAGCACCCATGCTTGCAAAAGCTTTAATATGAAAATCTACCGGACGTGATCCCAGCGAACATCCACCCGGCAGAGAGACTTTGGCTTCTCCCAGTCTTGATAAAAGTGGTCCCAGCACTAAGAAAGAAGCCCGCATTTGACGCATAAGCTCATACGGAGCCGTATTTTGAATGATATTCTCGGCATTTATTCTCATGATCCCCGATTCCGGATCATAAGAGATTTTTGCCCCGAGATATTCCATGACTTTAATGACAGTGTTGATGTCTCTCAAAGGAGGTACATTTTTTACAACTGTCTCCCCTTTATCAACAAGTAACGCCGCTACTATTATCGGTAGCGCAGCATTTTTTGAACCATCAACTTGAATCGTTCCCTTTAAGGGCTTCCCGCCGTTTATAATAAACTTATCCATTAAGTATCCTCATTAATTAGACTCTAACTAATAGTGAAAAGATTAATAATTTCTTTCAAAAACAGATTATAATTTCTTGAGATTTAATTTCTATGAAAATTGGTTAAAAAGAAAGTTTTAACAATAAATTTACAGAAAAAAGGGGTATTAAGATTAGAATTCGATCTGAGTTTCTTTCTCTTTTTCAGTTTCACTTAAACTTGTCCGAACCCGATCAAAAAAATCAATTGCTTCCGGATCACAATAATCCGGCATTGTCCAGGGTAATTGACGATAGGTGCCGCGGGAATAAATCAGAGCAATTTCAACGAAAACTCCGTCTTTAAAATAGATATTGCAATTACTCTCTCTATGAGAAGTTATCACAACATTATCAGCAGTTATAATACAAGGATCAATATTAACTGTGCGAAACAAAAAGTCCCCGACTTTGTCAGCAAAATTAGGTTCTATTTTAAAACATGTGTCCTTTAATTCAACCAGAGAACTCCTGCTAACCGGTTTCTCAAATGAGATAAATCGGCGAAGAAGATTTTCACCCATTTCTTCACGATACTCTTGAGCCTGAGAAGTTTCGATCTCCATGGTTTCAAATTCTACCGGACCGAATTTTTTCTCAAGAGCACTGACAGCATCTGCTAAGGCATCCATAGATGAATATATAAGAGAAACTACCAGCTTCCCGTTTGATGGTATTTGTTTTCGAGCCATAAATTATAATGCTATGAAAAGTAGTAAGAAATCAACAAAAACTGTTGATAGTCGACAGTTTTCAAGCCATCAGATATTTCTTACAACCACAGCTTCCGATCCAAAGTTCTATACTGTACCGCCTCGGCTACATGCCCCAATTGGATATTCTCAGATCCTTCAATATCCGCAATAGTACGGGAAACTTTCAAAATTCTGTCATACGCCCTAGCCGATAAGCCTTGTTTTGTTATCGCCAAAGATAACAGTGATTGCGATTTATCATCAATTTTACAGTATTTTCTCGTATCTCGTGATTCCATGTGAGCATTACAGAAAATATTTTCTTCATTCTTAAATCGTTCGATTTGAAATTTCCGACTATCATTAACCCTTTTTCGTATAGCAATTGAATTTTCACCAGATGTTTCTGAAGATAATTCTTTAAATTTAACTGATGGAACTGTGATATGGATATCAATTCTATCCATCAATGGACCCGAAATTCGTGACATATAGCGTTGAATTTCAGAGGTCGAGCAATTGCATTCATGTTTCTGGTCACCATAATATCCACAAGGGCAGGGATTCATTGCGGAAATCAACATAAATCCCGCCGGATAAGTCAGAGTTGTTAAAGCTCGAGAAATTGTAACACTGTTATCCTCCATTGGTTGTCTTAACATCTCCAGAATATCCTTTTTAAATTCTGGTAATTCATCAAGAAACAAAACTCCATGATGAGCTACTGAAACTTCTCCCGGTTTTGGAATTGTCCCTCCTCCAATGAGACCAGCATAAGAAATCGTGTGATGAGGAGATCGAAACGGTCTGGTAGCTATCAAAGCGGTATCAGATGGCAATCGACCGGCAACCGAATGTATTTTAGTAGTTTCAAGAGCCTCTTTAATAGACATATCAGGCAAAATACTTGGCATTCTTCTGGCAAGCATCGTTTTCCCCGACCCGGGGGGACCCACCATGATAATATTATGTCCTCCTGCGGCAGCAACTTCGAGAGCCCGTTTTGCAGATTCCTGACCTTTCACATCAGAAAAATCTGTCATATATTTACGCGCCTGTTCAAAAACTTCAGAAATATTAATTTTATATGGTTTCAAACTTGTTTCATCTTCTAAAAAATGAATCGCTTCCTGTAATGAGCTAACCGGATATACGGGGACTGTATCAGCCATCGCCGCTTCTTTGGCATTTTGTTTGGGTACAATCATCCCTTTAATCCCATTTTCTTCTTTAAAATTCATTGCCATAGGAAGAATCCCGGGTACAGGTCGAAGAGAACCATCAAGCGACAGCTCACCTAATATTACAAAATCGTCACATCGGTCCCGAAGAATTTGTCCGGTTGCCGAAAGGATTCCTACCGCAATCGGCAAGTCAAAAGCCGAACCTTCCTTTTTAATATCCGCCGGAGCTAGATTGATCGTTACTCTTTTTGCCGGAAACATAAAATCTGAATTTTTAATTGCAGCCGTCACTCGTTCTTTAGATTCGCGTACAGCCCCATCGGGAAGTCCAACAGTCACAAAAGCCGGCAGTTGCTGCTGAATATCAGCCTCAACTTGAACAGTATATGCATCAACTCCAAGGGTTGCGGCAGAAATAATTTTTGATAACATTTTTTCCTTCCTCAGATTAAATTAACCGCCGGCTCCGCCCTTGGACCCCCCTCATCTCTGTCTCAGACATAGAGCCAGCGGTAATCGTAATCCATTACCGAATTGGTATTATGTTTCTATTTTCTAAGATGAATTGAGGCACTGACAGGGGACGTCAGTTTTTATATATAAAAAAAGCGGCACTAAAAATAGTACCGCTCAATTATTCGATTTTAAAATAATTTTTATTATTCAGAAGGAATGCGATATAACTGAATTTCTTTAAATAAACCATCAATATATTGAGTTAATCTAAGAGTATCTGAGTTACCTTGTCTAATCAAAGAAAACTCACCTTTTGGGTTTGTACTTTCTTCACAAGCATTACAACCGGCTTTTTCATCAGGAATGCTATGAAGCTGATTCAACAATATACCTTCACTAAGATTATATCTTCCATCAACACGACAAATACACCAGTCAGCATTAAATACTTCACTTGTATCAATCTGCATGACGTAGGTTGAGTCAGTGAATATCCAGGTAATAGTCTGTAATTTTTCAGTAGAATTACTACTGCCAAAATCAGATGTCACAGCATAAGTACCGACAAAATTGCCTTTTAATTCAGACTCTGATTCCAAAATAATATCGCTTGAACAACCAATAATTAGTGCGTATAAAACGCCAAAACACAATCCAAGAAGGAACAACTTTTTCATCTAATAATCTCCTATGTTTCCAAGATGGACAATATACTTACCGGATATAGATTGCACAACCCCAAAATAGAAATATTCATAGTTATAGACGGATTATTTCAAATCTTTGTCAAATTTTGGGGTTTAATAATTTAAATGAATTAATCACATTCGTAGAATATTTTATCTATACTATTAAATTAATTTTAAGCAAAAAATCAAAAATCGAACCTGAGATGTAACTCTTTAGCTATAAGGGCATTATAAGAGGCGTGGAGGTGCTAATGGTTCGACAAAGAGGACTATTAAATTCTACTTTTAAAATTGTGACTATTGACAAATTAAGATTATATATTATAATTTATTGAAGTTTGCCGGTGGTCTTACGTAGGAACTTCCCCTCTGTTTCTAAACCTCCATTGGTAAGCTTCTTTTTTTGTTAAAACTTACTATTCCCTGTTTCAATTTCATACCCGGCATTTTTCCAGGCAATAATTCCACCCACTACATTGGAGACGTTGGTATATCCAATTGAAACAAGATATCGGGTAATAATTCCACTTCTTCTTCCCGAGCGACAGAACAGATAAATTTCGGTTTCTTTATCTTTAGGGAGCCTATCGAGATTTTCTTCAATTTTATCGTGAGAAATTAAATCATCTGTAAAAGACAGATGCCCTTCAATGAATTCCGGTTCAGTGCGAACATCAATCACATAAATTTCTCGTCCGGATTCAGATATTTCTTTTAACTGGGTGACAGAGATCGATGATGAAGTGTCACTTTCTGAACATCCAAAGGTTAAAATTCCTATGGTTGCCAAAAAACTTGCAAATTTTCTCATATTCGACTTTTTCCTAATTTTCATTTGGTATTGCTTTAAATGTGTAAATTTTCCATTTCCCGTTCAATTTGTGGAGACCAAATTTGGATAAATAGCCTTTTGAACTTTTTTTATCTATAAATGACACTTCAACGGTCGCTGTTTCACCGAAATTCTCAACATTACCGATAATTCTCTGGTATGAGAACCATCTGGTTTTAGTTAAGCCATCCTCGGTTAAATCTTCAAGGAGTTGTTGAGGAGAGGTAAATACCCTCGGTTCATCATCGCTATGAAAGGCATAGTCCTCGGTAATATTTTTCATTAATTCGGCTAGATCTAAAAAGTGCGTTAAAGCAGCTTTATCATCCTTTTCCATCGCTCCAAAGAAACTGATAACTGTTTTTTTGGGATCATCAGATCCAGAGTCAGAACAACCCGGTGCAAAAATCAACAAACAGAGCATCAGAGTAATTGCGCCTAACAATGATTGTTTAGTAAACATTTTACATACTACCTGTTAAAGTTATTCGGTGGCTGTCACCAAGATCGGCTCCGGGTGAAAATGAATAAGAAACTTGCATATTTCTAACATCGAATCCAAACCCTAATGAAAGTCCGGCAAGATTATCTTCTGAACCTTCAGCCACATAATTCGATCCGAAACTATTCCATCCCAGCCTGAAATAAATCGGTTCCAATTCATAATATTCAGCTCCAATTGCAAAGACAATATCATTATCAACCGGGATAATCAGATCAGATGAAAGCTGAACCGGCAGACCTCGCGGCTTAATGGCAATTCCCGTTCTAACCGTAAGAGGCATCCGATATTTTTCATCTCCAAAGCCAGATAATTGTTTGCCAAGGTTTTGAATCATGATACCGGCAGTAAATTTTTCACGGTCACCAATATATTTAGCACCCAGATCAATAGCAAATCCGGCAGCTGAATATTTTTGAATTTTTTCATAGATAGCTTTTATTGTAATACCGCCAGCATAGTTATAATTAAACCGGTAAGCTAACGTTGCGGCTCCCATTAAGTCGCCACCTGAGAAATCACCGGTGACTTCTCCGAAACGATTAGCCTCGGTAAATTTTCCGTAATTTAAATAAGAAAGATATCCGCCAAACGTCATTTTCTCATTAATAGTTCTTATGTACCCTGCAAACCCTGATTGTATATCAGTAAAATAATTATGATAACCAATAATATAACGGCTTTCCTGTTCAAAAGTAACAATCCCGGCGGGATTGTAGTACAGAGAAGCTTCATCATCAGCTAATCCCGTAAACGCCCCACCCATAGCTACCGCACGGGCACTAATATTAATTTTTAAAAATGGAAAAGCACTGGTGCCAGCTTTTTCGTGGATATCGTCACCATCTTGAGCAGAAATATTTGATATGCCAATAAATGAAATCAGAAATAAGCATATAAAAATCGAGAACATCAAATTTCGTATCATACAGTTTCCTTTAAAATTATGATGACCAATATCACCATCAAATATCAATTTAATCTAAAAAAATAAATATTAGTTACAAATAAAAATTACCAGCTTTTAGTCGTTTTATTTATAATATTTTCAATTAACAAAAATATTACTTTTTCCTGGCCATCTTCTTCGGTCTCACTGATCACATCATAAATTCCGACATGGTTCATTTTTTCCCGCCAGATTTCACTATCATCAGACGGTTTTTTTAGGACAATTTCAAAATCCATTTCTAGTTTGTATTCCTGTACCTGATCATTCTGGTCAAATGAATGAGGTTTTCGGGCATATCGGATTAAATCTCCGATCAAAATCCCTTCGGCATCATCAATAGGCAGAATTTTGAAAGTTCCGTCAGATATAAAGGCATCGATGATTTCATCAGTTATTCGGTCAGTCAATCCATACTCGGAGGTTTTATTTTCAAATCTTTGAATCGCAATAGATGTGATGGTTGCTTTACCTTTTGGATTAAAAGTATATACACTACATCCCAGCGTTAAGATAATTATTCCTGCCAGAATCAGATTTATAAAAGAATATTTTTTCATTACATATTAAACCACAATATCGGACTGTCGTTCCAGAATATTAATTACTCAGAATCTCTTTGCCCTTTTTAACAACCGTTCTTACTAAATTGACCGCATAATGATACGGCAACTCTCGGTAATCTTCCATATCCCAGATAACCAGATCAGCCTGCAAGCCTTCCTCAAGCTGTCCGATTTTCCCCTGTCGATCAATTGCATAGGCAGCATTAACCGTCACTGCGCTAATAGCTTCTGCGGCTGTCATCTTAAGTTGTAACGAGGCGATTGAGATTATAAATGGCAGTGATTCAGTATAACTTGAGCCGGGATTACAATCGGTTGACAAGGCAACAATAACACCCTCTTCGATCATTTTACGAGCCCGGGCATATCGGTTGGATCCAAGCGAGAAAGTTGTGCCCGGAAGAAGAACCGCGGCTGTCTTTGATTTTGCCATTGCTTTGATTCCGGCATCCGAGGCGTAAACAACATGATCGGCCGACCGAGCGCTCATTGAGGCGGCAAGTTCGGCGGCTCCGAATCCATCTACAAGCTCATCAGCATGAAATTTTAGTTTCAAACCGGCATCTTTGGCAACTTGTTGAATTTTTCTGGATTCCTCAATTTCAAAAACGCCTTTATCACAGAATATATCAGAGAATTCAGCCAGCTTTTCGCTGACAACTTTTGGAATCATTTCATTTATAATGAGATCGATATATTCAGAACGCTTGTCCCGATATTCATCAGGGACTTCATGAGCCCCTAAAAAAGTCGGAATCAAATCAATTGGATGAATCAGATCGAGATTACGGATTACTTCAAGCTGTTTTATTTCTGACTCGGTAGATAAACCATATCCGGATTTTGCCTCAATTGTTGTAATTCCATAAGAGAGCAACCGATCAAGGCGATCTTTGGTTTTATCTTGAAGAGTTTGGATGTCGGTTTTCCTAAGGTCTCTGACAGATGCGCGAATTCCTCCGCCTGAATCGGCAATCTCCATATAGGATTTGCCTTGATTTCGCATTTCAAATTCATTTTCACGGGTCATGGAAAAAACCGGATGAGTATGAGGGTCTATTAAGCCGGGAGTAACGACTCCGCCTTTGGCATCAATAACAATACAGCCTTCCGCAAGATTAACTTTACCTTCAACTTCATCAGAACTGCCGACGGCAAGAATTTCTTCACCGGCAGCCGCGACACCACCATTTTTAATTAACCCAAGTTCGTTCATTGCTGAACCGATACGGGGTGAAGGACCTGCCAGAGTCAGCAGTTGTCCTATATTTTTAATAAGAAGGGTAGCGTTTTTATTTATGGACATACAATTAATTTCAATTCAATATTATTTCATCATTGGAATTTTAATTTTATTCTTCTTGGCAAATTTCTTTGCTTCCGGATATCCGGCGTCTACATGTCTCATCACTCCGGTTCCAGGATCATTGGTTAAAACACGATTGATTCGTTTGCCCATTTCTTCGGTGCCATCGGCAACAACAACCATCCCGGCATGGATCGAATTACCGATACCAACTCCGCCGCCATGATGAATGGAAACCCAACTTGCCCCGGAAATAGCATTCAGCATACCATTTAATAATGGCCAATCAGCAATAGCATCCGAGCCATCGAGCATATTTTCAGTTTCACGGTTTGGAGAAGCAACCGAACCGCAATCGAGATGGTCACGTCCTATCACGATTGGGGCAGATAATTTACCTTTTTTAACATAGTCGTTAATAATTTCACCGAACTTTGCGCGTTCACCGTATCCAAGCCAGCAGATTCTTGAGGGAAGTCCCTGAAATGGAATTTTTTCCGCGGCTAAATCCATCCAGCGCATCAGTAATTTATTATATGAAAATTGTTCTTTAACAATCTTGTCAGTAATATAAATATCTTTGGGATCGCCTGATAAGGCTGCCCAGCGGAAAGGACCTTTTCCTTCGCAGAAGAGCGGCCGGATATATTCCGGTACAAATCCGGGATAATCAAACGCATTTTTCAAACCTCCGGTTTTAGCCTGACCGCGAAGATTATTGCCATAGTCAAAAACAACCGAACCGGCTTTTTTAAATTTGATCATAGCATCACAATGCTTGACCATCGATTCATATGATCGAGTAATATATTCACGAGGATTTTTCTTGCGCAATTTTTTTGCTTCAATAACAGTAAAGCCTTCGGGGATATAACCATTAAGTTCATCATGGGCAGAAGTTTGATCGGTGACAATATCAGGAATAATACCCCGTCTGAAAATTTCAAGAAATATTTCAGCACAATTGCCAACTAAACCGATAGAAATAGGTTCGCCTGATTTGGTATGTTCTTTTATAAGTTTAAGAGCCTTATCAAGTGTCTTAACTTTGACATCCACAAAGCCCTGTTTTATTCTTCTTGAAATGCGAGTTTCGTCAACTTCTACAACTAAAATCGAAGCCCCGGACATTGTTCCGGCAAGCGGTTGAGCGGCGCCCATCCCTCCCATGCCACCGGTGAGAATCCAGCGACCGGTTAAGTCACCTTTGAAATGTTTTTTAGCTAAAGAGGCAAAAGTTTCAAAAGTACCCTGAATAATTCCCTGAGTTCCAATATAAATCCAGCTTCCGGCGGTCATCTGACCATACATTATTAAACCCATTTTTTCATACTGACGGAATTTATCCCAGGTTGCCCATGCGGGCACAAGATGAGAATTGGCAATTATTACGCGGGGAGTGTATTCGTGAGTTTGGAAAATGCCGACTGGTTTACCTGATTGTACCAGAAGAGTTTCATCATTTTTCAAAGATTTGAGAGATTTGACAATTGCGTTATAAGATTCCCAGTTACGGGCAGCTTTTCCAGAACCTCCGTAAATAATAAGTTCTTTAGGATTTTCGGCAACTTCAGGATCGAGATTATTATTCAACATGCGCAGGGCAGCCTCTTGATGCCAACCTTGACAAGAAAGCTTTAAACCATGAGCAGCTTTGACGACTTTAGGCTTCATGTACGAACTCCTTCATTATAATTGTCCAAATATATGCAGGTTGTTCAGTTATGTCAATCAGTGAGTTTTAGACTTGAAAGAAACAGTCAAATTCAACAGATATAGTCTAATATCTGATTTAAGTTGATAAGATATGAATAATCCAATATGATGAAGCGAAACGGGATTTTCCGTATTATTTAGATTTTTGGGGCAAAGATGAATAAAAGCATGAACATCAGTATCAACTTAAGGCCACTCAAAAATTCCGATGCAGAACAAATCGCCCAAAACTTAAAAGACCGCAATGTAACCCGTTATACATTTATCCCTCACCCATACACAATAGATGATGCTTACAGTTTTTTAAAAAGAGTCAAAAAAGAGAGTAAAAAACAAACTTCGGCCGTTTTGGCAATCGCCTTAAAAGAGAATAATGAAATTATCGGTGCGGTTGGTTTTCATAACATCAATTTTAAAGATAAAAACGCCGAAATGGGTTACTGGCTTTCAAAAAAATACTGGGGTAAAGGAGTAGTTTCAAAAGCTGTTCAAATGGCGCTTGATTACGGGTTCAAAGAGTTAAAACTTCGTCGTATTTATGCCTTTGTCTTTGAAATAAATTTAGCCTCGTCAAAGGTTCTTTTAAAAAACGGTTTTATCCATGAAGGTACGATGAGAAAATCTGATTTTCATGGTAATCGCTGGCATAACAAACTTGCCTATGGGATTCTCAAAGAGGAATACCAAACTCAAACTAAAAAGAATCTAAGAAAATAATTTTATGGATTGTCCCAAACAGATAATTGGCAACCGAATTTTATTACGGATTCCTAAAAGATCTGATGCTGAGTTTATCTATGAATATTGTACCGATAATTTAATGGGAAGATATGCTTTTTTAAAGTTTGATAGAACTCCGAAGGGTGCAGCAGGAATTATCAATCACAACCACAACGCTATTCGCAAGTCACAAGGATTCTTTTATACTATTGTTGATAAAAAAACAAAAGAGTTTATGGGCATGATCAATCTGCGTGATTTTGCTAAAACTCAAACCAATGCTGAGATTGGTTACTGGTTGGGGAGAAAATTCTGGGGGAAAAGTTATACTTCCGAAGCGGTGGGGTTGTTGCTTGATTTTGGATTTCGTAAAGCAAAACTAAAAAGAATCTTTGCCACCTGTTTTGAAAAGAATATGGGATCAAGAATAATCCTTGAAAAATTTAATTTTACTCATGAATCAACAGCCCGCAAACATTGTTTCCACAGAGGTCGATGGCACAATATTCGGTTTTATGGATTATTAAAAGAGGAGTATCAAACTTTCGATTTTAATTAATACTTTCAAGAATAAAACCACCAACAATACCTATTAGAATTAGCCAGGTTGAAACTTTTAAATATCTTAATCCTGATGGTGTGTATCTATCGCTTGTAGAAGATTGCCCCAGAAACCAAAATTTATAATTATACCATTTAATTGATGATCCATATTCGGTTAAATGACAGTTTGCCAATATTCGAAAAACAAGTCCTCCGATAATCAGTCCAATTACTAATAATTTTAATACTAATAGAAACAAAAACATACCCTATTAATTTGCTACAAATTTCAATAAAAATTATTTTTAAAAACAATAATTGATAGTTATTCTAAATTACTTTTCATGTGTATTTCCGCTAACAATCTAACTATAAATAGGTTATCGTCAAGTATAAATTCCTGAGGTTAAGCCACATTCATTTGTCATTAAAAGAAAAAATTTACTCCTTGTATCTGAATGTAAATTATTCTATCTTCCGGCGCTGTAAATTTGCAGTAGATTAATTTTTTATTTGATTGCGAAGCACTTATTTTATGAAACAACTTCTTGAACGAAAATTTTTCCCTTTTGTAATAAAACCGGGTAGATACTCAGGTTTCGAGCTTGGTCAGATAGTTAAAGACCCTGAAGGCAGAACCAAATACCTTCATGCTTTTCCAGAAAAATATGAAATCGGACAGGCTTATTTAGGGCTTCAAACAATCTATCATATCATTAACACCGATGACCGTTTTTTATGTGAACGGGTTTTTGCAATGGACAAAGACGCCGAAGAGGTGATGCGAAAAAATAATATCCCTCTTTTTTCTCTGGAGTCATATCGCGCTGCAAAAGATTTTGATGTTATCGGCTTTACATTATCATACGAACTTGTCGCAACCAATATGCTCCAGATGCTTGACCTTGCGGGCATACCCCTTCATTCGAAAGACCGCGATGAATCTGACCCGATAATTATGGCTGGCGGACCGACCGTATACAATCCTGAACCATTTGCAGATTTTATTGATATCTTTTTTATTGGCGACGCAGAAGAAGGTCTTCTGGAAATGCTTTCCATTATTCATGAAATGAAAGGGAAGCCAAGAGAATTAATTATTGAAACAATTGTCCGACAGGTCAAATCGGTTTACGCCCCCCGATTCTATGATGCGGATAATAAACCTATTGTTGATTTTGCTCCCGAACAGGTTGAAGCTCGTATTATACGGGATTTAAAAAAGGAATTTTATCCCACTCAGCCGATTGTTCCTTTTATAGATGTCGCACATAATTTCCTTAGTGTTGAAATTATGCGTGGGTGTCCTCAAGGATGCAGATTTTGTCAGGCAGGTCCGATCTATCGTCCGGTAAGATTCCGTAAACAAGAAGATATCATCGAACAAGTCGAGACGCAACTTGCCCATACCGGTTATCAAGAAGTCACCCTGCTTTCACTATCTACTTCAGATTATCCTGAGATTGAGAAACTGGCAACAACCATATCAAGACGTCTGGCTCCAAAACGAGCCTCAATCGCACTGCCATCATTAAGACCGGAAACAATTAGCTCCGGTTTACTTGATGCGATAACAAGGGTTCGTAAAGTAGGATTAACGCTGGCACCCGAAGCCGGCACCGAACGACTTCGATTATTTCTGCGTAAAGATTTCCCTGATGAAGCAATTTATGATACAATTCGGCTGGCGTATGAAAAGGGCTGGACGACAATTAAGCTCTATTTTATGCTGGGTTTGCCTACTGAAACCAAAGAAGACCTGATCGGAATTTGTAATATTATCCGAAAAATTTATGAGATGGGCAGACGCTATCAAGGAAGAAAAACGATCAACGTCACTCTATCACCTTTTTCTGCAAAACCTCATACTCCGTTTCAATGGGATGAAATTAGCAATGTTGAACCGATTTTGAAAAAAATATATTTCATTAAAAACAATTGTCGTTTTAATAATGTGAATTTCAAATATAACAGTGCTGAAATGAATATCCTTCAAGGCGTAATCGGACGCGGTAGTCGAGCCTTTGGCAAAGTCATTTATGAAGCCTTCCAAAAGGGCTGTCGTTTTGACGGGTGGACGGAAGATTTTAACTGGGAAGTTTGGAAAAGTTCTTTTGAAGAAAATGGAATTGCCATAGAAGATATGCTTAAACCTATTCCCTTTTCACAGAAACTTCCCTGGTCAATAATTAAAAAAGGGGTTTCAACCGAACATCTCAAAAATGAACGACAAAGAACTTCAGTCCAGCTTAAAGAATATGTCCCCCGAGTGAATACTAAGTCTGAAGATGACAACGATGAATCGTCCTCTATTCAATACGGGCGTTCAAATAAGAAAGTTGCTTCTCGAAATCTGGCTGCCCCAACAAAAAATATGGTTAGGATTCAATGGGGTCGAACTAAAAAACTAAAATATCTTTCCCATCTTGATAATCTTCGTTTAATCGAGCGATCTTTAAGGCTTTCAAATGTTCCGGTCGCTTACAGTCAGGGGTTTAATCCCTCCATGAAACTTTCTTTTGGACCGCCGTTGTCGCTTGGGTTTACTTCGGAAACAGAATTTATTGATATTACTTTTGATACCAGTGTGATGCCGTACATGATTGAAGATCTTCAAAAAACATTGCCTGATGGAATGATGTTGATTAACTCTAAGATCATTCTTGCCAAAATTAAAACTCTTGGAGCTTTTTTGAATCGGGCAAAATATACACTCCCTTATAACGAATGTTTCACAACCGAAGAAATTCAATCAAAAATTGATGAGATTATGAGCCGTGAGAGTATTTTATTTAACCGTAAGGGTAAAGATAAAATAAAAGAAGTTGATATCAGGGGTGGAATATTTGATTTATCTTTAGAAAATAATAATTTAGTTATGACGCTTGGTTTGGGTGAAGGAATTTATGTGCGTCCCACAGAAGTTGTAAAGCTTCTTGAAAACGATAATCAATTTGAGTACCTGTCTTTCAAACTTCACCGTAAAGAACTTTTCAGAGTTGAAGAAGATGGCGAAATAAAAAACCCAATGGATTGATAAAATGAATCAATATTCAAGTAGAAAAAATTTCAGCTACGATCCTGTCAGAGCAGCTGCGGTTGAAGCTTTGGCACAGATAGAACAAGGTGATCAATCTGATATTGCGGTCTCAAATGTAAGTAATGGGAAAAATTTCCGTCCAATTGACCGGCGTTTTTTGATGCAGCTTGTCAATGGTACTATCAAAATGCGACGTCGGATTGATCATGAAATGAAATTTTACCTTGCCCGACCTTCTCAGGAACTTCCAATTATTCTGGCAAATATAATGCGGCTTGGATTTTTCCAGCTTAGGTTTACTGATCGTATTCCTGATGCGGCGGCTGTCAGTGAATCTGTAAATCTTGCCCTCCATATGCTAAACCGCCCCCAGGCAAATATGGTAAATGCGGTGTTGCGTTCAGCTATTCGTGAACCTGAAAAAGTACAATTTGTTGATAAAAATGATGACCCTGAAAAATATCTGGGTGATTATCATAGCTATCCTGAATTTTTCGTTAAGTATTGTTTAAGAGAATTCGGTTTTGAAAATGCTGAGAAACTGCTCGCACAGTATAACAAGGCACCCCATGTAACTTACCGTGTGAATTTCCTGAAAGCGAAACCTGAAGAGGTCCTTGCTTTATTAGATGAAAATGAAATTGAATATACCATCGGAGAACATTTACCGGAATTTATTCATATAGTAAAAGGCGGACTGCCTTTGGAAAATGAACTGGTAGATACCGGTAAAGTTTTTATTCAAGATGAATCAGCCGGGTTACCGGTACGTCTTTTAAATCCTCGACCGGGAAGTTCAGTAATTGATCTTGCTGCCGCTCCGGGAGGAAAGGCTACTTATTGCGCCGTAAGAATGCGCAACAAAGGACGAGTTACGGCTCTTGATAAATCACATCGACGTCTTAAACTATTGGTAGATAACACAAAAAAACTTGGAATCTCTATAATTTCACCGGTTGTATGTGATATTGGTGATTTTGATGGGGGACAGTTTGACCGGGTTCTACTCGATCCACCTTGTACAGGATGGGGAACAGCCGGCAAACATTCCGATCTTCGCTGGGCAAAAAAGGAAATTGATATAAGAAATTTAGCCCGGATTCAGAAAGCCCTTCTTGATAAAGCTTCATTTATGGTCAAACCGGGCGGAGTATTGGTTTATTCCACCTGCACCATAATTCGGGATGAAAACGATCAGGTTGTGGAAGAATTTTTAATCAGACACCCTGAGTTTCAGTTAGAATCCGGCGTAGAATTTGTTAATGAAAAGCTGGTGAATTCTCGCGGTTTTGTTAAAACTTACCCGTTGCAGGATAAAATTGACGGTGCTTTTTGTGCCAGATTGAAAAAAAATGTCAAGGCATAGAGGCTAACAATATTTTATCTTGATTTCATTGCTTAATTTCCAAAAATTGAAGCATTAAACTGAGTTGGAACTTTTAAAGACAGTAAGAATAAAATTAATATGGCAAATGTTAGAGCTTCAAGATTAAATAATCGGCGTCCCAGTCGTAGCGGATGGCTGACATCATATCTTCCAATTGGTTCCTGGCAGAGAATAGTTGTATTCTACATTGGTATTCCTATTATATTTTTGTTTTTAATGTTACTTATGATAGATCAATTGATTATGCCCCAATTAACCCGTCATAACAGCGAGTTTCCTCTGCCCGATTTTACAACTCTAAGAATAGTAGAAGTCCAGTTTAATATTGAAGAGCTTGATTTAAAACATGAGGTTTCATCACAAGAATATTCCCCCGGAATAGAAAAGGGTGTTATTTTAAGCCAGTTCCCTGTTTCAGGAACCAAAGTTAAACCGGGCCGACTGGTTAAATTTGTGGTCTCAATGGGACAAAAATTGGTTCCTATTCCAAATATCTCAGGAAAATCTGTGCGACAGGCAATGTTGGATTTGGAAGCTTCAGGACTTGTTTTAGGCGAGATAGCGTGGGCATTTTCTGATACACTTCCTGAAAAAGTTGTCGTATTCTCATATCCCTCGGCTGATACTGAAATCCCGCTTGGGTCTCCTGTCAATTTAATGGTTAATCATGGCAGGGCGTCAAATTTCACATTTATGCCCAAAGTGCTCGGTCTAACAATAACCGAAGCAATTAAACGCCTTGAAGATAAATCTCTCAAGGCAGGCATTATCACACCTCGCACCGATGAAAATTATCTCCCTGAAACTGTTTTGGAACAGTCTGAACCGATTGGTGCCGAATTAGACGTAGGCACTGAAATTGATCTGGTTATCAGCACTACTGAGTAATCAATTCTTATAGCCGATTGGTTTTATCCTGATTTTATTTTCTCATATCTTACGTTAACGATGTTAACATCTCAATGAATTTGTAATTATTCACCTATACAGTCTTTTATTTTCAGGAACTTCTTGAAAGATTCATCCGTTTTATTATATTTGACCGGAAGATGTTAGTCTGTTTTGTTGATGGTAAATATTATAAGAATTGGATATGGCAAAAGAGAAAACTACAACCAAAACATCCTGCTATCATTGCGGAGAACCATGCGAAGCCAATGCTATTGCAATTGATGAAAAATCATTTTGCTGTCAGGGTTGTAAAGCGGTGTATCAATTATTGAACAGTCATGATCTTGATACTTATTACACTATTGAACAAAATCCCGGAATAAAAACCAGCGATCAATCATTTAACCATGATCGTTTTGCATACCTTGATGATTTATCAATCAAAAGCAAATTATATGAATTCTCAGATGATAGTGTGAATCGGATAACTTTTTATATCCCCCAAATGCATTGCAGCTCATGTTTGTGGCTCTTGGAAAATTTGTATAGGCTAAACGATGGCGTTCATTCATCGCGAGTTGTGTTTCTTGAAAAAAAACTTACTGTTGTAT
Source organism: uncultured bacterium (assembly GCA_965372795.1). GTDB lineage: Bacteria > Zixibacteria > MSB-5A5 > GN15 > FEB-12 > QNAD01. The sequence goes on from CBDVDR010000007.1 coordinate 107,396, forward strand.
TTGATGAAACCAAATTGACGTTGTCAAAGTTAGCAGCCTTGCTTGCCTCACTCGGATATGAACCAACTATCAATCTCGATAATCTAAAAGATAAATCAGATCCCAAAACAAATCGTTCGCTTTCATACAAACTTGCCGTTGCCGGATTTAGTTTTGCGAATATCATGCTTTTCAGTTTTCCCGAATATCTTGATTCCACCGGAGAAGTTGCCAGCGATTTAAAAGAACTGTTTTGGTATTTGAATATATTTCTGTCTCTTCCGGTGCTATTTTACAGCAGCAATGAATTTCTGATCTCGGCGTACAAAGGCTTGAAACAAAAAGTCATCAATATGGATGTCCCAATTTCTATGGGCATAATAATATTATTTCTCCGTTCACTTTATGAGGTTTTGATAGCTAATCAAGCCGGTTACTTTGATTCATTCGCCGGATTAGTGTTCTTTCTATTAATAGGCAGAGCCTTTCAGAAAAAAACTTATGACACTCTGTCGTTTGATCGGGATTACAAATCATTTTTCCCTCTTTCAGTTACCTGTCTTAAAAACAAAATCGAAGAAACTATTCCAATAACCAAACTTGAGATTGGCGACAAAATAATTATCCGCAATCAAGAGTTGATTCCCGCTGATTCTATTCTGATGGATGCTCAAGGCATGATTGACTATTCTTTCGTTACCGGAGAGGCTAATCCGGTACAAAAGAAAAATGGTGATCTTCTATACGCCGGAGGTCGGTTGATCGGAAAATCAATAATTGCAGAAATAGTCAAGGAAGTTTCTCAAAGTTATCTGACTCAATTGTGGAATGAAAAAATCCCCAATTCAAAGGAATCAAAATCATTAACAACCCTTGCCAATCGAATTGCCAAACAATTTACAATAGTAATTATATCAATCGCAATTGCCACTGCTCTGGTGTGGTATTTTATTGATCCGGTTAAAGCGATTACTTCGGCAACAGCAGTATTAATTATAGCCTGTCCCTGTGCGCTGGCATTATCGACGCCATTTACATTGGGAACAGTCTTAAGAATTTTCGGACGCAATAAATTTTACTTAAAAAATATCGAGACCATTGAATCGTTGGCATCTGTTGATACCATTGTTTTTGATAAAACAGGAACCCTGACAACCTCAAGCGGATCAGAGATTACATTTCACGGCGATGAACTTAATGAGTATGAACAACGAATTATAAAATCAGTTGTCAGGCAATCGGCTCATCCGCTAAGTTTACGAATTTATAATAAGCTAACTTCTAAATATGACCTTTTTGAAATTTCAAACTTTGAAGAGAAAACCGGAAAAGGAATTATAGCCGAAGCCGATGGACAAGTTATCCAAATCGGGTCAATCAGCTGGCTTGGAATTTCTGATAAGTTTTCCAATGATATCAATAACCAAACAGCCGTTGGGGTTTTGATCAACGACAAAGTCAGAGGCTTATTTAAATTTTCCAATGTTTATCGCAATGGTGTTGATAAAGTTGTTAAAATGTTAAAAGAAAAGTATAAATTAGCCTTGTTGTCGGGCGATAATGAATCAGAACAAGCCCAGATAGAAAAAATACTCGGAGAAAATGCAGATATTCATTTTAACTGTTCACCCCATGATAAATTTGACTATATAAATAAATTAGAAAATGACAACCACCGAGTGCTCATGCTTGGCGATGGGTTAAATGATGCCGGGGCATTATATAAAAGCAATGTTGGGGTTGCAATAAGTGACGATACGGCTTTGTTCACGCCTGCAAGTGATGGGATTTTGGATGCGGAAAGTTTTAATAAATTACATAGCTTTATTGAAATATCTCAAAAAAGTTTGACAATTATCAAAGCGAGTTTTGTAATTTCTTTTTTATATAATATTGTTGGATTAAGTTTCGCAACAGCGGGGATGTTGTCTCCTCTGTTTTCGGCTGTTTTGATGCCGCTTAGTTCGATTTCGGTCGTTTTATTTACGACTTTGACAACCACTTATTTCGCCAGGAAAATAGGATTGAAATAATATGAAAGTTATGTTTGTTCTAATAGGAGCTTCATTATTTATTGCTCTTGGATTTTTGCTCGCTTTTTTATGGGCTAATAGAAAAGGGCAGTTTGATGATGATTATACTCCCTCTATCAGAATGCTCATTGATGAGGAAACTCAACATGATAAAAAAAATAAACAATAATTGGTACATCACCATTTCGGAGAAAATAGATGGCAATTGAAACTTATTATTATGACAACAAAATTGTAAAGAACTTTGCTTTAGCAACAATGCTGTGGGGTATTGTTGGAATGCTGGTGGGGCTGCTTGCGGCAATTCAATTATTTGCACCTAGTTTTAATTTTGGCATAGCCTATACAACTTTTAGTCACATTCGACCATTACATACTAATGCTGTTATATTTGCTTTTGTAGGAAACGCCATTTTTATGTCGATTTACTACTCCTTACAAAGACTTTGTAAAGCTCGTATGTATAACGATTTCCTGAGTAAATTTAATTTCTGGGGTTGGCAGGCAATAATTGTTTCAGCAGTAATTACAATTCCAATGGGTTTTGTGACCGGTAAAGAATATGCTGAACTTGAATGGCCGATTGATATTGCGATTGCAGTTGTCTGGCTGGCCTTTGGCTATAATATGTTTGGAACCATTGCAAAACGGCGCGAGAAACATATGTATGTTGCGATCTGGTTTTATATCGCCACTTTTGCAACTGTGACAATTCTCCATGTTGTAAATTCAATTGAAATTCCTGTTTCATTTTTAAAAAGTTATCCGGTTTATGCCGGTGTACAGGATGCTTTAGTTCAATGGTGGTATGGGCATAATGCCGTAGCATTCTTTTTGACCACCCCTTATCTCGGCATGATGTATTATTTTCTTCCCAAAGCAGCTAACCGTCCTATTTTTTCATATCGATTATCGATCATTCATTTTTGGGCATTAATTTTTATCTATATCTGGGCAGGTCCCCATCATCTGCTATATACTTCGCTTCCCGATTGGGCTCAATCACTTGGCACAACTTTTTCGATCATGCTCCTGGCGCCATCATGGGGCGGAATGTTAAACGGTCTTTTAACCTTGAGGGGTGCCTGGGATAAGTTAAGAGAAAGTGTCGTACTCAAATTCCTTGTTGTCGCAATCACTGCTTATGGAATGGCAACCTTTGAAGGTCCGATGCTTGCAATAAAAGGAGTTAATGCTCTTTCCCATTACACCGATTGGACGATTGCTCATGTTCATGTTGGAGCCTTGGGCTGGAACGGGTTCATGACTTTTGGGGTGCTTTATTGGCTGATACCAAAAATATTCAATACAAAACTGTACTCTGAAAAACTTGCAAATGCTCATTTTTGGATAGCCTTTCTGGGTATTTTAGTTTATGCCTTGCCGTTGTATTTTGCCGGTATCACTCAGGGACTTATGTGGAAACAATTTTCCCCCGAAGGATTTTTGGTTTATCCTAACTTCCTTGAAACAGTAATCCAAATTATTCCGATGTATGCCATTCGAGCTATCGGAGGAGCACTATTCATAACCGGTTCAATAATGATGACCTATAACCTGTTAAAGACTATGAGAATCGGTAATTTAATTGCTGATGAAAAAGCGGAAGCTCCAGCTTTGGTTAAAGAGATAACTTCAAAAGAAAAATCAGAAGGCTGGCATAGAGTCCTCGAAGGCAAACCGCTCAAATTTACGTTTCTTTCAGTAGTAGCAGTTTTGATCGGTGGAGCGATTGAAATTATCCCTACCTATATAATTAAGTCAAATATCCCGACAATCAGCTCGGTTAAACCATACACCCCGCTTGAACTTGAAGGTCGTGATATATATGTAGCCGAAGGGTGCAACACCTGCCATTCACAAATGATTCGTCCTTTCCGCTCAGAGACAGAGCGTTATGGTGAGTATTCTAAAGCCGGTGAATTTGTATATGACCATCCTTTCTTGTGGGGCTCAAAACGTACCGGACCGGATCTTCATCGTATTGGTGGAAAATATCCCGATGCCTGGCATTATAACCATATGATAGATCCCGAGTCTATGTCACCCGGATCGATCATGCCGCCGTTCCCATGGCTGGCAACTGATCTGGTTGACCTTGAGATGATTCCTCCAAAAATTAGGGCGATGCAGACATTGGGAGTTCCGTATCCTAATAATTATGACGAACAAGCAGTCAGAGATTATTCTATTCAAGCAATAAAAGTAGCTGAGAATCTCAATGAGAGTGGGATAACCGTTGATGTAAAATCAAAGATGGTTGCTTTGATTGCATATCTACAAAGAATGGGTACTGATATCAAAGCTAAACCAACTCCTTCGGGAAATTAAGGAGGTATCTGATGATAAAAGATGTACTTCAGTCTATAGAAGGTATTGAGATTTATCCAATTATCTCATTATTACTTTTCTTTATAACATTTGTTTTAATGCTTATTAAAGTATTCAACCTTGATAAAAAATACCTTCAGAAGATGGGAAAACTTCCGCTCGACAATAATATTGAACAGGATAAGAGGAATATATAGAATGTCCGATCTAAACGATAAACTGCTCGATCATGATTACGATGGAATTAAAGAACTTGATAATGATCTCCCTCGCTGGTGGGTGTGGCTATTTATTCTAACAATAATTTGGTCTTTTGCTTATATGATTTATTATCATGTTGCTGATATTGGATATCTTTCAACTGATGAATATAGACTTGAAATGAATCCAAACTATATACGGATTCAGGAATCAGATGCAAAGTTAATGGGTGTACTCAACGAGTATCGTTCACCATATTTTAATTCCAAAGGTGAAATGACTCCGCGTATGAGATTGCTTGGACAAGTTCAGGAAGCTTACATTGAAGAAAGCCGCGAATCTGATACAATCAGTTATTTTGCATTAACCGAACCAGAGCAAATCGCATCCGGAGTAGAAACCTACAAGAAAAACTGTGTTTCCTGTCATGGTAATTTTGGAGAAGGCGGCATTGGACCAAACCTGACCGATAATTACTGGATGCATAAATCAAGTATGACTGATGTTGTTAAAAGTATTAAATACGGTTATCCCGCCAAAGGGATGATTTCCTGGCGTGGTTTCTTGAAAGAAGATCAGATTTTGGAGGTTGCAAGTTTTGTCTTAACCCTTAAAGGCACCAATCCCCCTAATGCCAAATCACCACAAGGGGATCTGGTCGAAGACTGATTGAATTATGAACTCCAACTCGAAAAATAGAAACGACTTTAGAAATACTTTAGCAACAGCCGATAAACAGGGAAAAAGAATTTGGGTTTACCCAACCCGTCCCAAAGGTAAATTTCATTCTGCCCGACAATGGGTAAGTTATTTATTGCTGGCTCTTTTATTCGGTGGCCCGTTTATAAAAATCAGCGGTAAACCGATATTGATGCTTAATATTATTGAGCGTCAATTTGTAATTTTCGGAGAAACGTTTTATCCTCAGGATTTCTTTCTGTTCGCACTGTTTTCAATTTCTATAATTGTAATTGTATTTTTATTTACAGCTATCTATGGCAGGCTTTTTTGCGGATGGATCTGCCCGCAGACGATTTTTATGGAAATGGTATTCCGCAAAATTGAATACTTTATAGAAGGCAGCGCCCAGCGTCAGCGCGATTTAAACAATGCCCCCTGGACAGCTTCGAAGTTTTTCAAAAAAACTTCCAAACATGTCATTTTTTATGGTATATCATTTTTGATCGGGAATACCTTCCTCGCTTACATCATCGGAATTGATAGCCTGATTGAAATCATCACTGACCCGCCTTCACAACATGTTACCGGTTTAAGCGTCATGATAATTTTCAGTCTTATTTTCTACTGGGTTTTTGCCTGGTTCAGAGAGCAGGTCTGTACCCTTGTTTGTCCGTATGGAAGACTACAATCGGTTCTATTGGATTCTAATACAATCGTGGTTGCTTATGATAATAAACGGGGTGAACCGCGGGAACCGATGAATAGAAATCAGTCCCGGGAGAATCAGGGTGATTGCATTGATTGTGATGCTTGTGTAAAAGTGTGCCCGACCGGAATAGATATCAGAAACGGCACCCAACTCGAATGTATCAACTGTACGGCATGCATTGATGCCTGCGATTTTGTCATGGAAAAAGTAAATTTGCCAACCGGCCTTATCAGATACTCATCGCTGAATAATATAGAGTACGGCAGAAAATTTCAATATACTCCTCGAATTATCGGATATTCGCTGGTGTTATTCTTCATTGTTGTTTTGACCACGACTTTGTTATTCGCCCGTTCAGACGTTGATATATCTATTCTCAGAACTCCCGGTTCATTGTATCAGGAATCACAAAATGGAATTATTCAAAATATTTATAATCTTCGAGTAATTAATAAAACTTCAGACAAAATGCCAATCGTGTTGAAGTTAAAAAATATTGAAGGACAAATAAAAGTCGTTAGCGGAGATATTGTCGTAGAAGAAAACGGCACCTCCGAAACCGTTATTGTCATAGAGCTGAATAAAAAACATCTCTTTACGGCAATCCGTTTAATTGAGATACAAATTCTATCAAACGGTGAATTGATTGATGAAATACGAACTAATTTCTTAGGACCTAAACCTGTGACAGGAAGATAAAATGATTTTCAAAATTTCATGGGGAACCGGGATTACACTCTTATATAGTGGTTTTGTTATTTTTATTCTTGCAATGGTATTCTTTGCCGCAACCAGAACTCATGAATTGGTTGAAAAAGATTATTACACTCAGGAAATACAATACCAAAAAAGGATCGACAAACAAACTAACTCGGCGATGCTGGAAACTAATTTGAACATTAATTATATCAATGAATCAAAAAAGCTTGTGTTCACATTCCCCCAAATGGAAACTAATAATTTTGGTGGTAAAATTAAATTTTACCGTCCATCTGATGAATCATTGGATTTTTATTTACTGGTTGAGGTTGATTCATTATTCTCTCAAGCCGTTGACTGCTCTGATTTGAAAACCGGCTTATGGTGGGTAAAAGTTGATTGGAGCAACGAAACCTCGAAATATTATTTTGAAGATAAATTTTTTATAAATTGATTTATAAAAAAAGAAAAGGCAAACTAAGTTCATGGAAATATGGACAGCATTTATAATCGGAATAGCCGGGAGTTTTCATTGTATCGGTATGTGCGGACCAATCGCATTAGCCCTGCCGGGTAATTTTGATAAAAAAACCAGCCTTCTAATCAGCAGAATCCTCTACAATACCGGCCGGATTATAACTTATTCTTTGCTCGGGGGAGTATGCGGTTTTATCGGTCAGACAATCGCTTTGGGCGGGTACCAGCAATCGCTCTCGTTAGTATTAGGTATTTTTATTTTAATAATGATATTTCTTCCTTCCAGGTACGCATCGAAAATTTTACCGGCGTCATTCCACAGCCGGATTATTGCTCGAATAAAATCGTTGTGGTTTAAACATTTTCAAAAAAGCACCTACTCTTCCCTTCTCGTTATTGGAATTCTAAATGGGTTCCTTCCCTGCGGACTGGTTTATGTGGCTCTTGCCGGAGCCGCAACTACGAGTACATTATCAAATGGTGCTTTATATATGATGATGTTTGGTGTTGGCACTTTTCCTATTATGCTGGCAACTTCTCTGGCGGGAAATTTGATCGGGGTCAAAGTAAAATCTGCTATCAATCGCCTGCTTCCGATTGGAGGAATTATTCTGGCATCGCTTTTGATTTTACGGGGGATGTCACTGGGAATACCTTACATCAGTCCTGAAATTATAATTGATGATGGCGAACAGATAATTAATTGCTGTCCTAAAAAAGTTGAACAAGTGGATGATTCAATTTTTTCAGACAGTCTTAAAACAAAGTAATCATTAATTAATTCTTGTATATTTCAATTCCCATAACAAAACCCAGGTTGCACCGTTGTCTTTCGAGGTTTCCCAATTCCAGGTCAGACTGCTATCGGTTATATCATGGAATACCATTCGTTGGATTTTGCTCACGCCATTAGTTTCTGTTTCTCTTAAAAAAATCATCTTACCTTCTTTGAACTCTCCGACAAAATCAAGATAACCGCCATAATTATCAACCCAGGTCTGCTGCCATTTTTCAGCCTTTTGATTGTAGGTTGATAAAGATTTTCCTTTATAATTTGCCGCCGGATTGCCATCAAAGTGTTCCATTATAACACAACTGTCTAAAACTAATTCGATGCTGTTCGTACAGGTCGATTCCTGCCATTCATCCTTTTCAAAGGAAGTTCGCATTCGCGAATCAAGCGCCCATTCTCCAAGCCAAAAATCGAATTGTCTAAATTCGGGAGTACTGCAAGGTTGGGGGGGTAGTTGTTTGGTTGTGTCCTGAGCAAAAGAAGAAAGGCTTAAAAGTGAAACCAATAATAGCATTGACAATAATTTCATTTTATCAATCCTTTTAAAAAATTACTCTATTAATTTAACAGAATAACAATGAGAATTGTTCACTATGAATTAATTTTTGAATTATCATTTTATGATTGGTTTATTTTAATAAAAAAAGGCAGGAAATTTACATTTCCTGCCTAAAAACTATTTATATCGTAACGAAGTTACTACTTACTTATTAACAACCAATTCCGACATAAATTTCTCAGCTGACATCTTTTCACAGCTAAAAATGACCTTCTTTACATTTTCCATCTCTGTCTCAGAAAGCAATCCTTCAGCCAGAGAATTAAATTTAACGGTCAAATCATCATCGGTCATCGGTTCTCTTGGATCACCTTTGGGATATTCAAGATATTCTTCATATGAATTTCCATCATTGGTTGTAATCACAACTTTAGATGGCTGTTTGGCGGGGAACATCTGTTCAAATTCCTGAGAGGCTTCCCCTTTGATTTTGTCAATAACTTCCCAAATCCGGGCATCTTTCATCTTTTCATCAGAGAAGGACTGGGTTGTAATCTGTTTGTCAACTATGGCAGCGGCCAGACAATACGGCAGAGAGTGATCGGCGGTCTCTCTTGATTCCGGACGATATTTGTGCTGATCAAAAAGAATATCACAAGCACGGGCAATCGTAGTAACGACTACTTCTTTGATATCATCATAGTTAATATCATTATCGCGGATAACTTTCAGTGTACAACTTAAATGAGTATGGGTTAAGGCTTCGGTTGGGAATGCTTTCATACTGCATTCTAAAATTTTATATTTTTCTCCCAAACCGCCAATCAGTTTATCTTCGTCCCATTTTGGTCCGAAAACATCCATCAATCCTTCTTTGCCTTCAAACACCGCTTCGGTTCCGCTGTAACCCTTTTGTGCCATCAGAGCCGCAAAGACTCCGCTCTGCACAGCCATCGGATCAACCGTATTTTTCATCATCGTCAATTTCCCGGCAGTAGGACACCCGATAGTATGATTATGCGAACCATTGATACCGATAGCATTAACCATTTGATCAACAGTGAGACCGAGAATTTTACCGGCAACAATTGGAGACACAAATTGAGTCAAAGTTGCATGGTGCCATTTTCTTTCTCTTACTCCGGGTACGGCAAATTCACAAAGACGCATCTCAAATTCATAAGCTAAAACAATAGCCGTGATGACTTCTTTCATGGACGCACCAACCATCTCAGCCATAGAGAGGGCAGCCGGGATGATATCTGATGGATGCGAAGGATCTTCTTTCCAATAGATGTCGTTGTAATCAAGCGCCCGAAACATCAGCGAATTCACCAGCGTAGCATTGACTGCCGGTATCCGATCACCAAATCCGATAACGGTAGCTTCTTCTTTACCAGCCATATTGATATAAATATCACGCAGAATATTAACATCTTTCGTATGATATCCGCCATAGGCGCATCCGACCGAATCATAAAGATAGCGTTTAACTTCTTCAATGACATCCGGCGGAAGATCGTTGTAGTTTAAGTTGACTGCAAATTCAGAAATTTTTCTTGAGATTGTCTTTTTCATTTTCTTTAAACTCTCTATTCAATAGATTTATAAATTCTTTTTTACCCAGTTTTCAAGACCTTCAACAACTACCAGTTCCTGTGCAGCGGCACCGACCGGACTGATAGAATAAGTTTTCCCATTGTATTCAATGATAGAGTTCTGGAAATCTACAACAACTTCCCCTCCGGATGCAACAGTTAGTTTTTCAATCCCGAGTTCTTTTTTTAAATCATCAACCAGTTCCGGACATTCGATAGTAAGAAACCCATTATTGAGCGCATTCCGTTTATATGTTTCGCTGAACGAACCGGCAATGACTAATTTTATCCCGCGATATTTTAAAGCCGTAGCCGCCTGTTCACGTGAAGAACCGGTTCCAAAATTGTACCCGCCGATTAAAATATCACCCTCATTAACAAGTTTTCCGAATTCGGAATCATAGTTTTCCATTACTACTTCAGCTTGTTGCTTTGGAGTAAAATCATCGACATAGGTATATTTTCCGGGATAAATACCATCGGTATTTAAATTATCCTGATGGCAGAAAATAAGCCTGCCTTCCAATCCTATTGAGAATCCATCAATAATCGGAACCGAGCCTGATGCTGTTGATTTTTGGGTCTTTATATTAATATCACCTTTGATAGAAGCATCTTCGATTTCAAACGGCATGTCAACATGTCCAGCTATTGCCGAAGCGGCAACCACAGCCGGAGAGGCAAGGTACGCTTTGGCATCACGGGAGCCCATGCGTCCTTTGAAATTTCTATTTGTAGCCGAAATGCCAACTTCACCGTCTTTTAACAGTCCGGCACCAAGACCGATACAAGGTCCGCATCCGGGAGACAGCTCAATCGCACCCGAATCAAGCAGCGTCTGCCAATCACCGCGGCGTTCGCTTTCTTTTTGTACTTCACTTGAGGCAGCCGCAATATAGAACTCAACACCATCAGCCACCTGTTTGCCTTTGACAACCTCTGCTGCTTCGGCAAGATCCTCAACCCGGCTATTAACGCAAGAGACCAGATATGCTTTATGAATCTTCATCTGTTTCTCTTTCATCTCAGTTGCGGGAGTCATAATTTTGACATGGTCCGGACCGGACAGATAAGGAGTTACTGAATCCAAGTCCAAAGTTAGTTCTTTAGCGTAAAAAGCGTCAGGATCCGGCTGAACAATATTAGCTTTTAATTCATCCAGGCGTTGTTTATTTAAACGGGGATGAGTTCCATTCCCATCAGAATCAGATGGCACTCCTTCTAGCCCTCTTTTCTCAACAAAGGATATTCTCTGCTTGAGCCAATTGAGTGTAACTTCATCTATTGGGAAAACACCGGCAAGCGCTCCCCACTCGGTAGTCATATTTGAAATTGTTAATCTTTCATCAACCGAAAGATTAGCAATCCCATCACCAGAAAATTCTATGGCATGGTTCAGTACTTCATCTTTATTGAAAAAACCACATAATGCAATAATGACATCTTTCCCGGTTACTCCTTTGCGAAGTTTCCCATTCAAATTAACTTTTGCTACCGGCGGAACCTGCCACCAGGTTCTTCCCGTTGCCCATATCGCCGCCGCATCCGTTCTAACAATCGGAGTTCCCAAACATCCCAATCCTCCATGCATATTGGAGTGACTGTCCGAGGCTACAATCATTCTTCCCGGCCAGGAATATCCTTCTTCACATAAAATCTGATGACCGATACCTCTTCCAGCCGGGTAAAAATCAACACCCATCTCTTTGGCAAAGGCTTCGATCCGGGCATACTTGGCAAGGTTTTCATCGCTTCTATTTTGAACATTATGATCAAGAGTAAAAACGACCTGACGAGGGTTGGCTATTTTGGTAGCACCTATTGATTTAAATTTTGGTATAACTGCCCCGGTGTTATCATGGGTCATAACATGTGCCGGTTGTATCGACAGATAATCTCCGCTTTGGACAATCTGATTTTCTGCTAATCCAACAGCATACTTTTGAGCAATTTTTTCAACTATATTTTGAGCCATTATTAATTTCCTTTAAGATATCTATGCATCCTTAACGAGATCAAAATCAATAAAATCACAATGATGAAAAATAATACTTTCTGCTAATCTTTTTTCTCCGGCACCCTCTTTTGAATGAGTAGCAATTACATGCATTACCTCTGAAGGGACACCATGTTTGAAGGCAAGTCCGACACCACTGAAAGGATGACGGATATGTTTACCATAGTCGGATTTTTGGGGAGCACCGTCAACAATTTCAAATTCTAAAAGTTTGCCGACATCAGCAAGCAATGCTCCGGAAATCAGGTAGTCACGATTTACTTTTGTTTTATTGGCACCATGTACTTCATCCAAAACTTCATCACAAGCAATACACATACGACAAACTGCGCGGACATGATCAATAAAAGTAATATTTACATTCTCAGCTAACAGAGTAAAGGGAATGTTGCGAAGTAATTCTTCAGACCAACCCCGAAACTCAATTGCTTCAATCCAGCAATCAATAGTTTGACCGCGAAGTTTTTCATCATTTATCAATTCTACTTCAGGTAATAATCTTTTTACTAATTCTATTTTCTCTGACATAATCAGCCCTTTCACACGATTCAATAATTTGGGGCAATCTACATAATTTGATCAGTCCTTGCAATACAACTTTTAAAGGAATCATGGATTTATTGAAATTATTTATATTAAATATATCTATTGATCATTAAAACTATAAATATTTTTATAACATCATCAGCATACCATAAAGCGCTGTATAACAGCGTTATAACATTATTATACATAACTAATCATTGATTTCTTAGTGATTAATGTCACAAAAGTATCAATTTTGTATTGACTCGGTCGATAAAACTACTTACTTGGTTAGTTAATGATAACTATATGGAGATTCTCTTATGAGAAAAAAAATTGATAGAAAAAAACAGATACTTGAAGAAGCTACAAAATTGTTCAGCGCCCATGGTTATGACAAAGTAACTGTTAAAGATTTATCAATGGCAGTTGGAATTTCTGAACCGGCATTATACCGTCACTATCAATCTAAAGCAGCAATATATGACACTGTTCTTCTCTCAATAGAATCACGTCTCGATTGCACTGATTTATTTATTGAGTTAGAAAAAATAGATGATTTAGATAAAATTCTAAAAACACTAGCTAGTCATATTCTTGTGTTCTTTACCGCTAATGAAGATCTGTACCGCCTACTCCTTTATTCAGCCTTAAAAGGACACGAAAAAGCCAATCAGATTTATCAAATTATCAGAGGATCATATATCAAATTTCTTATCAAAAAATTTGATGAGCTCTATCAAAAGGGCACAATAATCGAAAAGAAAAATGATATTACTGCCCGATGTTTTGTAGGAATGGTATTTGACTGTTCCTTAGGCACTACTCTTTGGAAAAATTTCCAGGGCAAAGTGTACAAACCACACGAAGTTATAGCCAATAATATTCCAATCTATGTAAAAGGTTTATCAACAAAAGCTGAATAAAGAATTATTTGAAATCAATGTATTTTTACACTTACACGTAAGTTAGTTAACGCTAACTAATGCACCAAGGAGGTATCATGTTTCAACACAACAAAGATGGTTCCCGATATCGCAAGTTTCTTGTGATAGGTATGGGATTACTTGCCATCTTGCTTGTTGCTCCCGCAAGTTTTGCAGGAGTTGCAAACGATGTGTGTGCCGGTTGCCATGATGAAGTTAGTGAATCATTTCACAAAACTTCTCACAGCAGCTATTTAGTGCAGGAGCAGTTCAGTTGTGAAAGCTGTCATGGATCAGCTATTGATCATATCAATAGTGGCGATCCGGAACAGATTATCAACCCTGCTCGTCATGATCAGATTGGCGGAAAAGAACTCTGCTTGAGCTGTCACGACAATCATCGTTTTGATGAATGGAGTATTTCATCCCACAACACAGCCGGTCTTACTTGTGCCGATTGCCACAAGGTTCATGAAGACGGCGGCAATGTGGCGAAGAAATCTGCTCCGGAACTTTGCTATAGTTGTCATAGTAATGTTCGAGCTGCAATGTCTATGCCATCACACCACCCAATCATGGAAGGTCATATGACCTGTCAGGATTGTCATGGCGTTCATGGCGAAAAACCAGTAATGGCAATGAACGACGGAAGCAAAGAATTATGCTATAGTTGTCATGCAGAAAAAGAAGGACCTTTTGTTCACGAACATGCCCCGGTGAATGAAGATTGTATGATTTGTCATTCTCCTCATGGCACGGTTGCCAAAAGTCTTCTTAAACAGAGCGAGCCATCGTTATGTTTGAGCTGTCATCCAATGCATTTCCATGCTACAGTTGTCAGTATTGATGGAGATTTTACAACTCCGCTTGCACCTGAAAGAGCCGGAACATCAACTTCCGATTCCTTCAAATCAGGCATGTTGACCAAATGTACTCAGTGTCATACTGAAGTTCATGGTTCCGATATGCCTTCACAAACAATTTCAACCGGCGCCGCCGGATTAACCAGGTAGGAGAATTAAATGAACAAATACAAAATGATTTTTGTTGGTTTGCTCGTTCTTCTGCTGGCAGGATCTGTACTCTCAGCCGTAGAAAACGATGCTACAATCGAAAAGTATTCACTTTGGATCGGTACTCATTACACCGAATTTTCTGATTATACTAAAAAAGTCGGAAAATATAATCTTGGTAATAATGAAATGTTACCTGAATTCATGGTGAATTACATTTCCAAATCATCAAACGGAATGTTTTCACTTGATGGACATTACTTCGATGATCAAAATATTTTAGGTAAAGTAAAAACCACTATTAGTGATAAATTTAAAGCCAAATTCCAATATCGTTCAATGACTTTACAGGAAGGTCAGGACCTTCTTGAAAATATTGAAGCCAGAGAATGGTTGGAATCAGCAGGTAAACCTGGTGGAAAGATGTTAACCCACGAAATTCTTGATGTTGATGCTGATTACAAAACTCATCGTCAGGAAATTTTGGGCGAACTTGAAGTTCTACTATCAAAGAAAAACAATGTTCGTTTGATAGCTGCTCATCGTTCGGTCTTAAAAAAAGGTACCGAACAGAAGATTGCTTCCAACCATTGTTTTAGCTGTCACTTAACTTCGCAAAGTGCGAAGGTTGATCAACGGCAACACCAGTTTGAAACCGGTATTGATGCTGAAGTCATAAATTTCGATCTTGGATACCGTTTTGGGTATCGCTTGTTCGAAAGTAATGCTACACCATCAACTGCCTTTTATGATGATGCTGTTCATCCTGTAAATGGAGGTTCCGGTGGAGAATTCGGAGCACGGGTGATCTATGATGACACAATCACAACTTTCAGCCGGTATCCGAAAACCGAAAAAATATCACATAAAGTTCGCTTAAAAGGTGACGTTGGCACTGGTTATTTAACCGGTACAGTCGGATATAGCAAAACCGAGAATAAGTATACTCAGCTTGCAAATCAAGCCTGGGTTGGAGCCGGAAGTTATTCTTTATTAATGAACGATAAAACACGTTTAATTGCTAAAGTTTCGGCAACTAAAGTAAAATCTGATAATGTCTTTATCGATTTACCGACTTATCGCGATGGTTTAGCTGATGGCAATTCATATGATTTTGATTATATGCGATATTCATCACTTGATCGGATGGAATCAAAATTCATTGCTGAAATTATCACAAAACTAAACCCAAAATTGACTTTGTCAGTTTTAGTTGGATATAACTTCACTAACCGTGATTATTATCCGGTTCGTAATGATGGAATTCAAACAAAAAAACTTATCGGTCAGTTTAAACTGAGATTTAGAAAAGGGCTTCGTTATAACAACTCGTTCAAATACCGGTTTGAGAAAATTACTGATCCATTTGTTTCCTCAAGAGGATTGTTTGAAGAAGTTGGACATGGTAATGATATTCTGACTCCTTTGGTTCCAACTTCAAGTTGGGTCTTCTATTTCCAAAGAGAAGAACTTCGTTATCAGGATATTACTACGATGCCTACTCAGATCCACAAGTTTGAATGGCGTTCAACTTATTCACCTAACTCGAAGTACAGCATTAATATGGGTGTTAATGGCAAACTTGATAAAAACAGTGAATTGGGTCAGTTGGATGTGAAACATGTATCATACCAGCCAAACTTTTACATGAACTACACTCCAGATGCGAAATGGGCAATGACAACCGGCTATACTTATAGCTATGACAAGTCACAATTACCGATTACGGTAGCCCTTTTCGATGGCTGAGGTGGCCATATTTTCCGCGACGCCGGTGGCGACGCTCGACACTATGGTTCTATGTACACCATGGCTGATTATGAAAACAAAGTTCACAATATTTATTTTACAACCAACTTCTTACCAACCGAAAAACTCCGTATTTTCGCTACTTTGGCTTACAACAAAGCTGAAGGATCGTTAGAAGAAGTCATTATGCCCGATATTGAAGCCCAATTAAATGGCGATCTTGAGGATCAGGATTTTACATTCGAAGAAATGCACACTTATAGTGATCTCGATTATAAATATCTAAATCTCAATATTGGGCTTTCTTATGCTCTCACCCCAACTGTTTCCTGGACAGCTGATGGTGATTTTATTGATTTAACTGATAATACAGGGTATGTCTACGGAAATGAATCCGGATCATATTTCTTAATTCGGACCGGATTTAAGATAGATTTCTAAAAATCCTCTTTTTCTTAACTCCAATCTTCAAGGTTGTGTTATTTTCCAAAATAACGCAACCTTGTGAAAAATAGCACTTGCGGTAATCAAGATAATATATATATTAGGCTATTAAAGATAGATTTTGGAGAGAATAGCAGAAGGTTAACTTTTTATTATACAACGGCTTTTTAATAATAAGATAGTTTAGATTGTTTTAAAAAATACAAAAAAGACCGGAAATGAACATGATGAAATACTTAAGTTATATACTAATCATTCTTTTAGCAGGCTCATTATCAGCCAATGAGAAATGCATCGAATGTCATCAAGCAAACCCTCCCCAGGGAATGGAAGCTGCCAAATATGATATTCGGACGCTGGATCTTTCTGTGCATAAAGATGCAGACTGTATTGATTGCCATAAAATTGATCCGGAAAAAAAACATGCCGGCGAAAAAGGTGTTCTTTGTGGCAATTGTCATGAAGATATTGAAGAGACCTATTGCAGATCTCCTCATCAAAATGGTCAACAAGATAATATTGACTTACTCCCAAACTGTGTGAAATGTCATGGCGGTCATGACATTCTTCGAAGTGATGATACAAACTCCATAACCAACCGCAAAAAGATTATAAAAATATGCATTAGCTGTCATGAAGACGAAAAATTAACCAGTGAAGTTAATCAGATTCCAGAAGCGGCAATGATTAAATCTTATGAAAATTCAGTTCATGGAAAAGCCTTGCTGATCGATGGCAACGAAGAAGCTCCTTCTTGTATTGATTGTCATGGAAGTCATTCTAATTTACCATCTGATAATCCCGATAGTCCGATTTATAAAACTCATATAGCCGAAACCTGTGGTAAATGCCACTTAGAAGAAGCTAAACATTTTCAGGAATCGATACATGGAGAAACTCTTTCCAAAGGTGTCCTGGAGTCACCAACCTGTACAAATTGTCACGGTGAACATAACATAAAGGCTCATCTTGATCCTGAATCAAAAGTTTATGCAACTAATGTTGTAAAAACCTGCAGTGGGTGCCATACCTCTGAGGTTATAGTAGGAAAGTATGGTCTTAAAGCTGACCGCATTGAAACATTCAAAGAATCTTTCCATGGAGTAGCAATAGAATTTGGTGAGACTAAAGCCGCTAATTGTGCATCCTGTCATGGGGTTCACGATATTTATCAACAATCCCATCCAAAGTCTTTGATAAATAAAGATAATATTCAGGCAACTTGCGGAAAATGTCATGATGATCTTCCGGCTGATTTTTCACAAGGCACATTTCATAAATCTGCCAGCGATAAAGAATCCGGCGCAGAATATTATGTTAGAAATTTCTATGTTTGGTTTATTACCATTTTAATCTTTGGTTTCATTATATATCGTGTTCTTGAATATAAGCGTCGTGTAAAACGTGTGGAGTAGTTATAGAGATGTTTAATAAAAAAATAAAATTGACCTTCTTCATGAGTGCTTTCCTATTGCTTCTTTTTGCATCAGATATTTTTGCATTAGAAAAATGCCTTCTTTGTCATAGGAAACATGATCTGGTTAAAACTGAAGAGACCGGTCGAAAAGTATCACTTTTTGTAGACGAAGAGTTACTCGCACAATCTGTACATTCCACCAGAATCTGTACCGATTGTCACGTGGACATAGTTGACATTCCACATGAAAAGGGTGTAAAAAAAGTTAATTGTCGTCGGTGTCATTATTCCGGTAACCCGATTGGAGCTCCTGAAGGGGCTTTATATGATCAATATGAACATAGCGTTCATGGTCTTGAAGTTGCAGCTGGAAATCAAAAAGCACCTGTTTGCCAAAATTGTCATGGATCCCATGATATTTTTGCACCTGATTCTACAGCATCATCAATAAACAAAGCAAATATTCCTGCAACATGCGGGAGCTGTCATATCGATATTTACGCAACTTATCAGGAATCAGTTCATGGAGTTGCTTTAAAAAATGGTAACTTAGATTCACCTGTCTGTTCTGATTGTCATGGCGAACATAGCATTGCCAGACCAGAGGACCCAACCTCGTCTGTTTATGGTACAAATCTTACAGCAACCTGTTCTGATTGTCATGGTCCTAAAGGAGTCGTATCAAAATATGGCATTAAAACCGACCGGGCAGCTACATTTGAAGATTCATTTCATGGCGTAGCTCAAAAAATGGAAAGCCGGTTTGTTGCCAATTGTTCATCATGTCACGGTTTTCATGATATCCGATCAGATAATGATCCAAAATCGATGATTCATCCTGACAATATTCCACAAACTTGCGGACAAACAAACTGTCACCCTGAAGCAAGTTCCACTTTTGCCACAGGACAGATTCACATTGATCCAACCAGTGAGGAATCCGGTATACTTTATTATATTTCAAAGTTTTTCCTGATTCTAACAGTTGCGACATTAATAGGTTTATTATTATTTATATTTCTTGATCTCTTCCGCCGGGCAAGATCATCTAGAGAAAAGAGTGGTCATTAATGGACAAAAACGCTAACAACTTTAACAAAAACAGACAATCTCTGATTAGTCAATTATCGGATAATATTGTTAATTCTTTTGTCTCATTATTCAAAGAAAGAACTGACCAAAAAACCAGAGATAAAATTGTAAAAGAAGTAAATGAACGGCTTAATTTTGAAATTAATGTTACTCTGAATGAATTGGTAACAAAATATGCTCCTGAAAAGAGAGTCGATGTAAAAGAAGAAGCCCCCCCTCGTACTTTTGAAAGATTTGGTAAGAACTTCCGGGCTCAACATATGCTTATGTTCGTGTCGGTCATCATTCTGGTTATTACCGGAATGCCATTAAAATTTCCCGAATTTGATTTTGCCAAGTTCATCATCATTGACCTGCTGGGAGGATTAGAAAATTCCACCTTCCTTCATCGGGTAGGTGCGGTTGGATTGATCATTGTTGGTCTCTGGCATTTGATCTATACCGTTGCTTCCCGTTTAGGGCGGCGTGATTTTATTTTAATGATACCATATCCACAGGATATAAAAGATTTCTTCACTACTATTTTTTACTATATCGGAAGAAGAAAAACAGGAGCCAAATTCGGACGTTTTAGTTTCATTGAAAAATTTGATTATTGGGCTGTATACTGGGGCATGATCATTATGATTGGTTCCGGCAGCATTATGTGGTATAAGGAAATTTTTCCAAAATATATATTTGATATTGCACGTGAGGCTCATTCTGATGAAGGATTACTGGCAACATTAGCAATTGTTGTTTGGCATTTCTATAATGTTCATTTCAATCCTGAAGTCTTCCCTATGAGCTGGGCGTGGTGGCATGGTCAACTAACAGAAAAAGAGATGAAACATCATCATCCCCTTGAATATGCGCAAATCATGGAAGCTGAGAGTAATGAAATTATCTCTAAACAGACACAGGATAACAATAGCAAGGAGCCTGAATAATGCTTTCTTTATTTTCTGATTTATTTCAGGTCTTAAAAACACATAAAAAACAACTTGGAATTTTATTATTGATAGTTGTGACCATATCTATCATGGGTGGACTAATTCTCAAATACGAAACAACTCAATCTGAATTTTGTGATTCGTGCCATTATATGGCTCCGTATGTCAGACATTGGGAAGCTTCTTCTCACGCAGATGTAGATTGTCGCCAATGCCATGATTATGGCGTAACAGATTTAATTGGTTCTGCTATCAAATATGGTACAAATTCTTATAATAACCGACCAAAAGCAATCGTAAATGATGAAAGCTGTCTTGCTTCTGGATGTCATGAAAATCAAAATCTTGAAGGTGCTATAGAATACAAAAACAATGTGTTTTTTGATCACTCCAAACATCTTGAAAAAGCATTACGTGGCGAAAAATTACGCTGTACATCATGCCATAACCAAATTGTTCAATATGATGACGACAGTCAAGGGCATATGAGTGTTAATGACAAAAGCTGTTTTATCTGTCACTTTAAAGATGCCGGTGTAGGCGAAGCAATTACCGGTTGTAACTCCTGTCATGGAATGCCGGAAAAAGAAGTAGAACATGCCGGATTTATGTTCAATCACAAACCTTATTTGGAGTTAAATGTTGAATGTAAACAGTGTCATACAAATATTGTAAAAGGTGACGGGGCAGTTCCTGAATCAAGATGTCATTCTTGTCATGTAGAACGTTCTCGCACTGATTTAGGACGCGAACAAGTTCACAATATTCATATTACAGAAAATGGTATAGATTGTTATAAATGCCACACTGATATTGAACATGGCAATTTCTCGATGGTTAGCGCTTTGGAAGTTGAATGTGAAAGCTGCCATTTAAGACAACATAATCAGCCTAAACAACTTTATATGGGAATTGGCGGCAAAGACAATATTGATATGCCAAGTGAAATGTTTACAGCTCAGGTTTCTTGCACCGGCTGTCATACTCATATTTCTCCCGAAGGCGAAATATTGGCACGCCAGGAAAAAAAGGAAGCTGCCAAAAATTCCTGTGTTACCTGTCATGGTGAAGATTACGATCTGATGTTTGACAATTGGATTTCGGGATCTAAAAAAGTATTGGGTGATTATAAAAAATTCATAAGTGCTGCCAAAACAGATTTGAGAAGTATTGGCGGAAACAAAAAAAGTCGCCGCGATGCTCAATCTGCTCTAAGTAAAGCTGAATATCATTATAACTTTACCAAAGAAGGACACTTTGCACATAATATCAAATATGCATCCTTCCTTCTTAATTATAGTGCCGATGAGTTTGAGGTTGCTATGAAAAAGATTAAAAAATCATATAAGGCTCCGAACCGTGGCAATGGTCTGAAACCTGATAATTCATGTGAAACTTTCTGTCATGGAAATGCCTTCAGACCTGAAACAGTAATGCATGAAGGGGAAGAACTACCCCATTTGTTGCATATTGAAGATATGGAAGTCAGCTGTAGCAGCTGTCATTCAACAAGTGAACA
This sequence comes from uncultured bacterium, assembly GCA_965372795.1. GTDB lineage: Bacteria > Zixibacteria > MSB-5A5 > GN15 > FEB-12 > QNAD01. The sequence continues at coordinate 129,030 of CBDVDR010000007.1, forward strand.
TGGCAAAACAAATATCCAACAAGATGTTTGTTCTGAATGCCATTAATAGATATGAATTGAGATCGATTTGAAAGAAATCGGTCTCTAACAAAAAAGGTTTTAATTGTATACAATGCGAAAAAAGGTTTTTTTTGTGAACAAAGTGGATATTATTGTCAATAATGAGACAAATAATGTCCTGTTAATTTTATTTTACTATTGAGAGGTATAATGATGAAAAAGGTATGCGCATTTGCGTTACTTCTTCTGTTGAGTCTTTATCTGCCTGTGTTTGCACAGGATGACAATGAAACTTGTTTATCATGCCATGGTGAAGACTCTGATTTAGAGGGCTTAAACATACACGGCGAAATGATTTCAATGTATGTAACATCTGCTTCGTTGGATTCGTCAATTCATTCTGAAATGGATTGTATTGAGTGTCATACAGATTTGGAAGGGTTTGATGATTATCCACACGATGAAGATCTTATAAGTGTTGATTGTTCTTCATGTCATGATGATATAAATGAAATATTTATGTCTTCTGCTCACGGATTAGCTTTAGATAATCCAAATTCAGCAACATGTGCATCTTGCCATGGAACCCATAACATTCTTCCTGAGGATAATCCATTAGCATGGACTTCAGCAAAAAATCTTCCTTACACCTGTTCCAATTGCCATCATCGAAAATCACTTAAAGATGATCCTGACATCAAAATAATTGATTCATTTGACAGGTATATGCGTGGTATTCATGCTGAGGGTATAACAAAAGGAATCGGTTCAGCTGCATCATGTAATGATTGTCATGGAATCCATGATTTGAAAAAGGCTTCCGACCCAAACTCTTTGGTTAACAAAGTAAATGTTCCAAAGACTTGTGCAAAGTGCCACAATGATATTTTCATTAAATATAGTCAGGGAATTCATGGTAAAGCACTAAATGCGGGTATTTTAGATAGCCCAAATTGTTCAGATTGTCATGGCGAACACGAAATTCTTGGAGTCGACGATCCTTCATCGCCGGTGAATATTTCCAATGCGTCTGATTATGTTTGTGGAAAATGCCATAATGACCCTCAATTGATTGAAAAATACGGTTTAGGTAAAGAACATTTTTCTTCCTATCAGGACTCTTATCATGGTTTAGCTGTTAAAGGCGGATCTCTTAAAGCTGCTAACTGTATATCATGCCACAAAGCTCATGACATCCTTCCTCAATCAAATATTGCATCTTCGATCCACCCTGACAACTTAACCAAAACCTGTCAAAAATGTCATCCGATGGCTAATGATGCTTTTGCAGCAAGTTATTCTCACAATATAGCAGAAGAGCAATTTGCTACAATGAACCGCTATATTGAAGTCATTTACATTATTGCGATTGTCTTAATTATCGGCGGAATGCTTCTTCATAATGGAATTATCTTATTTAGATTTCTTCTTGATAAACATCGAGCTTCAAAAGGCGTTCCAACTATTCAAAGGTTTACCGGTAATATGGTTTACCAACATATGATATTATCTATAACATTCATTGTACTGGCGATAACAGGATTTGCATTAAAATATCCTGATGCCTGGTGGGTTTCAATAATTAATTTCTTTGGAATCTTTGAATCAGCAAGATCTGTTATCCACCGTATTTCAGCAGTACTATTGATTTATATTTCAATCCATCATGCTCTTTATCTTCTTTTCACCCGCCGTGGAAGAGAAGAAGTAATAGCCATCTGGTTTACCAAAAGTGATATGATGCTGGTTATTAATAATGTGAAGTATCATCTTGGACTAATTGATGAAAAACCAAAATTTGATCGTTATGATTATACTGAAAAGGCCGAGTATTGGGCATTGGTATGGGGAACACTGGTAATGGTTGCCACAGGTTTTGTGCTCTGGTTCCCTACTTTCTATACTTCATTTTTACCACCATGGATAATAAAAGTATCAGAAATCGTTCATCTCTATGAAGCCTGGCTTGCTTCGCTTGCTATTATTGTTTTCCACTTCTTCTTTGTAATTTTCCATCCCGAGCAATATCCTATGTCATTTACATGGATAACCGGAAGGATGAGTGTTTCCGAAGTCAAACACCATCATCCGATCTGGTATGAGAAAGTAAAAGCAGAGCAGGAAGAAGCAGATAAAAAAGCTAATGAGAAAATCGAAAACAAACTTCCCAAGGAATCAAAATAGGAAATAGAAGTATTAGAAAGAATGAAAAGCCCCCTTTGTTTATCAAAGGGGGCTTTATTTTTTACTTAATGTAAGTACCTGGAGGATTTTCTTTTACTTTGCGATTATCATCATGACAATTATCACATAATGGTTTGTTGTGATATTTGTAATCAATATGACAATCTTCGCAGTCAAAACTCTGATGAATCTCGTCAAGATGTAATCCAGTTACATCGTGTCTGAAGTTATCCTGACTCCAACCGGCATGACAAGAATTACAATTGCCATTCATAGATGTAATTCTTTTACCCGTAGGATGACAATTACGACACTCGAGATATTGATGATATTTACTTAATTTCCATCCTGTTGAATTATGATTAAAAGGAGGTTTCTCCTGTGTATCATGACATTTGTTACACTTATCGTTTAAATGGCAATCATTACAAATTGCATGAACCTCTTCTTCAGACTTTTTAATATGGATTGTTTTTTCAAGATAATGGCAATACCCGCAATTCTCTCGTTTGTGGCAATCAACACATTTTAAATCGAATCTATCAATATGTTCATTATGATAAAAGGTTACTTTTTCACCTTTATCGTAATGAGTGCGATACAATTTTTTTGCCGGAATGGTTATGACAGGATGCGATATACCAATAATATCAGTTGAGTCTTGATGTGACAAATTTAATTGGAGATCATCGCATAATTCATGACAAACAGCACATTTTGTATCATGACTCCATTCACGGTGACATCCCATACACTGACGATGATAGGCTCCTTTAAGTCCCGGTTTTTGTAAATTCTGGTTGGAAGGTACTTTCTCGTGACATTCTCGACAGGGAGGAATTTTATCTACTGGGCTATAGTGATGACAGGTTGGGCAACCATTTCCCATGCCAACCATCTCAGCATGTAATTTATGATTAAAACTAACCGGTTTATACATATCTTCCAGTTGATCAAGAATTCTTAATTCCGGTCCATGATTTTTACCATTTTTTTTTAATTTTTTTTCAGTTCGTAAACAAGATTTAAGACAAGGTTCTTTTGTTGTGGGTGACTCACATAAATGACAATCAACACAAGGTGCAATAATAGTAGATTGCTCAGATACATCAGCCTCTTGACTAAAAGCTGAAAAAGTAAAAAGTAAACACAAGGGAACTATGAGCCAGATAATCATACTAAGATTTTTTGGCTTAACCATTTTTTTCTCCATTAACATATAGTTATTTCTTCTTTTCTTTGTATTCAAAAATCAGCCAGAAGACAGCAAACAAAACCATAGATCCAAGGGCGACCAAATATTCCTGTCCCTTTGTCATTGTTAAAAAATCCTGTAAAGTATGCATATATACCTCCTTATTGATCTGGCTCGCCAATATAGTCTGGATGTCTATAAAGAATTGGAGCTCGATTAACTATAAATCTAAAAGTTATAAGCCCAAGTGTTATTACTGTTATTGTAATCGCAACTTCATTCCAATGAGGAACATATCGATCCGCTTCCTGCCAATTTAGAGCAACCATTGAAACATTAACTCTATTTAAGATTAACCCTAGAATTGTCCATATTGCCCCAAAACGAACTAACCCGACACTTTTTCGTTGAACACCTCGAAATAATACAAAGCAAGGCAACAGAATAAAACAGAAGACTTCAAACAGGAACCAGTGACCATACGGTGTATTTAAATATTCCCAACGATAATCATGCGCTACCCCGACCCATTTCATACAGAAATAGGTAAATAATAAAGCTGAGGCTCCTTTGCCTAAACCAATTGTAATTTCCTCTAAGGTTGCATCGTTCTTCGGGTCGACCTGATGATGAAAGACCCTATGGGTCATCATACTTTCAAAAATTACCATTGTCATTCCACCGATTATTGCAGAGACAAAGAAGAAGATTGGTAAATAGGGTGTATACCACAATGGGTGCAATTTTCCGGGAGCCATCAAAAACAATCCACCAAGAGCCGATTGATGAAGGGTTGATAAAATCACTCCAAATATTGTAGCTCCGATTGTTATTTTAACAGCCCATTTTCGAAATTTTTTCCATCCTAATGTTTCAAAAAGAGCTGGAGAAAATTCAACAAATTGAACCGATAGATATGTTGCAACATGCCACCCAACTAAAAACATAACTGAGGTTACACCATAAGATACAAACATTGGGTAAGGTAAACGCCACGGACGACCTAAATCGAAGCTAAGTCCGATCACAACAAATAAATATCCTAAGAAGCCAGTCAGAACTGCCGGACGAACAAGCATATGATATTTTTTCATCCCAAACAGATAAACAGCAGTCCCAATAGTGAATCCGCCGGCTGCTAAAGCAACCCCGCATAAGACATCAACGCCGATCCAAAATCCCCATGGATTTGTATCATTAAGATTGGATACTGCCCCTATACCCTGTGTAAACCTAATGAATGTTAGAGGGATTCCAATGGCGAGTATTATTGAAACAATTATATTAAAAGGCGTAATCAAACTTTTAAGATATTCTTTCCAGGTCATGCCAAGAAGTAGTTTATCAATTAAACCATTCGAATTGACTGGCCCTACAGCTGGTTTTTCATATGTTGTAGCCATTATTCAATCTCCCTTGCAGATTCAATTTTTACAGATTCTTTTTCACGAGCTTTTGTGAATTTGTAAAAACCTACTAAGAGAACCGGCCAAATAGTCAACACCAAAGGTACCGTACTTAAAAATCCTCGAGTTAACATTGGATAAGGGGTAGTTCCCAGATCTGTTGACATATCTAAATTTTTAAAATCCGTACCAGCCAGATATAACCAATTAGTCCCGCCAACTTCATTTTCCCCATATATTTGTGAATTATAACGGTCAGGATGGTTTCGTATTTTTTCACGTGCAAGCAGAATTAAATCTTCTCTTTTACCAAAAGTAATCGCTTCTTTTGGACAAATTTCTGCACATGCCGGCTGCTTTCCTTCCTTAATGCGATCAAAACACATTGTACATTTTCGTATTTCCGGAGTGTATGCATCAAAATAATCGTATGCAGGGACATTAAACGGACAGGCAACCATACAATACCGACAGCCAATACAGACATCTTTATTATAGGTAACTGCTCCTTCAGGAGTTTTAGTAAAAGCCTTTACAAGGCAAGCAGAGGCACAAGCCGGCTCTTTACAGTGCATACACTGCTTCTTAACATAAAATGGATTTTCCGAATCTTTAGGATTTTCAAAACGATTAACTATCGTAAAATTGTTTGAATCGGTTCTTCGTTTCTTATCAAAAACCGAATTATCTTTAAGATCAAGATCATCCACAGTACGATCATTAGTTTTTTTGCACGCCTCTTCGCATTTTCGACAGTTAGCTCCAATACATATGGTGGTATCAGTTAGCATACCATAACTATCAGGCCAGCCGGAAAAATGTTCATTCGCTGATGCATTTCCTCCAACTCCAACACAAGTTGCCAGTGAAGACAGTTGAAGAAACTTTCTTCGATCTATTGTCATAAAACCTCCACAACTAATAAGAGTCTCATTGTCCTATATTGTGAATATATTCACATAAATTAGGATTGTCAATACCTTTTATAGATATTTTTCTCTTTTTTATTAATGCTATCTGAGTGTTATGTCAGCAGTTACGATTTTGAATTATGACAAAATATGTCCTTAATAGGCGTATTACGATTATTGATAAATAATGATGGTAATTATATTGTGAAATAAATAATTATATCAAACAGGGACGAAGAGAGATTAATTCTCATCTTCATAATAAAGAGAATCTTCTTCATTCAAATAGAGACTATCATTCTCCATATATTCATTTTCATAATCTTCAAACGAATAGTCATCCTCCCATGAAGGGAGCAAAAGCGGTTGGATGATAATATCCATACGTTGACCGTCGCGAATAATTTGAAGGGTGCTGCCGCCGTCATTGAAGGTTAGAAATATTTTTTCAATAAGATTTTTATGATGGCGGACTCTTTTACTATCTATTCTTCTGAGTTTATCGCCAACTCTTAAGCCACAGGCAAAAGCCAAGCGGTATTGATCAATTTCATCAACGGCAAGATAATTATCAGCACCCAGTTTCAACGAAAAACCAAACTCTCCTTTAATCGGCAACCCTTCAACGTATGATTTTTGTAATAAAGGGTTATCAAGTTTTGGTTTCCGTGGTGGACGGGTGGCTCTGACTAAGGTTGAGTTCCATGGTTCACCTGAAATCCAATTATGCAAAGAGTATTCCGGAGACAATATCCATTTATTCAGCAGATACTCTTCGAAAATTGATCTTCCTCTGAAATTATTTCTCCAGAAGCCTGATTTATAAGCCTCGGTAGTTGAGTCGATCCCCATAACATTTTCTGCTGCTGCCATAGCCAATAACATAGCCAGATTATCCCGCCTGAAGGGAGTCTGCTTCATTAATGGATGTGATGTGAATTTATCATAGAAAGAATCTTCCGGTAGAGATGCCTGGTCAAGCATTCGTTTTGATAATTGGTAAATCAGATTTAGTTTTATTCTATTTCCCTCCGGTGGAGCTTCAATAAATTTGTTTTGACTTAATCCGCCAATTGGAATTATTAACGGATTGCCAGAACCGGGAGAAGGATAGAATCTGATCAGATAGATTTCAAATTCTGTTTCATACCATTCCAAACCTGATAATTCACTTAAAATATGAAGCAGGGTATCGCCCTGTTCTGACCAAAAATCTGATATCAAATTGTCATTTTCGGAGACCCATTTCATATCAAGGTCTGCCGATCGATGGTTATACATTCCCGGTAGAACTGAACTTTGTAATGAAGCGGAACGATTATTTATTTTAACAATCGGGATAAAACCATCATACTCAAAAATGCTGTATTGCACAGATTGACTGTTGGCTGAGACAGAAACGAATATCAATAAAATAATTATGTAAATTGCTTTTTTCATAGGAGTAATAAAGTTTGCAGAATTAAAATTGGCAAGTAAAACTAATAATATCTAAGCAGCGGGAGATTGGACAATTGATTGTTGCTCAAGCAGATCAAAGTAAAATATAGTGTACATACTGCTTAAAATTGAACCAATAAAACCGCTGACAACCATCAGAAACAGAATAAAAACCGGTAACGCTGTAATGAGTGCAAAAACTATTCCCCCGCTTGCATAAGCGGCAATTGCTAAAGGAATTACAAAAACAGCGCCAAGCATCAAAGCCAGTATCACTGAGAAAAATGATACTAAAATATAAATTAGAAAAATTGCGAGATTTTTGCCTTTATAATATTTTAGCAGTTGATATCCTTCGTGAATGGCATCCCCGATGGAACAATTTCTTGTAACCAATGCTCTCGAGGCTAATTCGAAAGTATTAAAAAAGCCGAAAAATAATATCAGGGCAATGGGGATAATTATAAAAACACCAAATATTCCTAACGCAACATGAATGGCAAACATTATAAATAAAGGAATCCCTAAGACAATCAATATACCGAGTATAGCTACGAGTCCAGCAAGGACCAAGCCAAACATTTTCCAAAAATAATCCAGTCCAATAGAAAAAGATTTCCCGAATTTGTAACTTCCACCGCGAGTTATATTATTAACTGCGTCAATCAGAGCAGTTTTAGAAATTATATGCATCACCAGAAAAGCGAGCATCAAAATCGACACCGCAAATATCATCGCTATCATAAATTCATCAAAGAAATGTTCTAACTCACCAAAATCAATTCCATATTGATTACGGTCTTCTTTCCAAAAATTAGAAATTTCACCAATCGTGCCCGAACCGGCAAACATCCCAAAAACCCAAAGAGTTTTATTCCTCCAGGCAATTCCAAGGGATTGTTTGACAATTTTGTTATAATCCATATAATTACTACTTGAAACAGTTACGATTATTCAATAATATAATTTGAATGCTAAAAACCCATTTTGCAACAAAAATTTGGAGTCACCTTTATGATTCGTATACGAAAAAATATAATAAGAGTTTCCATATTAACATTAATATTTTCATTTGGATGTAATAAATCAAATACTGATAAAACTAATCCCACTGATCTGAGTAACAGCCCTCAAGATAGTCTTGTTATCACTTTGGAGGGAATAGACTCGGTATCTGTTTTTGATATTCTTGAAAGTGAACATGAGCTTGACTATAAAAGTTCGGCAGTTGGTAATTTTGTTTACGGAATTGATTCAGTACAAAATACAAGTGGGTATTATTGGATATATACGGTAAATGATTCATCAGCTAAAATCGCCTGTGATAAATATATTACAAATAATGCGGACATTATTAAATGGCATTTTCGTAATATTAATCCCTGATATTCGTATCTTCAAAGTTCGAAAAAATAAAAAACATTGCTATTACACTGTTGTATAACCTATATATAACATTATGAAACTGCTAAGCCGCTATGTATTAAAAGAGCATCTGGCTCCATTTCTCTTCTCATTTTTTACCATTACCTTTCTATTAATTATTGAGTATATCCCTAAAATCGTAAGTCATGTTATCGACAAAGATCTTTCAATCTGGATCGCTTTAGAACTGGTTGTTTTGAATCTTGCCTGGATGCTGGCTTTATCGGTACCAATGTCAGCTTTGGTTGCAACCCTGATGGCTTTTGGTCGAATGACCTCTGACTTTGAAATAATAGCCGCCAAATCATCGGGAGTGAATATAATCCGTCTGATTCTGCCAGTTTTAGGAGCCGGACTGATTATAACTTTTGGAATGATTCAGTTTAACGATAAAGTCCTGCCGGATATTAATAAACAGGCCCGGGAATTATGGGGAAATATTTCAAAAATGCGTCCCACGCTTATCTTCCGTTCGGGCATTCTGATTACCGATATTCCCGGCTACTTAGTTCAGATTGATAAAATCAATCACACGACTTCCGAAGTTGAAGGGATTACGATTTCGAAAATCCATAACACAGCCACCCCTCAATATATAGTTGCCGAACATGGTATCTTAAAAATGACTAACAATGGTACGAATATGAAATTTACTCTTTTCAACGGGGAGATTCATTCGCTTGATATTGAAGACCCGAGCAATTACCGCAAAATAGATTTTGAAGAGCAGGTTATTAATATCACCGATGCCAATACTGAGTTAAAGCGAACAGATTCCAATTATCGCGGCGATAGAGAGATGAACATAGAAGCTATGCAGCATAAAGTTGATACTGCCCTAAAAGCAATTCCGCCCCATCGGGAAAAGATATTCCTTAATGTTATGAGTAAGTTCAATTATTTGTTCAGTGATAGTTTTAAATATCATCATGCCGATTCATTGAGCGATTCAACAGCACTGGTCTCGGTTAAACAGGATGCGGCAACTTTGAACAATTATGTTAGTCATAACAAGAATCAAATTGCTGTTCATAAAAAAACAATGGTGACTTTTAATATAGAAATCTATAAAAAATATTCTATCCCGGCTGCGACCCTGGCTTTTATTTTAATCGGCGCACCGCTCGGCGTTATTTCCCGGCGGGGAGGCATGGGTGTTTCAACCGGAATATCAATCGGTTTGTTTATGATGTATTGGTTGTTTTTAATAGGCGGTGAGGACCTTGCCGAAGGAGGCATGATGTCACCATTTGTTGCGATGTGGAGTGCTAATATATTATTGACTGTGATTGGTCTTTATTTATTGTACATTGTTATTTCTGAAAAACAATTTTTTTCATATTTCAGAAGTAATAAATAGGAAGCAATAATGATAAAAAAAATTGATTTATACTTACTTAAGCATTTTTTCTATTCCCTTTTGGTTGTTACAATTGCCTTAGGAACCACCTTTATCATAATTAATGCCATTGAAGAACTCCGTTATATTATGAAAAATAATGTTCCGGTGTTGACTGTTATAGAGTATTATTTTTATTTTGCCGGCTGGATCCTAAAATCATTCCTGCCGATGTTTATTCTTCTAGCGGTACTGTTTTCAATTTCGTTTCTCGCCCGTAGAAATGAATTGCTGGCAATGAAAGCCTCGGGAATCTCGCTCTACCGAATTAGCGCGCCATTTCTTATTGTTGTGCTGATGCTTGCCGGGGGACATTTTTATTACAACGAATATATTTATCCGCATTGGAATAAACAGCGTCTCGAAATTAAAAATTTCACTATCAAGGGGAAATCCAAAAGGAATTTTAACCGGATGTCTGATATCTATCGTCAGATTACACCCGGACATTTTTATTCTTTAAAAAGTTTTAATGTTGAACGAAAAGAGGGTCGGCATCTTAGAATTTATAAACGGGTAAATAATGAACTTAAGCATATTATCACTGCTGATTTAATAAAGTACGAAGAATTTGTCTGGATAGCTCATAAAGGTACAATCCGAGTTTTTGATGAAACAGAGAATGAAACTTATTCTGAGTTTGATACGATGACCATTGCATCTATCAAAGAAAAACCGGAGGATTTTGCTAAAAGAGTCGGTAAACCTGAAGACATGGGACTGGATGAACTTCAGGAGTATATTGATCTGATGAAACGAACCGGGGGACCTTATACTCGCGAAGCAGTTGATCTTGATTTGAAATACTCCTATCCACTGGCATCGTTTATAGTGGTGCTGATTTGTATCCCCTATGCTGCTAACCCCAGACGAGGGGGTATTGCAGTCTCGATTGCGGTGGGGGCTTTGATATCATTAATATATTTTATTCTGTTTCGGATTATGCAGTCTGCCGGGTATAGTGATAAGATTCCAAAGTTGGCTGCTGTCTGGGGAGTTAATGCCCTATTTTTAGTAATCGGTTTGATAACATTATTAAAAGCGAGAAAATAAATGTCACATCCGGATCATGAAAAAAACCGTACCGCCTGGAATGAAATGGTTGAAGTTCATATTGATCATCCTTCCTATAAAATGAATGAATTTCTCGAGGGATGGAATTCATTGAAAGAAATCGAACTGGAGGACCTTGGCGATGTAACCGGAAAAGAATTGCTGCATTTGATGTGTCAATTCGGGATGGATACTCTTTCATGGGCACGCAAGGGTGCCAATGTTACCGGGGTTGACATTTCTGATAACTCGATCATGCATGCCGATGAACTTAAAAAGAAAATTGGATTTGATGAGGCTAAATTTGTTCGTTCGGATATTTTAGAATTGATTGGCAAGCTCGATAAAAAATTTGATATTGTTTTTCAATCATACGGCACCCATTGCTGGCTGGCTGATCTAACCAAATGGGCAGAGGTTGTAGCGCACCACCTTAAACCTGGTGGAACATTTTATATAATCGACGATCATCCGATTCTAATATTGTATGAAACTGAGCATGAACGATATCTTCAAAAAGAACCGGAGCGATATTCAGGTCATCCTGACTATGCTGATTCAAGTTATATAATAAAAAATGAGCTGGTCGAATGGCAGCATCCGATTTCAGAATTTGTAAATTGTCTGGTTAAAGCCGGACTGGTTATTGATGAGATGCACGAGTATGACAAAGGTTATTATCAGATGTATGAAGATTGGGTTCGTAAGGGTGATTTCTGGTATCCGCCTGATGGTTCACCGAGACATCCATTGATGTTTTCGTTGAAGGCGCATAAGCCGGAGTAGTTTGTTTATCAAATTTAAATGCTACTCTTTGCGGAGAGTCTTAATCATCTCAACTATTTCATATTGTTTTTCATAGCCTAATTTCTCATTAATTGCCAAAACCGGTATATTGGTTAGAGAGTTGCAGGTCCAAAGAATTTTATAACCATTATCTTTGGAGTAATTAACCCCAAGTATTTTCAACATTGTTGCAATACCGTATCCGCGAAATTCCTTTTTTACTCCGGTCATCCCGTTATGAATCAAATCTTTTTTCGAGCCACCCCAGAGATAACTGTAGCCGATATACTCGCCATCTTTAATCGCAACATGGTAAGCATCCTGAATTATTTCCGGATGGTTCAGGCTGTTTTTGTGCCATTCATCAAAAGTCTGTTTTACCAGCGTTTCTTTTAGATCGGGAATATCGCTGACCAGCTCCCATTCCAGTTCATATAACCTTTGCTCATAATCAGGATCGTTTTTTAATTCGTGAAGTTTTTTGAAAGTTATCGAATTACTCATAAGCTTTTTTTCTAAATCAGAATAATTTGTAAAATTAAAAGATTGAACATCAAGGTGTGCTATCCGTTCACGAGCAGTTTCTTTAAAATCATGTTTGGTTAAAAATTTAATTCCTTGTGGAAGATTTTCCCGGGCATACACATGATAATGGATCGGATCGAATTGAGTTAAGGCTTCAGTTACGGCTTTATATAATGCTGAACCGATACCTTTGTTCTGATGCTCGGGTAAGACGACAGCATCAATAACAAATTGATTCGGATGATAAATCACTAACGGCTGATTGTAATATATTTCGCCGACAATTTTAGAATCAACTTCCGCCACCCAGCGGCAGAATTTAATTTTCTTCTCCCTCAACTTATCAGATTCTATCATCTTTTCAGATGTCTCATGAAAATCAGGAATCAATAGATTTCTGATTTTGGCAATCTGATGGTAGTCCTGGGTTGTAGCTAATCTAATGTTCATAATCTATCCTTAAATAATATAAATCATATTATATCAATAATCTTACGTAATCAACTGTCTTTGTTGTAATAATCTTTATTGACAAAATTGTCATTTATTTCTTTATTGTATCAGGGGTAAAACAATGGGATGGTTTGAATAATTATAATCGAATAGAGTATATATATCATGCAGAGTTATGTTTCTTAGAATTTAAGGAGATAAAATGAATATTAATATGACATTATTGATTTTGTTGTTATTTGTTGGTGGGTTTATTTTTGCATTTCTTGCTTCCAGACATAAATCAACTGAACATCCAAAAACTAATGGTTTTAATCCGAAGTATTGGATTCCGGTATGGAAACAAAAAAAGTGGTTTGATAAAGTTGGCTATGGTTACCAGTGTCTTTCTGTAGCTCTGATAATGTTAGGTGCGACACTGGGTATTGTATTAGATGTTTTTATAAATTAAATAAAGGCAGGTCACATGACCTGCCTTTTGAAAATTCACATAATGTGAAATATTTCTATATTACTTAGGTGCCCATCTGCCAGGAAGAAAGATAAATCTTCTGTTCGGCAGTCAGTTTATCAATTGCAATACCCATCGATTTTAATTTAATCAAAGCGATATCAGTATCAACTTTATCCGGTAGAGTATATACTTTATTTTCAAATTTCTTATGATTTTTAACCACATACTCTGCAGCCAGCGCCTGATTAGCAAATGACATATCCATCACCATTGCCGGATGACCCTCGGCAGCGGTGAGGTTGATAAGTCTCCCCTCAGCCAGAAGATATACTTTCTTTTTATTGATTGTATATTCCTCAACATTGGGTCGTACAATTCTTCTTTTTGAGGCCGCTTTGTTAAGGGCGGGAATATCAATCTCGGCATTAAAATGACCGGAGTTGCAAATTATCGCACCCTCTTTCATTTTCCTGGCATGTTCCAAGCGGATAACATTTATATCACCGGTAACGGTAATAAACAGGTTGCCCTTTGAAGCTGCTTTCGACATCGGCATAACCTGGAATCCGTCCATGACAGCTTCGAGGGCTTTGACTGAATCAACTTCAGTTACGATGACATGGGCTCCCAATCCTTTGGCACGTACTGCAAGACCGCGACCGCACCAGCCATAGCCAGCGATAACAACAGATGATCCGGCGATCAGCATATTGGTAGCACGAAGGATACCATCAAGGGTTGATTGACCGGTTCCATAGCGGTTGTCGAAAAAATGTTTTGTTTTGGAATCATTGACTGCTATAACTGCAAACTCGAGGGCTTTATCATCCGCCATAGCTTTCAGACGAATAACACCGGTTGTGGTTTCTTCGGTTCCGGCAAGAATCCCCGGGATTAATTCTTTACGTTCCTGATGCAAAGTCGAAACCAGATCGGCGCCATCATCCATGGTGATGTGCGGTTTAAAATCAAGCGCCTGATGAATATGTTTATAATAGGTTTTATTATTTTCACCATGAATGGCATAAACAGAGATACCATATTCTTTTACCAAAGCCGCCGCTGTATCATCCTGGGTTGATAAAGGATTCGAGGCACACAAAACGGAATTAGCACCACCGGCTTTAAGGGTGCGCATCAGATTGGCTGTTTCGCTTGTTACATGTAAACAACAGGCGAGGTTAATACCTTTGAGCGGTTTTTCTTTAATGAACCTTTCACGAATTGAACGGAGAACGGGCATATTACGTTCTGCCCATTCGACTTTGTCTTTACCTTGTTTTGCTAATTTAAAATCTTTGATATCACTTTTCACAGGCATAATCAGGCATCCTTTGCAAGAAGTTTAGCTTTATCGGTTTTTTCCCAGGTGAAATCTTTATCATTGCGCCCCAGATGCCCATAGGCAGAGGTCTTCGCATAAATCGGACGAAGCAGATCAAGCTCTTTAATCATTCCCTGTGGAGTCAGATCAAAATGTTTTTTGATAAGTTCTTCAATCCGTTCCTCGGAAACTTTATTTGTTTTATCACAAAATACAGTTAATGAGACCGGTTGGGCTACGCCGATGGCATAAGCCACTTGCAGAGTACATTTTTCCGCCAATCCGGAAGCTACGACATTCTTTGCAATGTAGCGGGTCATATAACAAGCCGAGCGATCAACCTTGGTCGGATCTTTACCGGAGAAGGCTCCACCGCCGTGAGCCGCCATGCCGCCATAGGTATCGACGATTATTTTTCTTCCGGTCATGCCGGTATCCGATTGAGGTCCGCCGATGACAAATTTACCGGTCGGGTTGACATAGAATTTTGTATTTCTATCAATCATTTTTTTAGGGAGAATCGGCATCACAACTTTATCAATAATTTCATCTATTGATTTTTTTGTAATTTTCATACCGCCCCGGGCAAGAATTTCTTCGGTATGCTGGGTAGATACAACGATCGCATCAATTCGGTAAGGTTTTCCATCGCGATATTCAATCGTTACCTGCGACTTGCCATCAGGTCCAAGGTATGGTAAAATATTTTTTTTGCGAACCTTAGCCAGTTGCTGAGTTAACTTGTGTGAAAGTTCAATCGGCATAGGCATCAAAGCTTTAGTTTCTTTACAGGCATACCCGGACATCAATCCCTGATCACCGGCACCACCGGTATCAACGCCCTGGGCGATATCTGGCGACTGGGAACCAATAGCATTTAAAATTGCACATGAATCGTAACAGAAACCATATTCACTTTTTGTATAACCGATATCCTTAATAGCATTTCTGACCAATTTGTGAATGTCGACATACGCAGAAGTAGTGATTTCTCCTCCGACAATTACAAGCCCGACAGTAACGAATGTTTCACAGGCAACTCGTCCGGTAGGGTCCTGTCTAATAACTTCGTCAAGAACCTCATCAGAAATCCGGTCGCACAGTTTGTCGGGATGCCCTTCTGTGACCGATTCCGAAGTGAAAAGAAAATTTCCACCAGCCATATATATACTCCTTCAATAAAATTATCTATATAATTAAAAATTATTTAAAATCTAATTTTTCCAAATCACCAACATTTAATATTTTCGTTGAATTTTTTATTGTAGCATCTCTTCCAATCAATGAATCTTTCACCGTCGAGTTTTCTATAACAGATTTTTCACTAACAATCGAGTTTTCCAAAACAGAATCTCTGATTGTTACGTTGTCAGAAATTGATACGTTTGGTCCAATCGTTGAATTAACAATTTCTGCCGAAGAAGAAATGTAGACCGGGGGAATTATAACAGAACCTTCGATCTGTTCGGGCGGATCAAGTTTTTCAAGAAAATGCGAATTAGTTGCCAGCAAGGTTTCTTTTTTCCCACAATCATACCAATGTTTGACTTCATACGGTTTAAATTTGATCCCCCCCGATATCATATCTTGAAGAGCATCGGTAAATTGAATTTCACCGCTGGTCAGTTTTCCCGAGTCAACATGTTTTTTCATTGCCTGTCTTAGGAAGCTTGAGTCTTTGAAATAATAAAGACCAATAAGCGCCAGATTTGTTTTTGGGTTTTCGGGTTTTTCTTCCAAACCGACAATCAGATCATTTTCAATTTCCGCAATTCCAAACCGATTAGGATCTTCAACCTGTCTTAGTCCTAAAGAATAATCTCCGGCGGAAGTAAATTTGGCTAAATCACACTCGACAATAGTATCGCCTAAAACAATCAACAATTCGGAATCATCAATTTCCTGAAGCGCCAGATTTAAAGCATAGCCAAGGCCGAGAAGTTTTTCCTGATAGACATATTTAGTATTAAATGAGTAATTTTTTTTCAGATATTCTTTAATTTGATCACCCATAAAGCCAACTACAAAAACAACCTCTTCAACCTGAATCTTTTCAAACGGTTTGAGAACATAGTCCAGAATAGTCATCCCGGCAACATCCAAAAGCGGTTTTGGTCGATGTAAGGTATGGGGTCTTAGTCTGGTGCCTATTCCGGCAACAGGAATAATTACTTTCATCTCTTCCTCAATATAATTTTTGGTATGGTAGGCAAAAGGACTGGTTTTGACAAGAATAAACTATAATTGTAATAAGAAAATTAAGCTGTTTATCGATTGGAATCTGAAATCGGCAAAGTAACCAGATTGGCGCCGGTCTCGGCAAGCTGGATATATTTAACCTGATTATCTTCATTTGAATAAAAACCAACAGAAATAGACTTAGAAACCCCATGATAGGTTAAGGTTCGACTGGCTAAGGCAACTCTGTTTGATTCCCATTCGGTTGTTTTTATGACCGGTGAAAAATCATAAGGGATATAGCCGCTCTGGGAAGAATCAGAACTGTCGGCATGAACCCATAAGGCGATATCATAATCAATTTCGAATTTCTGTTTTGGGAAAAAATATAATTCAGCCCGATAAGTTTGGCTGTCAATCGGTATCAGATCATAAGCTAAAAGTCTGATCTCGGGATTAACGAATTGTGCGACTGATTTTTCATCATTGAAGGGGATAATCTTAATATAAATCAGGAAGATTTTGTCACTTAAAGATAGAGAATCGAGATATTCCTTATAGTTGGAATTAGTCTTTAAAGCATCGTTTAATAGTTGATCAACAAGAAATCTCTCACTGAAAATCCGATGGAGAGAATCAGTGAAATAAAATGATTTGAACAAGCTGATTTGTTTATTTATTCCTGCCAAGCTTAAACCCTCTTCACTCAACAGATTTCGCTGCATCAAAAGAGAATCAACAAGATTACCGTTCCAGCTTGAGAAAAGCTTTTGTTTTGCCTGAAGTTTTATATCTTTTGGGCGGGCAAATGAAGCAAGGGAATAGTAACTTGCCGCCTTTGAATAAGAGCTCACTCCCTCTTTTACCATCTGGTCAGCCTGATATCTGAATTTAATTCCAAGAGTTGCAACCACTTCTTTCCAGGCTTTATTATCAAGAAGGGTCTGTTCAGTAAGATAGAGATTTGAAAATAGATCAATAATTTCATTGGTATTATTGAATTTTCCCTGTTCAATTGAATTGACTAATTCTAAGGCTGCTTTTGGGAAGTTGTCAGGATTTTTTATTGTATCATATACCGGATTTTCAGGATTATAGCCACATCCGGTTATAAATAAGAAAGAGATTAAAATAATTATAGAATAAATTTTCATACTAATAAAAGGCACTTTGAGCTTAGAAAATTTGCGAAAACGATCCCAGCCAGTCATTATATAAAAATGACACTCTTCCGATGAGTAAGGATACACGACCCATTACGGTAAATCCAAAATGAGCTCCAAATGAAATCATTATAAACCAGATACCAACTTTGGCAGTAACACCAAATACACCGGTATGTTCTTTTGAAAAGTAAAAGTAAATCAGAGTTGAAATAACACCTACTACTACTACCAAGGCTCGCAGGGAAGATACAAAACCATCGTCTGCGAAAAGTGAAATCATTGTCGATTGCATTTGAGGAAGCACCAGTCCGTGAAGCTGTGAGATCAGGAAAATACCGGAGGTGGTTCCCATCACAAAAGCAAGTGAAACTCTTGATACCCAGCTATATTTGGGGAAGAAACGGGTAAACATCAGGAAGCCAAGAATACCGGGGACAAACAACCACCATTTACCGCCAATCATAGGATTCCACAATTGTTGAACGATGACCGTATCCCAGATTAAACCGACATAATAACCGGCAGACAGACCGGCAAAAATATGTTCTGCCAGTTTATAAATTGGATTGTCCTTATATAAAAAGGAGAATAATGCCACAGTAAAAAAGGCGATAATCCAAATCTGAAATATTTCAATACCGCTCATCAGGTAGTCTCACTTTTTTTACGACCAAAGAAAAATCCAACGTTACCAATTATCACGAGGATAATTATTAAAAGATGCACTAACGACTGAGCACTCATACCTTGAACCGCATTAGCAGGCTTACCAACCAGTATTTCATATTCAGCAGCACCTTTCATACCTCCCAATAGTCCAACAAACTGCCCGGCATCTACAAAAGCATAATATTTTGGAGCCGAGACCGCTGTAGTTCCACATCCCATCGGAGTACCATATTGTGCATTTACTATTGAGACCCAGTAATCAGCGGTTGCATTATCAGCAACCTCATAGATAAAAGCCACATCATCATAATTTTTAACATTATGCATCAAGGGTAATTCCGACAATGGTGTTCCGGAGTTATCTGTCGGGAAAATACCTTCTATCGAAGTACCCATTCCGGAAAGAACCGCAACATAGTTGGCTTTGTACCCCAGATTAACAAAATCAATGCCATACACTTTATTATATAGCGGAGCTATTGATCTGGTAACCGACTCAGCCATTGAAGGACCACCAAGCGGAATATTGCTTAGTGTTACAACTTTGCAATCCTTTCGGAAAAAATGATGCAAGGCTGCGATCGTCATCGGTTCACATTCGGCGATAGTCGAAGGATAGTAATCAAAAACCAGCATCACATTTGAAGAATCCGGTAAGGCTTCGACGGCATCATATAATTTTTGTGCTTCGGGTGTAATGCTTATTGGAAAACTGGTCGGTATTAAAAAGGGTATAAATACGGCTATCCCAACCATAAGGTAAACCCAGCGACGATCCATCTGTTCCATTTTTTGCCAGATATTCATCGCTTAACCTTTCCCCATATAGGTGCGTTCGATCCCGAGAATAATTCGAAGAGACATTGAGGCGGCACCTAATGCGGCACCAATGATAATTCCCCGTTGTACAGCCATATTAGCACCGTTCATAATGAATGTGTTCAAAAATTCAGAAATATTGCCCGGAATTAGATTCAAAAGAGCTTCACCCATCGGAACCCGCCAAAGCATAACCATACAGGCTGTTATCAAAAGAATTGTCGATTCCGCAGAACGCGCTCTAAACGCACGATATGCTGCTGAAGCGATATAAAAGGCTAAAGTTGCAAACATGGTTGCCATCATCGGTGCATCAAGATATACAAATAACCAATCGTATATAGACCCTTCCGCCCGTCCAAAAAGAGACGACAATGAAGATGGAAGAACCGATGGAATTGCCATGGCAAAGATTGAAATCAAAGTAATTAGTTTATAGATCCATCCCTCTTGGCGTTTTTTTACAGCCGCCCAGTTTACCCGCGTAATCGAAACAACACCAAGTAACAGGGTAAACCCGCCAACAATAGTCAGCCATATTTTTATTTCCTGTGATAAACCGCCAATAAATGACTGTTCATTAAAGAAAAATGAAACAACCATTATAAGTCCGGCAAGAAATGCAACTGCAACAGGAATTGATGTTCTCATAATATTTTAAGATACCTCAAACAGATTTAAATATAATTCACTATATCCGAGTGAAGCGAGAATAACTCCCAATAAAATTAAAAATACAATAATCATTTTAACAAAGTCCTGCCCTTTTAATCCGCCAAGCATTAACGGTTCATGGGAAAGATAAGCCGAAGCAGCGTATAGTTCTTCACCCATAAGAGTATAGTCACAGGCAGCAATAAAGAAAGGTAGTTGTTCAGGGCGGGCGGTACCGGCAATCTGAATCGAACCGGCAGCATTACCGGTCTCAGCCAGTAAGAGCGATTCGGCAAAAAAGGCACCCATGTAAATATTGGTAGCCGGACGTTCACGCATCATATATCCATTCACATTAGCTGTAAATGCAAATTGCTCTCCGGCAACATACCGAACGATATCTTTGTCGTACGAATCCCCTTTGCCCATTTCAATATATGCCTGCTCGACCACTTCCTGACCGGCAGCCAAAACCAGAGGATAGCGAACGGGAACCATGAGCGGAGTATCATATTGAGCTGTAATTTTAGCAACTCGTCCTAAAATTGAAATTCCTGCAATAGTTTCGATTTCATCAAGCTCAGCAATTCCGGGAATAAAAAGTACCGGACGACCCATTTCGGTTGCCCGTCCAACAGCTTCTTCAACAGCATCCAAGCCGGGAATTTTTCTCAAAAACAGTTTTTTCCCTTTTTTAGCCCAATTCGTATAAAGTAAAACTGCTGCCGAAAAGATTAAGACCAAGACCAAAGCATTGATGCGATCAAAACGGAATAAATCATCGGAAGTCTGGGCAGATACTGAGTCGGAAATCAGTAGAACTGATGATGTGACTGTGAAAAGGAAATATTTAATAGACTGTTTATTCATTGAATGTCAATATACTGTTTAGACCTGTTTTGTCAAACTTAATATCAGTTATTTACTATTCTATTTGACGCATTGCGGCTTTAACTGTTTATTCATATTTATGCAGCGAATACTAATTTTAGGAAATTGCGGAGCCGGTAAATCGACGCTGGCAGTGAAATTAGGTAAAGTAACAAAATTACCGGTTTTCCATCTGGATCGATATTTTTGGAAACCTAATTGGGTTGAACCTGATCAGGACAGCTGGAGGAAAGTGCTTAAAGAGTTGCTTAAAAGTGATTTCTGGATCATGGATGGTAATCACAGTAATAGTCTTGATATGAGAATCCCTCGTTCCGACCTAATTATTCTATTAGACTTTCCAACAATGGTTTGTTTATGGAGAGTTCTTAAAAGAAGAATTAAAGCTTTTTATACTGATCAAACTGATGTTGCAGAAGGTTGCCCTGAGAAATTTGATTTTGAATTTTATAAATGGGTCTGGGATTATAAATCAAAAAGGTTTGATATAACAACCAAATTTATAGAAAAACATAATGCCTCTCACAAAGTTGTCGTATTAAATTCACAAGATGAAATTGAATGCTTTTTAATAAAAATGGATGAACAATTTGTTAAAACAGCTGGTCAATAAGCAATACTAAATCAATGACCGATATTTTACGATCTTCGTTCAGATCAAATGAAGTTGAATAGTTTTGTGCATCCCCTTCCCAGTACAAATAATTAACTAATTCGACCAGCATAGAGATATCAGTTTTATTTTCAGCAGATTTTTTACTGCCAACCTGCCAATATAAATTATCAATCAAAGTACGGGATTGCTCGGGCTCCATTGTCCAGAGATGGAATCCGAATAAATATGTTTCAGTATCATCTTTAAAAGATCTAAGCCCTACCGGTTGTTGGTGCTGAATCGATTTATCCGGGTCAATAGCTCCAAACTCGTAGATGACATCCGCATCATTGCTTGCCGCAAAAGATACAACAACCGGATTTGTTTCTTCGGGCCAGAATGTTTTCATAGATTCTGTAAATAGATAGCGACTTATTTCAAAATTAATATCACTAAAAGATTGGTTTATACTTTTTGCCTGTACAAATCCAAAAAGGGTATCAATAAAATCGGGTTGGTTTAGAATAAAAAATGTTAAACCCACATTGTAAATAGAATCAATCGCAAAATACTTATTTATGAATGAATTTACCGGTGTGATATATCCCGTATCGGTAAATAGCATAGTTTCTGTCAGCCCGCGTAAAGCTCCAAAATATGCCAATCTTCCGCCGGAAAGTAAATATTTTTCAAAACTTTCAATTCGTAACGGTTTACTGATTGTTAATGTCTGACGTTCATCAAACCCCTCATCAATAATTATCATTCGATAATTTGCAAAATCCAGCCAGTTTACTGTTAAACTATCGGTGATGCTATAAAATTCATAATCAAAGGCGGGAGTAATCCCCCCCAATAATGAATCGTAGAAATAAGTGACTGAATCGTAAGTCACAAAATTATTACTGATGTTCCCCCGGCTGGTGATAACAAGAATGTCTCGAGTTTTTTCAGGAACATAAAGGGCTAAGACAGCAATAGAAAAATCTGATTCATAACCTATTTTGTTAACAGCTGAAACTATATATATTTCTCCCTCGACAAAGTCAATATCCTCGAACCGATAAAGCCCTGAATCGACTTTTGCAAATGGTGTCATAGCATAGTAGTAGTAAATTTGATTTTCAATATCAAATGAGTCAACCGGCGTTATAAATTCTTTTGATTCCCCTTTGTCATAAAAAGGATTATACAAAAGTTGTGATGAAATTGAATCAGGAAATTTATAAATATTATAATGGTCAATGTTTTCTATCGATTGTTCCTGCCATTTCAAAACAACAGCAGTTCCGTTTTCTGCAAAGACTTTATCATGTGCTATATATGGCGCAGAAAAATTGTGTTCAATATTGATAATAAGCGGTTCAGAAATTTGCCCGGAACTATCCTTAGTTTGATGAGCGACATTAACCATATATACTTTATCATTTAAAAGAGTATCAAAAACATATTTATGATTTAAACCGACATTTTTATAGAAAGTCGGGTTATCAATTTCAAGCCATGGTGGTGCCAGACCGGGATAGGGAAGCAACTCTGGTGGAATTTCGGTCAAGTATAAATCGTATCCGATTACTTCATCATAAACCCATGGATCCCACTCAACAATAAATGAGTCGCGATCAAGATATAGCTGTTTGAGCCCAATCGGTTGAAAATATGGATTATGAAGCGAATCAGCCATATAGTCAGCCCAGTAGGCAATATTTTGCAAATCTGAAAAATTTATATTTTCAAGATAGAAATCCGGGATATAGTCATCATTAATATATCGATCATAATTATATGGATCCCAGTGGACAAATTCACCGGTAAAAGTTGTGTATGCTATTCGTGCAGAGGAATCCGGTTCAAGATCAAACGGTCCAATTGAAATCATAATCTTGATATCAGCCCCATCTGAGAATGACATTGCATAAGTTTGATCAGGATAATTCCAGTAAGGGTCTGTAGAATCTATTGTGGCAGCATATACTTGATTATAGTCCCATTCAGGAAAGCTCATCATCAAATATCTATCAACTGCAGATGAAAATGCAAATACACTTGAATAAGGTGTTACATAATCAGGGGCTAATGTATCTTTTGAATGAGGACCAACTTCATCTAAAGAGAATAGATCTCTGGTATACCAATTAAAGCTGGTATCTTTTGAAGCAAATGAAGATTCCAAAAACTTAAAGGCAAATGCCTGGGTAGGGCTTTCCACTGTAAATTGACCCTGAGAAGGGTCACCATCATTGTCTATAACGTAAAAAATACCATCATCCCTTAATGAGCCGGCAAGATCATCGTCGTAACCGATATTATTTGCCCCTCCTTCATGGAAAATATCAACATCAAAAAAGAATCCAATAAATCCTTTTTCAATTTTATTATCACCAATATTTGTAATAACCATATCATAGAATATTGCTTTACTAAAAGGTGTATCATAAAAAGCATGAGAACGATTAGATATGCTCACACCCAATGGTCTAATAAAGTTAGTATTGCTATCAGAGAATTCAGCCCGAAGTGAAAAATCAGCCGGATAATTGAAACTTGTAACAGATGGTTCCTGATTGGGAGGATTAAAATAACTTGATGCATACATATCAGTTAAACTATAACTTACAAGGGTGTCATTTCCAACGATACCTCCAACCATCATTCCCCCCATCCAGAGATATTCATTATTACTTCCGGAAGGTATTTCAAATGACGCGACGGGCCAGCCGACATAGTCGGGTGTCGACCTTAGCCCAAACCTGCCATAGCAATCAAATGATGCAGAAATTTTGCCAGTTTGATTAACTCCATTAAATAATGGGAACGGAATTTCATCTTCTAAAGGAGGTGTAAATTCTGTCGCAATCGAATTTTTTTGATGTGAATAATCAAATATATCTCTACTGCTTAATGAAATATAGATCAGCAAAAGAGCAAAAATCAAAATCAATATATATTTATTATTATTCACTTTATACCCATTGAGAGATTTCCGTTATGGTTAAATATAACCCGTTAATTACTTTAACGCAAAAGATGATCTTATTGTTTAGTAAAATAAAGGGTCGTAAATATGTATGATTTTATGAGTTTACAAATTTCATTTATTTAAAAATGAAGCTATAATAACCCAGAATACAATAGCAACGAGGGTTACTAAGGTTATTAGAAGATATGATCTTTGAGAAAATCGGCTTTTTATGGCGTCATCGGCTTGCGGGAGTTGATGGTTAAATTTCTCCATCTCCTTTAATGTAACCAGCATTTCGGTTGCATCCGAAAACCTGTCAGCAGGATTTTTTTTGAGAAATTTTTTCAGGCACAACAGAGTATCTCCGGGGAATTTTTTATCATGGATTAGACTTAAATCAGGTTCATTATGAGTTATTTTTTTTAATAACTCCTTATTTTCCTCAGCATCAAATGGCAATTTTTGGCAAATTATTTCGTAAAAAATTACACCAAGAGCATATAGATCAGAGCTGCGACTTGCAACCTCGCCATGAATAATTTCAGGAGCCAGGTATTGAAATTCATCATCGGCTATATTATTGTAATCAATCTTTTCAATATCAAAGTTGTGCGGAAACCCATTGTCAAGGAGTCTGACCTCGCCTATATGATTTATTAATATATTAGATGGCTTCAAATTGCCATGGGCAGTCGTTGTTTCATGAATAAACTGAAGTCCTTTGATGATCTTATTCAGATAGTATAGAAGCTCATCATTGGTAATAATTCTATCTTTAAAATATTCATTGATTGGAATACCATCAAAATATTCTTCAATAAACAATATTCTGTTACCGACTTCTTTGATTTCTGAGACAGTAGTCAAAATCGGACTATCTATTAATGATATGGATTTTATGGAGGTTAAGGCCGGACCTCTAAACGCCGGGTCAGAGGATAGTTTTTCATTCAACCATTTAAGGGCGACTGTTCTTTTTTGGATTGGGTCCCAGGCTTTGAACACTTCCCCATTGGGACCATCCCCAATTTTTTCAAGAATTTCAAAACCTTCGATATGGCTGACAATATTTTGTTCCATAATAATATTAACGGAATTTAATGAAGAAACTTAATATATCTTTATTATTCACTTTAATGATACATGAAAGCACTGTACACCAACAGGATACGCCTAATAAAGCTTATTAAAAAAGCCCTCAGATAATTCTGAGAGCTTTAATTATATAATAGAATTACAATTTAACCCATAAACGGGTATCTGTAATCCGTTGGAGTAACAAAAGTTTCTTTAATAGAACGTGGTGAAGTCCAGCGTAACATGTTCTGAATTCCACCTGCTTTATCATTCGTACCCGAGGCGCGACCTCCGCCAAACGGTTGTTGACCAACAACAGCACCGGTTGGTTTGTCATTGATGTAAAAATTACCGGCGGCATTGCGAAGAGTTCGTTCGGCAAGTATGATTGCATTACGGTCAACTGCAAAAACTGCACCGGTTAATGCATACGGAGAGGTTCCGTCAACCAGGTGAAGAGTTTTTGCGAATTCTTCATCTTCATAAACATAGACAGTAAGTACCGGTCCGAATATTTCTTCTTCAATCAGTTTACAATGAGGATCAGTTGTCAAAACCAGAGTCGGTGTGATATAGTATCCTTTGGATTTATCATAATCACCACCGGCAAGAATTTCACAACTATCGTCTGATTTTGCATGATCAATATATGAAGTAATTGTGTCGAAGGCTGATTCATCAATGATAGCATTTACAAAATTAGTATGATCTTCCGGATCACCCATTTTTAGACCTGATACCTGTTTGACTATTTCATCCTTAATTTGTCCCCAGATAGTTTTAGGGATATAACAACGTGAGGCAGCAGAACATTTTTGTCCCTGGAATTCATAGGCACCACGAACCATAGCCGTTACAAGCTGATCCGGATTTGCTGATTTGTGAGCAATGATAAAATCTTTACCACCGGTCTCTCCAACGATTCTTGGATAGGTGCGATAGTTGGCAATATTGCCACCGACCGTATTCCACATTTTATGGAAGGTCGGAGTTGAGCCGGTGAAATGAATTCCGGCAAGGTTTTTATTGAGAAGAACCGTTTCACCGATATCGGCTCCACGGGCAAAAATCATATTGATTACTCCTGCCGGAAGGCCAGCTTCACGGAGAATTTTCATCAGGAAATGAGATGTATAAGCAGCCGTCGATGCCGGTTTCCAAACGACAACATTACCAAGCATTGCCGGAGCAGTCGGAAGGTTACCATTGATCGAAACAAAGTTAAACGGAGTAACCGCAAAAACAAATCCTTCTAAAGGACGATGATCCAAACGATCCCAAATTGTCGGAGCGTTTAACGGTTGATTGGAGTAAATTTCCTGCATATAGTAGGCGTTGAATTTGAAGAAATCAACCAGTTCACAAACAGCATCAATCTCAGCCTGATAAATATTTTTTGAATGAGCCAGCATTGTAGCGGCATTGACTGTGGCACGATATGGACCGGCGAGAAGGTCGGCAGCTTTTAAAAATATAGCAGCCCGATGTTCCCAGGGAACCATCGACCAGGCTTTATATGCCTCAAGCGAGGATTCGACAGCTGTCTTAACTTCAGCTTCGCTGCCTTGATAGTAAAAGCCAAGCTTAAGCTGGTGGTTATGAGGAGATGTTATTTCAATCTTTTTATCAGTTTTAACATCTTTACCATCGATCACCATTGGTATTTCGAGTTGCATTGATTTTAATTCGGCAAGGGCTTTTTCAAGCTCAATTTTCTCCGGTGAACCGGGGATATAGCTTTTGATCGGTTCGTTGACCGGTGTGGGAACTCTAAACAAACTCATGATTTCCTCCCAGACCAAAAAGATCTGTTTATAAAAAAATATTAATTCTCATTTAGCTAAAAGTCAGCTTAATTTATTGAACGGGAAAATAATTATAAAGAGCTTCTTGAGCAAGCAGATTGGTAAGTATTTCACAAATTGATTTGAAATTCGGACATAAAAAAACTGCTTTAACATAATGACCCCAACGGGAGTCGAACCCGTGTTAACGCCGTGAAAGGGCGCCGTCCTAACCACTAGACGATGGGGCCATTGCCTTAACGCAGAGACCTATTATACATTTTTTCTCAATTCTGTCAAGGATTTAAAAGCCTCTGATAAAAAATTAGCTATTTTCGTAGCACAAAGGCTCAAATACCTGTTTAAACTCAAAAAACAGGGTTAATTACAAAATTTGACTTTATAAATAAAATCACAAAATAAGAGTTATTGTACTTTTAATTGAAATAATCATCTTAACTAATCTTCTACTCTTTATATTTTTGGGTTTTTTTCAATATTTTGTTTCTGAGATTCTATCTAATCAGTAAAAAATAATTTAATTCTCCGTTTAATATTAGAATGGATTAATCCTATAAGTCATAAAAGCTGTCTTATATAAAAAGAGGAGTTTTTGAATTTTGAAAAAAATAATATCCATTTTTACGATGATTATCCTTTTCAGTCTAGGGGGCTGTAATGAAATAAATATGGAATGTAATTGGACCGATTCGCCAATTGAAGTTGATGGCATCAGATCAGACTGGTCAAATATACCTTTTCACTATTTTGAAGAAGATAAAATTTCAATCGGAATCTGTAATGACGATGATTATTTGTATCTCCTGATGCTTACCCGCGATATGAGCCTTAACAGGAATATCAACAGAGGCGGTTTAAAATTATGGCTTGATTTGGAAGCAGGGAAAGATAAAAACAACGGTCTTCTGATAGTAGGTACAAAAGAAATGTCCGAGGATCCAAGGATGAAAAGAGAAAATTTGAGAGATTTGTCAGCTGAGGAGCGAGAAGAACAAATACGGGAAATGGCAGCAAAACCAAAAAACGTAATTATTCTTAACGGTAAACAAAGAGCTGATATAACTAATAATAATTCAATTAATATCAATTTTGCTTCTGGCTATGATGCTGGATTTATTTTTTACGAATACCGAATCCCTTTAAGAAATTCTCCCCTGTTTGTTGATAACAGCAGTATCAAAAATGATATAAATTTCAGTATCGGTCTGGAAGTGTCCGGATTGGATAACAAAGCTATGAAAGAAAAACGACAACAGATGGCTGATCAAGGAAGCGGTTTTGGTGGTCGGGGCGGTGGAAATAGAGGCGGCGGCAAAAGTGGTGGGATGCGCCAACAGATGCAGCAAAATAACCGGCCAAGAGAAATATGGCTAAAAACTAAATTGGCAATAGCCTCCGATTAAAATTAAATTGTTCGAGCTGATTATTTTTAGAATTTGATAGAGCACTCAACCATGCAAAGTTTTTCACAGTAATCGAGAACTTTCTTAATTTGAGTTAGAATAATTATAAGTTTGGCGAGTCCAATATTGGTCCCTGCGTAGAGAATTTTCATCGTTAGATTGATGTTGGTGTTATTTCAAATCAGAGCGAGTTAAATAAAAAATCCCGGCTGCCTCAGATGTTGCCGGGGTTGATTTATCGACATTAAATAATTTATACAGCCTTATAAATAACTCTAAATTTAATGATTTAAATTGAAATTTAAAATTCGGAATTAATAATCTGAAGCTTCTGGCTGAAAAGTTGATTACCCGAAATAGTAATATTTTTGATAACTAATCTAAAATTGAGAATTCGAAATGATAAAAATAATGGGAGTTTTTAAGTTTCAATAATTATTAAATATGGATTCAGCAGACAAATAATATTTCGTAAACGACTGTTCTTGGTATCAAGAAATTAATAATATTAACACTGCTTAGATATTAATTTCTGATTTATCATGTGATTATATTCACATATATATCGCTTCTATATTATTATTTTTATGGGTTGTATTTTCTCCCTTAACATATTCTCAGCAAATCATTTTGTGATTGTTTTCACATATTGCGTCGTATTTAATCTTTTACACTATCTCAGTTTTACTCCATTTTAATAGTTCATTTATTTAATGATTTAATCAGAACGGCACCACGCTATGTGATATTTTTCACATATCGGTTTTTTGCCTTGTCTCATTTTTAGAATAAAGTAACCTTATTTTATAAATTATATTTTAGATTTATTTAATCCCAAATTAGGATATTGCAGCTCAAACCTGAGAGTTATATTGAATTTTATATTTAGTGGTACATTTACAATTGATAGAGTTTTGGTATTTCATAATCATGACAATTAATCACATTATTTAACTAAATATACCTATTAATTATCCCTCTTATTTTCTCTTATATTGTAACTACTTGTTGTCGTATTTGCGGTTTTATTGATT
>CBDVDR010000008.1:0-137621 GCA_965372795.1 uncultured bacterium
CAAACTATCAGGACGAACCACTGCCCATTCAATTAAATTATCGTGCTGTCCAATATCGGTTCTCAGATAGTCAGCAGCCATCTCGTTATCCACATGTGGAGGTAACAACAGTCTAATAATTCCAATGACAATTTTTTGCCCAAGTGAAATCTGTTCTTGCAGATCTCGGTTACTGTTACCAGTTGTATTCATTAACACAAATTTGGTTGTTTTCTCGGACTTATTAGCTTTGATAGCCTGGCATAACCGTTTTGTCGCATCGGTTACAAGTTTGCGAGGTTGTCCGTAAAGACCCTTAAAATTCAAATTGTGTCCCAAGCAGGAAGCCACCGCATTACATCCTTTAACATGTTGCAACATCTCTTTATCACTGAGATCAAGAATGCTTGCTTCAGTTATGGATATGTTTTCATGATTACAAAGATGTCCGGGCAATTTTTCGAGAATTCTCACAATCAATTTGACCTTTTGTCCACGATTGATTAACTGTTCTACCAACAATTGACCGGTCGCTCCGCTTGCTCCAACGACTAGGGTTGTCATCTTCTTTTCTCCTCTATTAGTGCTAACCTGATAATAAAGTTAAGCTGCATAAATATTGTCTAAAGATAATGTACACAATTTATCTTTTATAAAATACTATTTCCTATATCTGAAAATTCATATTATTTTTTAAATTTGGATTGAGAATCGAACCCTAAACTCGAGTTGTGGTGCAACCTAGAATTCCATGAACATCTTTTATAGGTTTTCGAAATTTCTTAAAATAAAAAAGCCCCCTGTAAAAGGGGGCTTTCCATATTATATTATATCAGTTAAGCTTCAGAAGCTAACTTCTTACCAATATGATCGTATAATTCTTTTAATTTTTTCTGAGGGCTGAATTCAACGAAAGTAGTATCTTCATCCACCCAGACAGTATGTCCGGCAGGCCAATAAAACATCTCACCAGCTTTGCATACTTCAACTTCGCCATTAGTATAACGAACGGTAATTGCACCTTTGAGCATGTAACCCCAATGTGGACATTGGCATTTGTCATCAGGCAGTCCCTCAAGCAGTGGAGTGGCATCCACACCCGCTTTTAATTCGACGTAGGCTACTCCCATATCATCCCAGTCAATAGCCCGAAATGTCGCAATAGGCAATTCCAAGGCAATCGGTAATTCTTCTTTTTTTAGTTTCAAGATTCATCCCTTCAAAGTTGATTGCTTGGATTGTAAATACAACCAGCAACAGTTTTAGATTGTTATAACTCATCGTTAATGAGTAATTATAACTCCGTATTAGATATCTTAATCAATAGCTTTCCACGGAGAGTTACCTGGTTTAAGGACTTTATTTATCTATTATGTATATATTATTTTCAGAAAAGTCAAGTAACAATAATTAGAGTGCTTTTTTAAAATAGTTTCTGGTGTTGACGCAAAGCTCATAATTAAGTAATTTATTTTTAAATAAAAAATGATGATTACCATACAAGAGTAATCTCAAATTTACTTAATTGTTTTAAACTTCATAGAGGAAAATATGATCTGTGGCAATAGAAATTTCCAAAAAATAATAAGAATTTCACTCATTCTTATAGTTTTGTTAGTGTTCTCAAATGGAATCCAATCTCAGTTGGAGGCAACCGAAAATAAAATCGTTCTGGAACCGGTTGCCTTTTCCGACATTCAATGGACGGGCTTGGCAATAGCAAATAATGGCCGGTTATTTGTTAATTATCCACGCTGGTCAAATAATCTACCTTTTTCTGTTGCAGAACTCATTGATGGTAAGCCAGTCCCCTACCCTAACCAAATAATGAATAGTTGGGAACCGGGTAAAGATCCTTCTACGCATTTAGTCTGTGTACAAGCCTTGTATATAGATAATAAAAATATGTTGTGGATTTTGGATCCTGCTAACCCAATGTTCAAAGGCACCATTCCGAACGGACCCAAGTTGCTCCAAGTAGACCTTGTCACCAATACAGTAATCAAGACATATCCTCTTGGTTCTGAGATTGCACCTGAAATAAGTTATCTTAATGATGTCCGGATTGATACTAATAATGATTTCGCTTATATTACGGATTCAAAAGATGGTGCGTTAATTGTACTCAACCTAAAAACAGGCGAAGCTCGCAGGCGACTGGACAATCATCCCTCGACTGCATCAGAGAATGTGATTTTAACTGTTGGAGGAGAACCATGGATGCGCAATGGTGAAAAAATCAGGGTTCATTCTGACGGAATTGCATTTGACCCGATTGGTGACTTTGTCTATTATCAAGTCCTGACAGGGCGTACAATGTATCGAATCAAGGCTTCATTACTTCGACAGTTTAATCTTCCAGAAAGTGAAATTGAAAAAATGGTTGAAAAAGTCGGTCAAACCGGAGCTGCTGACGGACTCATTTTCGGTCCTGATGGAAAAATCTATATCTCTGCTTTAGAGCATGATGCAATTTTCCGCACTACTCCTCAAGGTAATGTTGAAACAGTCATCAAAGATAAAGACATAGTATGGCCAGATTCTTTCAGCTTTGGCAAGGATAACAAACTTTATTTTACAACTTCACGAATTCATGAAGGTGGAGAACCAAAAGGACCGTTTGGAATATACCGTATCAAATTACCTAAATAAAATAATACACCATCAGGAATTTGCAGGATGCACCTTTTCGAACTCTAGATCAACTGATTAAGAGAAACTATACAAAGGCAGGGAGTTAGGTAAATTATCCTAATAACGCCACTCTATAACTTATTGATTTGTTATTACTTTTACAAATAAGGTAGGAAATCACAAGCAAAGCTTATTTTATCTTATTGGGAGACAACCAAATACACGATATCGTTAAGAATGCCAACGATTTCCAGCTTTTATTTGGTTTTGTTTGGATTGGTCTATTCTGATCCTAATGTGGCACAAAAATTTACGCCCTACGAGATCGCTTTGATAGTGCTGGATCGTTCCGAGTATCTGGAAATATTGGGCTAAAGAATCCTCATATTGCCATCCTGAATACTATCGTGAATTTTTAATTGACAGAAGCAACTTTTGCATATTCTTTGCATAAAATGAGCGTGTTATCATTAATCTATTATTCTATTATTATGAACATGAAGAAACTAATGAAAGTTCTATCAGTCACAACAATCTTGCTCTGCATCTTCTTTGAGACGACCTATGCCCTAAGCCCCGAGAAGGAGCATCGGGCAGTGCCTTCTGACTACAGCATAATCTACCGGGCAGTGGAAATAGGAACCTCCGATTCTATCACGATCAGGGGTTGGTTCTTTCCGGCGCAGGATACCATCGGAATAATCAACGCGCTTGTCGGAAGCATGCCCATCCCACCGTCGTACAAAGGCACGGTGCGACCCTATCGGACTATCGATACAAACAAAAGAGCTACGATAATCATTTGCAACGGTGATTCAGGTAATATGGCCTACCAGATTCTCTACGCATACAACCTATTTACCAGGGGATTCAACGTTCTACTGTTCGATTGGCGCGGATTTGGACAGAGCGATGAGTGGCCTATGAATCCTGATCAGCTCTGTCTTACTGAGTTTCTTATAGATTATCGAGCTGCTCTGGATTACGTGAGGGAGCAGCCGGAAGTAGACAGTACACGAATCGGTGTATTCGGATTTTCCACAGGCGCCTATTTGTCCTTCGCGATTGCAGTCGAGTCGGATGACATAGCCGCGTATGCCGGACGGGCTTTGATGACATCGTTTGATGAGGTAGCACCTATTCTTAGAGCACTTGCCCCGGATCGACCGCTACTACTACCGCAGAATTATCCGGAAGAACTGCAACCCATAATCGCGGCGGCACGCATGACCAAGCCTGTTTTCTTGGTGGTTGGAGAGAATGATGATCGAACGCCTCCTGCGATGTCTCGACTTGTTTTTTCAAAGCTACAAGCACCCAAAGAATTGTGGGTTGTCGAAAATGCCGGTCATGGTGGTAGTAAAGCTCCGGAATTTGTTGACTACCCTTTATTCTTCCAACGACTGGCCGAGTTCTTCTCTGAACATCTGTAGCTAATTTGACTTTCTGCAAGAAATAGATCAATCAGATTGACTCTGAATGACTATGTGTAGAAATCAATAGAGGGGGAATCACAAGCAAAGCTTGTTTTATCTTATTGGGAAACAACCAAATACACGATATCATTAAGAATGCCAACGATTTCCAGCTTTTGTTTGATTTTGTTTGGTTCTAATAATTCAGGTTACTTTACACCCAGGATGGCACAAATATGGCACAAGCTCTATACCGTACCGTAGATCAATGTTAGGGTAGCAGGCGATTAGTTAGGTGGCGTTGGCAGTATTCAGTCAATAATAATTAGCATTGGAAAAGACCGTCCTAAGGCTCATCAAGATATTAACTGTTTACATTTTTCTGACGACAGTACATATTAACTCCCTATTGTGGGAGTGTTGGTCGCGGAACTATTTAAGGGATTATATGTTAAATTAGAATATGGTAAATTTTGCTAACAAATCATTATTATTGCGTTTTGTAACAGCCTTGGCAATTATTCTTCTATTCGGAGTTCTGTTATTACCTACTGTAGCCGAAACTATGCAAACTGACTGTGATGATGATTGTGATGATCACTGTGAATCAGTTTGTGGTTGTATTGGTTGTCCACCTGTAATATTATCTTATGAAATTTCGCCGCCAGAGCATGTCCCAGCTATGAACATTCAAGGTTACTCAATAATCTCTTCCTCAGTAGGCATTGAGTACGAATGTCTTGATCGAGTAGATCGACCACCACAGACACTCATCTAAATATTTTTCAAATGCGACTGACCTTTCAACTCTGGTCGCACAAAACCATTATAATATTATGGGCTCGTTTGTGAGTCCAAAATTCTACTTGGTACTTATGGTCGCTTATAAGCACCTTGAGTTTCAAAATATAGAGGAGTAATTTGTATGAAGACACGTTTGTGGATTACCATTGTAGTTATTGTGATAGCAGGGGTTTCACTAACATCAATGGTCCTGTTAAATAATACAGAAGCAGATAAAGAGGATACTACCACCGAGAACCTAAGTTTACAGGTTTCCGGTAATATTGATGTATTAGACTGGTGTGCTGAACATGCTGTGCCCGAATCAGAGTGTACACAATGCAATCCCTCACTCATAGATCATTATAAAACATCAAACGACTGGTGCGTCGGACATGATCTACCAGAATCGCATTGTCGTCTATGTAACCCGGAGATTAAATTCCTACAGGAATTTAGTATTGCTAATACAGAGACAGAACTTGATTGGTGCACTGAACACTCAGTGCCCGAATCAGAGTGTACTCAATGCAATCCTACTCTCATAGATCAATATAGGGCATCAAACGACTGGTGCGTCGGACATGATCTTCCAGAATCGCATTGTCGTCTCTGTAACCCGGAGATTGAATTCCCACAGGAAGAAATACTGAAAATCCGCCATTTGGAATCTACCGGTAACAGCATAAAGGTTTCACTCTTCTTTCGTGACAATGCTGAAGTATGCGCAACCAACGACGCTCTTATACAATTTGCGTCGTCAAAGACTGCTGACAGATCAGGCATCACCGTCCGTCGGACGTTTGCGGCTCCTTACGAAATCGAACTTGAAGCACCTGCTGAAATCCTGTTCGACGAGAATAGCACTACGGTGATAACTTCTTCTGTGAAAGTACTTGTTTCTCGATGGCTCATCTCACCAGGTGATGTAATCATGAAAGGAGAGCCAATTGCGATTTTGCAATCGTCGGAAATGGCAGAATTACAAGCACGGTTGATGTCAGCTGCTGCAGAGTTTACAGTTCAAGAGAAAGAGCTGGAAAGAGACGAAGCACTGGTATCGAAAAACCTCATTACCAAAAGCGACTATGAACGCAGAATAGCTCTTAACAAAAAAGCGCAAGCAGAATTGACGAGTATAAGCGGCTTACTGTTGTCAAGTGGCATTAGTAAAACTGATATAGATGAACTGCTTGTTAAGGGGATCGTTACGAATGAGTTTGTCTTACGAGCACCCAGCGCCGGTGTCATCGCTAAACGAATAGCCCAAGTAGGTGAGCTGCTTGAAGACGGACAGGCATTAGCTATACTAACTGATCCCACTTCATTGTGGATAGAAGCACAATTGACAGAAGATCAAATCAAAAATGTTTATGTCGGGCAGGACCTGCTCTTTGCATCCGATGATGGTGCTCTAAATCGGGTCAAGGGAACCGTAATATGGGTATCCCCTTATCTTGACCCCCATACTCGAACAGGAATAGTACGAGCTCGGGTTGCCAATCAAGCTCATAATCTCCGAGCAGGGGAATTTGGACAAGTCACTATCATAAATACCCATGATTCTCAGGCTATATTGGTGCCTAAGGACGCAGTTCAATGGGAAGGTTGTTGCAATGTAGTCTTTGTTAGAGAATCTCCCGACCGTTTCCGTCCTCGTAAAGTAGAACTTGCCGATGGACCCAGTTCATATTACCAGGTGACCAATGGGTTATTGCAAGGGGAAGAAATTGTAGTTGATGGTTCCTTCCTGTTGAAGACTGAACTCAAAAAGACAAGTATCGGCGCTGGTTGCTGTGATGTCGGACCTGTGGGTTGAGGTGATATATGCTAAAACATCTAGTTGAATTTACACTGAAATACAGATTAGTTGTACTAACATTAGGTGGTGTCTTTTGCATATTTGGGTTCGTAGCCCTTTGGAATCTACCTTTCGATGCATTTCCTGATACTACGCCAACTCTTGTACAAGTAAACGTATCTGCTCCGGGATGGGCTCCTGAAGAACTCGAAAAACTTGTGACCTTTCCTATTGAGCAATCCTTAACCGGACTCACCGGACTTAGTGAAGTTCGATCTGTTACGAAATATGGACTTTGTCAGGTAACTACTATATTTGAGGATGGCACAGATTTATATTTAGCTCGACAACAAGTAAGTGAACGACTATTAACGGCAGAGCTACCTGATGGTGTCGGTGTGCCACAATTGGGACCAGTGTCAACCGGACTTGGTGAGATATTTCATTATATTGTCTTAGGTCCCTCCGGTGATCCAACTGGACCACGCACGGCTCAGGATTGGCTAATTAAACCACAGCTACAAGCTGTTTCTGGTGTAGCAGAAGTCAACAGTTGGGGTGGATTTAAAAAACAATATCTTATTTTGTTCGATCCCGCGAAGATGGCACGATACGGGCTCACAGTCAATGAAGTAATTACGTCAATTAAGGATGATCTGGGTAACGTTCCCGGTGGTCAGGTTGTTCGAGGCGGTGAAATGACCCTGGTTCGGGGCATTGGTATTGTCGAATCCATTGAAGAGATTGAGAATATTGTCATTGATAGTCGCGAAGGTGTACCAATACTTGTACATAACATAGCTGATGTTGTTATTGGTCATGAGTTGCGACGGGGAGCAACTACTTACGACGGACAGGGAGAGGTAGTCCTCGGTTTAGGTTTCATGATCACAGGTGAGAATCCACCTGAGGTAACCAAGCGGCTAGCCGAACGGCTTGCCGAAGCCACAAGTGCACTGCCTGACAGTATCCAGGCAATAACTGTCTATGAGCGGACTGACCTTGTCAACAAAGTTCTTTCAACTGTCAAACACAACCTTTTCTACGGTGCTCTTTTGGTAATCGCCGTTCTGTTTGCATTCTTGGGTAATCTTAGAGCCGGATTGATTGTTGCATCTGTAATTCCGTTATCGATGCTCTTTGCCTTTGATATGATGTCAAGGGTGGGCATTGTTGGAAGCCTTATGAGTCTTGGAGCTATTGACTTTGGATTGGCTGTCGATAATGCCGTCATTCAGGTGGAGAATTCAGTCCGAAGACTAGCTCAAGCAGACCAATCTGCCAATCGTTTGCACGTTATTCGTGACGCCATTCTGGAAGTTAGAAAACCGACGCTGTTTGGTGAATTGATACTCATTATAGTTTATCTGCCAATTCTTACGCTTGAAGGTGTAGAAGGCAAACTCTTTCAGCCTATGGCTCTGACTGTTGTGTTTGTTCTCACCGGATCTCTCCTACTCTCGTTCACCGTTATCCCTGCATTGATTGGCACTTTTCTGACCAAGAACATTCGAGAACGAGAGCCGGTTTTTGTGAGTTGGTTACGTCGCCTTTATGAACCTGTTCTGGATTGGGCTTTACGTTTTCGAAAGGTTGTTATAGTTGGTGCCCTACTGATGATTGTGGGTGGAGCAATGCTCTCCAGTCGTCTTGGGTCTGAATTTGTACCGAGATTAAGCGAGGGAACGATAGTTATCAATATTATACGGCTGGCCGGTATCTCTCTTGATCAAACGGTCGAGTATAATACTCAAATTGAACGAAATCTACTCAATGCATTTCAGGATGAGATTGAACATGTTTGGACACGCTCTGGCACAGCCGAGTTGTCTACAGATCCGATGGGTTTGGAATTGTCTGATATGTTTATTTCGTTGACGCCAAGAGATCAGTGGACAAAAGCGAGCAGCCAACAGGAATTGGTAGCTGCCATAGATGCTGAATTAGCCGATCTTCCCGGACAGAATCGAATATTCACACAGCCCATCGAAATGCGAGTCAACGAAATGATTGCCGGCATTCGATCGGATATTGGAATCAAGTTATTTGGCGATGATCTGTCAGTCCTGGTGAATCAAGGGGAGCTGATTGCGACGGTAGTCAAGCAAATACCAGGAGCTGCAGATGTATCTGTGGAGCAAATGACAGGACAACCACAGCTTCAGCTTAAAATAGATCGGCAAAGATTGGCTCGCTACGGTCTATCGGCGCGTGACGTTCTCGTTGCCATTGAGAGTATCGGGGGGCTTTCGGTAGGCGATGTCTTTGAAGGACAACGCCGATTTGAGTTAGTTGTGCGAGTTGATACTACACGCATCAAAGGTCCTGAAGATATTAGTCAAGTGTTACTGGCATCGAGCTCAGGCAGCTTGATAAGTCTTGATCAAGTGACAACTGCAACACTAAGTGAAGGTCCCACTACAATTACAAGGGAATGGAGTAAGCGTCGAATCGTAGTACAGTGTAATGTGCGAGATCGTGATATGGGATCGTTTGTGGATGAACTCCGTGATCGCCTTGATTCTGAAATATCTCTGCCAACTGGGTATTTCATCAGACTCGGAGGACAGTTTGAAAACCTCGAACGCGCTCGAACTAAACTTGCAATCGTCGTGCCTATTGCTTTGCTGTTGATTTTTGGACTCCTATATTGGACTTATAAGTCAACAAGAGATGCCTTGCTGATTTTTTCCGGAGTGCCACTTGCCGCCATTGGAGGGGTCGTAGCACTTACCCTTCGAGGCATGCCTTTTTCGATATCTGCGGGGGTTGGTTTTATAGCTCTCTCTGGAATCGCTGTGCTCAATGGTCTTGTACTTGTTTCATCGATCAAACAGCTCCTGTCTGAAAGTAAGGATATTATTGCAGCAGTTAAGCAAAGCGCATTGACCCGGCTCCGGCCTGTACTCATGACTGCCTTAGTCGCCGCGTTTGGTTTTATTCCAATGGCTATCTCTACCGGTGTAGGGGCAGAGGTGCAACGTCCTTTAGCAACAGTTGTGGTTGGAGGGATTCTTACCTCAACCGTGCTTACGCTGATCGTATTACCTGTGCTTTACATGATCTTTGGAAAAAGAACGGAATCAGAAACGTAGGTGATGGAGTTCGAAGTCTGTTGACTCCGGATTCTATGTAAACTGCGGATTTATCAATGATCACGGTGACACCTCTCTTGCTAAGATATTATACCAATGGAGGTGTTTCCACCTAATCTGAGTAGCCACGTAACTGTTGTATAATAACAATTTGGTGATCAAATGGAGGGGGAAATCGCAAGCGAAGCTTGTTTTATCTAATTAAAAGACAATCAAGTACACGATATCGTTAAGAATGCCAACCATTTCCAGCTTTTATTTGGTTTTGGAAAATCAGTCTGTTTTACATCCAAGATGGCACAAATATGGCACAAGCTTCTACATCAAGTGATCAAATATCTTTGTCTGTCACCATTCCATATTCTGTAATACTATGCGAAGTTGCCCTGCCGTCTCAAGCTACTTTGTAGCTTGTGAATGCCTTCAACCAATCACAATTGGATTATTCTTTTGATTAAAAAAGAATAATGCGAGTAATTGTAGCTACCCCTCCAATTGGGGTGTATCATAACATTGAATATACACAATTGCTAACAAGTATCAAAAAGTGAAGCCAGAATAGAATGACAATGAAGCACACATATATTATTCTCATTTGTTCATTATTACTCTTAAGTAATAATGCAAATTCTCAAAATCCAAAAGAGAAATGGAAAAAGTATAGAATTGTTGAACAATCCGGGTTTACTAAAGAGAAATTAGACAAAGCAAAGGCATATTACGATTCATTGAATTCTTCTGCTTTTATGATTATTCAAAATGGAATAGTTGTTGAGAACTGGGGAGATATTAACAGGCGGTTTATTGTTCATTCGGTCAGAAAATCTATTCTAAATTCACTTTATGGTATTTATTATGAGAATGGAACTATAGACTTAAATAAGACCATAGGACAATTAGGAATTACTGACAAAGAATCATTGTCTGAATTGGAAAAATCTGCAAAAGTAATTCATTTGATAAAAGTTCGTTCAGGTGTATACCATAAAGCGGCGGCTGAACCCAGTTTTGTAGAAGATTATAGACCACAAAGAAATAGTCATCCTCCAGACTCTTTTTGGTTTTATAATAACTGGGATTTTAATGTATTAGGGACAATCTTTGAGCAATTAACTAGAACTCCCATATATGAAGCATTTTTTGATGACATAGCAACTCCTTTATATATGGAAGATTACAGAATTATGGATGGAGAATATTATCATGAACCTGAATATTCAATACATCCTGCTTATCATTTAAAAATGACAGCAAGAGATTTAGCAAGATATGGCCAGCTGTTTTTGCAAAATGGCTCGTGGAATGGCATACAGGTACTTTCAAAAGAGTGGGTTAACAAAAGTACTTACCCTGTTTCAAAGCATGGTGGTGGTGGAGAAATAGGCAGATGGTATGGCTATTTATGGGGAGTCTCTGAATACTATAAAGATTACAAAATGTATTTTGCAGCAGGAATGGGTGGACAGTTTCTTGCAATATTCCCAACTGAAAACCTAATATTAGTAAACCTTTCTAATACTTATCAAAAGGATAAGTTATATGACAATGAAATTGTAAAGTTGTTCAATCTGGTCTTAAATGCGAAAGTGAATAAGTCTTCAGAAGATCCTGAAGTAGTCATACTAGATTCAAAATCAAGAATTCCGGAAAACTTATATCAAAAGACCTTAAACTATTCCAGGTATATTGGTGATTATCTGATTAATGATAAAGAAGTTTCAATAATTGAGTTGAATGGCGATCTGATTATTAAGGATTATTACATGAAACTTAAACTTTTCCCGATTTCACCTTCCAGATTTTTCGTGGAGGATATTGAGAAATATTTGAATATCGAATTAAGTGAGAATGGGAGGCCAATAAAATTATTCTATGATGAGGATAATGATAAATTGTAGAGAGCTTCACGCCGAGTAAGCCCGACATCTCTGGTGGGGTTACTAATTTAATGGAGGTGGGGAGAATCACAGGCGAGGTCAAACAGAATGGACTCATCCGTCAGAAGCACAGCTTAAAAGAAAACAGCTATACCGAAAGCTACATTAATGATGTCCGATATTCCCACGGTTTTGGATTTCACCGCGTTTCTCAAGTAAATGTCAATTGTCCCGATCTCCATGTAGAAATCATACCCCTTGAGACGGTTGTTCAGCAATTCAACGTTCTTATGGAGCCTCGCACCAATAAATGGCGCTAGGTGCAGGGCACTGGGCCATTCGGAATTTATCGGGTGGGCATCAGGAGAAAATAGACTCATGTTCTCTCCAAATGTTACATTCACGTTCAATCCAAAGAGAAAGGAAACAAATAATGAGTTGTTCGAAATAGATTGATGGTACGGTGCAAAGGTATTTTTCCAAGCTATCGTGTGGATGTCGGTTCCCCCCACTGACTCTGGAACATAGCCGTACAAGAACTCCATTTGCCAAAAATCACCAATACACATAAAACCAGCACCCACCGAAAGAAAACCGATATTCCCGGCGTACTGTACTTTCACATAGTCGGGAGCATACCAGATGTTGTTTCTGTTGATCAACGCGCTTCCTGCGTCAGCCGGTGTTGGGCAGAGTGCCATGGCACCTATAAACACCAAACAGATATTCTTGCCACTGCTTATTATCATTGGATAAAAACTCTTTCGATACTGACATTCGCACTATCCACCGTCACAATACAATAGTCACGGTCTTTTACGTCGTTGCTGATGAGATATTTCACCCCGTCATTGTTCAGCTCACCGTAGAGAAATCTGTGAGCATGACCCAGGATGACCATTGATGTCCCTCTTTCTTCAAATAACTTTGCAAGTTTCTTTCCCTCTTCACCCTTTTTTAGCTCATCTCCCCATGGAAGAACATGAGCTATAACAAAAATATGGTTGAACTGTTCACGTTCAGAGAACTCACCAGCCAGCCAATCCAAGTCCAGTACTTTGCCTGTAATCTCCCTGTTATTATCGTTGAAAAAGATAAACTTGGAGCCGCTGTATTCAATGGAGTAATTGAAGTTGCCGTACATCTGACGGTAAATCTGTTTGCCATTAGAGAGGCAGTCATGATTACCGATAACTGTCAGATACGGAAGGCTTAACTGAGATATTAT
Organism: uncultured bacterium; assembly: GCA_965372795.1. Lineage (GTDB taxonomy): Bacteria > Zixibacteria > MSB-5A5 > GN15 > FEB-12 > QNAD01. The sequence continues at coordinate 12,813 of CBDVDR010000008.1, forward strand.
CTCCTCAAACCAGATATACTCTTTTCGCAGTCCGATATCCGTCATATCACCGGCATGGATGACAAAGGACAACTCCGAATTGTTGTTTATGTGAGCAACGCAGTCTGCCAGTTCTTCGTAATCACCATGACTGTCGCTAATCACCGCAAACTGGAAAGCCCCTGAAGCAGACGGTATCTGCGCAATATTCATAGCCGTCAAATTCGCCTTCTGTGTGTCGATTTCAGTTTCGAAAGGACTGTACTCAATGCAACTCGATAGACAGAGCCAAACAATCACAATCAAAGATGCCATACTCTGTGTGAGCCTCATCTTATTCTCTTCTAATTCCGGCATCGAAAGTATTTCCATTTTTAGAAATTTATGTCATACTAGAGATACTCCCATTTAGCAGTGGAATGTGTCATTATTATTACAAATTTAGTGTAATGGATTTTACGACAAGGTACTAATAGTCTGCTATGACCAGAACAGTCACAAATTATTTATTGTTTTTGGAGCGAAGAATAGGCGATACTACGTTAAATTTTTGTAGATTTTAATGGAGCTGGAGGAATTGCAAGCAAAGCTTGTTTCTCTTATTGGGAGACAATCAAATACAAGATATCGTGAAGAACGCCAACGATTTCCAGCTTTTATTTGGTTCTGGAAAATCAGGCTGTTTTACACTCAATGTGGCACAACAGTATAAATGAGAAGTTGATTGTGTTGCTTCAGCGACCAGGGTATTAGGGTGTCTGTTTGTGGTTCTCTTTCCACCATGACCTCCCAGCTGATCTGTCAATACCTTTACCAACCTGCTCAACTATTTCGTATGGCCCAAGCATCTGCCCGTTGGTAAATGTCATGACTTAATCCTGGAACGTAAAGAAGTCAAGCTCTGCAGTATTAGATCTTCAACCAGTTTCTGGCTCGTCGTATCTTTCTGGACTGCGACTATCTTTAGTCGCTTGTGCGTATTATCATCTAATCAAATATGAATCATTCAATTCTTAGTTTGGTCGTTTAGTTTCTTTTACTTTTCATTTCGTTTTTATTGATTTTTCTATGGCTACAAATATAACAATATATCTGTTACGAAGTAAATCATAAAATAGATTGATTTAGACTATATTAAAGTGCATTACGCTGTGACAAAATTGTGTTAATTTTTTCAATTCTCATTCCTGGGCGTTCTACAATGTCAGACACTAATTGGATTCAGTGTATTCCTGTTCGGAGGTCGTCAAATAAAACTTAGCGTTTGTGCTCTGGGTTCTGGAAATTGGTGTTACAACCCACCTCCCAAACATCGGGTTGGTTACCGTGAGCCGGTATTCCGCCGTTGTCTTTCAACATGCGTGCCATATGTAAGCAGTTCCAGGCCAAAAATGTGGTATTCCGATTGGTAAAATCGTTTTCTGGCCCACCGGAGCCTTCATCGCGATACGAGGGGCCGGGGCCGACTTCACCCATCCACCCGGAATCAGCCTGCGGTGGAATGGTATAGCCAATATGAGACAACGAAAATAATATGTTCATCGCACAGTGCTTGACACCATCCTCATTACCGGTAATAAGCGTTGCACCCACTTTACCGTAATCTCGGTATTGCCCCTTTTCATTGAAGCTATGTGTGTATCCGTACATTCTCTCCAACGTCCGGTTGCAAACCGAAGACTTCTCGCCAAGCCAAACCGAAGTACAAACTATAAGAATGTCGCACTCATCGACTTCTTTTTGAATTTGCGGCCAATCGTCTCGCTCCCACTCTGCCGTCTCGGCCATATCTTGACCAAGACCGGCTGCGATTTCGTAGTCAACAGGACGAATGATTTTAGTCTTGACGCAATTTGCTTCAAACACCTTTTGCGCTACATGGATTATCCCCTCCGTATGGGATAGAACCGGCGTCCGGTTAAGTGTGCAATTCAAAAATAACACTGATAGATCATCGTATTTTGCAGGTGGATTGTTGCATTGATTCAATGTAATTTCATTGAGTTGTTCAGACATTTATTGGGACCTCAAGATCTATAAATTTCTATAAGCTATGTGTGCAATTCAATGAAGTTACGAAATAATCATCATATTCGTTTGGAAAATTGTTGCATTTTCCTGTGATCTTTTCGGTTGTTTTGGTAAATATGAGGACCTGACTAATTAACAATTTTCATAAGAAAAATATTTTACAAGCTGAGCAAGAGAGGTCTGTGGATTTACCGATTACGATAACTAACATGTCACTATCATGATTGATTTTGTAGTTAGTACTAATAGCCTTGGAACAATCAAGCGTAAAATTAACACCATCGAAGAACAAGCCATCTAGAAAAAATGACCCGCATATAATCCGGGGAATGTCAATAACAGTATTGCAGCCAAATATCTCGACCATGCTGGGAACAATTATATTTACATCAAGAAAAGTGATCAGACAAAAAGGGGCTTAGTAGATTTATGGCATATAGTGGACACTTGGTTTTATCTTGTCAGACCGGGGTTGCGACGCATCAATTATTCGGCTGCATACAAACAAATTGGAGGGGGGATCGAACCACATTTTTGCATTGCAGCACAAGGACTTACACCATATTGTGACCACTTCTTAGTGTACAATTAGTAGTTTATTGACCTTCGGATTATGAGCCAAATAATAACTTAATAATATAGTGGAGTTGGGTAGACAATCTTCGCAACTATTTTATTGTAAATAGAAAATTTTGAAATTGATAATAAGCTACAAACTATAGATTTTATCTGTTTTTTAAAGCTTCGATAACCAGTTCGCCTACGCGATGAGCTGATTGCGGATTTTGTCCGGTAACAACCCGATTATCACTAACAGCATTCGGCTGCCAGGGGTCAGCCGGAACAAAAATACCTCCCCGTTCGACTAATCTATCCTGCAACATAAACGGTACGACGGAATCAAGTTTAACCAGTATCTCTTCTTCGTTTGTAAAGGCGGCAAATTGTTTGTCTTTGATTAAATATTCACCTGAAGATAGTTTGATTTCAGAAAGAGCTGCCGGTCCATGGCAGACCGCACCGACTACTCCGCCGTTTTCATAGATAGATTTAGAAATATTGTTTATATCAACATTGCCGGGGAAATCCCACATAGTACCATGACCTCCGCTGAAAATAATAGCTGAGAAGTCAGCTGGATTGATATCGGATAATTTTTTACTGTTGAGAACTCCGGACATCAATTCAGCATCTTTGAGGAAGCGTCTATTTATTTGATCAGTTGTGTCCAAACTCCGTGGGTCAATTGGAGCAACTCCGCCTTTAATACTTGCAACTTCAACACCGAAGCCGGCATCTTTTAATACATAGTACGGGTGAGTTAATTCTGAAAGCCAGAATCCAGTTGGTTTGCCGGTGTTTCCCATTAGAGAATGACTGGTGACAACAATCAGTACTTTTTCGGCAGCATTGGCAACTACACCAAGTGATAAAACCGTTAATAATATCGCTAATATAACAAGTCGTTTCATTTTTAATATTTCCTTTAATTTGGTACGCTTTTGATTGGTAATAACACTGACAAGTGAGAAATGTTCCTTTGTTTGATTCTTCTGATAAAAATTATTACTGAAGGCTCGAACTCATACTGCTTTTTTATTATAACTTCAGATCCAATAATCATTCTAAGTGTAAAGTAAACCATTGAAAGAACAATTACTATGTCCAAATTGTCTCCTCAGTTGTTGTAAGTTATTGGTAGTTATTCAGAGTTATAGAAAAAGAAGTTAAAATTTAACTAAAAACCCCTCTAGGATAGGTTCTATAATTCGTTGGCTTGTAATTTTTTTTAAATTGAAGGTGGGAGAAATCGCAGGCATAGCCTGTTTAATTTTTTTGGGAGACGATCAAATACACGATATCGTAATGAATTTCAATAATTTACAGCATTTATTTGGTTCTGGAAAATCAGTCTATTTTGATCCCAATGTGGCACAAATATGGCACAAGCTAACCAAATGACTTACACCCAATTGTGACCATATTGTGACCGTTCTCCTTACTCGATTAATCATCCGCTCCTTTAGTACTCTGGAGATATACCGGTTGCATCTGCTACAGGATACCGGCCGATTGTATCCACTGGTGATGACAGCGAAACATACTGCGGAACCACACGTGCCGGCTTATCTGCTAACCATGCGGATGCACCGAACCCCGTTGCCAGGCTGATTACGATTACCGCCGCAGTCCTCAAAAGCGGCAAGAGCGCCTTTCGAATTCTGGTGGAAGTGGCTGTTTCGGTCACCGGTCGCTCCGGATGAATGCTACTTATGACATCTATATCGCTCAACACTCTTTTCAGTGATGAGCGACACGATTGACAGGCTTCAAGGTGTCTTTCGATTTCCATACTTTCGTCGTCATCGTCAACTATCTTGAGCCCATACTCGAGAAGTCTATCTTCATTGATGTGCATTACTCTAACACTCCTTTCCTTCGCAAAATGTCGCGACAGGACTTAACGGCATAGAAGATTCGTGATTTAACGGTTCCAATCGGAACGCTCAACAGCTCCGAAATTTCCAAATAGCTGTGCCCGCCGTAGAAGCGTAACAGGAGGATGTCACGATGTTCCGTGTCGAGGCTGCTAATTGCCCCCGCGATGAGACGCTGACGTTCATCTTTCAGGAGCTGTTCCATAGGGTTTTCAACGTTATCTAGAAGTTCATTTGTCTCCAGGCCGACATGTCGCCCGACTCGGCGTTTTTCTTTAATAGCCAGGCGATAAGCAATAGTCCCAAGGAAGCCATTAACCGTACCTGAGGTATTATTAATGGTGGCGCTAAGCGCCCGAACGAACGTCTCTTGAACAATGTCTTCCGCGGCTACGCTTGATCGGGTGATCAACAGTCCCAGTGCCATAAGGCGCGGCCGATATTCTTCCATCAGCTCACGCCATGAGTTTTCGTCTCCTCGCCGGGCGCAAAAAAAGAGGTCCCACTCCGGGTTCACTTTTTCTGTGGCTCCGAACACTCTAATCCCTGATTCTTGCACCATTCATCAACGCTTTCTATATCTGATCCGTAACATGCCCACATCTCAGCGACCCAGTGTCTGAATTCCTGACTGATGTGTTTCTCAGCATGAGCAACATACCAGTTAAACACGGGGAGGACTAAATCCGGTGTATTTTTTTTAAGCTCCGGCAAGCTTACAGCTATTCTCGAAGCGTAAGCCATCATCTGTAATCGGCCTGCGTCACCTGGTGGCGCGTGACGCAGCCTCCAACTGTCCAGCCCTCCGGTTAAAAAACCGGTAGTCCAGATGGTAAATGCCTTTCGCAGCTGGTCGCTGTACGGTGTGTCGGACGGCGTGACGAGCGTCGCCAAACCGAGTTGCCTACCGTTATTGGCCAGCTCTTTCAGCTCCTGGGCTACCTGGAATGTAGCGGCAAAATATACTGGCCGGCGGGCGCGCTCGGCCGAGATCACAAGCGTCTTGATGAGTGAGTCGCTGACCTGTCCACCTTCAGAATCGCGAAGCTTCTCCAGTTCGCTCTCACTGATAAACCGGGGCAGTCCCCGTTCAATGATATACAGCGGGTACCATTCTGTATTCAACAGATGACGGTTGACGATCCTTATATCGGGACGGATCCCAAGTATTCGTGTCAGAATCCATACCGGGTAAGTGTCGTTGTCACCGTTGGTAATTAGAATGGCGTTTTCGTCAAGACCTATCAATGTATTGTAGTTGTAATCCATCACTTCATCGGGGATGATTCCGCTCTTGAGCAGACTGCGCAGGGCTAGATCAAGCCGCTCTTCGTCGCGCGCATTCATATAGATTATTACAAGCCCGAACCACGCATCGGTGTAGCTCGGATCGAGACGCACCGCCTCTTCAAGATACTTCCGCTCCTGCGAGTCGTCTTGTCTACCGTGATGCACCATCGATTTCAGATATAGCAGCGTGGGGTTAGCGTAATACTTCTCCAAACCGACATCCAGTAATCTGGCATAATCTTCCTGCCCGGCATACCGAGCGGCATACATCCAGTTGGCGTACGCGTTCTCGGATGGATATTCATCATAGTAGCTTTTCCATAATCCGGCCATCTTCTCGTAGGTTGGCTGGTCATAGATAACTTGCCGCTTGCTCTTGATTTCTGTGGGTCGGACGACCTCGTCGGCCGAAAGATTCGCCGAGCCACTGAAACTGATCAGAAAAAAGGCAGTGATTGAAATGAGGATTCTCTTTTTGTTCATCGGTAGTTCTCCTTGTTTAACGAGATAATCTCTCGACTCCGATTTTGTTCAGAAAAAACTTTCCTAATGACCGAAATAGCCCGGAGAACTCATATCGATCACTCGGGCTCGGGGCTTGATGTCGCCGCAAGCTATTGAAATGTAATGGATTATAACAATTGGAGGTGAGGGGAATCGAATACCGGCCTTTCCGTCCTGATGACACTCTTATCAATCACTCTTGCACTCTGAGTCGTACCAAGGTAATCTCATTTGAAGTACCCATACGTATTCTAGGCCCAATAGTTCCCGCTCCCTGAGAAACAAAGAAATAAGTACCCTCTCTTTTATATAGACCTTTATTAAGAGGATACAGTAAAGTGGCAAAAAGAGTCGCGGGAAAAACCTGTCCAGCATGTGTATGCCCTGATAACATCAAATCAACATCTCTCATGATAACGTACTCTAATCCTACTGGACTATGATGCATAAGGACGATTGGCTTATCGTCTTGGAGACGAATCTTGGGAAACTCTTCCTTTATAGTTAATTCATTAACAGCATGCACGTCAAAGGCGTCCTCGTCTGCATTCATATAATCGAGTCCTACGAGTTGGATTCCATTAATCTCGACAACTTCGTTGCGCAGGATGCGGACTCCATGGCTTGCTATGATCTTGAGTGCCCGCTCTGTATCAACATAACTTTCGTGGTTTCCAATAGTGAAATAAGTCGGTGCATTTAGCTCACTCAAAGGCGATAGAACGCCCGACTCCAATGCGCTATTGCCATCAACGAGGTCGCCGTTGATCAGAACAAGATCCGGCTTAAGGCGGTTAGTCTCGTACACAATCTGTTCCAAGTATAATCTACCACGATGGTGACCAATGTGCACGTCCGAGATATGCATAAGTGTAACATCTTCTTGGAGTCCAACAATTGGGACCTCGATCGTTTCAATATTGAGAATACTTGCCCGCCAAGCTCCGATGATCGTAAGCAAAACAGCGAGCCCCAAAGCGACTGCTACCCCCAACTGACCCGGAATGCGAACCACAAATCGAGAGGTGTCAAGCACTAGAAGCAATATTGTAAGCATGACGTGAAGATAGAAAATCAATCCTGCAACTGTTGCCAGAGTATCGAATAACGGCCTTGTAGAGTTAGCGAATGCGAGCATTCCTATGAAACTTAGAAGCACTGTCACTGCGATAGACGCATATAGTGGCCAAGTCCGTCCCAATTCCATCAGTCGGGACAGACAGAATGGTACATACCAGATCGACATTGCGATTAATCCTAAGATAGAAACGGCTGCAGCAGTTTTCAAAAGTAGGTTAATAACTATTTGACTCCCTTAGTTCCCTCAATTATACAAACATTATCTTTTGTAGGTATAATGCGGGACTTTAGTATCAGAGGTTAAATTCGTAAATTCTCTTGTTTGATCATCATCGAATTCATTTGTCGCCATAGACAAGTTTCTCTTAGCTTAAACTTATATTTGATTATTATCAAATAAGATAGATGGTATAACCTATTAAAACAATCTCAAACTCTGGTGTTCTGTTTTCCTAAATTGCTACCAAATCATGACCAAAGTGGTTAGGTGTTATTGGGGGATATAACAGGCGAAATTGCCGTTAAGGCTTTGTGGCACAATAAAATGGAGGTTGGGGGAATCGCAAGCAAAGCCTGTTTAATTTTATTGGGAGATATGTAATTTCACGACATCGTTAAGAATGCTAACGATTTTCAGCTTTTATTTGGTTCTGGAATATCAGGCTGTTTTACACCCAATATGGCACAAATATGGCACAAGAAATATGAATGACTTACACCGTATTGTGGCCATACTGTGACATGTTTTTTTAGCCTAAATTAATTACGATGGCTTAATCGTATTACGGCCCGTACCAGACCAGCGATGTGTAGGCACGCACCTGTTTCTAAACTTCAAACCCTATATCCTGAACCTTTTTTTCAGATCGGTGATCTTACTTCACCAACTCAATTTCATTCGGTCGCCAGGTTTTATCAATCCATGCTTCAAGCGGTCCATATATACGAATTATCGTGAACCAGCTTTTGCCCGGGATTGTTTGAAGCCAGTTTTTCTCCTGCCCTTTCGGTGGTTTAGAACTGAAGTAAATGTCGTATGATCCATCCGAATTTATCTTAAATCCCTCGGATTGACTTCCAACAGTTGGGAACGGTTGTCCGGTTTGCAATTGGGATCTGGTCTGGGAGTCATATAATGTAACTGCCCAAAAATCTTTTGCCGGGGGATTGGGCGGAATATGAAGTTTGTATGTTTTTGAGCCATCGAATATTTGTTTCTTAGAATCCAGAAATGCCATACCATAATCAGAACCAATTCCTGGCATGCTAATGGCCATCGCCGGTGTCACGGCTGTATAAGGATAATGGAACATAACTCGAGCGTCTGAATTCATTGCTCCGTTTTCCAAAAAGAAGACATTCTTATTAGTATATGCCATCACCCAAGAGCTTTTAGCATCAGGGTAAATATAAGCTCCTTCATGGCGTGGATACCAGACAATCGCTCGGGCGGTTGCGTTGGCAATGGCGACAGCATCGGTTAGAATCTTTTTCATTCTGGCGTCAGGTTTGAAAGGCTGTCCTTTAACAATTCCTATAGACGCAAATAAGCCGCGTGTTTCCGGGTCAAGCATCTCCATCGATTCGTATTGAATAATATCGTTGAGATGCTCATAAAAGCTATAGTCGTTGGAATGAATTGTATTAAATGACTTTTTAGAGCCGTTAATAAATTCCATTTTCGGTGGATTGTCTTTTTTAGCAAGCGGATAAATCTTTAAGTTATCCTTAATATTTTTGACGGCCGCATCAATTCCATTATCAATAGAACCACGCATAAACAACCATACACCGTATGTTTTTGATCTCATGATATGGTAGCCACTTGGAATCTGTCCTTCATATCCGGGAGGAAGGACAAGATACTTGCCTCCTTTCCCTTTGTCGGGGCCGACCGGACCAACATCGCCGATATATCTGAACCAGGCATCATTAAAAGCGCCAAGCATTCCCTGCGGGACTTCAACAACTGTTGGACCATCGACTTTAAGGTCAAGTATTGGAGCTGCATAAAGGGTCGAGGTGTTACCGGTTAAAAACAATGGTTTTGAATCCAACAGCTCTTCCGTGATCATAACTTGATTAGATTTTTTAGCGCCAACTGCATGAGACCCATGTATCAAGCCGCGGATTGATGCTCCGGGCATACCCTTTAGAAATGCATCGACTCCCCGCATAAGATCGAGGTTATCGTAAACAAGTTGCGCTGTTTTTTGGGTTGGGACACCGTCAAAAAATCCCAGGGTTCCGATTGATGTTTTGACTTCGTTCGGGGTCTGAATTGATTTCAATTCCACATCACTTACTTGGGCAGAAATTGGTTGAATGCCAACTACAAGAAGAGTTGCCAGCATCATCACCATCAACATGTGATTCCTTTTCATAATTATTCCTTTCATTTTATACTATTACTTCACTTTTCCAACATCATCTAGGGTCCTGGATATTTCAAAAAGCGGTTTATATTGACCGTGCAGGAGGAAGATAAAATAGAACTTCTCACCGGTCGGGACGTTGGTCGACTGCAAGTCTTTTAGACTTCTGCTGGACAGGCCGAAAACTGGGGCGTCTGCAACTAAGCATTTGGTTTCCATGCTGTACACAATAGTAGTTTGCGTAATTGGCTTCCGATTCATATGGTTCAATGTGCAGATTATTACAGACTTTGTCTGTCGCATTTACTACGAAAGTCTTGTCCCCAAATCATCTACAAAGCTGACCAACGTCGGGAATTCTGGCAGACCGATAAAGCAACTTTGTAAGGCTCTCGGGATAGCGGTGAGTTTTGGTTGAGGAACATTAGTTGTCGTATTTGGTGGTAGGGCGAAAACTATTGCTCGGGGTACTTCGCGTGGTGGCGCACTTCCTAAATTGCAAACACACATTGAGTTACAATAGTGTAGTTAGAATAAAATGGAGGTGGGGGGAATCGAACCCCCGTCCGAATCTAGCGTCAAGTCATCATCTACATGCGTAGGCTATCTATAATTTCTCGCTATATCAGCTGCCGAAAGCCAGGCCACCAATACAGCCAGTCTATTAGTTTAAGTTTCTCTTATAGACATCGAAAAACCGAGCCTTCTTTAACGGCGCTATATCCCAATCTTGAAGGCAAAAGATCAGGTACAACGGGCTAAACCTATTACTAGGCAGCCATGGCGTAATTATTTTCGCCAAATAGTGTTTTGTCCGGTTTGATAACGAGGTTCCAAACATCCCCGGCACGCAAACAACCCCCCACTAAACCCGTCGAAGCCATGTCACCCCCAATACGAGTAAAAAACAAAAAAATAATCTTTAACTAAATTCCCGTATTGTATCAGAGTGGCTATGCCACCCCGTCGAAGCCATGTCACCCCCGATACTTTGTATCGTTTAATCCTTATGGCTGTGAGTAATATTTTATTACATAACCACAAAGAACAAGTTGACTTGTTTCACTTAGGTTTATAAAGAGGCAAATCCTCTTTAATTGTCAAAGAACTAATTAAATATAACATATCGGTTGAAATAAAACAACCATTGCATATCTTATAACGACAATACTAACAATTTGTTTCACAGACTCAGCCTGATTAATAAGTAATATAATGAGCTTTTTTAATGAAAAAGGACCTTTTAAAAAAACTATTTGCTATAAGTTCTCTAGTCGGAGCCGCTCTGATTAGCCTGTTATTTATATACTTTATTTATCTGGTTTTATTCAAATAAATATTGACTTGCCCCGTCTTCTCTTTAAACTTCAACCAGCTTTAAACAATTGAAAATTATATAGGAGTTAGAATGCTACAAAAAGAAAACGCTGTCCTGGTCGTTATAGATGTTCAAGGGAAATTAGCAACTCTGATGAATAAGCATGAAAGACTGTTTGAAAATGTCAACCGGATGATCAAAGCCGCCAATGTGCTCGAAATCCCAATTGTCTGGACCGAACAGATTCCTGACAAACTTGGCGAAACTGTCCCAATAATTAAAAAAGAACTTGAAGGCACTAATTTGCTGACCAAAAATACTTTTTCATGTTGCGGCGGACCGGGCTTTAATGAAAAACTAAAAGAACTGGGGCGTAAACAGATTCTGGTTACCGGCATTGAAACTCATGTCTGCGTTTATCAAACCTGCATGGATCTTCTAAACTCTGAATACGAGGTTCATCTGGTCAAGGATGCGGTCTCTTCCCGGATTAAATCAAACTATCGTTTAGGAGTAGAAAAAATCAAAGAAGCCGGCGCCCAGTTGACTTCGGTTGAGATGTGTTTATTTGAGATGCTCAAAGTTGCCGAGGGTGATAATTTTAAACAGATCATCAAAATTGTAAAATAAGTAATTGATATTAATTTAGTTTACAAATACAAGTCTGCAAAATATATTAATTAACAAAGGGATTATAAATTAATATTAAAAGCATGGGTTACCTATATGACTTTAATAAGGTTACTTGTTATAGCACCTTGTCTTTTCTTTTGTTTATTTTTCAATCCAATTTTACAGGCTGAAAAGAATCGGTTTGTACCTTTCCAATGGTCAAATTACGAAACTTCATTGGGTGACTTCAATAAGGGAGCCCTTAAGATTCCTGTTAAAGTAAGAGGTTATACTAAAAGATTACTTCTTCAATTAGATACAGGATGTGAATCCAGTTTTGTTTATGGAAATAGATTAACTAAAATTGGAGTAGATATTGATTCGGGTGTTACAGAAATTCAACTTACTTGGTATTCCAAAGACGATCAGATAGGTGTAACAAATTTCCCTGTTTATTGGAAAGTAGAGGATCTTGATTACATTGACTCTTCCAATACAGAAGATATATCTATTGGCACGCTTGGAAGTAATTATTTTTCAAACAGAATATTATTAATTGATTTTCCCAAAACTCAATTTGCTGTTTATAGTGATACCAGTTTGATCCCAGAAGAAATTAATAGCAAAGCAGGATTTGTTCCTGCAACTATCAAAGGTAACTCGTTTTATATTTCTATTGTAATTGGCACAGATACTTTGAAATCAGTTCTTTTTGATACAGGAGCATCTGGTTTCGGTCTATTTTTACCACTTGATGAATGGAAAATATACACAGGTTATCAAGGTCATGAACCTGAAATTTTAAAAGACTCGGTTCCTGCGTGGGGAAAATTCATTTCTATCTGGAGAGCGCCATCTAAAACCTCGCTGCAATTCAGTAAAATTACGATCAATTCTCCAATGATAAATTGTCGTATCTTGCCACCGGAACGGAATGATAACCTTCGATTAATGGGTAACGAACTATTCTTTAATGACTATATGATAATTATTGATTTTAAACACGAAAGATTTGGACTTCTACCCTCTGACACCAACATTACTAAATAATATTCTATTCTAATTTATCAGATTTCTAAAAACCGGAATATTTTGTTCCGGTTTTTTTATTCCTATCTCCCTATCTGCTAATATTTTAGCATTTTGTTCTTGACAGACTTAATTTTATATGCTAATTTATTAGCAGTTCAACTAAACAGACAACGACCCTTATGCGTTTAGCAATATATATATGAGGAATTCATGAGCAAATTATTCAACAAATTAAGTAAACGTGAACGCCAGATAATGGATGTGATATATCAAAATAACGAGGCTACCGTTGCCGAAGTTCAAGAAGCAATTCCAAATTCACCAAGTTATTCATCGGTCAGAGCTTTAATAGGCATTTTGGAAAAAAAAGGATATTTGAAACACAAGAAAATCGGTCGCGCCTTTATCTACTCTCCAATAATAAATCACAAAAAAGCCAGTCAACACGCTCTCAAACAAGTTGCTCAAACATTTTTTGATGATTCAATCGAACACGTCGTCGCCGCCTTAATCAGTATGAAATCGACTAAACTAACCGATGAAGAATATGCCCGCCTGTCTGACTTAATTAAATCAAAGCAGAAGGAGGATAAAAATAAATGATGGAAATTTTAACAAATTTATTTGATCAAATCAGCCATCCTGAACTTTTGCAATCATTAGTTTTACTTGGAATAAAATCACTCGTTGTAACATCTTTTGCTTTACTGGTTTGTTCATTGATGCGACGCTCGACGGCTGCCAATAGAAGTATAATCGTGCAGTTCTCTTTTTTAGCCTTGTTGCTGCTACCCCTGATCTCAATCCTGACTCCGGGCTGGACCTTTACTTTGTCCAATCCAAACTGGCAATCAATTATACCGACCGTAAACAGTTCCGCAGTTCAGATGGTTAATGCCATTGAAACGACACCGATCTCTATCCCGTTGACTTTTTGGGTGGCATCAATCTGGTTTGGCGGTTTCCTTTTTGGAATCACAAAAATTATGATAGGGATTATTCTTTCGCATATAATATTGAAAAATTCATCTCAAATAAACAATTCATATATTGAATCTATTACCAATCAGATCATTAACAAACTACAAATCAAACGGACTGTTCATGTTGTTTTATCAAAACATGTATCCATTCCGATTACAACCGGTTTGTTTCATCAATATGTTATTCTGCCGCACACAGCAATTAACTGGACCAATAATGAAATTAAAATGGCACTGGTACACGAGATGGCTCATATCAAAAGAATGGATATATTTTGGATTCTGATAAGTTCAGTCGTTGGTGCAATTTATTGGTTTAATCCCTTAGTTTGGATATGTAGAAAACAATTAATCCTTGATGCTGAAAAAGCATCAGATAATTTCGTTCTCAATGCCGGTACTGACCCGTTTTCCTATGCGGAACATCTTTTGATGACTGCCAGAAATTATAAAAAAACCGCTTTGGTCTCCCCCCTCACAGTCAATATGGCAAATAGAACACAATTGGAGGGTCGTCTTATGTCTATTATGAGTAAACGGAAAAAGAGTATAACCGCAAAAAGTTCCGTAGTTAGAATTGCAATGATCGCATCCCTAGCAATAATTATACCGTTGGCATCGGTTCAACTGATGGCGGGTGACAACGACAATAAAGTCGTTACTAAACAGAAAAAAGTTGAATTCGCAAAACAAGAACAACTTGCAAAAAAGATAGCAGCTCTTGAAAAAAAATTACAAGACGTGCATAATAAATATGTAGATTCAGAATTTAAAAATAAAGACTTAGGAAAAAAGGAATTTGAACTCAAAGTAGAGTTGGCTAAGCTCTATGAAATGCAAGAGAGTAATAAAAAAGAGAAGGTTTTAATTGCCTCCGATTATATTCCTTCACCTGATGATTTTATCGCATTGGACACTTACCCCGAAATGTTATCGCAGTCAACTCCTGATTATCCGGAAAAAGCAAAACAAGCAGGTATTGAGGGTGTGGTATATGTGCAATCATTATTGGACACAAAAGGGATTGTGAAAGAAGTAAAAGTTGGAAAAACTTCTGGAAACAAAATGCTTGATAAAGCCGCTGTTGAGGCTGCTTATAAGTGTAAATTTACTCCCGGCATGCAAGGTGATAATCCTGTTCACTGTTGGATAACGTATAAAGTTGATTTTGTATTGGCAAAAAAAGGTACCGGCAAGTAATTTTTAATTAAAATTTACAACTATTAAAAGCAGGTTTGGAAAATCCTGCTTTTATTACAATCACACTCCGTGTGTACTATGGTTTGAATGAGGTGCCGAAAAAACAATTCGTGAGAATTTCTTTGAGTGTTATTTGCACCGAGCGATATTTATAATCTAACTCCTGTCTTGCTTTGTCTGAAGAAAACGACCAGTCATAATCCAAAAGTTTGACCAAATCAGGATAGAACATTATTTTAGGTTTCCCTCGTAACTGACTTCCGATAAGAGCGCCTCGTGATGCAAATTTTAGAAATGATTTTGGCAATTTAATCAGATGTGGTACTTTGCCAAGGATTCCCGATGCTTTCAGGGCAAGTTCCCGTCCGGTTAAATTTTCTCCGGCTAAAATATACCGCTGGTTATGCTTGCCTTTCTTTAGCGCTTTTATAACACCTGAGCTAACATCACGGAGATCAACCAAATTTATAACATTATCTAAATTGGGAATTAAAAAACTTTTGAAAAATCTTTTTATCGCAGCCTCGCGATCATTGCCGCTTCTTGAAGGGGCTACAATAATTGAAGGATTGACCATTATCAGTTCCGTTTTACCATTATCAGCAATCTTGTTTAATTCAACCTCCGCCGCATGTTTCGTCATTATATAGGGAATACGCAGATTAGTAAGATTAAATTTTGTTTGTTCATCGGCTGTCGGATAATCTTGTTCCGGGGCATCAATGTTGGCTTTTTCCCTAAAAGGTAAACCGCCAACTGCCGCCACTGTGGAAATATGAACAAATTTTTCAACGCCCGCTTTTTGAGCCGCTTTGAAAAGATTCAAGGCTCCGATAGTGTTAATCGCTGTAAACTCGGTTAATTTATTTTGCCTGAAATCTACTTTGGCAGCTGTATGAATAATATAATCGACGCCCTGAACAAGTTTTTCAAGTTCTTCATTGTTTTGCAAATCAGCAATTCGTTTCTCAAGCTTAAGAGAATCAATATAACTGGAGTCTGATGTTTTCCTGACCTGACAAATCGGTACAATATTGTTACTGGTTAAATCATAAACCAGTTGTCTACCGAGAGAACCTGAGGCACCGGTTATTAATATTTTTTTACCTGAAAATTCCATATAAGAAAATAACGAAAAACTGTTACATTAAAAGAATATTTTTTTATATTATCTATTATCAATTATTACAACAGGTAATCAATGAAAAAGTTATTAAAAAGATTATGGGAAAAATGGAAAGTCATCGCCCATCATATTGCCAAATTTCAGACAGCCTTGATAATTTCTGTATTCTATTTAATAATAATTTCACCATTGGGACTTATTTTTAAAATATTCGGCTGGGATCCGCTAAACAGCTCAAAACGGAAGGCAAACCGTCAAACTAATTGGGAAACAACAGATAACGGCGAACCTGATATTTCATCTATGAGCCGATTGAGCTAATTTTTATGAATATAATCGGAATTTCCTGCTTCTACCACGATTCTGCCGCTGCTTTAGTAGTCGATGGAACGCTTGTCGCCGCTTCAAGCGAAGAGCGGTTTAGCCGGATTAAACATGATTCTGAACTTCCCTCTAAAGCTGTTAATTTCTGCCTTAATAAAGCCGGTCTAACAATCAATGAAATCGACCATATTGTTTTTTATGACAAACCGATCACAAAATTTGATCGGATTTTAACCGGATATATGGCAGTACCGTTTCTTGCATTAACAGCCTTCCGAAAAGCTTTACCGATCTGGTTAAGCCGAAAAATCTGGACCGATCACATTATTCAAAAAGAATTGGATTATGACGGTGATGTTTTATACCTCCCTCATCATATCTCTCACGCCGCCGGAGCCTTTTATAGTTCCCCTTTTGAAAAGGCTGCTATTCTCACAGTTGATGGTGTTGGGGAATGGACCAACGCCTCGTATGGTATTGGAGATAACAACCGTGTAAAACTGTTAGCACAAATGAAATATCCCCATTCGGTCGGACTGCTGTATTCAGCCATAACTTATTATCTCGGGTTTCATGTCAACTCAGCCGAGTACAAAGTGATGGGGCTGGCTCCGTATGGGAAACCTGAGTTTGTCGAACTGATTGAAGATAAGCTCGTGACGATCCATGATGACGGCTCTATTCATTTAAATATGGAATATTTTTCCTTCCATCACGGTATGACCATGACGGGAAGTAAAATGGAAAAACTGTTCGGTCAACCGCGTCGAACCCCTGAAACCGAAGTCGGTTCGTTCCATGAAAATATCGCCGCCTCGATTCAGGTTATAACCGAAAAGATCATACTGAAAATGGCGCGCCATGTCAGGGAAGTTACAAATTTGGATAAGCTTTGCATGTCCGGCGGAGTAGCCTTGAATTGTAAAGCTAACGGAGAAATTTTAAAAGAGAAAATCTTTGATGAATTGTTTGTCCAGCCTGCTTCGGGTGATGCCGGAGGAGCGATGGGTGCGGCTTTGTATGCTCATTATAAATTGACCAACGAAAATAAAAAGACACAGCCGTTTTTCGGGCTTGGAAGTTCCCGGACAGAAAATGAAATCAAAGAATTTCTCGACAGCAATGCTATCCCCTATTCATATTTACCGGATAATGAGATTCATTCTCACACCGCTAAAAAAATCGCCGATGGTCATATTGTCGCTGTGTACCAGGGAGCAATGGAGTTTGGACCCCGAGCCTTGGGGTTCAGATCAATTGTTGCTGATCCGCGAAATAATCAGATGAAAGAAAAAATTAATGCCGCTGTAAAATACCGCGAGCCGTTTCGCCCTTTTGCACCGGCTGTTTTGGTTGAGGATGTTTCTGAATATTTTCAATGTGAAAAAGACTCACCCTATATGCTATTTAATTTTACCGTTCAACCGGACAAGTGCAGTTTGATTCCGGCGGTAACTCATGTTGATAATTCTTCACGAATTCAAACCGTTAGCCAAAAGGACAACCCATTTTTCTACGACATGATATATGCCTTTAAAAAACTAACTTCATTGTCAGTAGTTTTAAACACTTCATTTAATCTGCGGGGACACCCGATTGTAGAATCTCCGGCTGATGCCTTCGCAACTTTCTCAAGCGGCGGGATTGACTTTTTGGTTTTAGAACATTATTTAGTAGATAAGACAAAGGTATCAAAAGAAATCTTAGACAAATTTTCCTTTGAAAAAGGGATTGATTAAAGAATGAATAAGCGGCTTAAAATAATTGGTGAGTTTGTATATTTTTTAAAGCACTCAAAAAAATACTGGCTGGCGCCAATTTTGTTTTTTTTACTCCTGCTCTCTTTTCTGATCGTATTTACCGAATCATCAGCCCTGGCACCGTTTATATATTCTTTATTTTAAAAAGTTTTATCGATTTTTCTTCGCAAACATTTTTAATACTTTTATCAGCTTATTAATATCTTTTTCATTGTTAAAAAGATGGACTGAAACTCGGATGGAGCCTTCGCGTCTTACCAGAATAATTTTATTGCGTAATATTTCTTTATGCAGTTCTACAATTTTATTGCTGGTAAATGTAAAGATTGATGAGCGATGTTTTTTGACCATTGAAGAAGTAATTTGATAGAATGGTTCGTTGGCAATGAAATCTGCAAGTTTATCAATCAGCCCATAGTTATGTTTCTGAATATTTTTTATGCCCAGATCTTTAAAAATTTCCACAGCAGCATTCATTGCTAAAATATTCAGGATCGCATAGTACCCCATCTCATATTTCCGGGATGACTCAAAATAGGGCAGTTCATATCGGAACAGATCTGTAAACTGAACTTTCCAGTCAACCCCAAGCCAGCTCATAAACGGCGGGTTCATTACTTTTTGAATTTCTTCCGAGAGATAGAAAAATCCGCAACCCTGAGGTGACAACATCCATTTCTGACATCCGGAAGTAAAAATATCAACCCCCAGCCGTGACAGATTAAGCGGTTCAACACCCATCCCCTGAATCCCATCAACAACAAAATATATACCATGCTTTTTACAGATTTTAGATATTTCCGCCAGATCGTTTTTGAAACCATTAAAAAACTGAACATAGGAAATTGCCAGCAGTTTGGTTTTTTTAGTAATAGATTTGTTCAGATTATCAATGTCGAAAGTATTATTATTAGATTTTAAAAACTTCAGCTTCAACCCTTTTGCTTCGGCGGCAGCTTTAAAAGTATAAATTAAAGCCGGAAACTCATTGTCACACAAAAGAATTTCATCACCTTTTTTCAATGGCAATCCAAAGGCGGCAAGGTTTAGCCCGAAGGTTGTGTTCATCCCAATGCCAATTTCTTTATGTTTGGCACCTACCAGCCTGGCATAATCTTTACGAAGTTTATCAAGTGCAATAAAAGCATCATGCGAATCATCACGTTCACATAAGAGGCGAAGTTTTAGATTATCCTCAACCGCCGTTGCTACCGGACGGCAAAATGGTCCATACGAGGCTGAATTAAAATAAACCGTTTTTTTTGTATGGGGGAAAAGTTTACGAACATTTTCAAACTTTTTTATTATTTCTATACTCATAGCCAACCTCATTATATTGAATAAAGATATCCGATAATAGCCATACATCCCCCAATTTTTAATAAATAGCTAAGGAGTGTATACAGCATAAACTGCATAGGGAATTTTATCCGCATGGAATAACCCATTACCATTGGAACCGCACCCAATGTGAAAGCTACCAAAGCAACAGCCATTCCGGCGCGCATCCCGGTTAAAGGTAAAATTATGTAGAAAAATCCAAAAGCCAAGGTAGGGATAACTGCGAAGAAAAGAAATTCCATTACAAAATTTATCAGAAACCAGCCAACATTAAATTTTTCCAAAAGTTGTGAAGGAATCTCTTTGGCTAAGTTTAACTTTTTCTCAATGAAAAACAGAATCGAGCTGATTACCAGTAAGTAGCCTCCGGCCGCTATCAATGAATACAATAATAAGCCGTTTGAGATCAAGTCAACCATCCTTTCTCACGATACCAGCGATAGGTTTCACTCGCTCCGTCTTCAAATGAAATCTTAGATTTAAATCCAAGTTCTTTATATGCTTTATCAGTTGAAACCTCCCATGATGCCAGAAGTTCATCGGCTTTCTCACGGGTCAGCATCGGGGTCGCTCCCACCATTCTAAATATACTCTCAGAAAAATAAGCAATTAGTCTAAATAGCGAGGATGGGATATACACCGGGATCGCACTTTTACCGCATCCCTTTTTTAACAGCTTGATAAGCTCTTTCATCGAATACGAATTTTCTTCAGCGATAAAATAAATTTCACCTGATGGAGTTTCTTTTGTTAAAGCTGAATATATCCCCTCGCACAAATCATCAACATGCACTAACTGGAGTTTTCGGCTGGTTTTCCCGACATACGGCTTTAAATGAAAATTAAGAGCCGCAAAAAATCCAAAAATCTCTTTATCGCCCGGTCCGTAAACTCCGGGAGGACGAACAGCTACAACATTCAATTTATCTTTGTAAGAAAGCGCTGATCTTTCACCGGCGAGTTTCGATTCTCCATAAGTTGTCATTGGACGGGGGCTGTCTGATTCCCGGACCGGTCTGCCGTTTAATGAACATCCGGCTGCTGCAAGAGAGGATATGTAAACAACCCGCTTTACTTGAGGATTATTTTTATGAATTGATTCAAATAGATTTTCAGTTCCCTTTTCATTAACCTCAAAGAAGCTTCTTTTCATTTTAGCTTTTGTTATCCCGGCGTTATGAATAATATAATCAACATTCTCAACCATTGAACTAAGTGATTCAATGTTGCTCACATCACCATAGCGAAATTCAACATCGACTCCATCAAGCTCCGATAGATTGGCGGTTTTTCGAATACCGGCAATTACTTTGAATCCTTTGGAAATCAGTTTCCGGCACAATCTTGAACCGACAAATCCATTGGCTCCGGTGACCAAAACAGACGAAATTAGCTTATTTTTATTTATATTATCGCTGTACATGATTAGAATTTAGCGAAATGAATGACAGGAAACAAGTTTTGAAAATAATAAAACTTATTTACAAACTAAAACACATCAGCAGTAAAAGTATAAACCTCAGCATATTTACTCTGATATGAATTCTTTGGTAAACCGGCTTTCAAACAGGTCTGTTCCAAAAATTCTGTCGTGTCCCAGTTTAGATCGGACGCTACCTGAGGCAGCAAGAGTCCGGAATTAAAATCAAGCTTGATTAGCAAGCCATGTTTTCCAATTTTAATTTTATCAAAATTTTTGACTCTTTCAAGTTGAGAAAGCACAGAGATTTCTATATCAACCTTATCAAATTCTTCACTTGTCAACTTTGGAAAACGGGGGTCATCAAAAGCCGCCGCCTGAGCCATCTCAGCAGTTGCTTCATATAAAGGTAAATCAGTTCGAATACGACCGATACAACCTCGAAGTTCATTGTCGAGATGAAGAGTAACGAAAAGACCTTTTTCAAATTCAAGCTTTTCATCTTTCGCATATATATATTTTTTATCTTCAAGCGTGGTTTTAATAGCATCATGAGCTATCTTTTTTAACATCAGCTCAATTTCATCGGTTACTACAAACTCTTTTTGTTTGCGGGCGTCCTTTATTCCTAATTGAGGAATCACTTTTTTAATTTTGGATTCACCAACGACCGCCGCTGAAAGGTATCCCACTACTTCATCAAAATCTCCCGTAACAGCACCTGAGGTTGTGTAATCAATGACTTGAACCTCTGAGGCTCCGAGTCGCTGGGTAGCAATCATCACCGCTGCCATAATTCCACCGCCGCAAGCTTCACCTTTACCCGTTTCAAGAGTCTCTATTAATATTTTGGGATCAAATTGTTCAACAGCTTTTTGAATATTAAAATCAAGTTTTCGGGCTCTTTTTTCCGGATGAAAATGAGATAGATCGGTAGAGGCAATCAAAAGTGCATTACTGCCTTCAAGGGTTGAGGCTAAAGTTTCTCCAAGAGCACGGATTGTATCCTCTTCCTGATCTCCCATGACAATCGCAACTAATTTAAATTTACCCAGCACCACTTGTAAAAAAGGAAGCTGTACTTCAAGGGCATGTTCACCGCGAGTGTTTCCGCTGGAATGACCCATATTTGACAGATATACAACAGGATTTATTTCGCTAATTTTTTGAGAAAGCTCTTTGTCTATTTCTATAATACCTAATGGAGTCTCATAGCCGTCACCGTCATATACCGAAGCACCTTTGAAAAAAACTGTATGAGATGGCGATATTACCACAACCGTATCATATTCCTGACCCTCAAGAAGCTTATAAGCTTTGGCGGCCGTTAATCCGGAATAAGGATAGCCGGCGTGGGGAACTATCAATGCTGACGGATTACCTTTGATCGGTATTTTTTCGACTTCAGAAAAATAACTAGCTATTGTTTTTGTTAATTCACTGGCATTGGCCGGATAAAATGAGCCTGCAACTGCCGGTTTACGTATCTGTTCATTATTTTCATTCATTTATTTTCTAACTCCTATTGCGTTAAGGTAAACGCTTTTATCAGACTTGTCAATTTCCTTCTATTATTTAAATGAGATAACGAAATTTGACCTGAATAGTTTAAAAAATAATGAAGTGTCAAAGGCATAGTAGACTTTTTAAGTCTAAATAAAAAAAGAGGAGCCGGTTGGCTCCTCGGCTTTGAAGAGGTCAGTCCCGATTAAGCTTGTGCTTCCTCGGTTGATTTTTCGACTGTATTGCTTGTTTTGATTCCTTCAACCATTGCTGCCAATGATGAAATTATCCCGCTTGTCTCAATCGGCAGGAACAGTTTATTTGCTTTATTATCTGCTAATCTTGGAAGCATTTCCAAATATTTTAAAGTAATCAATTTTTCATCCGGTTTCCCTTCATGAATCGCAGTAAAAACCGATTGAATAGCTTTAGCTTCACCCTCAGCAACTGTTAATTGTCTGAATTTCTCAGCTTCAGCTTTTGTGCGAACCGCCTCGGCATCACCTTCGGCTTGAAGAATCTTAGACTGTTTGTAACCTTCAGCTTTGGTAATGTCTGCCTGTTTAATTGCTTCCGCATCCAAAATAGCGGCACGTTTATCACGTTCAGCCTTCATCTGGCGACTCATAGCATCATGAATATCTTTGGGCGGATCAATCCTTTGAAGTTCAACACGATTTACTTTAACACCCCACTTGTCGGTTGCCCGATCAAGAACATCACGAAGCTGCCCGTTAATTTCATCACGTGAAGTTAAACAGGCATCAAGTTCTAACTCACCAAAAACATTTCTGAGATTTGTCTGGGCAAGTTTCGTAGCGGCTAAAATATAATTTGCAATTTCATACCGTGAACGAAACGGATCGGTTACCTGAGCATAAATAACAGCATCCACTTCAACATTGACGTTATCTTTTGTAATCACAAATTGAGGAGGAACATCAAGCACCACCTCCCGCATATCAACTTTCAAGACCGTATCAAAAAATGGTATAATCAGATTTAATCCCGGTGAAAGAATGTGTTGATATTTACCCAGTCGTTCGACCAGTCCCCGTTCAAACGGACGTATAATACGTACCGACATCGAAACAATGATGAAAGCAAATACAACCGCAATTGCTAAAAATATTATTATTGGATTCATTATAACTCCCCTTTCTATATTTTCTTTATCACATGAAGTTTAGTGCCACTGGAGGACACAATTTCTACTTTTTCGTTTATATCAATATCTTCATCAGCACTTGCAATCCAAACTTCTCCTTCAAATCTAATTTGACCACCTAAGTTAAGATCAATTTTTTTTGTTACTAATCCAATTTTGCCAATTAATGCATCAATATTGGATTTTTGTGGAGATGGTTTTGTTATTTTCTTGGCTATTTTTCTCATCAATGGCAATAGTAATAATGATACTATAATGAAAATTCCTATTTGCGTGTAATAACCATCAGGAACAAAGAAACTATACACTCCAGCCAGTAATGAACCTGCTACAAAGCAAATGAAAACCAGCGTTGGTGTCATCAATTCCATTATGAGGAATATTACAACCGCAGCCAACCAGTACCAGACTACGTTTTCCATTTTTACTCCTTTGTTAAACAGCGGCGTTAAAGCCGGTTTTTAACTAATACTTGACTATCAAAATTATATTCATCTTCTTCTTCATATATTTATAAGTTTCCAAATGCTGTCTCTGTCAACAAAAAGGCGTTCAATAACTAAAAGAAATCAGGATTACGATGAAACCATATACCAGATTTGCAGAAGTTTACGATTTAATGGGTGCAGATCGTCATTCAATCAAAATGGTAAAATATTGCCAGAAGATTTTTGAAAAATTTAAAATTCATCCTGTTAACGGATTGGATTTATGTTGCGGAACAGGAACAGCTATCAATCATTTATCAAAATTGGGAATAATTATGTCGGGGCTTGATCAAAGCCCGCATATGCTTGCCGTTGCCGCTAAAAAACTTAAATCAAAAAAAATTAAGTTATATCAAAAATCACTGCCAAAATTCAAACTGCTCCAAAATAATGACTCAACCAAAATCCAGCAATTCGATCTGGTCACCTCGTTTTTTGATTCGCTTAACTATTTATTAACAGAAAAAGATTTACTGGCTGCCTTCAAATCGGTTCACAAACATTTGAATCCCGGAGGATGGTTTATTTTCGACATGAATACTCAGGAAGCGTTAAAATATCTTTGGGATGAACATGTCTATGCCGATGCCAAAGATGATATCGCCTGGGTTTGGAAAAACGAATACCTTCCCAAAGAAAAAATGGCTCTGTGCCATGCTACTTTTTTCATTCAGGTTGGAAAAAAATATGAGCGGTTCTATGAAGTACACAAAGAACGAGCCTATCCAAACAGCAAGATCAAAAAGATGCTTCGTGATGCAGGATTTCAGCTAAAAGGATATTACAACTGCTATTCATTCAATCCGGCTGATAGAGAAACCAACCGCTTTTGTGCAATTGTTAAAAAGAAAAGTAAATAATTTAGTAATCTGCGACCGCAGAAAATCAGGACGCTCAGGAAAATCCCGAACCACAACTGGCGGCGCCACAAGGTGCCTGATAAGACTGTGAATTAGTTGATGCGGCAAAAGTAGACAATAATTTTTCTACCCGACCAGAATTACATTCCGGACAGTTGACAGTTTCATCGGAACTCATCGAAAGTTCTTCAAACTTATTATCACAGTCACTGCATTTATATTCAAAAATTGGCATTTAATCTCTCTATTTCTTGTCAGTTGTCGACATCACCAAACCGGCGAAGAACCCCATCGAGGAAGCCAGATAAGGGTTGCACATTAATCGTCAGGTTGATCCAAAAGCATTATAGAGTACCGATAAACCAAAGCCGGCTAATGCACCTCCGGCTGAAAACAGTATAAGTCTTTTAGCATTTATTGCCATGTTATTTTTGTCCTTCTAATAATATCCTATTATTCTACGGCTTCAGACATAACCTTCTTCAATCTTTTCTCAACCTCGGAAGCTAACTCATCTAACCCAATTTCCGGCATCATCTGTGAAATCATTTCAGGACGACCAAGTGTCATGATCGTTTTGCCAGATTCAGTATGAACAGCAATTTTACAAGGCATGAACAATGCTACGTTGATATCTTTTTTCAGAGCTTCATGAGCAAAACCGGCATTACACATTTCGATAATAACCAGAGGATCGCGAGAAAACCCTTTTTCTTCAAGAGTCGCCTGAACATCATGCACCGCTAAAACCCGAAACTGATTTTCCACGCACAAACGCTGAACCTCGGCAATAACCCTGTCAAAAGGTTTATCCGTTTCTAATCTGTATCCAAATTCCATTTTATTTCTCCATCTATCATTTTACTATCCATATATATTTAGATAGTAAAGTTATATAAATGATTCACACAATTTCATAACTTGTGATAATTTTACCGATTTCTTTAACCGTCTGACTAACGACACAGTACTTATCTTCCGACAGCTCAATAGCTTTGGCAAGTTTGTCAGGATTAATATCCTCGCCGGATGCTATAAATTTTATTTCAACCGTATGAAAAGGTTTGGGATAATCATCGTTTTGATGACCGCTCAATTCGATTTCAAGTGAGGTGAGTTTTTGTCTTTGTTTTTTTATAATCTGCACCACATCTATCCCGGCACATCCTGCTATACCATAAAGCAATAATTCGGTTGGCTTAAACCCGGCTTCTGATCCTCCTGCTGATTTGGCGCCATCGGTAATTATTGAATGGCCAAAAACATTGGTACCTTCAAATTTCAACCCGCCCGACCATTTCATTTTTACCGTTAACATATATTCTCCATCGCAGTTAATTTTTTTTATAAATATATGTCTATTCATCAAACAGTCAAATTAAAGTTCTTTTAACTGAATTTTGAACTCTTCCAAATTTGTAACGGGTAAATTACAGACTGAATTTCGACAAACATAAACTTTTACCGACCCATCAGTTGATTTTCTACCTTCCAGTAATGGCAGCGATAATTTATTATTCCCATTATCAACTGCGATAATTTTATTTGGTATAAACTTTGAATATAATTCCTTAATAATTTCATCCCGACTACTGTTATCTCCAACAATAACGATTTCAATTTTATCGTTAAAATAATAATCAACTGCAAACAAGGCCGAAGTCATTCGATTCGGTGAACGTTGAATTTGACCGGAAATTGCGTCGAGGGCTCCTTTGGCAATTTCCAGATATTTTGCATCATCAGTCAATCGGTTAATTTTTAAAAGATTCGCTATCATGTACGATCCGGGTGATGGAATGGCGCCATCGGATTCTTCTTTTGGTCGATAGATTAAATCAGTCTGTCCATCAGGACGAAGATAAAATATATATTTTTCATCAATAAACAGTTCCGTCGCAGTCTCAGTTAGCTCCATAGCAAAATTCAACCATTTATGATTATTTTCCTGATCACTTTCAAAAAGATTCAATAATCCACTGATATAAAAAGCATAGTCCTCAAGAAATTGTTCTTTGGTATGTTTTCCTTCTCGGTAAGCATGAGTCAGTTTTCCATCATCATACAATTCATCTTTTACAAAGTTGGCATTTGCAATTGCAGCCTCGAGATATTTTTTATCGCCGGTAATCTGATACCCCTTACAAAAAGCGGTAAGTGCTAAACCGTTCCACGAAGTCAATTGCTTATCATCGGTCAGGGGCCGAACTCTTTTTGATCGGGCTTCAAATAGTATATCACTTCCCTTTTGAATAAATTCATCAAAATTATCAATCTGGTTATCGTTTTTAAATCTGATAGATTCTAAGGAAAGGTTGAGAATATTTTTGCCCTCAAAATTTCCACCCGGTGTAATATTATAATATTTTGCAAAGGGTTCAAATATTTCTTCACCCAGTAAATCCTTCATCTCGTTATAAGTCCAGACATAAAATTTACCTTCTTCCCCTTCACTGTCAGCATCAAGGGCGCTGTAAAAACCGCCGGTCTTGTCAGTCATCTCTCTTAAGATAAAATCAAGAGTTTCAGTTACAACATTTAGATACACTTCGTTTCCGGTAATTTGATAGGCTTCGACATATACCGGTACAAGCAAGGCGTTATCGTAAAGCATCTTCTCAAAATGAGGAACCAGCCATTTTACATCGGTTGCATAGCGAGCAAAGCCGCCGCCGATTTGATCATAGATTCCCCCGAATGCCATCTCTTTTAAAGATTTTTCAGCAGCCTGAAGATATGTCAAGTCACCGCTGGAGCGATAATAGCGAAGGAAAAGAGACAGTTCCAAAGAATGTGGAAATTTCGGTGCCTGCCCAAACCCGCCGTCAATGTGATCGAAATTATTCATGAGAACTTCCGCACCCCGTTTTATCATACCTTTGGAAAGCATCGTTGTTCCGGTTGGCGCCAGGATTCTACTTGAAACTTGTTTGAAAATATCATTTGAGGATTTTATAATCTGATCTTTACTTTCTTTATAAGCCAGACCAATTTCAGTTATCAATCTTTTAAAGCCCGGTCGACCATAGCGATCATCTGGCGGGAAATAGGTTCCGGCAAAAAACGGTTTAAGGTCAGGAGTAAGGAAAACTGACATCGGCCATCCACCGTGCCCGGTCATGGCTGTTGTAAATGACATATATATTTCATCAAGATCAGGCCTCTGCTCTCGATCAACTTTGATTGAAATAAAATTAGCATTAAGCAAGGCGGCTATTTCTTCGTTTTCAAATGACTCTCGCTCCATGACATGACACCAATGACAGGCAGCATAACCGATAGAAAGAAAAATCGGTTTATCTTCATTTTTCGCCCGATCAAGTGCGTCTTCACCCCACGGATACCAATCGACCGGATTATGTGCATGAGAAAGCAGATAAGGTGAGTTTTCATTTATTAGATGATTAGTATGTTCATAAATATCGTTTGATTCCATTTCATTTCCTTTATCTTTACCGCAGGCAATTGAGTTTAATAATATTAATGCGGCATAAATATATAATCTTTTCATAATAAACCTTTAACTGTAAACTAAAAATCTTGTCTATCATAACCACGTACAAAACCAAAAGGTCCGCAATAAATTATAATAATAATCAATATTGGAGAAAAACAGTCAATTTTAGGTTGAAATTAAATGGTTACAGAAACGATTTTAAAAAAGTCTTGTGGGATACTCAGGGAAAACTGTTTTATTTAATATTAACTAAGCTGTTTAAGAAGCCTGAAAATTTGATTCGAATAAATGGTAAGCTTTGGTTTTCATCTTCGATATGGGAAAAGTTTGAAATATGTTCAAGCCCGGTTTCAACATCACAGTAAAAATGATCGGCAATAAATCCTTTGACGCCTACTGAAACATTGAATCTTTTTTCAACCTGACCCGTTGGAAACGGTTCCTGATAATCACCGTCAATATCCATCCAGGGTTCGCTCCACTCAGCCGTTACTCTGCCTTCCCCCTGACGGTGATACGATAACAATAAGATGCCTTCAAAGCTTTTCGTGAACCATCGCATAACTTTAAGACTATAGCGGTCGTAATCATTGCCCAGCGCTCCGCCAATCAAATTACCATCGTTTAAATAACGATTACGATCCAAAACCTGATTAAAAGTCCAGTTGTTCACCCGCGAATATTCAGCTTTGATATCTACCAAATCAAGAACATCAACGAAGTAGGCTCCGGCAAGATATCCGATTTCATTCGGTTCCTGATCGCTTTGGATCTCGTTGTCAATTTGGAAATCGTCAATAAGCAATTGTCCGTAAAATTTTATACCGGCTTGAGGTTTATAAGAAAAATCAAATCCAAGAAAAGTATTATCATTTCGATTTTTATTCAGTTGATTGGAGTGGTACATCATTATGGGGTTGAGATAATAAAATTCTACATTTCTCCCAATCCCTCCGAAAACAACGGTTTCAAATATCCCTAAACGAAAATTATCTGAAAAATCAATATCAAGCCTGTGCCCGGCGAAGTATCTGTCTTCATTTTCCAAATTTGAATTATGCAATACTTTCGTTCGATCAAGTTGTGCCAAACGATATGAAAAAGTCAGTCGCCCATATTTCCAATTATACTCAAGCCCGTCCATCGTAGTTGAAGGTGCTAATAATAATGAGTTGCGTTCTCCCCAGAAAGATGCAAACCGACCGAGCATAATTCTAAAATTATTCAATTTAAAAACGGCAATGCTGTTTTCCACTTTGCCGGCGAAACCGCGCCATTTTTTTCCGGTGTAATTTGGATCTTTCGCCTTTTTTTCATCGAGAACAAAATTACTAAAGAAAAACAAATTCTTTGAAGGAGAAAAAGATAAACCTCCTCGAATATTTTCAATACCGTTCCCACGAGATAATTTAACCGACCTGAAATCCTCGGATAATATTGCAAAAAGATTTATGCTCTCACTTTTCGGTTTAAAATATTCTTCAAAGGGCGAGATTGAAAAATCTTCGCGGTCTAAAGTATAAGGACCAAGTTGAAAATCATATTTATCAAGCGACAATGCATCAAGTCGTTCAAAACGATCATAGAGAAAATCAAACTCACTAATGCCTGCCGGTAGTACAGCTGCTTGAACAGCACCGATTAATATAATAGATAGAACTAAAAAATAGAGTAGTTTATAAATTGAGAAGCGCATAAGATTCGCTGATAAGTAGGGATGCTACGATGCTCCCTGTCCCTTCATAACTGCCGGGATTGTTTTTAAAATAAGTTTTGTATCCAGCCACAATGACCAATTATCTATATACTGAAGATCAAGTCTCATCCAATCGTCAAAATCAATCGCATTACGTCCGTTGACCTGCCAGATACATGTTACCCCCGGTTTCACCGATAATTTACGATGTTGCCAGGGTTCATATTGTTCAACCTCTTTCGGTAATGGCGGACGGGGTCCGACCAACGACATATCGCCCTGAAGGATATTAAAAAATTGCGGGAGTTCATCAATTGAGTATTTTCTTAACAATCGTCCCACTCTTGTAACCCGGGGATCATCTTTAATCTTAAAGACCGGACCTGACATCTCATTCAAGTCAGCCAGATTATCCTTTTTCTCCTCAGCGTCACTGCACATAGTACGAAATTTATATAATTCAAACCTTCTGCCATTTAATCCGCTTCGAACCTGCTTGAAAAAAATCGGTCCTTTACTGTCAAGTTTGATAGCTATTATAGAAGCTAAAATAACCGGAGAAGCTATAAGTAACCCAGCCATAGCACCAATTTTATCCATCACATTTTTCAATAACAATGGCAATCTCGCCAGAGGAACGGCTGTATATACAATCGCCGGATATCCATTTAAAAATGCCGGGTTTGGACGGGTCAGTTTAGATTCATACAAGTTAGGCATGAAGCAAACCGGAACACCCATTTTTTCTGAAACCTCAAATAGTGATTGAGTATATTGTAAATCTTTAGGTTCGGTCGCAATGATTATGGAATTAATGTGACAAACTGCGGCAATGCGTTCAAAATCATCAGGATGACCGATCAGAGGCACATCCCGAAAACGCCACAGTCCTGTTTTTTTATAATCTATAAATCCGATTAATAAAGAATCAAGTTCAGGAGAATCAAGAATTAATGATGCAACTTCTTTTGCTCTTTTTCCTGTCCCAACTATTATTACTTGTTTTGTAAAATTGTGACTCCGGGAGTCTTTTGTTTTTGACAACAATTTAATAACAAGGTTATTTAAAATAGTCATCGTGAATTGTAATAGACCATTACATAAAACAAACAAACCAATACTTATTCTTGATACCGGCCAATCCAATAAATAACAAGCCGATAAGAAAAGCAGACTGATAAGAGATTCATCTATAAAAACATTTTTTACTTTTTGATGATTTAAATAAGCTTTAAGGACCGGCATCGGCGGTCTATAAAGTCGGTAGCCAAGCCGAATTACAAACAAAGCTGCCAGCATTTCAAAAATAAAATCATTTGTTTGATTAGTCAGTAATACCGCACCCCACAAAGTCAAAAGCGATACAAAAGTCGCTCCGGCAGGTCCGGAAAATAACATAAATATATTTTTTAAAATCTTATTCAAAACCTTAATCGTTCCTTAGCAAATTATGTCAACAGAATAGTTAAATTTATAACCAAAATGCCTCGTTTGTCAACAAACATGATGGTTTTTAACCATTTATAACAAAATATCAATACTTTTTATAATACAGGACATAAATTGTGCTGAATAATTTTAGATTTTTCCTTAATTTTGATATATTCTGATTCAGTTTGTAATTGAACCAAGGATGTTTATTCTTGTTTGATAGTTGCTGTTATCCTTGAATGAGTATCCTGTTTTTCTTCTGAAGGTCTTCTTATAGTTGTTTTAAGGATATTTTTTGCCGTCAGCTGATAATATTCACTCGGCATCTTTTGAAAAGCCTCAATCAGTTTATCATTAGTTAACACTGATTGAATTTGATAACGCATGTAATTTTTCATTAAAGGATAACCATCAAGGTTCTCAATCGCAATTTTATGTCGGGCGATATGATTTCCCACCCTGGCAGTATCTTTCACTTTTATCAGCAGATAGTCGCCAGCCACTATTCGAGATCTTACACCAATTCTGTTTAATTGGGTTGCAAGACGCAATGATTCTTCGTGTATCTCGTCCAACCGCATTTTAGTGGCTTGATCGTTAAGTATAATCGTCATTATTGATTTTCTTAAAATTGTCGAAAATGGTTTCTGAGGAATAAGTTCTTTCAGTCTGCTTATAGTACGTGATGAAGAAACAGCATAACCTGCTTCAAAAGAATTCAATCCAAATGTAGCTGTAAAAGACCGCAATACAATCACATTATCAAACTTATCCAGTAGCATTCTTCCGGTTATTCCAAAAAAATCATAATAATATTCATCAATAATTAAATTTCCTTCCGGGATAGCATTATGAATATTTTCAAGCTCTGCAAGAGAAAAGTTTGCACCGGTTAATCTGTTTGGATTGGCAATATAGACTATATCCTTCGGTGATTGAATAGCATCAATAATATTTGAAATATCACTTGAAAATGGCGTTTTACCAAATATTTCTTCGAGTTCCATATCCGCCCGATCAGCTGCAATAGCTATCTCAGGCAAAACCTGTCCGCACGCTATAATTTTATTCCTGATTGTATCACTGTATTTGAAAAGTTCCGTTAGAAAATTGGTAAAGTCCTGATATGGACTGATCATATTTCTATTCACTTTGATGCGCGCTGCGATCAAAGAAAGAATATCATCTAAATCTAGTTTAGTTGCAGCTTCTATCATGTTATTCATTTCCTTATGATATTATAATTCCTTTGAATAATATTATCGCAAGGCTGATGCCAAACAGTAGAATGCGACAAATAGATGTTATCTAATTAAACAACAACAGATTACAACCAACCCTGAAATTGTCTTTTTAATTTTATATTTCAAGACATGGTATTTTTTTCCATGATGTGATTGAAAATATTTCCAAAAAAATTCGCCGAAGAAATGCGCTTTCTCCGACGAATATTAGGAAGGTAAACCAAAAAATGGAACGAAAATTTATAATTTACTAACTATATAAATAGTTGTCAAAATTCCTGTTGTAGCTGAAAGCACTTCGGTAAATGCTTTAAGGAAATTTCTCTCTCTTTCAATTTTAGAAGGCACAAAGATAACGTCACCAATGAGAACTTTTTGTCCGAGAGATTTCTTCCCAGAGATAATTTCCCCGTTAGCCCTAATTAGCTTAGTTTCATTTTTATCAGAACGGCGGGTAAAATTACCGGCACGCTTTATATAATCTTTAACTTTCAATCCTTGATTGAATTTGATAGTCCCATTGGCGCCAACAGCACCCATAACTGTTACCCCGGAAGGGATTGAAGGGACATATACCTGATCTCCAGGCTCTAAGATGATATCGCCTTGCTTGCCTTCTGAATCTAACAGTTTTTCCATATCAATAATAATACGATTAACAGATTTCAGATCGAATTCAAAGACATTTGAACGAACCAGATTCCCGACAGAATCTTCCACCAAAGGCTGTGTTTTTTCAATCAGACCTCGGATATGAATTCTCTGCATATTTTCACCGATTGATTCACGTTCAAGAACCAATCCGGTTGGAAAAGCGGTGCGAGTAAACCCTCCGGTTCTTTTTATAATCTGATAAAGTGTTTCATCACGGCTTGATAACATATATTGACCCGGATAACGAACTTCCCCTTCAATCGCAACAACCGGATTAAACTGCCACTCTGGAATATGACGGACATAAAGATGATC
Organism: uncultured bacterium; assembly: GCA_965372795.1. Classification (GTDB taxonomy): domain Bacteria; phylum Zixibacteria; class MSB-5A5; order GN15; family FEB-12; genus QNAD01. The sequence goes on from CBDVDR010000008.1 coordinate 46,442, forward strand.
ATCTTCTTCCAAAATTATTTTTTTTACAGAATCACTAGCTAATGATATATACATCAAAGACACTTCACCGCTTGAATCCAAGCGAGCCAGCTCGGCTTCGTGACGGGAAGCTTCCCGATTATATGAACCGGCAAGAAAGATTAAATCGGCCACTGTCATATTATTATAGAGACGGTATTGCCCCGGCTCTTTTATAGCTCCTTCAATAAACACCCATTTATCCCAGCTGATCTCTTCGATTGAATGAATATGGATCGAATCAAGATCCATAAGCAGCAAGTCAGCTTCGGGATTGCCGTCAATTATTTCGCGGAGATTTATGGCAATTACTTCGGTGCTCCAATCTTCATAACGTCTGAATAAATCTGCTCTCTCGAGGTAGACATCATAGGTTTGAAGATGTGATTGGAGAAGAAGATCCGATATTTTAGTCGAGTCGTTGCGTTCATAGTAGCCCGGATGTTGTACTTGTCCAAATATCCCGACTTTACTTTTCTCAAAATCAAATATTCCATTAACCGTAATTCTATCACCATCCTGAAGAACCAGCTTATCAACCGGTTTTGAACTGAGGGGATTAAGATTTAAATCCAGTACAACCCATTCTTTTTGATTGGAAATTCTTTCGAGCATAACCCGGTCAAGATAAGCAGTCGGAGTTGGATTTCCTGCCAGAGCAAGCAAATCATTGCCGGTTTCATTCCCTAATAATTCATAAATTGCCGGTCGATTAATCTCACCTCTGATAGCTACCCGGCTCCCTGCTACGGGTACAAAGATAACATCGCCCGATTCAAGTCGCAGATCATTAGTATTGTCACCTTTGAGGAGGAAATCATAAAGATCAACAGTTGCTCTCTTTTTGCCATTTCTCATCAATTTTATCTGTCTCATTGAGCCCAGGTTATTCGGACCGCTCGCAAAATATAAAGCATTATAGACTGATGATAATGAACTAACTGTATATGCGCCGGGATATTTCACTTCGCCGCTGATAAAAATTCTTATGGAGCGGATTTTCCCAAGTGAAACTGTTATTTTAAAATCTGAGTAAGCACTCGATAATCTTTCCTTAGCTAATTCAGTGAATTTCTCTACTGTAAGTCCCCAGGCAACTATTTCTCCAACCTGTTGGATGAATATTTTACCTTCACGATCGAGAGTAAGATTTAACTGCTTATCGACTCGTCCCCAAAGATAAATGATTACATTATCACCCGGTCCAAGAATATAATCCGAGGCAGCAGCAATTTCTACAGGAGGTTCTAAATCACGGGGGTCATCAAAAATCTCTAAACCAAACGGCTTTAGATCTTCAAAAGGGATTAATTCCACTTTTTTTTGTAAAGTGCTATCCTGTTCAAGATCAATTAAGCTTTGATATTTTTGCTTTAAAGAGTCAGGAATTAGTGATTTTTTTTCAGTTTTAGTGGTTTTATCCTCCTGGTCGTATATAGGAGGAGTCTTGTATGAATTATCTAAGCTGTCATTATCTGCTTGTAATTGATACTGTTTTATGAGTTGTTCTTTTTCCTCGTCTGATAACTTGGACAGGTCTTGCGCCAGAACCACCTTAAACCAGTTAAGCGAAACAATAATTATTACAAATAAGATAAAGAATAAAATTCTTTTTAACATCCTGTTACCTTCCTTAGCAACGTGATCGCATCCTATGATCACACCGTTTCCATCACATTGCAATAGGGAAGCAAAGTCAGTGCCGAAATTTTTCATTTTACCGTAAGTGTTTGTTTCGCATTGAAATACAATTTCCATTTGCTCAATGCGACCCGGTTCTTGGTTAAAAATAAGCGAAATAATGGAAACTGTTTCTATTTTGTGGAGAAAGATTTTCCTTGAAACAGTCTTTTCGCTTTGCTTGTAAAAAATCCATTTAATCTCCTTATAATGTCAATCAATTTATCAAATATTCAAGTCCTTATGCAAAATTAGTTAAAAAAATATTTCAAAATTTTACAGTCTTAAGGCTTGTACGTCATTATTCCTTAGTGCCTATTTAGGCTATTAAATTATGGTGTTAGAGGTCTAAAAACAGTGACAAAATATAGGGTAACTCTTGACAATAGGTGAAGGTTGTAGTAATTTGACAGCTTCATTTGAAGGTACCGGGCTCTAAGTGTGTCTGGTAAAAAAAGTTAGTCGTTTTTTACTGATGAGGAAGTCGAACAAGGGCATCTGCATCATTTGGTCAAGACATGAAAATTAAATGTAATACTAATTTACGGAGATGAGAATGAGGATTATAAGATTCTCGGTTTTTGTTATGCTTGTCGTAGCTTTACTCTCTCCAGTATTGCTGGCAAGCGGTTTTGAAAATTCCGGACTGGGTATGAAAGCCCGGGGAATGTCCGGTGCTTTTCGTGCGGTTGCAAGCGACTGGAGCGCAGCATATTACAACCCTGCAGGGTACGCCTTTATTAACGACAACCAACTGGGTGCTGATTTTGCTTTTATGCATTATCGAAATGAATTGACACCAAATTATGAGTGGCCGGGTGGATCCGAATGGGATCAGCCGGGAATTTATAACGGTGCCAATATATATAATTTCCACGAAGTCTTATCAAATCCATCGATTGGATTTATCGCCCGACTTCCACTTTGGGGTGAGACTGTTTTTGGTTTGTCTGGTTATCAGCCGTTTGATAATAATATCTCATGGCAGCTTTATGATCATAATACTGCGTATAATGATTCTTTGATAAGCCCGGGCGAACAATATATCAACAATCTCGATGTTGTAGCTTTTCAGTTTACCGCAGCCAAAGAATTTATAGACAGTAAACTGTCAATTGGTATTGGACTTCAGCTTCTAAGAGCTGACTTACTATTCAAGGATGTCATATTCCGTGACAACCCTTATTGGGATAATTTGCCTGCCCAGTACCAGACTCAATTGACCAGAAAGATTACTGAATTTTCAAGTATTGACGGTAATGGCTGGGGTTTGGGATTCCGTGGCGGCGCATTGTATAAAGTTAATGAGAAAACTAATTTGGCTGTTACTTTTAATGTGCCATTAAGTATTACTGTTACCGGCGAATCAGTACTAAAATTCCACCTGCCGGATATCCCGTCATATCATGGTGACTCGGTTCAAATTACAAACCCGGGACAACCTGGTAATCTGTTTGTAGCCGGAGCAGAATTAATAGATTCAGCCGATTTTGAAACAACTTTGAATTTACCTGTTTCCTTCGGTTTTGGATTATCATACAAAGTTAATGATAAATTTACTTTATCTGCTGATGCTGAATACACAAACTGGAGTTCATTCGACGGTTTTGAGTTCGCATTCAGCAATCATAGAGGATTACCAACCTCGGCTGATACTTCTGCTATTGTCAGCAGTTTTGTAACAGCTGACTTGTCCAATCCGGTTGAATGGGATAATACAATAAAGCTAATGGCTGGAATTGATTATACTTTTGCTGATTATTTAACGATAGTTGGTGGAACTGTTTTTGATCAATCACCTATTCGTGATATCAAACAGACTATTCCACAATTTGTTGATACCGGTAATAAGCTTGGAATTAGTGGAGGATTAATTTTCCACATACAGCAATGGGATCTTGGTCTTGTTACAGCTTATACAAAAGCTGATGATCTGACTGTTGACGGTCTGAATGATCTTGACAACGACGGCAATTTTGACAGCTTTGCCGGAGACTATGTATCCAAAACCTATGAAACTGTACTGTCAATTAACTACCGGTTTTAGCGGAGGGATATGATGCTAAAAATATTTCGATATACTGTTTTAATCTCGATGTTGACCCTTTTGTTTGTATCCGGTTGTTCTGATCGAGGAACAAACATTCCGGTAAAACCTGACACCGATTTCATCCGCTCTTTACAGGATGTTAAAATTGCTCCGTTGGTTCATGATTTCTATCCGGAATTGTCATTTCAGATACGTAACCAATTCCGCTTACTGGAAATGGCTGTTTATGTACCGGACATCGCCTTCCCTGAACCTTACGGCACAGAAGAAAGTGTTCCGCTTTTAGTTCTGCTTCCTCCACAGGATGGTGATCAGTATTATTATTTCAATCACGGGCTTCAACAGCTTGCTGATGATCTGATTGCTGATGGCACCATTGAACCGATGATTATCTGTTGTATCACCAACGATAAAGCCTTTGGCGGTTACTTCTATGCGTCAAGCAACCCGGCTGGTGATTATGATGAAATTATTGGTAATAAGTTAATTGGGTATATGGAACAAAGTTTCCCGGTTATTGAATCTCCTGCAAAAAGAGGTATTGGCGGGGTTGGCATGGGCGCCTATGGTGCATTCCGTTCAACTATCTTAAACCCGAATATCTATTCTGCAATTTCAGCAACCGATGGTCCTCTTGATTTTGACGGTGCTGATGGAAGCTCCGGTTTGATGGATCTCTTTGATGATGCTCTTACCGAACAGGGTCTTGATGAAACAACTTTCAAAAACTTTGACACAACCGGTGCCTGGCATGTTTCCCGACTTTTTGTCGGGGGAGCCTTGGCGTTCTCGCCGCATGATACTTTGATTTATTCTCATGATGTTCTCATTACCCAGATGGTCAACGGTGTTATTGTTTCTCAAAATTTACAGCTTAATATTGATTCAACTTTGACTTATGATGATGAAACAACTTTGATCGCTGATGTCGTTAGCGGCGTAAGAGATTTAGATTTTCATCTTCCGTTCAGTGGTACCGGCGAGGTTTACGGACCAATCTGGCAGCTCTGGCTGGATAACAATCTTGAAACATTAATAGCTGATAAAGGTCCATCCGCCTTAGCGGGGGTTGAGATTCAAATTAGAACTACTCCGGAAGCCCGTTTTGGTTTTTATAACCAGACTCAATCCTGGGTTAATACAATTATGAATCCGCCTTACAGTTATAAAATTGATTATGAAAGATATACCGGTTTTGACGGTAACCCGGCTACTAACGACCAATATCTTTATGAAGTAATGAAAGATATGTTAATTTTCCATTCCAATAACTTTGGAAAATAGATTTAAGAAAATTAAAGAAACCCGGAAGAGAATCTCTCTTTCGGGTTTTTTTGTACGAGGTGTGAAAATGAAATCAAATTATGACCTGCTTTCAATTGGGGCTCATCCGGATGATGTCGAGGTTGGCACCGGCGGCGTTCTGATCGATCTGAAAAAAAGAGGCTATAAATGCGGTCTCGTGATTCTGACCGAAGGCGAAATGGGTACCGGTGGAACTCCCGAGATTAGAGCGCAGGAAGTAAAAGATGCGGCAAAAATTCTGGGGGCCGATGTTGTAAAAACTTTCGACTGGGGCGATACGAAACTTGAAGACAGCATCAAACACCGCTCACAGTTAGCTGAGATTATCAGACAAACCCGTCCTAAGATAATTCTAACGCCATACCCCCATGTGGGACATGGACGCCGACAGTCACATCCTGATCATGTGGCATCCGGTATTATATCGATCAATGCTGCAAATATGGCGGCGTTGAAAAAGGCTGAAATAGAAGGCGAGCCTCATCTGGTAACAAGAATCTTTCACTATTTCCTTCCTCCCGGTTTGACTCCAAATTTTGTGGTCGATATCACTCCGCATTTTGAAAAGTGGATCGAAGCTTTGTCGGCGCATAAATCACAATTTCTCAATCCTGAAAAATCAAATGACTATCTCGAACATCTTGAGGCGATGGCGCGCTCTTATGGTTTGGTGGCAAGGTGTAAATACGGACAGGGATTTCATGCGGTTGAACCGATAGTGGTTGGTGACATCATGACCCTCGCCGTTCCGGACTTACATTAACTCCCACGTTGTGGGTCTTTTCCTTGTAACTCATTCTTTTGTATGGGAATACACGGAATTGGGTTCGTTTCTTCACTTTTGACATAGTGATGTCTTTGGCACGCTTCGCGTGAATTATTTTCTTCGTATAATAATCTTTGATATGTTTTTGAGTCGAAATTTTGGACATAACTCACTCTTCCCTTTTATAGAGGGATACATTTTCCTATTCAACAGTGTTTTGGGTGTGAATTTGGAGGGATGCACGGGCACTTGATTAATTGATGAAATACATATATATTTATCCATGAATTATAGGCGTTCGGTTTTGGCAGGGAGATGACTTATGAAGATTATTACTAACCCCACCGCAAGGGGTGGGGTGGCTGTGATAGAAGAAAAACATGAACGTCGAAACCGCAAGGGTTTCTACCTACTCTAACTATATAAAAACCAGAATAAGTCACAATCAAGTCACATCTGGTGTTCAATTTAGAACTTTTAACCGATATAATCGTTATAATATTATTGGTTGACTTAATGCAATAATTAGACATATTGAGTTTGAAAGGAATTTTTATGGACTTTACAAGATATCATAGCTTCAAAGATGAACATAAAAAACTCAAAGAGTTGATTCTTTATGTTTCAGATAAATGCTTGCAGCACAATAAATTTGGTGCAACTAAGTTAAATAAAATACTCTTTTTCTCAGACTTTATCGCTTACCATCAGCGAGGCATATCAATTACAGGAGAAACATATTTTAAGTTGGATAATGGTCCTGCACCCAAACATTTACTTCCAGTTAGGGAGGAGCTAAGGCAAGCGAAAGATTTAGAGATTTCCATCAGGAAAACATTTGCTGGTGATCAATTACGCCCTATTGCATTGAGGCCACCAAATTTGTCTGAGTTTGATGGCGAAGAAATCTCAATAGTTGATGAAGTAATTACTGCACTTAGAGATAAAAGCTCAGAAGAAGTTAGTGAAATGTCTCATTTATTCCCTGGGTGGATATTGGTAAATACGAAAGAAGACATACCTTATGAAACAGTATATATAAATGACCCTTCAAAGATTTTAGTTACTGACCATAATAACAAAAAAGCGCAGGAATTAGCTGAAAAAAATGGTCTCATCTGAATTTGATCGTACCTCTCGTTTTGTAGACTTTAATTCTGATGCAAGAGAAGATATTCATGCTATAGAAAGTACTTATCCAGATATCAATAAAGTTCTTATTGGTATTCAAGTATTTTTAAAAGAAAGTGCTCATAACGGTATCCATTTAAAGCATAATATTTATTTATACACAACTGCAAAAGGTACAACAATCCCTCCTATTGATGTTTATTATACTTTTGATGAAATCAAAGTTTTTGTGAATTGTTTAGAAGTAAAAAAGGGCTTTACTTACAATAATAATTCTTAACAATATTCTTTTTAAATTTTTTAATTAAAATTGCCTTGCATCCAAATTCACTCATTTATCGTTGTTGATTGAGATTTCATAACCCTCTATAAAAAGAGGAGCGGTAAATTATGTCCAAAATCGTATGTCCAATTATCAAAAAATCACACGAATATAAATAACTCAAAAAATTACAAAAACTGTGTTCTTGGCGTCAAAAACATAAAAATGACAAAACGAGCCCATTTTCATTGTACAAGACTATAACAGAATAAGTTACAAAGAAAAAACACTATTTGAGTAAGTTTCCAATATCAAAACTGATCAGGTCTTCGGAGTAAAAGACCTGACGTTAGAGGGATAGATGTGCACAAAAGGCAGGATCGCAGGGATGCTACCCTACTAAACTAATACCTCCCACGAAAATCCAATTGAATAGAAACCCACCCCAAGGGATGGGCTACCCGATGGCGCCCACAAGCAATGTCAGGAGGACATCCGCCTTGGCGGACTGACCTACTCAAGAATAAATTTAATCGACCGTCCACGAAAATAATGTTGAATAGAAATTAATTCAAATGAATAGAAACCCACCCCAAAGGGTGGGCTACCCGATGGCGCCCACAAGCAATGTCAGGAGGACACGCCTCCTGACCTACTCAAGAAAAGACTAAAGGGTTCTGCCCTACTCGAACTATTGGGGCAGACGAGCACACGAAATGTGGTTGACGTCTGCCGCCCACATTACGAAAGTAAATTATTTATTGGCGATGACGAAGACCGAGGATTCGGTGATCGTCAAGCTACCATTACGGCTCGCTAAATGATCAATAATCATCTTTTTGGTTTTTGTTTTGTTTTTTTCATTTACAAAATGATCGAGATAATTCTCATTCACAATTGCATTGATCCGTTCAACATAACCGATCGGTTTGATCGGTTCGACCGTTGACAAAGTAAAATTGTTTTCGACTTTGAAACCGGCATTAGCAACCGATTCGCTTAGTTCTGATAAGGTATGAAGTTTTGCACCCATGATTTCAAAAGGTTCACCATCAGGGAAAAGGCCGGGGTAGTCCTGAGAGATACCGCGAAGGACATTTGAAAATTCCTGATAACAGTCAGTTGAAAGAGCGACAAGCGCCAGTTTGCCGTTTGGTTTTAGGACCCGATTGACTTCACTTAGGAACTGTTTGCGATCCGGCACCCAGGGGTAGGCGTTTGATGAGACAACAATATCAAACTCGCCGGCATCCAGATTAAGATCGAGGGCGTTGCCAAGTTTAAAGGTAACATTCGAAAAATTTTCCCGTTCGAGATTTTTTTGCGACAGTTCAACCATGTTGGGCGATAGATCAATTCCCAAAAGCGAGCCGCCATCGGTTAGTTCACGGGCGATGTGCATTGATAAAATTCCCGGACCGGAACCGATATCCAAAATTCGTTCGGTACCTTTTAAGTTCAGGGCATGGGTTAAAGCTAAAAACTGATTAAAACGGCGAGGTGATACTGTATTAGTATAAGCCTCTGCTACTGGATTAAAACTGGTGGTTTTCATTATGAAACCTCATTTATTAAATTGTTACAAAAATATATTTTTAATATTAAATACAGCGGGACTTTTTGTCCCGCTGATGCAAAGCTAATTAATGTAGAAATGTGAAAGACTGTGAGAGGGTGTGCTTATTTCACAGCCTTCTTGGTACATCGAAGAGTTTCAAAAGCGGTTCTGAGATCAATAAGCATATCGTCGATATGCTCAACTCCGACAGAGAGCCGGATTAGACCATCAGTGATTCCGTTTTTTTCACGGATCTCTTTTGGAATAGAAGCATGGGTCATGGAAGCCGGGTGATTCAACAAAGATTCGACTCCGCCCAAAGATTCAGCCAGAACAAAAACTTCGGTTGCCATTGCAAATGCTTTGACCTGTTCGAAGTCGGCTTTGATATCAAAGGAAACCATCCCGCCCGGCATGGACATTTTGTTCGGCACCGGTTTGCCATCCTGTCCGGGGAAATAGATGCGATCAACCAGATCGACAGTTTCGAGATATTCAACAACTTTGACAGCGTTGACGCTGTGGCGTTCCATGCGGAGATGCAAAGTTTTCAAACCGCGCAGAACGAGCCATGAATCAAACGGTGCGAGAATACCGCCAACGGCGTATTGAGCCAGATGGACTTTTTCAGCAAGAGCTTCATCTTTTACAATCAAGCCTCCTCCGATAACATCACAATGTCCACCGAGATATTTTGAGAGCGAGTGCATAACTATATCAGCGCCAAGCTCCAAAGGTCTTTGGATGTATGGTGTTGCAAAAGTATTGTCGACCCCGACAAGGATATCTTTTTCTTTGGCGATTTTGACAACCGCTTCGATATCGGTAATTTTTAAAAGCGGATTGGTCGGAGTTTCAATCCAGAATAGTTTGGTGTTGGGTTTGATTGCTTTTCTAAAGTTTTCCGCATCTCTGCCATCGACATAGGTAAAGTCGAGATTAAAGTTACGAAGCATCTTTTCAAACATCCGATGAGTTCCGCCGTAAAGATCATCAACCGCAACGACATGATCGCCGGCTTTTAGAAGATGCATCACACAATCAAGGGCGGCGAGTCCGGAAGCATAGGCAAAGCCTTTGTGACCGTTCTCAAGAGTGGCTAAAGCTTCTTCAAGCGCCAACCGCGTTGGATTTAAATAGCGAGAGTAGACATAGCCGGAATCATCACCGGGGTAATCAACCCGATAGGTAGTGCTTTGGAAGATCGGAGTTGTTACGGCTCCGGTTTCATCCCCTTTTACACTTCCGGAATGTATCGCTTTTGTTTCAAATTTTTTGTTTTTCCAATGTTCATTCATAACAAGCCTCTATTTCAAAAAACCTTTTTCGCGCATCCAGTCATCATTAAAAATCTTACTAATATATTTTGGTCCGCCATCCGGCAGAATAACTACCATCGTTTTGTCAGCCTCAAGAGTTTTAGCGTGTTCCATCGCAACATGTACAGCCGCACCCGATGAACCGCCGACGAAGATACCTTCTTTGCGGGTAAGATCGCGAGCTGTTAGAAAACTCTGCTGGTCGGTAACCTGATAGACTTTGTCGATATACTGAAAATCAATTGAGGGACAAAGCATATCTTCACCAATACCTTCAACAAAATAGGTATGGGGTTCGATCATGGTTTTATCTTTATGGTAATTATAATAAACCGATCCGATGGGGTCGACCGCAACTATTTCAATCTGAGAATTTTGTTCTTTTAGATATTTAGCTGTTCCCGAAACTGTTCCGCCGGTACCGATACCGCCGACTAACACATCAAGCTGACCATTGGTTTGTTTCCAGATTTCCGGTCCGGTCAAATTATAGTGGGCTTCAATATTGTTGAGATTAAAATATTGTCCCACAAAGTAGCTTCCCTGGTTTTCCCGCTGCAGTCTTTTTGCGGTTTCGTAATAACTTTCGGGAGATTCAGCCGGGACCGCGGTCGGGCAGATATGCACCTCGGCACCAAAAGCTTTTAAGGCGTCAACTTTTTCCTGCGACATTTTATCCGGAATGGTTAATATGACTTTATGTCCATTGACCGCCCCAAACATAGCCACCGCTGCTCCGGTGTTGCCGGAAGTTGCCTCGACAATAGTTCCGCCCGGTTTGAGATCGCCTTTATCAAGCGCCTGTTTTAAAATATAAATAGCCATGCGGTCTTTAATAGAGCCGGTCGGATTCATAAATTCCGGTTTTACTAAAATAGTAGCTTTGATGCCCAGTTCGGCAGGCAATTTTTGAAGTTTAATCAGCGGAGTATTGCCGATTACTTCCGTTATGTCGTTTGAATACTTAAACTTAGTTTTCAAAATTGTTTCGTTCACTTATAACCTCTTAAAATTTTATATCCTTATAATAAAGCAAAAAAAAACCACCTTCAACTAAAAGGTGGACCAAAATATACAAAGTTGCTGTTATTCAGACTAAGACATATTTCGATCCTTCTTATTACAACAACAACAGCAGCTAATATGTTTACGAAATAGTTTAATCATCACAAGTTTTCCTTTGTAGACAATTATAATCTATAAATAGAATTTGTCAAGATCATAATTTGAACAAAAAATTAATATATTTCAAAAAGTAAAATAATCATTGACAACTTTCTTGTGGCTAATTAGAATTATTACAAGCAACCGCGCCCATCTATTTTGTAAGTAGTTGTACAAGTGGCGTTTCTATGACAGAATTCAAATGTCGGAGATCTTAGGGATGATCTGCACAAATTGCAAAGATGAAATTAAAGGTAATCCAATTAGGCAAGGCGATGAAATCTATTGCTCGTTAGAATGCGCCAATAAAACCAGTGGGATGAAGCCTGAGAGTGAAGACTATTTTGAGGAACATGAGCTTGAAGGGCTTTATAACGAGGACGAAGAATAACAACTAAGGGTATTAGTTATAATTCTTACTTAAATTAATCCCGTGATATTTTTATTATTTTATAAGTTACCGATCCGGCGGGAATTTTAATTTTGACAACATCCCCAACTTTTTTACCCAATAACGCCAACGCTATCGGTGATTTGACTGATATAATGTCTTTAAAAACATCAGCTTCTCCCGGTGGAGCAACGGTATAGACAATTTCCTCGCCATCTTTTTCATCCTTAACAGTAACTTTGGCGTATAGGTAAACTTTGTCTTTTGGTATAGAATCAAGGTCAACCGGTTGTACCCTTGACAGGGTCAGTTCTAAATCAGCCAGTTTTCTTTCAATGTGCCTTTGAGCCTCTTTGGCAGCATGATATTCAGCATTTTCAGAAAGGTCGCCAAGTTCCATAGCTCTTTTAATCTCGGCAACAATTTTTGGGCGTTCTTTAAATTTGAGGACTTTAAGTTCATCCTCAAGTTTTTTGATTCCCTCAATTGACATATATATTGGATCACTCATAGTCATTGAATATAAAACTTAATTTGAATTATTGCAAGATGCTATTTTTTTTGAAAACATAAAAAATATAATTAATGATAAAATAAGACCTGGGAAAATCGGTTCAATATTATAAAAATATTGATCTGATTCTGAGAAATATTTGCTGATATACCAAATAAATGAGACTCCACTGCATAAAACTATTGAAATGAATGCCTGAGCCGGCGGGATTCTTCTTTTTCCAACAAAAGCAAAAAAGAGGGGCACTAACAATGCCGGAGTTCCGATTGATCCGAAAGCATGCCAAATATCAACCGCTGATCTGAAAAACAAGGCGAAAACCACGGCAAGCAGGGTTGAAATAATTAAGCCGAGGTGGATGTATTTAATAATATCTTTTTCATTCGTCTTTTTTAAGCGAGGCATGATATCGTTGCCAAAGGTTGAAGCGGCTAAAAATGAATAGGAATCTACCGTTGACATAACCGTTGATAACAGTGCCAGAGCAAATAATCCTAATAGTCCAACCGGGAGAACCAGTTCTGCCAGAGCGGGAAAGGATGCTATCGGATTGGTTAGATCAGGAAGGAGGACACGGGCATACAGCCCGGAAGTCGTTGTCAGGAAATCAAAGAACGCCCAGCATAAAATTGAAACAAAAATGCCATTTCTGGCAGTATTAGCATTTTTTGCCGCAAAGCATCTTTGGTAAAAAGCCGGTTCAATCAGAGTTGCCAACGCGATGACATACCAAACGGCAATGTACCAGCCGGAATTACCGCCATGCCAGGTGAGATGTTCCTCGGGCAGGTTTTTTTGTAAAAAGTCAAACCCGCCATAGTCGACAAAAAGAAAAATGACTAAAATAATAAAACCGAGAAACATCAATCCAAATTGAAAGAGGTCGGTTCGGACAACCGATTTGAAACCGCCCATGAAAACATAGATTATTGAAAAAATGGTTCCGATTATTACTCCGACATAAAATGGTAAATTAAAAAGATGTTCGCACAATACTCCCAGCATCAATATGTATGCCGCCGGCACGGTCATTAAAAAGATAATAATTGATCCTGCCAGGGCAGTTCGGTTATCATAGGTTTGAGCCAGCCGTTGGGGAATGGTCAGCAGTTCGGTTTGTCTGACTTTTTTTGATAAGAAAATCGCAAAGAAAAATGCGGCTAAATAATAAGGCAGTCCGAACACCAGCCAGTTTGATAAGCCATAGAGATAGGTATATTCTCCGACTCCTAAGATTCCCCCGTACCAGGTAGATACTAACGAGGCTACGAAAGCCGGAAGGGTTAACATCCGGCCTCCAAGAATAATTTCAGATGTGGAGCTGTCTTTTTTTAAGCGAAAATAAAATCCGAAAGCTAACAAAGCTCCCAAATATAGAATAACAATAGCATAATCAACCAGCTGCATTGATTAAAATAACTCCATTTTAATCTGTCCAAAAATCGAACGTTCAGCCCCAACATAATATTCCGCCCAGCCACCTACAACAATATTAGTGCCGTCATCATAGGCATAATTTCCGCCATAACCGGAGGTTTCATATTTTTTATCAAACAGATTGTCAACCTTGCCGGTAACGATAAGGTTGCCAATATTTAAAAAGTGGTCCATGCGATATGAAATTGATAATGATGCCACAGAAAAAGCATCTATAGCCAGATCATCAATATTCCACAACTCAAGATACTGTTGGCCGATAAATTTATGCTTATAAGTTATCCGCCATTTATCAATTGTATAATCAGCAATAATATTACCTAACAATTCAGGGAATCCAGCAGCCTTCTTATTGTTAAAGTCAACTTCGTATCCATCGAGCAGGGGCAGATAGTTTTTAATCCGATTATAATTGTAAGAGAAATTTCCTGACAGGCTTAAGCCTGTTTGAATCAAGTATGAAAAATTGCTTTCTATGCCGGCATGAACTGAGCGATCAGCATTGACAGTAATCGCTATGCCATCATCATCAATACCGCCATAAGGAATGATTTCATCCTGAAAATCCATCCAGAACAGGCTTACGCCTGCCTGATATTTTTCAGCTCTATAATCTAAACCAAGTTCATAGTCATAGACCCGTTCAGATTTTGCGGTTGGATCACCAAATTTATAGATAGTATCACTTCCAACAGTAGTCATACTTTCAACTTCAAGCGACGGCAGAATAAATGGGTCGTTGGCGTCATAGATTGAAGCATCGGTCGGGGTTCGCGATGAAATCGCAAAGTTGCCATAAAAACTTAACTTGTCCGATATTTTATAGCTGGCACCAATCCTCGGAGAGAAAAATAACCAGTCGATATCATAATCATGTCCGGCAAAGGCGCCAATTTTTGTCTGATCAAATTTGTACCTTTGATAACGCAGTTGGGCGGTGACTTGAGTTGAAAGTTTTTCGGTAAACCGATATTCTTCCTGGGCAAAAAACGAGCCAACATATTTATCGCCAAAATATTCATAATAACGTGATGGATTTGAAAGAATTGAATTTAAGTATTCGGCTTGTTTAACCTGTCCCCAATGTTCCGATTCAAAGAAATAGAAAGAACCGCCAATTGTGTGAGTTCCCTTTTCATGTTCAATCACTAAACTGGGGTTCCACCCTAATTGATTTTTGCGTACCCATTGCTGGCGGACAAGGTTACCACTTGAGCTGTCACTTGAATTGTTAAGATTATATTCAGAATAATCACGACCGGTTTTTAACTGTTCGTAGTAGCCTTTACCGCGAATATAGTATAGGGTATTAGACAGAGTTGTTTTATCGTTGATACGATAAATATTATGCAGATGGTAATGGGGCTGGTTAAAGTTGTCCGTTTCATTTTCATATTCCAAAGGATTTGCCCGGCGATTAAGTTCTATCGCTTCGCGTGAGGAGCCCCAGTAGGAGAGGTGCATCCTTATCGGACCGCCGTAGATATACAGTTCGGTGGTCATGTTTGGATCAAGCCGTCCCAGCCCAAAGAAATATGCCCAGCCTTCATACCAGCTGTTTTCACGATAGCCACCGGTTTTCTGTTTTGAGAATCGTCCGGTAAACTGCCATTGCCCATCAATCAACCCCGAGGAATATTCAAGGGTATGCTTATAAATATCACTGATGACTTTCCCGTCTGATGTATAAACACCAAATCCGGATGATAAGGAAGTAATTTGAGGCTGTGCAAAGATACTGGTGACAACATTTATAGAGCCCCCAAACGAGGCATCGCCGTAAAGTGAATTGCCTACTCCACGCTGAATTTGAATATCAGTTATATTTGAGGCAAAATCGGGTAGATCGACAAAATAGGTTGCCTGATCTTCGGGATCATTTAACGGTACTCCATTAATATAAGTTGAGATACGTTTGTCATCAAACCCTCTGATTTTCATATAGCTGTATCCAAGCGGTGAACCGGCATCGGAAAAAGCATGAAGATTTGGAGTTGATTCAAGCAGTAATGGAAATTCGCCCACAGTATAATCGCGTTTGATTTCTTCTTTTGAAAAATTGTCAAAAGCAATTGGTGAAACACCAAGTTTGGCTCGGTTAGCAGTAACGATTATATCATCACTTCGTAAAAACATTTTTTTCAAAGTAATTTCAGGGGTTAAGTCCGATGCCTTAAATTTAATCGGGTAATATCCTACCGACGAAAAAGTCACATGGGTTATTCCTTTCATATCCGGCAGTTTAAAAACACCCATATCATTTGTTATTGTTCCAACCGCTTTCAAGTTGGTGATAACAGAAACCCCCAATAAGGGTTCTTTGTCAGAATTTGTTACTTTGCCGTTGATTTCATCGGCATTGACCGAAGAAATCGTGAGCAAAAGGAATAGTAGTAACCCTGAAAAGTTTTTTGTGATTGTTCTCATGACAGAAACCTCATTAAAAAAATTGTGAGATTCCGTCCTGTTCGAAAGGAAGCCAAAAGGCTGGGGATGTAAATACATCTCCGTTTCCCTACGCCGGTATTATCCGGATCAGGTTTAGGGGTTATGATCTCAGGCGGACATTTACGCCACCCCCAACGGAATTATTATCTTCTCATATAATAAATACGAAGCTATTCATTGGCGCAAGCTCTAATTATCAAACGGGATCAAGCAGATAACATGTAAGTTTAATTTATCTAATGGTTTAAATTGGTTGACTTTATTTTCATAAAACATCAAATTCTTTTTCGTTGGGACATTTATTGGAGGATTAATGAGGAAAATTCTTTTTACAATATTTTTATTGTTATTAATGGCTAACTCTACTCAGGCAAAGTCCAGATTTGCCCCAAAGCCGACTTTTGGAATAGGCGGATATTTTGGCGTTGAAGTTCCGGTAACACAGGACGATCAAGGTGATGGAACAGCCTTCGGAATTAAACTGATTATCAAGGCAATGCCTATTATAACCCTTGAGCCGTTTTTTACCTCAGCTCAATATGGCAAGGCTGTCTTTGACGTTGAGGGAGTAACAATGGACCTTGAGGGCTCAAAGCTGATCTCTTACGGACTAGACGCAGTAATAGGAGCTCCGATTGGCACGCCTGGCTTTAATCCCTATTTTGTCGGTGGAATCGGGTATTATAAATTTTCCCGGGAACAGACAAATTTATTTGATAACGATAAGTCAGAATTGGGATACGCGGGCGGTATGGGATTCAAGATAAATTTGAACCAGTCTTTGTCACTTGATGTTCGGGGGAAATTTAATGTGATTCCGGTAGAAAGTAACAGCTCGAGAAAATCACTTTCACTTGTAGGCGGTTTAAATTTCTATTTTCGAAGTTATTAGGAGTCTGAATTACTATGATAAAAAAATCTTTATTACTTTTTTCCATATTCGCCTTACTTGTGACGAGTGGATGTATTTTGATGTCCGGAACTTTTACAGTTACCGAATCATTCTCGTTTAATCTTCAAACCGGATTTTATCCTCTAAGAGTAAATTTGACTGATGAAGAGGATTGGGATGATCACAAAGATGAAATTGATAGAATTGATCTTATTGGCTTTGAAATATTTATGACTAACGATGAAGACAATGATATTACTTTGAATTTATATATAGATGATGCTGAAAACCCGCTTCATAGCAATTATACTTTGATGCGAAACAGTGCGATCAGGATTCTTGACCACTATGAACTTGAAGCGGGACCCAATCAATCGAGTCATATTACATATGGCGAATCATTTCAGTACCTTGAGAATATAGAGGAACTAAAAGAATTCGCAAAACAGGGTAAGTTTAATCTTTATGGAGTTACCAAGACCGGGGGATCGAGCGCCTTTAAAATTGACAGCGGGAAAGTAGTAATAACTTTTACAGCACATGATTAAATAACAATCGACTTTTTTGTCGGTTTTTTGTTGCGTATTTTTATCGTTTATTAGAAATTTATCATATTGGAATAGGGGATGCGGAGTTTCCTGTTAAGACATAACAGTCTGTATCCGAAGATAATTATAACAAACAAACTTTAAGGAAATTTAGCATGAAAAAACAGGTAATTATTTTCATTACCTTGCTGCTCGTATTACCTTTTGTATTCAACGGATGTAACATCTTTGGGTGGACCGGTGGCGAAAGCACCGACTCACTAATTGATGATGGTAATAAAGAGATGCGCGATGGCAATTATGAAGCTGCTTTAGAAAAATTCGCTCAGGCAGTTGCAGAAGACTCACTTCATTCCGATGCCCTTTATTTTCACGCAAAGGCAACAATGTATGCCGCTAATTTTAATGTATTAAGGTTAGCCACCATGATGTCAGATGCTGACTATTTTTCAGATCAGGATTTGCCGTTCATGGGACCGGAATGGAAAGCAGACAACAGCTTTGAGGCAAATAATCTTTATACATCAATTTGTATTGTTTACAATGATCTCAACCCAATTTTTTACGGAAAGACTCATGGTACTCTGGACAGTAATGATATAGATCTGGAATATGCAATCGCCCTCGCAATTAATGGGCTTCTTTTATTCCAGGATACAAATGCCGATGGTGTGATTAATGGTGCCGATTTTAACCTGGATATTATTTTTGATTCTATTAACGATGATTTTGAAATCGATAATTTTACCGAGTTTGTCAACAATTATTCAGATAAAGAGCGCCAGGAATTTTTCGAAGCAATTGGTTCTTTAATAACTGAATCCGGTGATATTATTATAAGTATTATTGAATCAAAGATTGATTCAACCGAAGGCGGATTTGATACCGAAGAAATCGAAGATTTACTGGATGAAATCGATGAAATTATCGCCACTTACGGTGGTTGAGAATATAGGAGAAAAAATGAAATATTTTCAATATACAGTTAAGATTCTAATAATTGGCGTGATGGTCTTGTGCCTTAGCGGACCAAAAACATCAGCCGAGGTACCTAATGTGAATTTCCAGGATGTTCGCGCTCTGGGAATGGGTGGAGCCGGGCTAACAACAATCGATGGTTTTAGTTCTCTCATTTACAATCCGGCATCATTAGCCAAAGCCGAATTTGGACTTGAGATTATCAATGTTCAGGCAAATATGAGTAAAGATATTATCGATTTAATCGATTTTATTGATGATAATGAAGATGTCTTCGATGATTTTGATATCCTGACCGATGAAGAACAAGAACAACTTTTGAAAGATATGGATAAATTTGATAACAACAGTATTGGAGTCGGTGTTTATCCAAAAATCGGAGTCGTTTTCAAAGGTGTTGCATTTGGTGTGTATGGCACAGGCAATGTTGATTTTAAATTAGATAAGGGTATTTTTGATCCGAAAATTTTTGCAATCGGTCATGTCGATGTTGTTTATTCAGCCGGTTATGGAACAAAACTTCCCCTTGGAATAATTGGATTTCTGCCAAATGATCTTTATGTCGGCGGAGCTTTAAAAATTATAAATAGAAGTTTTGTTAACTACAAAAGTGCCGCCTCGGATGCTGATTTTGAAACCGTACTTGACAGTCTTGAAGAAAATGAAACCAACGGGTTTGGTGTTGATCTTGGCGCACTTTATGAAGTGATCCCGGAGAAATTAACAGTTGGTTTGAAAGTTACCGATATTCTTTCGGATATTGGTGATGAAAAAATGCCAATGATTGTCAACATAGGAGCATCGCTCAAACTTAACGAGGCTCTGCTTCTTTCGGCTGATTATAATGATTTCTTCATGCACCGAGGTGCCAGTTTCTTTAATCGTTTATATCTTGGCGGAGAATATTCACTTGGTAATATTCTATTAGCCCGGGCAGGCTTTGCTCAGGGTTATCCGTCAGTCGGCGCCGGATTAAATCTGGGTGCAATACAGATTGACGGTGCGATCTATGGTATTGAAAAATCCAAATCACCTGGTGGTGACGGCGATTATAACTATTCGGTTCGTTTAAAAATCGGCTGGTAGCCGAAGTATTGTGTGATTATAAGTTACTAACAAAATTTATAATAAAATAAAAACCGCCGTCCCTATACAGGGACGGCGGAATCACAAAGGAGACCAGATAGAGGGAGAAAAATTTGTAATACTAAATTAGTTTTTCCTTCTTCTTAGTTCTCCCGGTTCTCCTGTGTTAAGGCAACACAAATAATTCCCAGATCATTTTTCAAAAGCTCAAAATATTTACTTAACTGTTGTTCACGGTTGACAAAGTTATCTTTACGCTGCAATTGCAAAAATATTTTTTCCTTAGCCATTGTTGATGCATAAGCTGTTTTTAATTTACTCTCTTTGCCAACATTTTTTGTTTTAGTCATATCGTTAGAAGACTGTATCCACTTGGATTGCTTTTCATAATATCTTAATCGTTCACGACTTGAAGCTATATCATGATTTATAATTTTGAGAACTCGTTGATGGAAATTGCTTGTCTTTGTAATTTTGCGACTTAAACAGGCATCTTTCCAAAGTTCATAGCCATATTGGAGTTTTTTATAAGTTAACGATGTTTGTTCAAGATCATAATCGTCTAATAAAATCAATTCATCAGACGAACTCGTTTGAATTGTTTCTCCTGCTGAAACCAAAGAAAATCCCGCCAAAACTATCACTCCCAAAATTACAGAAAATCTTAACATTCTAAATGCCTTCCCTTTTTGTTGTTCCACCTGCCTATAACACAAAAGTTATGCCAAAACTTATTTGGCTGAATAACAATAAGATAGGCGAATTAATGGATTAAAGAATTATGGGAATTTTTTGAAAGTATGGGAAGGCTCCCATACTGAATTATTGAAAAATGCGTTGACTATAGTAAATCAATATAGAGGTTACGCCTCCTATTTATTTTGTTTTTTATATTCAGAGGTAATTAGATTCAACATTTGAAAACCCATGGTAGAATCAGCATCAAAAAGAAAGCTCAGGATTGAGTCCGCCTGAGGGACAAAACCGTTTAATGAGTATGAGGCACCAAGTCCAATCCACCCGGCGTAATATAGAGAATCCTGTGAGACAATATATTTAAAGCCTTCTATCGCCGGCGAATATTCCTGATCGTAAAAATATATTAAAGCTAATGATTGCATACAGTCACGGTAATTTTGGCGGTAAGTGAGCGCTTTTTTATAGTTACTAATAGCTTCATCTTTTTTCCCAAGATCCTGTTTGATTCTTCCCAGAAAATAAAACAGCTCGGAGTCTTTTCCCTTGGCAGCGACAGATTTTTCAAAATAAAATTCAGCACTGTCTAATTTTTTTAAGCCTGCAAATGATGATCCTAATGAAAATAGAGTAATGGCATTATTGGGCATAATCGAATCAGCTTTATGCAGGATTTCAATCGCCATATCTATTTGCCCGCCTTTAGCATATTCCCGTCCAAGATTTGATAGATAAACCGGGTTGTACGGTTCCAGTCCGACCGCTTTTTTAAAAAATTGAATAGCTTGATTCGGATTATTTTCATTACTGTATATGGCGCCGAGATTGTTATTTAGATCAGCATCAACAGAATTTATCTTAAAAGCTTTCAGGAATAAATCTTTGGCTAATTCCTGATTACCCACCGCAGAATGAGCAACACCTAAATTTCTCATGGCAGAAAAATGATCCGGTCTTAACTTGAGAGCGTTTTTATAATTATCTATCGCTTTTTGATAATCTTTATCGGTTAAACCCTTGCCGCCTTTTTGAAGGTATATCTGCAGGGAGTCAGCCGCGTTTATTGAAGCAGCTAATAAGAGAATTGATGTAAATATTATTAATAATTTTTTCATAATTTATATATCGGTTATACAGTTAGTTTCCTAATCCATTCCATGAAATTGTGATTTCCCTGAAATATTGATTTTAAAATAAAATAAACGGCTTGATTATCAAGCCGTTTATTTCTTAAGCCGGAAGGCGCTTAAAAGAGGTATCCTTCGTTTCATCCTTGAACAAAGGTTTTATCTATTTAACCCTTTTAGGGGTATGATTGTTCACCATTGCAAAAGATAAATATTCCAATTCCATAGACATATTTTCATTTCTTAAATGAACATCAACCGGAACTTTTAAATTCACAGGAGCAAAATTCAGAATGGACTTAACTCCCGCACTGATAACATCATCGACGATATATTGCGCAACAGTAGCCGGTACGGCTAAGACAACAATTTCGATCCCATCCTCGGCAAGTTCCTTTTCGAGATTACTGATATCTGAAACAATAATACCCTTATGGTTCGAGCCAATTTTGCGTTGATCGTTATCGAACAATTTTACTATTTTAAAGCCTTGTCGCATAAATTCTTTGTAGCTGACTAACGCTGAACCAATATTACCGATACCGATTAGAGCAACTTTCCATCGTTTGTCAATGCCCAGGATTGAAGCAATTTTCTTTTTCAATTCCAGAACCGGATAGCCAAGCCCGCGAGTCCCAAATGAACCAAAAAATGAAAGGTCTTTTCTGACTTGAGCAGGAGTAAGCCGCTCTCTTTTAGCAAGTTCTTTGGAGGAAACCGTTTCGTAATTTTCTTTTTCCAACAATGACAAAGCCCGATAGTACAAAGACAAGCGATGGATAGTCGATTCTGATATTCTTTTTTTCAAAATTGTTCTTTCGGCACCATTCATAAGCAAACCCTCTAATTGTATAAGAATTTAAATATAATTATTCTATGTGAAATGCTTCACAAAAAATAATACCATTTAGTCAAAATTAAGTCAAGTGAAATTTTTAACAAGATATCGGACAAATGCTGTCGTTCTTAATCTGTTTATTATAATTTAAAAAACTAATTTACATAGTATTACTTATTATTTACTAATTTGACGTAGTATTTGAGAATTAATACAGGCCAGAGTTTCATAATTTATGGACCCTGATAATCCCGCAAGTTGTTCTACTGTAATAGATTCTGAATTGTCAGAGCCGATCAGGGTGACCTCATCACCGATTTTTACACCTTTGATATCGGTTATGTCAACCATTGTCAGGTTCATGCAAATCCGTCCCCGAATCGGGGCTCTTTTCCCATTTATCAACATATAAGCCAAATTAGATAAATTTCGGTCATAGCCATCGCTGTAGCCAACCGGAATAATCGCCAAAGTAGTCGGCGTGGTGGTGCGATAGGTACAGCCGTAGCCGATAAAACTGTCGGCTGAGAGTTTTTTGATCTGGGTAATTCTTGATTTTAAGCTTAAAACGGGGCTAAAAAGGTTGTTCTCGCCACCTTCAAGGCGGTAGGACAAATAAGTTTCTTTTGAGGGCCAGTGCCCATAAGCTGAAATTCCCGGTCTTACCAGATCAAAACGGGTTTTTTCAAACAGGATCAGAGCTGCCGATGAGGCGGTATGCCTGATTTTTGGTTTAATTTTTAATTTTTCCATTTTCTGAATCAGGGCTTTAAAACATTTGAGTTGTTGTTCAGCGTATTCATGATTGGTGGTGTCTTCGATATTGGCAAAATGCATCGAGGCGCCATAAGGCTTATCCAAAGATTTGTATTTTTTATATATTTTTGCAAATTCCGGAAGTTCTTTTTCAGTTATTCCCTGTCGGTTGGTTCCGGTTTCGAGTTTTAGATGAGTTTTTATCGGAGTTCCAAGTTTGTCGCCGGCTTTACCCAAATCGGTTAAGCTTTGACTGGTAAAAACTGTCGGTTCGATATCATAATGAAAAATATCATTGACTTCCTCTTTCAGAAAGGGACCCAGCAGCAGAATTTTTCGATCCCAGCCGGCAAATCGCGCCTGGATTGCCTCGGACATCTCATGGACGGTGATATATTCCACTGATTTTTCAGAGTTCAACATCGTGACGATTTGGGAGAGTCCATGACCGTAGGCATTAGCTTTGACCGAGACAGCGACGGGTCGGTTATTGGCAAGTTTGACCAGTGACTGGATATTTTTTCTGAAGGCTGATTGTGACAGTTCAATCCATTTGAGGTGGCGGGTCTGTTTTGATATTTTTTTCATTGGTTTAATTTATACAATCTGATGGGGGAGAGGCAACAAGTTTTATTTGGGGGGTGAGATCATGATCAAATTATTATTTATTTGCTGAAATAGAAATAATATTATAGATTAATGTATCAACTTCTAAATCACGCAGGAGGATAAATTAGGTGAAAATGCGTAAAAGTAATTACTTATCCCACCCCAAGGGGTGGGGCACCCGAATTGATGATAAAGAAAAATAAGTCTTGATTGTCGAAACCACAGGGGTTTCGACCTACTCATATTGATTCGAATTATAAAAATGTGGCGGGGGATAATTCCTCCTTATTCAAGCCTTAATCATGACTGGAACTACGCGTGCGCGAGGATGACACACTTCGTGTGTTTTATTTAATCAAAAAATCTTACAGCAGTTCAATTTTTACAGGAGTTCGTCTTTCATATGGCTGATGATTTCCATGTGGCCTTCTTCGATTCGAGCCAGAGAACTAAACATCTTCTTACCGTCATCGGTAGAAACCCGCTTTGCCGCTGAATTAAACATCTCAAATGCTTCGACCTCAAGCCGATAAGCGATGTCTAAAATTTCTTCGATAGAGTCGGTTTCGGTCACTTCTTTAATAAGAGCGCTGTGAACTTCGTTCATTTCTTCGTTTATTTCCGGCAAGCCTTCTTGTTTCAGAATATCAGTAGTGGAAATCCATTTTTCACTGCGAACCATGGCGTCGAATTTTTTCTCGAGAATCATATAATGATCTTTTTCTTCGTAAGCCAATTTTTCCAACGGTTCTTTAATTTTTTCAGCTAAGGTTGACTGGGAAGCTTTCAGATAAAAAATATAACTGGCAACTTCCGCCTGCATTCCGGCGGTTAAGGCTTCAAGTATTTCAGGATTTGCGCCCATGATTTTTCCTTTAATCTATATCTGTTCCAAATTTACTAAACTATCAGATCTAAGTTACATAATCAATTTTGGTAGTCAAGAGAGTAATGTCAAATATCGTCTGAATATATTTTGTCGTACCCGGTTAAGCCTGAGTCACTTAAACCGGATGGGATACAAAACATTAATTGTAATATTTCGCATTAGAATAATTAAGTTATCTCGCCTTAAATCCGATAAATAAAGTTATAGGAACGATAAACATAGCGAGGTACCCTAATGGGAAATTTTGGATTATTAGATTTTCTGTCTAACAGTTTTAAGAACCAGTATCAAAATCTGCTTAACAAAATAAACGCATCACAAAATTATAAGCCGACCTTACGGCAAGCAGAACCAGAAACAACTTCAACACCGCTGAATTCAGATTCTTACACGCCCTCACCTGATGCTCTTGCCCAAGCCGCCCAGCAGGAAAAACCGGCAACGACCGCACCAGTTGCAACCGAGGATGTTAAACCGGAAGATTCAGCAGAAGTTAATCCTGATGCTGCACCCGAAGACGCTCCTGTAAATCCGGCGATGATGCCGGATGGTACCTATTCGTTTGAGCGGATGTCGCGTCTTGATTATAGTATGGATCTTCGCTTTAATCTTAGCACCTTTACCCAGACGGTTGAGAGTATTGCTAATGGTGAGGTGCAATCTCTTGAAGAGTTTGCATTCGCCGGATTTGGTCTTTCGGCTGATTTGAACTTCAAAGGAAGCCAGGCGATAGTAACAAATTCCGATAGTGCACCAAACGAACGGTCAACAATGGTCAACAAATCATTTGGGCGGGCGGGGATGGCACAAAAGTTTGCGGCCAACAGTCGCAATTTTGCGCTTAATTCATTTTATAAAGAAGCAACTCAAATTGGTCGATCAAGCAAAGTTATTGATAACGGTACTCACCGGATGACTATTAACAAAATAGGCTTACGTTACAAACTTGACAGTAATTTCAGTTTTTCATTCCTGAATAAATTTAATGTTCAGACCGAACAGATGGCTCTTCGGTCACCTGAGGCGGTTAATAATTATATTTCATCAGCCGGTAATGTGGCAGAGTCCGGGACCAGTGAAATGATGGCATCATTCTTTGGTGCTGTTGACGGATATTTGAATCAGGCTGAACAAGACCTGATTAACCGTGCCGGAGAGTTTTTTGATCTGGCAACGGAAGAACTTGGATTTAGCGGTGAAATAGTTCAGTTTGCCAAAGAGAACTTTGTGGCAACGATCAGCGGATTTTTTGATCGGGTTGATACCGCCATAGCAGAATTGAGTTCACAATATGCTCCTCAGGTTGGATTTTCTACCCCGGTTACTGAAAGTGCAGCAGAGGTTCCGATTCCTAAAGATGATTTTAATCCGGCTGTTCAAAGCGATGCCACCCAATTGGCAACCGCTTAAGGTAATATGAACTAAATTAGGGTTTACGATGCGAATTCATGACGAAGACAACGACCAGACTTTAAAAAATGCATCCATATATTTGACAACCTCAGAAGCTGCCGAACTTGTGGGGTTTCTGGTTGATATGATAAAAAAGCCGAACGTTAAGAGCGGTTTTGTCAGCGATCCTGATTTTGAACATAATCTAAAAGTTTATGTTTATAATCAATATGAACAATCAGGGTTTAATCAACGACAAAAAGAAATTATCGAACAGGACAGCTAAAATTTATCTTGTTCTTATGCCATAATGTTTCAATATTCCAATTAAATGAAAGAATTGATTTCCAAAAACCTGGTGGAACTTCACGGGCGAATTGCTGAAGCCTGTGAAAAGTATGATCGTGATACCGATGATATTGAAGTTTTAGCCGTAACTAAAACTCATCCATCCTCTATCATAAATATAACTGTTTCAGCCGGGCTGCATAATATTGGTGAAAGCCGCGTGCAGGAAGCCGAAGAAAAATTTAAAGAGATTGGTCGAATTGCCCGTTTTCATCTGATCGGTCATTTACAAAGCAACAAAGTAAAAAAAGCGGTTGAGTTGTTTGATGTTATTCAATCGGTGGATACTTTTAAACTTGCCAAACTAATCAATAATGAAGCGATCAAAAAAGATTTTACAATCGATTGTTTACTTCAGATAAATTGTTCCGGTGAAGATCAAAAATTCGGCGCTCAGCCTGATGATTGTCTGGAGTTAATCAAACAAGTAAATAATTTAGATTCAGTTAAATTAATCGGTCTTATGACAATCGGTCCGTTTGTCGAAGATGAAGAGCAAATTCGTGCTACCTATCGAAAATGTTATGATCTGTTCAAACAAGGCAAAGATATAGTCGGGCAGGAATTTGATACTCTGTCAATGGGGATGTCAAATGACTTCGAACTGGCTATTGCCGAAGGAGCAACCATGATTCGGGTCGGCAGTACCCTTTTTGGTCCCCGAAAGTAAGTTCGGTAACTTCGTTACGATGTAATTCCCTGTTCCTATTTTCCCTTTTTTACATATCCCATCCGTTATATTTCTTATATGTTGTTGATAACAGCCGGTTTGGTCAACTTTCTTTTCATGAAAAATATTCAAATAGCCTGTTAAGTATTTTCACAAAAGTTACGATATAATTATTAAGTGTTTCGATTTGAAACTATCAATCGGGACAAAAGTAGACACGGAAGGATAAATAAATAAAACATAAGTGAGTGAATTATGGATCTTTCTCCAAATGATATTCGGAATTATGAATTTCAATCTCAGCTCCGCGGCTATGAAAAAGAAGCCGTTGAGTCGGTATTGGAACAAGTCGCTAATGAACTGGAAGAGCTTAAACAGGCAAACCTAAAATTGTCGATGGAGCTTGATTCTGTACAGAATCAATTTAACGGACTTAAGCAGTTTGAAGACACAATTAAAAGCGCTGCCATTGATGCCCGTCGTAATGCTGATATGACAATGGAAAATGCCAAAAAAGAAGCAGAAGAGTTGCTTGAAGATGCAAAGACTAAAGCGGAAAAAAGTATTACAGAGAATTCTAACAAAGTTCATGAAATAGAGAATCAACTTTCACAACTCGATTTGACCAAACGTTCCTATATCACGAAACTTCGCGGATTAATCCAATCGCACCTTGAGATAGTTGACGAAATTGCAGAAGCCGAACTTCCCAAAGAAGTTAATTTAACTGCAAACGATTCAGACAAAATTGAAGTTACTGATTCAAGTGAAGTTGAAGCAAAAATCAGAGAAAATATTTCAACCGTACCAAGCAATATTGAAGGCGTTGATGCCGAAGAGTCGACGGTTTCTGATCCATTAATTGAAGCTGAGAAAGCGGCCAATAACGATGAATCAGAAGTTGATCCTGAATTGGAAGCTGCGATTAAAGGTTTTAGAAGTAATGATGATTCAGAAAGCGACCAACAACAATCTTCCGAACCGGTTGCTGAGACTAAAACCGATCCTCAAACCGGATGGGTTGAAACAGACCGCAAAGCCGAAGATGTTCCCCCCGAATTTATTACCGGTTCTGAAGTAAATGAACATAATGAACAGCCGGCTCAAAATCAGGAAGCTCCACCGGAAGATCTCGGAATTGAACTTGACCGGGTCGCGGCTAAATTTGAAGAGGAAATGGACAAAGCAGACAAATCATAATTAAAATTCCTTCCTCAGCAATAAAAGATCGGCCTAATATTCCTACCTGGCCGATCTTTTTGAATATACACACTTCTCACAATAAGTAAGATTTCTCAAATATTCCGATTATAACTCACAGTAATTTTCTGATATAAATATCTCTGATATTCAATTTCTATTTTACAAATCGGTTAGTTCTGTTTATTCTCTCTGTTAGTAAATGAATTATAAAAGGGAGTTTAAATTGGACACAGTAAATGAAATGAACAGAATGCTTGATGAAGCGGTCGCATATATCAGAACTCAAACTGATTTTGTCCCCAAAATTGGAATTATTTTAGGAACCGGATTAGGTTCCTTGGTTGATGGAATTGAAATGGTTGACACTGTTGATTATGACAAAATTCCTAACTTCCCAGTCTCAACGGTCGAATCTCATGCCGGGAAATTACTATTTGGTAATCTCAAGGGAAAACCGGTTGTCTGTATGCAGGGACGTTTTCACTATTACGAAGGATACTCATTCCAGCAGATAGCTTTCCCGATTCGAGTTATGAAAAAACTCGGCATGGAAACAATTATTGTCTCAAACGCCTGTGGCGGGATGAATCCAAATTTCAAAGCCGGCGATATTATGCTGATTAAAGATCATATTAATTTCTTCCCGGGTAATCCGCTGATCGGTCCCAATGATGACACGATGGGTGACCGTTTCCCGGATATGTACGAAGTTTACAACTTCAAACTTCAGACGCTCGCCAAAGAGGTAGCCATGGAGCAGGGGCTTCGAATGCAGGAAGGTGTCTATGTCGGGTTGACCGGACCTTGTCTTGAAACCGGAGCTGAGTACCGGATGCTTCGCGGTTTTGGAGCAGATGTGGTTGGGATGTCAACCGTTCCGGAAGTTATTGCTGCCCATCACCAGCACAACAAAGTTTTGGGTTTTTCGATTGTCACCGACATGGGGCTGGCGGACAATATGCACCGTTGTTCTTTGGATGATGTTATCCGGATGGCTGGTGAAGCCGAACCGAAACTTCGCGATTTGATCGCCGGCTGTGTTGAAAAAATGATGATATAATCACGTTGACAGGTATAGCCTGTCTATTTAATTATTATAAGTTCGTTTAAGGTGTGGAGTAATCCACACCTATTTTTCAATAAAATATTATTACTTCAAATCGTAACAGAATAAATCTAACAAGTTAAAAATCCCTCCATTTGTCCGATAATAAATTTAATAAACAAATTATGTGAAAATTACAAATTGTTGAAGGGGCTGCTATGTTGAAGAAACAATTCTCAAGATTAACTATCCTCATGATCTATATTGGAACCCTTCTGTTATCGATTCTTTCATTTTTCACCACTTATGCCGGAATGACGATTCTCTTAAATGAAAATCTCGCCCTGATCGGTTCTCTCGGTCTGCAAATCGCCATGCTGGGGATTGCCTGGAATTTAATGAAAATCAAAGAAAAACGTATTGCCTATATATCCGTTTTTTGCCTGGCTGCCTCTTTTTCGATTTTCTTTTCTTATGCAAATTTTGACACCAACCTGAAAGAAAATACCCGGATTGACTCGGCCCGTAAAAATTATACCAATGCCGCCCGCAATGTTTTAGCCGACTATTCAAAAACCGCTCGTGATGCCGCCCTCAAGGGACGCTATCAAATCGACCGGTTGAATACCCTTATGACATTAGAAAAAACAAAAGGGTGGGCGACGGCTGTTGATGAAGGCTCCGGTGATCCGTTCATTCAGAATTTTCTTGATGGCGCCCGCGCAACGGTTGCATCATGGGAAAGATTAAATAGTAAAAAATATTCACAAGGGATCGGCGAAGGAATTATTTACAATTATTTTACTGGTAAAATCACTCAAGTTGAAACCAACATGATTTTGGTTAATAATTATATCACTAAACTAAATAATACTTCACAAAAACTCAATAGCACTCTTACCGTAGAAGATCAAAGTAAAATTGTTAATGATGTCTGGGCAAAATTCCCCATATCTGAAATAGCCCTAATGACCGCTACGGTTCCGGTTTATTCAAATCCGCCAAATCGCGCTGATTTTGTCGAAACACCCAAAACCCGCCAACAAGCTTTTATGATGGTTATCAATGATTTCGCCGAGATGGACAGGCTGGCAACCTTCTCTTTGTTATTAGCTTTTGCTATAGACTTTATTGTCATACTGATGGCGTTCGTTGGAAGCTACCGGGTTGATGAAATCGACTTTCTGTTTGACCGGGTGCGTGTGGATACCGTCAACAGATTGAAAAAACTATCTCTTGATAACAGTTCTTCGATTGATGAAGTAACCGATGAGTCTTTACATAAAATTCAAAAAGCATCTGATTTTGGTATTAACATGATTAAGAGTCAAAGAGATTATGACAATCGCAAGAAGCAAATAAAAATCGTTCTGAAACGAAAAGGCGAAGAAGCTATTCGCGAAGATCTCAGACAGGAAAATATGGATGAAATTTCACAAAAACGATTTACCCCTGAACAGCATACAGCAACGATTAGCCGGATGCGAACCCTTATGGAATCCAAAGAAGAAGAGACGATTAGTTTGTAAAACAAAACTTTAATAAATTTCTTGGTGTAATTTGAGTCTACAGTTCAAATGATTAAAGGTGCAGTGAAGTCTGCACCTTTTTTTATTAAAAAAAGAAGCAATGCTTCAAAATCCGGTCATGCAGACCGGTTTTTCTTCGACATAAAAAAGTTTGTTTAAGACCTCAACAAATGATATATCAGAAATTTTTATCAATGAAAAGTCGTAGAGTGATTTAAAATTAACCGCGCCCATCACAAGGGATGACAATTCGGACACATCTATGTCAACCTCGACCTCATAACTACCGTCATTATCAGTCGACAAAGTACCATTTTCAAAATGAAGGATTATACTGCCGGCATTTGATGGATAAAAAGAATCGGCAACATTGAATTTTAATTTTATTGTTTGATTGTTAAAGTTATGGTCTGCCATCTGCACAAACAGACCGTCAGTATCAATAATGCGATACATCATCCCGGCTCCCATAATGCTGCTTTCGTGGTACACCGAGGGAATCATATTCATGGTGCCATTGCGGGGGTCTTTGAGCATCGTATAAAAATATTCATCACTGGTTCTGAAAATAACCCGGTTAATCTGGTCAAACTGAATATGCAAATAGGTCATCATCTCGCTTAAGGCTTCCGGGTTTTCATAAATCATCTCTTCAACAACCATATCATTTTCGATGAAAGAATCACCATCAGCTTTGGTGAATGATAAAATCATATACCCTTCGACTTTATTATTTTTGACACAGCCGATACATTTGAAAGTTTTGTTTCTTTCGATCCGCAGTTTTCTCGTGTAGGACGATTCTTCTATCATTCCATGAGTTTTTTCAACATAGCGGTTATAACAATCGTTGAGAATCTCAGTATCATCTAAAGTCAAATACCTGATATGCTTTTTGTTGGTGCGTGGGAGATGTTCCGGTTTGACTTTGTAGACATATATTTTAGTTCCATACCCCCACCCCATAGCTTTGTAGAAATCATGGCGGAAAGCCCAAAGGATAGTCATTGAAGCGCCCAGTTTTTTATAATGATCCAGATAAAATTCGACCATTTCTTTGGCAACATGTTCTTTTTTGTGGAGCAGGTCAACCGCAACGGCACCCAGTCCGCCGGCAAGGATTTTCTTATTGTGGAAATTCATTTGAAAATCAAAAAACCTCATCACACCCAAAATTTCATCTTCCCGGAGAAGTCCATACATTGAATATCTGGGGTCCTTGTCAGCTTTAATGAAAATTTCCCTATATTTTTTACGCTCTTCTTCGTTTTTTACCATAAAAGCCGGATAAGCGTCTGAGAACAAATCTATAAACCGGTCAATTTCGTTTTCATTTAATTTTCTAATCTGGCTCATACATTTTTCCTATGTTAAACATTATCTTCTTAGCTACGTATAATAGAGTTAAATGTTTAAATTTCAACAAATGATTATTTTTTTGATTTTTTGCATTTATTTTCAGATACTAAGGCAAGGAATATTAATTAATTTGAAAGGTATAAAATGACTCCTGAAAACATTACTGCCGTTGATGAAACAATGACGCGCGATAAAATTGACGATAAACTCAAATGGGATCTGACAGATCTTTATAAGAGCGATCAGGATTGGGAAAATGATCTTGAAAAAGCCAAAACAATGATCGAGGAAGCCAAAAAATTTACCGGACAGTTAAGCAGTTCTGCCAAGACTCTTTACGATTGTCTTACTGCCCGTGGGAAATTGAACGAGACAACTTTTTCGCTTTATCAGTATGCTCATCTTAACAAAGATCTCGATAACAGGGATTCCAAATATCAGGCGATGGACGACCGGGCGGCAATGTTGAGCGCTAATGCCGGAGCTGCGTTTTCATTTGTTGAACCTGAACTTCTGAAATTATCTGATGAACAGCTTCTGGAATTATCAGCCCAGTTTGAAAAAAAAGATGAGTATGATTTTTATATTAAAGAACTGATCCGTTCAAGGGCGCATATCCGTTCAGAGGAAGTCGAGGAAATTCTGGCACAGACAGCTATGATCTCTCGCAGTCCGATGTCTATATTTTCGATGCTTGATAATGCTGATATTGTTTATCCGTCAATTAAAGATGAAAACGGTAATGAAGTGCAATTAACCAAACAGGTGTTTGCGAAGTTCATGGAATCATCTGATGCCCGCGTTCGTAAGGATGCCAGCGATGCCTTTTATACTCCATACAAAAATCATATCAACACCCTCGGAGCATCGTTGTCATCTTCGGTTAACAAAGATATATTTTATTCCCGTTCAAGGAAATTTGAATCTGCTCTTGAAGCCTCGCTTGATAGTGATTTTATCCCGACCGAGGTTTATCATTCGTTGCTCGATAGCACCGAAGCAAATCTGCAGGGGCTTCATAAGTATGTTGAGTTGAGGAAGAAAATTCTCAAACTTGATGATATCCATCCTTATGATATTATCTGTCCTTTGTTTCCTGATCAAAATTATGAGGTTGAATACGACGATGCGATCAAAGAAATAATGATTGCCGTCAAACCTCTGGGTGATGAATATTGTCAGTCGCTTCAAAAGGCATTTGACTCGCGCTGGATTGATGTCTATGAAACACCCGGTAAAGAAAGTGGCGCCTACAACTGGGGTAACTACAATGTTCATCCTTTTATTTTGATGAACTACAATAAAACCGTTGATAATATGTTTACGCTGGCTCATGAGATGGGTCATGCCATGCACAGCAAATTCTCAAGCGGTAAACAATATTTTTCAAAAGCTCATTATTCGATATTTGTTGCCGAGGTTGCCTCGACTTTGAACGAAGGACTTCTGCTGGAACATCTTCTTAAAAAAGCTACCGACAAAAAAGAGCGATTGTATCTGTTGAATCGACATATTGATAACACTGTTGGAACATATTTCAATCAGAATCTTTATGCCCGTTTTGAATTATTGATTCATGCCGAGGTTGAAAAGGGCGGAGCTTTGTCGCCGGATATGATGACTGAGGTGTGGAGAGAATTGACACAGAAATATTATGGTCCGGGATTTGTAATTGATGATCTTTCAGCACTCAAATGGTGCCGGATTCCTCATTTTTATATGACCTATTATGTATTTCAATATGCAACATCGTACGCCGCCTCGCAGGCAATTTTGACAAAATTCTTAAGTGGTGATGATACAATTATAGAAAAATATTTGACCTTGCTTTCAGCGGGTGGTTCGGATTATCCGATTGAACTGCTTAAAAAATGCGATGTTGACATGACAACCGACGAACCGATTAAGGCAACCTTGAAATTGTTCTCCGACCAGATTGATGAGATGGAGAAGCTAACGAATTAACAGACCCTTCGGGTGCTTTATGTCTGTTTGAATTGATTATCGTAAGGTAGGTTTTCAGACCTACCTTACTTTTATATGAATAAAAATCGAATCCATAAGTATATATATTTAAAAGGGAGAAAAATATGACACATTATGGTGGAGGAGCCGCAGCAGCCGGTACCGCAGCAGCGGCAGCGGCAGAAATTCAGGCGCTTAAAGCCTCGGGCGCAATTGTAAAAATTGAACCGGCAGAGTTTAAGAAAATTCTGGATAAAATCGAAGAACCGTTGGTGGTATATGCTGAAGGCGGTCTGTTTACAAAAAACTATCAATATTTGATGAATTATAAGGGGTTGTTCTTTTTCACAAAAGCAACCGAACCGATTCATCTTTCAGGACGCACCGAGATAGTTGCCGCCAAATCAATCTGGGTACCGTAGAGTAACAGACATGGTCTGTTTTAAATAATCATTAAGATGAGTCGGGAGCCCAGGGCTCCTGATACACTTAGTTTGATTAGTGCTAAATAGTCCCCTCAAATTGCCCGAAATCGATCAAACTGGCGATTTCGGCACTTAAAACTTTACAAAATCATCAAAATTCCCTATTTTAGGCGGCTATTATGGGAAGAAAAACATTATGAAATTTGATCCGTTAAAAGAGAATTTCAGCCTGCCGGCTGCCGAGGAAAAAATCCTCGAATTCTGGGATACACATAAAGTATTCGAGAAAACTAATGAAATGGTAAAAGACCGCGAGCACTTCGTATTCTACGAAGGTCCTCCGACTGCCAACGGTAAACCTGGTATTCACCATGTTCTTTCGCGCACTATCAAAGACCTTGTCTGTCGCTATAAGACAATGCAGGGCTTTCGGGTAGACCGCAAAGGCGGCTGGGATACTCATGGCTTGCCGGTTGAAATCGAAGTTGAGAAACAACTCAATCTGACCAGTAAAAAAGAGATAATCGAATACGGTATTGGACCATTTAATAAAAAATGCCGTGAATCGGTTTTTAAATATCTTGAGGACTGGGATAAACTGACTCATCGAATCGGGTACTGGATTGACCTTGAAGATGCCTATGTTACTCTAAAAAATGAATATATCGAAACGGTCTGGTATCTGCTGAAACAGCTTTTTGATAAAGACCTGATTTATAAAGGGCATCGAACAACCGCCTACTGCCCCCGTTGCGGAACCGGTCTGTCGAGCCATGAAGTTGCCCAGGGATACGCCGAAGTTTCCGATCCGTCTATCTATGTCAAAATGAAAGATTCCGAAGAGGATTTTTCCTATCTCGTTTGGACGACAACTCCGTGGACGCTTCCTTCGAACGCCGCAATTTGTGTCAGTGCTGAGGCTGATTATGTGATGGTCGAACATGAAGGCGAAAAACTTGTCTTAGCCGAAGCTCTGGTTGAAAAAGTTATTGGCGAACCAAAAGAACCAATCAAAAAATACAAAGGTACTGATTTACTTAAACGTAAATACGAACCGCTGTTTGATTTTTATAAAGATCAGGCTGATAAAGCTTTCTATGTTATCTCGGCTGATTTTGTAACCCTTGAAGACGGCACCGGAATCGTTCATATCGCCCCGGGGTTTGGAGCTGACGATTATGTTGTCGGACAAAAATTCGGTCTTCCTGTTTTACAGGCAATCGAACCGAATGGTCTGTTTAAAGATTTAGCCGGCGACTATGCCGGGATGTTTATCAAAGATGCCGACAAAGTGATTATTAAAGATCTCAAAATTGCCGGTAAAATGTTCAAAAAAGAACAATATAAACATAACTACCCATTCTGCTGGCGTTGTGATACGGCGCTGATCTATATCGCAGTTGATTCATGGTATATCAAAACTACCGAATTTAAAAAACAGCTGATTGACAATAACAACGCTGTGAACTGGATTCCGGATGAAATCCGTACCGGACGCATGGCGAACTGGCTGGAAAATAATGTTGACTGGTCGCTTTCCCGCGAACGATTCTGGGGAACACCTCTGCCAATCTGGCTTTGTGATAATGCTTCCTGTGATAAAATGAAAGCTGTCGGTTCGATTGAACAACTTATGGAAGATGGAATAGATGTGCCTGAAGAGGTTGATCTTCACAAGCCGATGATGGATGATGTACAGCTGAAATGCGAATGCGGCGGCACGATGACCCGTACTCCTGAAGTCATTGATTGCTGGTTTGATTCCGGTGCAATGCCTTATGCTCAATGGCATTGGCCTGCTAATAATAAAGATATTTTGAAAATAAAACATCCGGCTGACTTTATCTCTGAAGGTGTCGACCAAACGCGCGGATGGTTCTATTCCCTTTTAGCAATATCAACCTTGCTCTTTGGAAAATCGGCATACAAAAACGTATTAGTACATGATATGATTTTGGATAAAAATGGTAAAAAGATGTCCAAAAGCAGAGGGAACGCCGTTGACCCATTGGCAACTACCGATAAATATGGCGCTGATCCGATTCGCTGGTATTTAATGTCGGCCTCTAATCTGTGGCTGCCGACTAAATTTGATACCAATGCCTTGTCCGAAGTGAGTCGAAAGTATTTTGATACACTTCGTAATACATATTCATTCTTTGCTCTTTATTCCAATATCGATCAGGTTTGTGAAAAAGCTGAGGCTGATAATCTATCAATCGAAGCCTATCTTAAATCGAAAGCCGGTGAATCAGAACGGTTTGATCTGTGGATATGGTCAAAGTATAACAGTCTTGTCAAAGAAGTGATAACAGCTCTCGATAGCTATGACTTAACCAAACCGACCCGTGCGATTCAGTATTTTGTAATTGAAGAACTTTCCAATTGGTATGTCCGTAATAACCGCCGCCGTTTTTGGGCGGAAGGTGATGACCCTTCCAAGATGCGCGCTTATTTGACCTTGTACCGGATACTGATAGGGGTTTGTAAATTGACTGCTCCGGTAACACCATTTATATCCGAACTGATCTGGAAAGAACTTGCCGGTGAAAACCGTGAGAAACATGGCAACCCGTTGTCGATTCATTTGACAGAATTCCCAACGGCTGATGATTCGGCAATTGATAGTGAGTTGGAAGAAGCTATGGGATTAGTTGAAAAGATTGTGTCTCTGGGCAGAGCGGCAAGGTCGCGCAAGAATCTCAAAGTCCGTCAGCCACTCGGAAAAATATTGATCGGGCTTGAAAATCAGGAACAATATGAAAAACTTTCTGATTATTTTGATATTATCAAAGATGAACTGAATATAAAAGAGATTGAATATGCCGGTGAACTTGATAAGTTTGTTTCGTTCACAGCCAAATTGAATTTCAAAACCGCCGGTCCGAAACTTGGGAAAAACGTTAAAACAGCAGCCGGTATGCTGGGTGAATTAGATTCTGAAAAGATCAGGGAATTCAATTCAACGGGAAATTTAACCCTGAATATTGACAACAACGATGTAACCCTGACCGTAGATGAAGTACAAGTGCTTAAGGTCGAAAAGGATGGCTTCGCAATTGAAAACGGGACTAATGTTTCCATTGCGATTATAACTGATTTGACCGAAGATTTAGTTGCCGAAGGTTTCGCGCGAGAATTGGTTAATAAAATTCAGAATATGCGAAAATCATCCGGTTTTGAAGTTACCGACACCGTCGAGGTGCAACTGGCTTCAACAGAACAGGTTATAAGTGCAGCTAAAAGGTTTAAGACATTTATTTGTAAAGAAACTCTTGCAAAAAACATTTCCTTTGTTGATAATGAAGTAATTGAAAATGCAACTGAATGGAATGTTAACGGAGAAAAGACAGCTATTTTTGTAGCAAAAAACTAAAATCGGAGCCGTTATGAAAAAAACCGATTTGAAAAAATACCAAAAACTTCTTTTAATAAAAAAGAAAGCCCTGTTTGAGGATATGGATGACATTTTGAAGGAGCGCGTTAACAAAACGATTAAAGATGCTACCGGGGATTTATCATCTTATTCATATCATATGGCTGATCAAGGTACTGATGCTATGGAACGAGAGATGGCTTTTATGTTAGCTTCCAAATCAGGAAGGCTTATTTATCATATCGATGAAGCTTTACGGCGTATTGATAAGGGAAATTACGGCGATTGTTTTGTTTGTGAAAAACTAATTAGTACGGCGAGACTTGAGGCTGTACCTCATGCAAGGCTTTGTATCGAATGTAAATCTGCTGAAGAGGAAAATAACTCTGGCAAAAAATAATCTCAAAAATTTCATTGCTCCGCTGACAATAATTTTCTCTGTTGTTATAATCGATCAATTGACCAAATGGTGGGCTGTGGCTAATCTTTCCGGTAAGCCCTCGGTTGAGATTCTGGGAAAATTTTTCATGTTGACGCTGGTCTATAACGAGGGTGGTGCTCTGGGCACTAATTTTGGTCCCTCTAAATATTACCTTATTTCCTCATCATTAATTTTACTCTTTGTTTTATATTATATTTATTTAAATATCAAAATTAAACCGATCGCATTACCGCTCTCATTAATTTCTGCCGGAGCCATAGGTAACATAATCGACCGTATTTATTATGGAAAAGTTGTAGATTTTTTAGATGTTGATTTCTTTGATATTGATCTGTTTGGTTATCAACTTCAGAGGTGGTGGACTTTTAATATTGCTGATTCGGCTATTAGCTGCTCAATCGTTTTTTTGCTGATATATTCCCTTTTCTTCCACAAAGAGCCGGCGACTAAAGTTGAAAATGAGAATTCTGTCGACTAATTCAAGATTAAAACTCTTACGTTTTTGACCAAAAAAACTAATATATTCTCTTTAATTGTATAAACTAATACGTATATTGGTTATCCATTTCTAAGCGAATTCTTAGAAGGGTTGTATAAATATTAAATAATTAGATAAACGAGGCTGTGATGATAAATAAAGAAGCTGTGATGCATATTTTAAGCGGGATTGAAGACCCTGAACTTCGTAAACCGCTAACCGAACTTGGTATGGTAAAATTTGTTGAGATAGAAGGGTCCGTGGTTACTGTCGGGATTACTCTTACTGTTCCGGGTTGTCCTCTAAAGGAAAAAATTACCAGTGATGTTGTTGAGGGTGTTAAATTTATTGAGGGTGTAAGTGAGGTCAAAGTTCAATTTGATGTTATGTCTGATGAACAGCGTGATACTTTAAAACAGAAGCTTGGCTATGGCGCCAAAGATGGCAAAGCTCAGGTAACTATCAATAATTTTGCAAAAAGATATATTGCCGTATCATCCGGAAAGGGCGGGGTTGGGAAGTCCACCGTGACAACAAATCTGGCTGTTGCATTTGCACGTAAAGGATTTAAAGTCGGTGTGTTAGATGCTGATGTGTATGGATTTTCAATTCCCCGAATGATCGGTGTTCATGGTCAACCAACCGTTATTGATGATAAATTGATTCCTCTTCGTCTTGGAGATAATCTCCAGGTCATGTCGATGGGCTTTTTTATTGATGAAGATGAACCTGTTATCTGGCGCGGACCTCTGCTTCATAAAGCAATCAACCAATTTTTAGCCGATGTGTTCTGGGATGAACTTGATTATATGTTTCTCGATCTGCCACCCGGAACCGGTGATGTGACCCTGACCATTGCTCAAGCAATTCCAACGGCTGAGATGCTCGTTGTAACAACGCCACAGCAGACTGCTGTTCATGTAGCCGGTCGCGTAGCCCGTCTTGCAGAGAAAACCGAGTTGAAAACTATTGGTGTAATCGAAAATATGGCTTACTATGTATCCAATGGAGAGAGAGATTACATCTTTGGTAAAGATGGCGGCAAAGATTTAGCGAAAACTCTTTCCACAGAATTTATCGGAGAAATTCCTTTAGAAAAATCCATTCGTGAAGGAGCCGACAACGGGTTGCCGGTCGCATCGCACGGAGATGAGAAATATATTTCACTCTTCGAATCATTCGTTGATAAAATTCACGGAACTGACAAGTGATAACCTTTTGAAATGATTACTTTTTAGAAGTTGCATTAATATTTTGTAAAAAGTTTTACTCTTGAGTTATCCACAGGGTTAATTATTGCTCCCGTAAAGGCAGCTACAACAACGACTTCAAAAATTTGTTTTATAAACGTTCGGTCGGCTTGACGATTCGTTCGAACTTCACTACTTATTAACATGAGAGCGAAAAAATCCCTGCATGTTAATAAATTGTGGACAACTTCCGTGTGTGTTGCTAAAATCGATAATTTCAAGGAAGTTAGGGTGATTAGTAATTCTCTTTAATGTTGATAACATTGTGGGTATCTCTTCAGCTTTTTGAGGCTGTTAGTTTTACCTATATTTATTTGTTGTAGTTGAGTTATTTTTTTAATTGAGGGGTAATGTTAAATTGCAAGAGAGTATGGTAAGTTCACAGATCTGGGATGACTGCCTCAAGTATATGTCAAGGCGTATGAAAGAGCAGTCATACAACACCTGGTTGAAATCGACTAAGGGTGAGCCGGGTGGAAATGGTAATTTTCAAGTTGCTGTGCCGAATCAATTCGTTGCTGACTGGATCAGAGGTCATTATAGCGAGTTGATTGAAGAAGCCTTTTTTGAGGTTCACGGCAGAAGATATGATGTACAATATGTTATATCGGCTTCACAGGACCAGGAACAGCAGGTATCGCTTAAACTGCATGAGCCAGTTGAGATGATTATGCCGGCGCCCAGGCCGAAAAAGGCAGGTCATCATAATCTTAACCAAAAATATCAATTTGCATCGTTGGTGGTTGGTGATTTTAACCAATTTGCTTATGCTGCCTCAAAGGCTGTAGCAGAAGCTCCCGGTATGACCCAATATAATCCGCTTTTAATTTATGGCGGGACCGGGCTGGGTAAAACGCATTTAGCACAAGCTATCGGGCATAGTATTCTTAAAGAGTATCCCGAAAAAAGTGTTATGTACGCTACCAGTGAAAAGTTTACATCCGATTTTATTTCATCTATTTCAGATGGTTCAATTTCTCGTTTTACGAAAGTTTATCGTGAAGTTGATGTATTGATTATTGACGATATTCAGTTCTTCACCGGAAAGGAATCCACCCAGGAACAGTTTTTTCATACTTTCAATACCTTGTATCATCTTGGAAAACAAATTATCTTAACCTCAGATCGACCACCTAAGGAAATTAAGGGTCTCGAAGACAGGTTATTATCCCGATTTTCATGCGGGCTCGTAACTGACCTTCAAGCTCCAGACTTGGAAGCCAGGACGGCCATCCTTTATAAAAAGATCGAATCGGAAGGATTGGTGCTTCCTGATGATGTTATTAATTATATTGCAGATAAGGTTTCTACTAACGTCCGGGAATTAGAGGGTGCTTTAATCAGGCTGCTGGCATATACGTCGTTGAAAAATGTACCCACTAACCTTGAAACCACTAAAAAAGTATTAGCCGACACGCTTTCTTCGCATCGCAAAGAGATAACGATTGAACTAATTCAGAAAAAAACTTCTGATCTTTTTGGAGTCGATCAAAATATGATGATTGCCAAAAAGAAGACATCAAATATAGTCTTGGCGCGGCAGGTGGCAATGTATATCGCTCGTAATCTTACTGATAATTCTTTAAAAGCTATAGGTGATTCGTTTGGTGGAAGAGATCATTCAACGGTAATTCATGCCTGTAATTTAATCACTAATAAACTGTCAAGTGACTCTATTTTCAGGGAAAAAATTGACAAACTATCAGCCTCTTTACTGTATTGATAAGTTGTGGTTTTCTATGTGTAAAAAATGTGAATTACTTGAAATGGGTGTTAAATTGTTGATAATTAAAATTTTGGTTTAATTTTTGTTTATTGTTAGTTGAAAAGTTTTAGGGTATATAAAAATGTTAAGTAGTTGTAGGATATATAATAAAAAGATGAAGGTTGTTAATAAATTAACTTTATTAACATTTTAACATCTATTATTATTATTACTTATATAAGATATAAAGTATAGAATTAAGAATTAGTTGTTGAAAAACATTTAGGAAAGGCATTCGATGAAATTCAGTTTACCGAAATCAAAGCTGGCAGGTTACCTTCAATATATTCTTCAGGTAGTACCGACAAAATCCACTTTACCAATATTAACCAACCTTCTGATTGAAGCACTTGATAATAAATTAAAAATCTCTGCGACTGATTTGGATATTTCGATTACAGCCTCGATTGATTGTAATGTCAGTAAAAAAGGTGCAACCTCAATTCCGGCAAAGATTCTATTTGAGATTATTAAAGAACTTCCTGAATCAGAAGTTAGTTTTGAAGTAACATCATCGCGTATGGAAATTAAAATACCAAACGGTTCGTACAAAATTGCAACAGTATCTCCTGATGACTTTCCGAAACTTCCCGCTGTTAATACAAAAAAAGAGATTAAGATTGCTGCTGACGCTTTAGTTCGCATGGTTAAGAAAACCAGTTTTGCCTGTTCTGATGATGATACACGTCCGGCTCTTAACGGTGTTTTGTGGCAGACAAAAGGTGATCGGATGCAGATGGTTGCTACTGATGGTCATCGTTTGGCGAAGATGTCGGTTGAGAATACAAAATTAAAAGGCATGTACGAAGATGTTATTGTTCCACCAAAGGTTTTGAATCTTATTCCAAAATTTGCATTGGATGATGATCAGGAGATCGGGATTATTTTTGGAGAGAATAATATTATTTTTAATCTGGGTGAAATTGTTTTAACATCCCGCCTGATTGAAGGACCATATCCAAATTACGATCAGGTCATTCCTACTGACAACGATAAAAAATTAGTTGTGTCCAAAGAAGATCTTGCCGGAGCAGTTCGTCGTGTTTCAATTCTTTCTAATTCACTGACTCACCAGGTAAAGTTTTCTTTGAAAGAAAACTCACTCACTTTGTCGACTACCAACGCTGATGTTGGCGGTGAAGGTAAAGAAGTTATCGAATGTGATTATGTCGGTGAGCAGATTGAAATGGGCTATAACGCTATGTATGTTAACGATATTTTAGCAAAACTTGATTCAAGCGAAGCAGTGTTTGAGTTGTCCTCAACCGCCGCTGCCGGATTGATATATAATTCAAATTTATCTAAAGATGATTATCTCTGCCTGATTATGCCTCTCAGGCTGGCAGAGTAAGAATATTATTGGGAATTAAAAGGCAGATAAATTATCTGCCTTTTTTTATCTATTCATGTATTTAAAATCATTAAAACTAAACAATTTTAGAAATATTAAAACACAGTCAATTGAGTTCTCTCCGGAAATAAATATTCTGTATGGCAGCAACGGTTCGGGGAAAACTAATATTCTTGAAGCAGTTTTTGTTTTATGTCTCGGTCGCTCACATCGAAGTTCGATGGATACGGTGATGATTGAGAAGGGCAATGATTTTTACCGTCTTGAAGGACTGGTAAATTTTCCTGAAAAAGAAACCGAGGTTGCCCTAGCTTTTCAAAAAGGCGGTCGAAAGAAAATAACTATCGACAAGGTCTCGGTTAGGATCCATGAATTGTATGAAAATTTTTGTGTGGTTTCAGCGGGTCCGGAAGACAGCGATATTCTTTCCGGTTCGCCTTCGTCAAGACGTACTTTTATAGATATGTACCTTTCTCAGAAGTCCAAAAATTATCTAAACAACCTGACTCAGTATCAAAAAATATTAACACAAAAAAACGCCGCTTTAAAACACAACATGGACCCATCGCCCTTCAACAGCATGCTGATTGATTTTGGATCCTCTTTGATGGTGGCTCGCAATGATTTTATAAGTTTGATAAGCGGCTTATCAGAAGAATTTTATAATAAAATTACAAGCGGCGGTTCTTTTAAAACAATTTACAATCCGTCAATTTCGTTTGATCCTGACAATACTAACCACTCTGCGGTTAAAGATGCGTTCGAACAAACTCTTCAGAATGTTCAGGAGAAAGAGCGCATTATGCAGTCTTCTCTTAAAGGACCACACCGCGATGATATTGGTTTTGAAATAGAAAACCTTCCGGCAAGACATCACGGTTCCCAGGGTGAATGGCGGACAGCGGCGATTTCATTAAAGCTTGCCGTTTATAAAATATTGAAAGAAGAAAAAGAAACTATCCCGATTCTTCTGCTTGATGAAATATTTGCTGAGCTTGACAACGAACGCATTCAGGGTTTAGTTAATTCATTCGGGGGTTTTGGACAGTTGATTTTAACGACAGCCCAGGAGCCGCCGGACGTTTTAAAAAAGGGCAGTCGCTGTTTTAGAATATCTAACGGATCAATAGAGGAAACAGTCTGATGGCGGGATTGATTTTAAAAAATCTGTCAAAATCATTTGGAGACTTAAAAGTTCTCGACTCAATTAACTTAGAGTTAAACGAAGGTGAATTTTTAGTTCTATTGGGACCATCTGGGTGCGGTAAGTCTACCTGTTTACGATTGATTGCCGGGTTGGAAGATGTTGATGCCGGTGAAATTTATATTGGCAATCGTCAGGTCGAAAAAATTGAACCGAAAGATCGTAAAGTAGCAATGGTTTTTCAAAATTATTCCCTCTATCCCCACATGACGGTTGAAAAAAATCTTGCATTCCCGCTTAAGGTCGCCGGAGTTGCCTCGAAAACGATTAAAGAAAAAGTTATCAAAACCGCTGAGATGATCGGACTTTCAGATCGGCTTAAACACAAACCGAATCAACTCTCGGGCGGTCAAAGACAAAG
This sequence comes from uncultured bacterium, assembly GCA_965372795.1. Taxonomy (GTDB): domain Bacteria; phylum Zixibacteria; class MSB-5A5; order GN15; family FEB-12; genus QNAD01. Next base: position 91,067 of record CBDVDR010000008.1, read on the forward strand.
AGTCGCTCTTGGGCGGGCTGTTATAAGGCAACCGGATATATTTTTACTTGATGAACCTCTTTCGAATCTGGATGCTGATTTGCGAATTAAGATGCGTCGAGAGATTGTCAGAATACAACAAGAATTAAATTGTACAACAGTATATGTTACTCATGATCAGGAAGAAGCCTTATCAATGGGTGACAGAATTGCATTACTCGATAATGGTCATATAGTGCAATTTGACACCCCGGTTAAAATATATAATTATCCGGTTAATCTTTTTGCGGCCCAATTTATAGGTACTCCCAAAATCAATATTGTCGAAGCGATTGTTGAGGAAGCTACTATTCGCCCATTTGGAATAAATATTCCAACCGGGGTACGCAGGGGCAATTATAAAAAGCTGTTGTTAGGGGTGCGTCCTGATGCTATTAAAATTGATATAGACGGTTATTATTCGGCGGTTGTGACTAGCTGTGAATTTGTTGGTGACAGCTATACCATTACCATTGAATATGATAACAATTTATTGACTGTGTCAAATTTGCAGGAACCTAAATCAATTTCGGAGAATGTCAGGTTTACGATAAATACAGACGCAATTTTATATTTTGATCCCATTTCTAAAAAAAGCATAAATTAAGCTTTCGTTTTCAATTAATGGAAAAGCCCACTTAAACGTCTATTAAAGATATTGACAAAAATTGTCAAAATGGTATATTTTACGATACTATATTTAACCAATAATCAGGGGGTAGTTCTATGCGCGGAATTACTATCTTTTTTTTAACTCTAATTGTTATAGTGTCGTTTTCTGTTTTCGCAAAACCTCCGGAAGGCACTCAAACAAATTTTACCAATCCAAGCAAATCAATAGATTCTGACACATACATCAATGCCAATAAGCTTTTGATGCTAACAACTAATGTTGGTTCTTTTGCTTATGATTTGGGGGGACTGTTCGGGAAAACGGATGGTCTTTATTATCCCTTTACATCATTGTCTGATATAACTTTCGGTTTTAACGACAGAACTCTTATCTATGCTGCCGGGCTGTGGCTGGGCAGTGTTGAGAATGGTATTGGTGACACGCTGATCGCATTGGCTGGATATTCGCAAGAGTATGTTCCCGGTCCTATGGTGGGCGGAACCTTTCAGCCCGATAACCCTTCTTTTAGGGTCTATAAACTTTACGCTGACAGTATGGCTGGCAACCCCAATCAGGATTATCTTGACTGGCCGGTTGATCAGGGGGCGCCGGTTGATGAATATGGCAATCCTGAACTAACCGGCGATCAAACGCTCTGGACAATTTTTAATGATGCTGATCCAAGCCAACATACTAACAATTCTGGTAAAACGGCACCACTTGGGGTTGAAGTTCACCAAAGAATTTGGGCTGTGGACGAACCAGGTATAATCGAAATCCCTCAACTTGATAGATTTTTATCTGCGGTTCACATTACCGGTGGTTCTCGCGGGACTGTAGGTGTGGAATTGGTTGAAATGGATCCGCTTATTGGTCACAGCTATATGGTTGTCTTTCGAGATGATTTCACCTATGGTTTAGTGTGGGATTTAATTAATGTTTCAACCGGAATCACAATCCTTGAAAACCAAACCAATCAGTCAGGGGACGGTCTTTATGCGACTGTCGAAGGAATAAAAGTCCATGTAGTAAGGGGAGCCGCCGGAGTTATTGACTGGAGTATTCCCAACGGCACCAGAAGATTTACCTGGGCTGGAGGAGCAGATGGTTTTGGATGGGAAGGATTTTTTGGCGCTATCGGATGGGGCGGTCCGGGAGATACTCATGGTTTTGGAGGATACGATCCGGTTCCTGAAGAATCCCTGATAAATGTTCTTTTGAAACTTGCCGAGGTTGATGTATATGGAAATTACGATCCTAATGACCCTAATGTATCATATGGATATCGTTATTTAAGAGGTGCAAATGGCCCTCCGGCTCGACCGGAATTTGTACCTTATATTATAAATCCTTCAAGCTATGGATTTCAGGCTTTCGAAAAGAATATTCCATTGTCAGCCTGGAATGTGAGTGTTAATCCACCAAAAAGATTAACAATGGGCTTTTTGGAAAATAATACTTTTAATGGTTTGGTTGATGGTAAGTATTTTCCGGGAAGCTATGTAGACTATGACAATGTTTCAAGTTTAGGACCTCGTGAATGGTTGTGGATATTTTTGGATGATTACTCTGAAACTCTCAATCCGGCTTATGCCTTAAACGCTATTGATGATCCAATGCCGATAATGTATTGGAGTACAGCCGCCAGAAGGGGTGATGTTCCCTTTAACACCGGTGATGAATTCCTGATAATTGCAGGTCCCGGTGAGTTGAACACACCCGCTGATACTTTTATTTTTACTGTGCCGGATGATGAGCCTTTGAGCTCGGGACCGGAAGGACTGTCAATTTATATTGAACATAAGATATTTAATAAAGGCGGGAAAAATCTGATCAACTGTTACGCCTCTATCTGGGCTGATCCGGATCTTGGTGATGCCGGTGATGATATGGTCGGTTGTGATACGGTCTTAGATTTTGGCTATTGCTATAATGGCGATCCTTATGATGGTATTTATGACACTTATGTCCCGGCTGTCGGGTTTCAGGTCATTGAAAGTCCGGTTGTTTATACCGGGAATATTTATGATACGGCAAAATACTGGGGAACTGACTTAGTTAGATATGAAAATATTGGCATGACGGCTTTTTCAAAATTCATCAATGGTACGGACCCTCAAAGTAAATTTGAGAGCTACTATTATATGCAGGGATTAAAGCAAGATGGATCTGATTATGTGGATGAGTTTGGTGTCACGACAAAATTCCAATTTGCCGGTGATCCGGTAACCGGTACCGGTGCGGTTGATTTTGATCAGGCAGATCGAAGGATGTTTATAACTACCGGTCCGTTTAATTTGGGTACGACTGACTCACTCTGTTTCACGGTCAAACTTGCCGTTGGACAGGGAACCGATTACCTTTCATCAATAACAGCCTTGCGGGATATATTTATGAACGACCCTGATGATTGCTGTATTATCAGAGGCGATTTAAATCATCTCGGCGGTGACTTGCCAATTGACATAACCGACCTGACATTTCTAATTGACTATATGTTCAGAGAGGGTGCGGCACCTTATTGTGATGAAGAAGCAGATCTTGATGATTCCGGTGAAATCGATATTTCTGATTTAACATTTTTAATTGATTTTATGTTTAGAGAGGGACCGGCGCCGGCGCCTTGTAATTAGTTTTGATTTATTAAAAATAAATCTTGAAAGGGAATATGATGAAACAATTATTGATAATATCGTTTTTGGTTTTTGTCATGGCATTTTCTGTTCTGGGAAAACAACCCGAAGGCGATCAAGACAAGATAATCAACTCAAATAAAGCACTTGATACCGACACATATATTAATGCCAATAAATTATTGATGATGACTACCAATGTGGGGGTTTTCGCAACTGATATTAGTAGTATTTTCTATAAAACGGATGGGCTTTATTATCCTTATACAAACACTTATGATATCATTTATGGACTAAACAATAACTCGGTTGTATATGCTGCCGGTATATGGTTTGGGGGAGTCGACAATAGCACTAATGATACGCTGGTAACGATTGCCGAATATAATGAAGAATATGTTCCCGGACCAATGGCGGGAGGTACTTTTCAACCGGATCAAGCTTCATTCAGAGTTTACAAACTTTATGCTGACAGCATGGAGAGCAATCCAAATCAGGACTATCTTGACTGGCCTGTTGATCAGGGTGCACCAGTTGATGAGCTTGGACGTCCTGAAATAACCGGTGATCAAATGCTTTGGACGGTGTTTAACGATGCTGATCCGGTTGCTCATCAAAATAATTCAGGAATGACAGCACCCAATGGGATAGAAGTTCAACAAAGAATTTGGGCGGTTGATCAAAGCGGGAGTATTGAGATACCATTAAATAATAAATATGATGCACAATTGATTTCAGGATCAACATTTGGACAAGTTTATGCTAATGTTGTTAATCCAGCGGCGTTGACAGGGCATACTTATATGGTTGTTTTTAAAGGTGATGTAATCAACGGAACAACCTGGGATTTAATTGACGTTACCCTTGGACTTACAATTCTACCTAACCAGACTAACCAAAGCGGTGATGCGAATTATGCTATTATTGATGGATTAAAAGTAATTGTCACAGATTTACCCTGGGGAGTATCCGGCTGGAGTGTCCCAAGTGGAATAAGGAATTTTGCATCAATGAATGCAGATGGTTTTGAATGGGAAGGGTTTAATGGTGCCATAGGCTGGGGCGGTCCCGGTGATACTCATGGATTCGGTGTGTATGACCCGGTCCCGCTTAGTTCACTGAGTGATGTTCTTCTTAAGTTTGCAACAACTGATTTAAATGGTAATTTTGATCCTAACGATCCGAATGTTTCTTTTGGATACCGATATTTGAGAAATGCTATGAACTCTCCAGCTCTCCCCGAGTTTGCACCCTATATTATAAACCATACCTCAAGCTATGGATTTCAGATTTTCGAAAAAAATATTCCATTATCTGCCTGGAATGTTAGTGTTGACCCACCTCAAAGGTTAACAATGGGCTTTTTGGAAAATAATGTTGTGGGTGGTTTGGTTGATGGCAAGTATTTCCCGGGCTATTATGAATTTTATGACAATACTACAAGCGATGGACCTCGCGAATGGCTTTGGATATATCTTGATGACTACTCCGAAACCCCAAATCCGGCTTATATGATAAATGCTATTGATGAACCGATGCCTATAATGTACTGGAACACGAGTAATAGGAGAAATGAGACTTTTAATACCGGTGATGAATTCAAAATATTTGGTGGACTTCATGTGATTAATCTGCCAACTGATACATTTGTGTTTACCGTACCCTCCTATCAATCGCTGTCAACCGGTCCGGAAGGATTATCAATTTATATCGAACATAAGATTTTTAACAAAGGCGGGAAAAACCTGAACAACTGTTACGCATCTTTCTGGTGTGATCCGGATATTGGTGATGCCATTGATGATCTGGTTGGGTGCGATACAATTTTGGGTGTCGGTTACAGCTATAACGGGGATGATAATGATGCTGACTATGGCTTTAAATCTCCTGCGGTCGGAGTTAAGGTTTTGGAAAGTCCGATTGAATTTACCGGTAATGATACCGATACGGCAACCTTTTGGGGAATGAAATTTCCGGGTTATAGAAATCTTGGTATGACATCATTTGCAAAATATATTAACGGTACCGATCCGCAGAATAAAACTGAGGCTTATAATTATATGCAGGGATTAAATCCTGATGGTACTTCCTACATTGACAATCTTGGCAATCCAAACAAGTTTCATAAGTCGGGTGATCCGGTATTGGGTGTTGGTGATGTAGATACTGACCTTGCTGATAGAAGATTTATGGTAACAAGCGGACCGTTTGATTTTGCCAATGGTGACAGCACTGTTATATTAGTTAAGTTAGCCATCGGGCAGGGTTTTGATCGATTAGCATCAGTAAGCTCGTTGAAAGAAATTCTGCAAGGCGAAGTTGATCCCGGGGGCTGTTGTATTTTCAGAGGTGACATCAATCATCTTGGCGGTGATATACCGTTAGATATTTTGGACCTTACTTACCTTATTGATTATATGTTCAGAGCTGGTGAGGCACCAATTTGTTTAGAGGAAGCTGATCTTGATGGAAGTGGTGAAATTGATATAACAGATTTGACATTTATAATCGACTTTATGTTTAGAGAGGGTCCGGCACCAGCACCTTGTAATTAAATAATATTTTGTTACTGATAATTATTATCGTTGACATTTAATGTCGTTGACAACGAGGACAGAAATGGGCAGAGCGTGAACCGATTTTTTCACGGATAATTTTTTGTCCGCAATACTGACACGGATTGCCTTCGTTGTTATAGGCTTTGAGATATTTTTGAAAACTTCCCTGCTTGCCGTTTATACCGGAAAAACTATCAACCGTTGTGCCCATTTTGCTGATCGAATATTTCAACATCTTCTGGATTGAGTTGTGCAGTTCAATTAACTTCTTTTTTGATAGTGACGAAGTTATTTTCTTGGGATGTATCTTGCATTGATGCAGAGCTTCATCGGCATAGATATTTCCTATCCCAACGATAAAAGACTGGTCAAGTAAAGCAGATTTTATCATTCTGGAACGGTTCTTGAACAGTTTTATAAAATCATCCTCAGAAATTTCCAATGGTTCCGGTCCAAGTTCTTTTAATCCCTTTTGTTCCCATAGTTCATCATTGTTAAAGAGGCGCAGCCTTCCGAAGCGACGATAGTCATTAAACCTTAGGCACTTTGTGCCTTTATTTTTATGGTCAGAATTTATTAAATTGAAAATTACCAGATCATGTTTGCCAATCGGTTCTGATGAATCCAGGTAGAAAAAATGTCCGGTCATTTTTAGATGTGCCCATAGGGTGAGATTGCCCGACAAAGAGATTAGTATATTTTTACCCCGCCGACTAATAGCTTCGATTTTTTTCCCTTTTAAGGCTTTGGCGAACCCTTTTTTTTCTAAAGATTTGCCAACCACAATTGTTGAGGCGGGAGTGTTATTAAGAATAACAGATTTGATGGTGCTGTTTTGAACAGTTTTTCTTAAGCCTCGGACAACTGTTTCGACTTCGGGAAGTTCAGGCATATTTATTTCTTATGATTTAAAATATCTTTTAGATATCTTCCGGTGTAAGATTTTCTAATTTTGGAAACATCTTCCGGTGAACCGATAGCAATAATTTCACCGCCGCCATCTCCGCCCTCGGGTCCAATATCGATTACCCAGTCAGCAGTTTTGATAACATCAAGGTTATGTTCGATCACCAATACGGTGTTTCCGCGGTCAACGAGTTCATTTAAGACTTGAAGAAGCATCCGAATATCTTCAAAGTGAAGTCCGGTTGTCGGCTCATCAAGAATATACATCGTCCGCCCGGTCGCAACCTTGGAAAGCTCGGTTGCCAGCTTGACTCGTTGTGCCTCTCCGCCGGAAAGAGTGGTTGCCTGTTGTCCAAGATGAATATATCCCAGTCCGACATTGAAAAGAGTCAGTAATTTTTTCTTAATGCGGGGAATGTTTTCAAAAAAGGATAATGCCTCTTCAACGGTCATATCTAAAACATCAGCAATATTATTTCCTTTGAAAGTAACTTCGAGGGTTTCCCGATTATACCTTTTACCTTTGCATATTTCACAGGGAACATACACATCCGGCAAGAAGTGCATCTCAATTTTTATTATTCCATCCCCTTCACAAGCTTCGCATCTCCCTCCTTTGACGTTAAAGGAAAATCTTCCGGGCATATATCCGCGCGCTTTTGATTCCGGTAATCCTGAAAAGAGATCGCGAACATAGGTGAATACTCCGGTATAGGTTGCCGGATTGGAACGAGGCGTTCTGCCGATTGGAGACTGGTCGATATCTATCACTTTATCAATATGTTCGAGTCCATTTATTTTTTTGTGTGGCAGTGACACTTTACGGCTGTTGTAAAAATGACGGGCAAGGATCCGATAGAGAGTTTCGTTGATTAAAGTTGATTTGCCGGAACCGGAGACTCCGGTTATGACAACCAGATTACCGAGTGGGATTTCAACGTCGACCGATTTCAAATTATTTCCGGTGGCACCGTATAATTTGATCAGGTTACCATTGTGTTCTCTTCGGGCTTTAGGTGTGGCGATTTCTTTTTTATCTGACAGGTATTGTCCGGTAATCGACCGTTTGTTTTTCTTTATCTGTTTGGGGGTACCCTGTGCAACGATTTTACCGCCATGAATTCCGGCACCCGGTCCAAGATCAATAACATGATCGGCCGCTTCAATTGTTTCCCGATCATGTTCGACCACCAGCACGGTGTTGCCAATATCTCTTAATTCAAGAAGGGTGTCCAACAATCTTCGGTTGTCCCGTTGATGTAAACCGATAGAAGGTTCATCAAGAATATATAAAACGCCTACAAGTCGCGATCCTATCTGAGTTGCCAGACGAATCCGCTGGACTTCACCTCCTGATAATGTGGAAGCGGTTCGACTAAGCGTTAAATAGTCAAGTCCGACATTGCATAAAAACCCTAACCGTTCGTTGACCTCTTTTAGAATTTGTTTGCCGATCAGTTTTTGCCGTTTGGTTAGGTTGATTTTTTGGAAAAATAGATTTGCCTGTTTAATTGACATATCGGTAATACTGTCAATTGTTTCCCGGTCGATGACTACTGACAGTGCTTCAGGACGAAGCCGGGCACCGTCACATGAGGGGCATTTAGAGATCGACATATAATTTTCAATCCAGGCTCTGACACCTCCAGATTCGGTCTGTTTGTATCTGCGTTCAAGATGAGGAATAACGCCTTCAAACTTAGCATGATATTTTCCCGACCCTTTACCTTTTCCAGAAGTATGTTCATATTCAAAAGTGACTTCTTCTTTGGAGCCATATAGAATAATATTTTGTACTTGCTTACTTAACTTTTTAAACGGTTTTGAAAACTTAAAATCATAATGACTGGCGATACCTTTTAACATATATCGGTACCAGTTTGCCATATCAATTCCACCCCAGGGTTTAATGGCACCTTCATTAATAGAAAAATCATAATTAGGGATTACCAGATCCGGGTCGATTTCCATCTTTTTCCCCAAACCATCACATACCTTACAAGCTCCAAACGGGGAATTAAATGAAAACAGTCGCGGGCTTGGTTCTTCATAGCTGATATTGCAATTTAAACAGGCAAATTGTTCTGAAAAAAGAAGATCCTTCTTTTTAATATTTACCAGCACAGTTCCGTTGGCGATTTTTAGGGCAGTTTCGACAGAATCTGCCAGTCGGCGTTTTGATTTGGCTTTAACAACAAGTCGATCAACAACTGCTTCAATGGTGTGTTTTTTCTTTTTATCCAGCTCGATATCAGAATCAGAATCATATATTTCACCATCAATTCGGAGCCTGATGAATCCTTCTCGAATAGCTTCATCAATTATATCTTTATGTTCACCTTTTTTACCCCTGACTAACGGAGCCAGAATCATCAAACGGTCACCCTCTTCAAAACTCAGGATTGAATCTACAATCTGTTCAACTGTCTGTTGGGTAATTGGTTGGTTGCATTTTATGCAATGCGGAACGCCGATTCTTGCGAATAATAGTCTTAAATAATCGTAAATTTCGGTTACGGTCCCAACAGTTGAGCGGGGGTTTTTGGGTGCTCCTTTTTGTTCAATTGAAATTGCCGGAGAAAGACCCTCAATAAAATCTATATCCGGTTTTTCCATCAATCCCAGAAACTGCCGGGCATAAGAACTAAGCGATTCAACATAACGGCGCTGACCTTCGGCATAAATTGTGTCAAATGCAAGAGAGCTTTTGCCTGAGCCGGAGAGACCGGTTATGACTGTAAAGCTGTTACGGGGAATTTTTACATCTATATTCTTTAAATTGTGTTCACGAGCACCTTTAACAAACAGGAAATTCTGATTTTCAATATTCCGAGAATTATTCTTGGCCATTTTTACTCCATTTTAAGTCCAAACAGCAATATAAACAATTTCTACGTATTTTAAAGAGAAATTCTGAATATCTAAATCACATTTATGATAAAGATTTTGATAAAATTGGTGTGGATTCTACTTCATCACAATTTACTTGACAATAAAGTAACGGGGAGTAAATTACGGCAATTATGCACGATAAACATCAAGAATTTTTTGACAAACTCGCAGCTGAATGGGATACTACGTTCACTGCTGAGGACCTTGAACGCCTGTCACACATAATTGATAAGATAGGTGTTAAAAAGGGAATGGATATCCTGGATTTAGGTTGTGGAACCGGAGTTCTATTTGATATTCTAAGACGTAAAGTTTCTAAAAGCGGATCCATTACAGGTGTCGATTTTTCGATTGAGATGGCAGAAAAAGCTCATCGTAATTTTCCCTTTGAGAATGTATTCGTAGTTGATGCCGATGCTATAAATCTTCCTTTTGCCGAGAATACATTTGATATGGCTGTTGCCTTTGCTGCGTTTCCTCATTTTTCAGACCAACAGCGAGCGATTGATGAAACTCATCGGGTTCTAAAAAGTGGAGCCAAATTTTATATCTTTCATCTTGAATCTTCCAAAGGTATCGCCGAGGAACATCAAAAGATTGGTGGCGCTGTTGAACATGATGAACTTCCGACCGAAGAAAAACTTCGCCAGATGTTTGATGCCAGCAAGTTTGTTGATGTCTATGTTGAGGACCATCCCGGACTTTATTTAGCTTATGGTATAAATTCTAAGTAACTGCTTTTTATATGGCAGACATTATTACAAAAACCAGATTTATTTCTCATACATCGCTATATCTTGCATTAGCTGCATTATTACCGGTTGCCTTTCATGCCTTTGGAATCGGAGGCCGGGTCTTTTTACCGATGCATATCCCTGTTTTGTTAGCCGGTTTTCTTTGCGGCCCGTTTAGCGGTTTGATCGTTGGACTTCTGGGGCCGATTATTTCCCATCTGTTAACAGGAATGCCTCCAACCTATGCAGTACCGTTGATGACTATGGAATTATCAATTTATGGTATGTTTGCCGGAGTCATGTATTATCGATTGAAAATGAATATTTACTTTTCGTTGATTATTGCCATGGTAGTAGGCCGGCTGGTTTTTGGTTTTTGCCTTTTATTGTTAGGTCGGTTTATGGAATTGCCTTATTCAGCGGCTGAATTTTTTGCTGCCAGTGGTGCGATTGTTACCGGTCTTCCTGGAATAGTTGTTCAGCTGTTTTTAGTACCGGTGATTGTTGCTGCTATCAAACGCGGGAAATAAATCTTATTCTTCAAAATTACATTGACGATGAGTGCCATCACAGTATGGTTGATTTTTTGTTTGGCTGCAGCGGCAGATAAAAAATTTGCCTTCTTTGATTTCTGTTGACCCATCCGGCAAGGTTACTTCTGCTTTATCACATTCAATTATCAGAGAAGCATTTTTATTAGCTGTTATTTTTACTATATTCATAATCACCTCATTTTTAATAGTTAATAATTATATAAAACCAAGAGACTTACCAAAAGTTTCCAGTTATAGGAATAAATTTATTTTAAAATTGTAACTTCACCGCTTGTTACAGTGATTTCACCATCTGAGGTTTCAACGATTAGAGCACCCGTTTGATCAATATCGCGAGCTATTCCATGGATGGTGCGGTTTCCCAGCCGCAGCGATATTTGATTGTTTAGCAGTGATGAATAGTCCCTAATTTTGTTTAGAGATTTTTTGAGATACTGCTTATTGTAAATAATATATTCTCGTTCAAAATTAATCAAAAATTTATTGAGCAGTTCCACTCGATTAAGTTTTCGACGCAGGACTCGTCTTATTGAAGTGGCCAGCTTGCGAATGTCTTCGTGAAACATCCCTGTGGTTTGATTTACATTTATGCCTATACCGACAATTAGGAAATTGATTTTATTTTTTTCAGCTGAAAGCTCGGTAAGAATTCCGGCAGTTTTTTTTGAAGCTAAAATTATATCATTGGGCCATTTTATTTTGACCTTTTCAGGGAGATATTCTGAAATTGCATCCGCCAACGCCACCGCGGCCATAATTGAAATTCCCGGAGCGTGTTCCGGTTTAAATTTTGGCCTGAGTATAATCGAAACATAAATTCCACATTTAGGCGGGGAATGCCATATTCTGCCCAGACGCCCTCTGCCCTTGGTTTGCTCTTCGGCTGTTATAATGGTACCTTCTTCGGCACCTTTTTCAGCAAGCCCGGAGGCAATATCGTTTGTAGATTTGATTCGATTGAATGAATGGCAATATTTTCCAATGAATTTTGTTTTGAGGTTATACAAAATTTCATCAGAGGTTAACGAGTCAGCAGCTTCTATAAAACTGATTTCACTGTTTTTATTTTTATCAATCCGATATCCCAGTTCTTTCAATCTATTGTAGGCGTCAATAATTGCAGAGATATCGGTATCAAATCTTTTTGCCAAAGATGAGACTGAATAAAAATGTCCTTCCTTTTTTCGAATATAAAGAAGAACATTATCGGCAAGTTTTTCGTTGGCTATCAAATCAGACATTTACTCAACAGCCTGTAAACTAAAATCTGAATTTGGTGCCGAATGCGTTAGAGCGCCAACAGAAATATAATCAACCCCGGTGGATGCGATCTTGGCAACGGTTTCAAGAGAAACATTTCCCGAAGCTTCAAGTTTTACAAGGGGATTAATTTTCCTTGCAATGGAGACAAGATTTAATAATTGATCAATCGTTTGATTGTCCAAAAGTAATCGGTGGGCTCCGGCGTTGATTGCTTCGGTTAATTGATTTTCGTTTGTAACTTCAACTTCTATTACAATTTCATTGGCATCCAGATTGAATTGCAGTCTGAAATCGGAAGTTTGAATATATTCTTTTGCCAGATTGACGGCACTAGTGATATTTCCTGACGAAGCGATATGGTTATCTTTAATCAAAATCATATCAAATAAGCCGAGTCTGTGATTTTCGCCTTTGCCATGAACGACGGCTTGTTTTTCTATTAGTCTCCAACCCGGTGTTGTTTTACGAGTATCAACAATACGACATTGATTATCACCGATCAATTTTACAAATTTATTTGTAAGGGTCGCAACTCCGCTAAGGTGACCGAGGAAATTTAAAGCGGTTCGTTCAGAAGTTAGTACGGTTTGGTTAAACCCGTCAATTTCTACAATAAGATCGCCTGATTTAAAAGAATCACCGTCATTAATTTTGAAATCAATTATATTTGCAGAATCTACAATTTCAAAAGCCACCAGTGTGGGGAATTTACCTGATAAAATGCCGTCAGATTTTGCGACAATTTTACCTTTAAATGGGTTGGGCTCTAAACAGGCAAGCGAGGTTAAATCACCAAAACCAATATCCTCTTTCAGAGCCTCTTTTACCAGACGAATTGTTGCTTCGTGAAGTGAACTCATACCTTAAGAGAATATACAACCCGGTAAAAGTCAATTAGGAAATTGATCATGCCTGATAACTTTTTAAAAAATAATTTACAATTGATCAAATTAATTACCCTATGCTTTGAGTTGCATTGCGTATAAATAAGCTATAAATTGGAGTTATTATGAAAAAGACTATTGCTATACTTGGATACGGTTCGCAGGGCAGTGCAATTGCTCAAAATTTGCGAGACAGTGGATATAATCTGATAATAGGATTACCACCCAAATCAAAATCCCGGCGAAAAGCTAACAAGGATGGTTTCAAACCGGTTATGACTATCAGTAATGCCGTAAAGAGAGCTGATGTTATCTGTTTTGCTTTCCCCGATCATCTTCATGGCCGAGTTTATGATAAAGAGATCAAACCGTATTTGCTTTCAGGTAAGTCTTTATGGTTTTTACATGGAATGTCGGTTCATTTTGGTTTTGTAAATCCTCCTGAGGAATGTGATGTATTCCTTGTTGCTCCCCACGCTCCGGGTATAACTGTTCGAGAAAAATATTTAATTGATAGAAGCTTATCGGCGTTCTACTCCGTAAATCAGGATTTCAGCGGAAACGCCAAACAAACCACCCTTGCAATAGCTTCAGGTTGCGGATTTCAAAAAAAACGCCTGGTTTCAACCAGTTTTGAACATGAAGCAATCGGAGACCTTTTTGGAGAACAGGCTGTTCTTTGCGGAGGATTGGCATCGCTGATAAAAAACGGTTTTGATACCCTTGTAGAAAATGGGTTTCCCTCAGAAAATGCGTATCTTGAGGTAGCTTATCAATTAGATTTGATTATTAAACTAATCAAAGAACATGGAATCAATGGCATGTTTGAGCGGATTTCAATCGCGGCTCAATACGGTTCAGCTGAAACGGGTCCAAAAATAATAGATAAAGAAACAAAACAGCGAATGAAAAATATTTTTGAACATATCAGTTCCGGCGAGTTCCCAACAAGGCTAAACTCTTTGAAAGACAAAGAGATAACAAAAATGAAAAAGAATTTAAAAAAGCTCTCAAGCCCGGAATTTGAAAAAGCGGCACGTAAATACTCCCCCAAATAGCTATTAGTTGTTGTATAACAATAGTTTATCAATCAAGATAGATATGATTGCAATAAGAGATCCTGATTGATAGTTATTTTTGATTTATGGCATTTTCTAATTTGACTTATTTAATAAATTTCATACACTAATCATTGTGAAAATATTAACAAATTATGACAATTTTATGACATCTTTTGAATAATGGACTCTAACTTAGACAAACAATAATAGATAAGGGAAAATGAATGAAATTGTCTAAATTATTATGCATCGTTTATATATTTATTATCCTCTTTTCAGCTGCAATTCATGCTGGCGTGATTACCGGAAAAGCTATAAACTCGGAAACTAAAATTGTAATTAGAGATGTCAACATTATCATTATTGAAACTGGAGATGTTGTATCGTCAGACCGACACGGTGAATTTAGCTTTAATAAACTTTTAGATGGAAAATATCGATTAGTTGCCAGCCATATAGCTTATGATCCAAGCGATACAATTTACATCGAAGTAAACGGCAGCGAAAAGATCAAAATTGAACTTAATCCTACTCCCTGGGTGCTTAATGATGTAGTTGTTACCGGTACCCGTTCTCCGCATCTTTTAAAAGATGTTCCGGTTCAAACCGAAGTAATTACTCAGCGGGATTTCCAGCGCACCGGAGCGACAACAGTCGGCCAGGCGCTTGAATCATCAATCGGGATTAATATATCAGAAGATTTATCAGGTATGGGTGCGCAGATTCGCGGTATTGAAGGCGATCGGGTTTTGATTCTGATTGACGGTGAAAGAGCTGTTGGCCGGGTGCGAGGTTCGATTGATCTTGGGCAGTTTGATCTTTCCAATGTGGAAAAAATTGAAACGGTCAAAGGTGCCGGCTCTACTTTATATGGTAGTGATGCTATGGGCGGCGTTATAAATATCATTACCAAAAAACCGAAACGCAGTGAAGGTAATCTGAATTTGAATTTTGAAGCGGGTGGTCCGGCTCCTTCTTTTGGTGATAAATATCATCCCTTCTCAAGCGCACCTCCGGCTTACGATCCTGCCAAAGCAGAGTTAAATACGGCAAACTTTACGCTGGGTGGTGATTATGGAAATGATATTACCGGAGTCTCTTTTGGCGGTCGTTTCTATAAGACAGACGGCTTCGATTTAAAAAAAGAAACGCCCCATACTAATGGGGTTGAAAAGATCAGCAGATATAATTTGAATGCGAAACTTCGTCAGAAACTTTCTAACAAGTGGTCTGTAACCGGTTCAACAAGATATATGTTTGAACAAAAGGATTGGATAGAATCAGAGGTTTTTCCTCCTAATTTAGTATTTTCATACGATGATGTTGAGACTAACAAACGATATGATGGTTCGGTTACTTTTGATTATTTATCCGGCGACCGTTATTCGATGAAATTCCGCCTTTTTGGCACTTACTATGATCATGACTGGAGCAAAATAAGTTCTTCCAGCGGTGACTGGTTAGACACTTCAGCAACGGAAGATATTTTTTACGAAGTATCATACAGCTCAAATTATGTTATCGGTGACAAACATATAGCGACCTATGGTTTTGATTATAACAAACAGGATTTAAAGTCGACCGAACTGATTGCAGAATCAAAAGCTGATGAAGCCGGTGATGTTTATTTTCAGTATGAATACAGCCCTCACAAGAAATGGAATATTCTTTCCGGTGTTCGATATGAAAACCATAGTTCTTTTGGCGGTCATGTTAATCCTTCGTTAAATGTTATGTACAGTGCCAGCGAAGGAGTCAAAGTTCGCGGATCTGTCGGGCGAGGATTCCGCGCACCATCAATTAAGCAGCAGTACTTTATTTTTGATCATTTGTCTGCCGGTTATATTGTTTATGGCGGGATGGTTGATCTTCCTGATAATCTTCTGCAGCAGGTTGGTGAGGATATGAATCCATTGATTCAGGAAACATCCCTTAATTCTTCGATTTCAGTAGAGATGTCATACGGAACTATGGGGCTTCATCGTTTTACATATTTTTATAATCACCTCGATAATTTAATTGATTTTACTCTGATTGGTTTTCCTGAACCGTATTGGCGTGGAGTTTATATATATCAGAATATTGAAACAGCGTTTACCCAGGGGATAGAATGGGAATCGCGAATTCGTCTTTCGAGCACGCTTGATATGTCATTTTCATATAATTATTTGAGCACTCGTAATCTTGGTACCGGTGATAGACTTATTAACCGTCCTGATCATTCGTTTAAATTCTTTGTCACCAGTTATTTTGAAAAATATAGATTTGGGGCAAGTTTCTGGGGAAATTATCGTTCCCGTAAATTATGGGTTCCACGTACGAACACCGGCGGCAATGAAGGGGATCCGGTATTTGCGCCGCATCGTACAACTCTTAATATGAATCTCTTCAAAAGATTTAATAATGGTATGGAAACGTATTTGCGAATAGAAAATATTCTTGATGAAGTAAATGTTAATTACGGATATTGGCCCGGGATTACTTTTTCTATCGGGTTAAAATATGATATGTCACTTAATAAGTAGTTTTTTTTAAAAGGAGTTTTTTGATGAAACGTGTATTAGTTAGTTTGACAGCCATGTTATTGCTTCTGGTTATCGGTTGCAGTGACGATGACCCGGTAGTAGGTAGCGACTCTACAGGATTTGTTGAAGAAACCGTTCAGAATATAGATGGATCTTTTACAACGACAGTCGATGCGTCTGATACTGATGTCTTTGCATTTTATTCTTTTGATGCTCAAGACAATGTTGTCTCGACAGGAGCCTGGGATATTGCTTTTAAACGTGAAGCAATTAAAACCAATGGCGGTTCTTCAATGATGGGCAATGGTAGTGCCGTAGCTCATGACCTTGGAGCCGTTGATTTTGCAGCTGTAGCTCTTGGTGATACTACCGGACTTACATGGATGTCTGATGAAGTTGACCATGCGATTGATGATTGGTATGTATATAATCCTCAATCCCATGAAATAACTTATAATGGTTATGTATTCTCGATGCTTGATGCCGAGGGTGATAACTATATCAAATTCCGTTTTGACTCAACCCATAATGCAGCTCAGGGAAGTATGGGAATAGTTCATATCTCTTATTTCTATCAGGCAACTCCAAACTCTTCGGACTTGTCAGGAACAGTTGTCGAGACATTTTTTGAAGTAGGACATGGTGCGGTTTATTTTGATTTTTCAAGTGGTTCTGTTGTAACTCCTAATGATCCTGAAAATGATCTGACATGGGATTTAAAATTTGCTAATTTTGAAATTTCTCAAAATAGCGGTCCAAACGGAATCGGTGACTGTGCCGCCTTTCAGGCCTGGGGTGAAATAACTGATCCATCAGATATTGATGCTTTTACAGCCCAACCAACTGGCGCTCCGCTATTTTCTGATATTCCCGGTTCAGCTATGACTGAATGGTATACATATAATGGCGAAACTCATCAGCTTTCATCAGATGGCAATGTATATCTGGTTAAATCAGGCGGACATATTTATGTTGTTCAGATTGAAAGTTATTATGGTGAAGTTGACGGTGCTCCGGCAAGTGCTCATTATACTTTCATGTGGAAAGCTCTCTAAAGTAACAAAGTTACTTAGATATTAAGTAAAGTAATACTTAATTTTTAAAAACTCCGGTTATGCCGGGGTTTTTTTATATCAAGTACTAAAGCATAGCAATTTTAATGGTTGACGCTAATATAAGCTGGCATTAGCTTTTCGTATGAGTAAATTTTTAAAAACATCAGCAATAATGACGGTCATTATATTGACGGTCATGATCGGATATTTTTTTTATGATAATTATCGGGAACGATCAGTTCCTGAAAAAATTGCCCGGATTATTCATATCGAAGATAGCCGTCAAATAACAAGCAAACTCAAAGATTATCTTGAAGATCCGCAAAGCGAGGTTCGTTCACGAGCAGCACTGGCTGTGGGCCGTATTGGTTCGCCTGAGAGTGGTCAACTTCTATATAAGATGGTGGGTGATAGTTCGATAGATGTTGCCTCGACAGCCGCATTTGCAATCGGACTAACCAACTCAAAAAAATATGCCTCAAAGCTGATCGGCATTGCTTTTGATTTGCCGGCTACCGTTGGAACCGAAGCGGTAGTTTCTGCCGGCCGGTTAGCTGACAGCAGCATGACTGATGTGATTGATGAGATAATACAGTACATGACTCATCCCTCACCTGATGTGCGTGAAGCGGCGATTAAAGCTTTATTTTATAGTAACGCTAAATCCAAAGCGGCTGATATTATTAATTTGATGCAAAATGAAAAGGATGAAGTTGTTCGACAGGCAGGCCTGTTTACTTTGGCTCGCTTTAAAATTAGTGAAGCTTCTCAAATTTATATTGATAATCTTGCTGATCCCGAACCGTATGTGCGTGCCTCGGCAATACGAGGATTGGGTGCTGTCAAAAATAAAGAGACGGAACATTATTTAACAATAGCGTTGAATGATTCTGATGTTCGGGTTGTTGCTCAGGCAATAATTGAACTAAGCCGATCAGAATCAAAAAACAGCGGGGCACTGTTAGTAAAAAAACTTGAAAAAGAGACGGATGAAAATTTAGTTCTTTTACTTTTAAACGGTTTGCGAACTCTTGAGTATCGCCTCGGAGTAAAAGCTGCCCATCAATGGATAGATTCATTAAGCTCTTCAACTGTTATCGGTGCGGCTGTTAAATATGTTGCTACGATTAGAAGCGACCGGACAGTAAAATTATTGGATTCACTAATCACACTTGACGATCCATATATTAAGGAAGCATGTGCTGAAGCTTATGGTATTATTAATACTACAAATGTAATACCCCGTCTGGCGACTTTGTTCAAGGATGAAGATCCGATGGTGCAGGCGGCGGCCTTTACTGAACTGGTAAGAATTGATAGTGGAAATGTGGATTTTTATATTAATCAGGCGTTGAACAATAAAGATTTTGTGATGATCGTTTATGCGCTTGATCATATTAAAACTAAAAAGTTGGCTTCCTATCTGCCGGTATTGAATACCATGATGTCACGAGGTGAAGAGATTGACTTTGATATCCGAAGATCAATAGTGGATGTTGCCTCAGGTTTTCTAAATGAAAATAAAACCGACACTCTGGCGTTGGAATTATTAATTATGGGTGCGCTTGATAAGAATTTTATTATTCGTAAAGATGCTATTGATGTTTATAAAGAAATTTATGATGAAGATCGCTATGGGATGCTTCGGTCGGTTGATACCAGGCTTTCAGAGTGGAAACTTTCATCGGCAGTCGAAGAATATCAAACCAATCCGCTGGCGATACTTACAACCAATAAAGGTATTGTTGAATTTGAATTACTTTTTGATACTGCGCCTTTAACGGTTCTAAATTTTATTGAATTTGCAGAGACACATTTTTATGAGGGATTGACCTTCCATCGCATTGTTCCAAATTTTGTTGTTCAAGGCGGTGATCCTTATGGAACCGGCTGGGGCGGACCTGATTATTTCATTCGCTGTGAATATTCTAATCTGCCTTATAAAACAGGAACGGTTGGTATTGCTACCTCCGGGAAAGACACCGGCGGATCACAGTTCTTTTTTACTCTGTCCCCACAACCGCATCTTGAAGCACGATATACGATATTTGGGCAGGTTATTTCGGGGATGGATGTTTTGTTGAATATTAATAAAGGCGACTATATAGAGGAAATTGAAATTAAGGATCAAACATTATGATAAAATTCCGCTACTTTGCATTTGTGCTTTTCTTTGTACTTTCCGGATTACTGATAAACTCAAATTTGAGTTGTGAAGAATACAACGCACAAGATATAATTGAAAAGATATTAGCTGTTGAGGCTGTACAGAAAGAGAAGCTAAAAGATATTGTGATAGATGCAGAAATGCTTGAAGGTGAAATAAAGGATGGTAAATTTGTTGAAAAATCTAAATTTCTAAAAAAAGTTTACATTAAATTTCTTCCCGACACAACTTTGATGGTCGAAAAATATCTTGAGTATTACAAAGAAGGTGAAAAACAGTCCGAAAAGAAAATGAATGACGAAGTCAAAAAGAAGTTAGAAAAGAAAAAGAAACGAAAAGCAAAAGATATTTCCAATTCAATGTATAAACCTTTCTATGAAGAGATGAAAGATATCTATGAAATAGAATTCAAGGGATTGAAAAAAGAAAAAGTCAACGGTTATAGCTGTTTTGAGTTTAAGGTGAAATCAAAAATTAAAGATTCTGAACATATCAATGGCAGTTTCTTCTTTGACAGTAAATCATATAATCTGGTGCGAGTTGAATTTGTCCCGGCTAAATTAGTAAAGAAGCTGATGTTCAAACTGAAAAAATTGGACATGGTTTTAAATTTTCAAGAAACAGATGCCGGTTTTTGGATTGCAGAAAAATTTGAAATTGACGGACAAGGTAAAGCGGCGATATTTATAGGGGTTAAGTTTGCAGTTGAAGAAACTTACTCAAATCCGATTTTTAATAGCGGTTTGGATGATAAAATATTTGAGGTTAACGATGGAAAATAAATTTAGAACCAAAGTTATAAAAGTAGAAATTCCACCGGATTGTAATATTATTTTTGGACAATCGCATTTTATTAAAACTGTTGAAGATATTTATGAAACCCTGATTACAGCTTCGACCGAAATAAAATTTGGAATTGCATTTTGTGAAGCATCCCAGCAAAGATTGGTCAGGTCAGATGGAAACGATAATGAAATGATACAAAAAGCAATTGATGCCGCTTTTCATGTCGGGTGCGGCCATACTTTCTTTATTTATATGAAAAACGGTTATCCGATCAATGTAATGAGACGGGTAAAAGAGGTTGAAGAAGTTTGCCGGATATTCTGTGCAACGGCAAACGCCCTTGAAGTGATAATTGCTGAAACAAATCAGGGTCGCGGAGTGCTGGGAGTTGTTGACGGTGAAATGCCTTTGGGTGTTGAAAATGAAGATGACAAAGAGAAACGTCGACAGTTTTTGAGAACGATAGGTTATAAGCGATAATTAACATTGGAGTATAAGTAATGCGTTTTGAAATTGAACGATCACCAACCGAAAAAATTATTATTGAAAATTCGGAATACAAAGGACATCAGTTAGTTACTCTAAGGATTTATTTTCTTTCGACTGACGAAGAGTGGCTGCCCACTAAAAAAGGCGTCACATTTAAAAGAGAGCAACTTGATGAAGTTATTAATGCTCTTAATAGTATCAAAACCGGCGAGTAATAAATAAAATTACTTTTTTTTAGCCATGTTAATTTTTACAACTGATAAACCACGACTTCTTAGACATTTTCAAAAGGATCCGGTCCTATTTTCTTATCACATTGGTGACCTTGATGATTTCTATTTTTCATATTGCCAATGGGGTGCATTATATCATCTAACCCGTGCCAAAATTGAAGAAGTAGTTTTAACTTATACCGGATGTGATACTCCAACCGTACTTGCTTTTGGAGTAGATGATAGATTTCAGGAACTTTTAAATGATATTGTAGATTTGCTCCCCCCTAAATTTTATTGCCATTTCTTTGAGCGTGATAGATCGGTTTTCTTAAAAAATTACAAAGAGACATATTTGGGCAAGCATTTTAAAATGAAACTGACTGACAATGATTCGATTCAGGCAATAGATATAAATATTCTTAATATTGTAAATCTTGAGAATAAGAATCTTAACGAATTAAAAAAGTTTTATTCGCAGGCTTATCCTGAAAACTATTTTACCGAACGAATGCTTGAGACCGGAAAATATTATGCAGTTACTGAAAATGAAAAGATTGTTTCTGTAACCGGGGTTCATGTTGATTCGGATGAGTATAAAATTACGGTACTTGGTAATATTGCAACCTTGCCTGAATATCGAGGAAAAGGATACGCGACCGCATCTACAGCATTTTTGTTAAAGCAATTGGATTTAAGCGAAAGATTAATTTGTCTAAATGTAAAAGCAGATAATGAAGCTGCAATTTCAAGTTATAAAAAACTTGGCTTTGAAATAATCCATGAATATGAAGAATCGATATTTGTATTAAAGTGACAAATTAAAGATCTCTTAATTAGTAAAGAAATCAAAAATGTTTCCAAGCTGGCTGCTGTCCGCTTTGAAAAT
Organism: uncultured bacterium; assembly: GCA_965372795.1. GTDB lineage: Bacteria > Zixibacteria > MSB-5A5 > GN15 > FEB-12 > QNAD01. The sequence goes on from CBDVDR010000008.1 coordinate 113,306, forward strand.
TTCTGTAAATCGACAGTTTACGCAGGTCACAGTTGAAAATCGGGCACTTTGAACATCAAAAATTTTAGTCCAGAACCCACCAGCGGCGCGAAACTCGCCAATTTCACAGTTTGTGTTTCCGCATTTTGAACATCTATAATTTAATGGCGGCATATAATTCTCCTCTGTTTATTTAATATTACTTATAAACCAATTTAATATTCAATTTTTTATGAAAAAAGAAAAAATAATTATCTATTTTTTGGAGCGATAATTTTCGATTGCCGCCCGAATAGCATCAGGAGCAATATTTGAGCAAGCCATTTTTTCTTCGGGTAAACCATTGAGCGCCTCGGCAACATCTTCACGACTCAATTTTTCAGCTTCCTCAATCGTCTTACCAATAACTAACACTGACGCCATTGATGAAGTAGCAATGGCAGCGGCACAGCCAAAAGTTTTATATTTTACATCGACGAGTTTATTGTTTTCGACTTTCAAAAAAATCTTCATAACATCGCCGCAATGAGGATTGCCGACTTTTCCGACCCCATCAGGGTCAGAAATTTCCCCTGTATTTCGTGGGTTTTGAAAATGTTCCATGACGGTTTCATTATACATGGCAAATAAGGTACGTAATTTTTGAATTAATTCAATAGAAAGAAACGATTAATCGATTAATTTTTGGGCTAAAAGCCTTAAGAATAAGCCAACATCGGTAACCAAACCGATAGTTTGCATTGATCCACGGTCTTTTAACTTAGTGACAACTGCCGGATTAATGTCTACGCAAATGGTTAATACCCGGGCGGGAATCATATTTCCAACAGCTATCGAATGAAGCATGGAAGATAACATTAAAACAATATCAGCATCTTTTAAAATTATGGAATGATGATTTTGAGCTTCGTTCATATCTGTTATTGTTTCAGGCAGCGGACCATCATCCCTAAGCGAGCCAGCCAGTGAATAAGGAATATCTTTTGTTAAAACGGCATGCATAACACCATTGGTTAAGGAACCCTCTTTTACCAGATTGGCAATAGATCCGGCACGACGAACTTCATTGATAGCCCGCAGGTGATTACGATGACCCATTTCAACCGGTTTTCCCGAAGAACCATCAATGCCAAGAGAAGTATTATAATAGCATGACTCAATATCGTGAACCGCAAGGGCGTTGCCTGAAAGAAGTCCATGGATATAGCCTTGTGAGATCAGACGGGCAAGGTCTGCTGAACCGCCGGTATGAACGACAACCGGTCCAGCTACCGCAATAACTTTTTTCTTTTTGTTTCTGATAAGCTCTGCTGTAGTATCAACTGCCAACTGGACTTTTCTTTCAGATGAGACATCGCCCGCCATAAATCCAAAATCTCCTCTGTCACGATCAATAAATTCCGGTTGTACTTTTATTCCTGAAAGTCCGAGTACAATCTGCTCGCCTTTTTTGATATCGCGGAATTTTTTTACTTGGGCGGAATTTTTATTAACGACAATTACACCATCCATCCGGAGATTATTGACGTCTAACCATTTATTGTTGTATCTCACTTGGGTTGCATGGTTGGTAGTGCTGTAAAAATCAGGAGGGACCACCCCGTCAGCCGGTGCGTTGCCTAAAACAATTTCTTCCTCCCGATCAATAAAACAACCGAGGCTGGACAGCTTCAACAAGATAGTATTTATTTTTGTAGCATCGTTTGAAATTAGTTTTAAACGAGCTTTTGAAAACTCATCATTATTTCGTCCAATGAAAAAATCAAGAATTTCAAACTCACCGCCGTCACTAATAATGGTATCAAAAATCTGTTTCATCTGGCCGGAGTCAATTAAGTGACCTTCAGCAAGTACTATTTTTGTAATTTCAGCCATAAATCTTTTATCGGTTTTTCTTTTATTAAAGTTAATCGCTGGTTTTGCTTTTACAAAAACTATTGTATATTCCAAAAATGGTAATTGAATTTGATAAGAAAGAACGTGAAAAAGCTTTATTAGTTGCTCTTTGTAAGAATTCAAAGCTTCGAGCTGATACTGAACTTTCATTAAAGGAACTCTCTTTGTTGGCTTCATCAGCCGGAGCCAAGGTACTTGGCAACAGGATACAGAATAAACCGAAGCCGAATCCGGCATTTTATATTGGAAAAGGCTTAGTTGAAGAACTCAAAGAAGAACTAAAAGACAAAGGCGGGAATTGTATCATTTTTGATGATATACTTTCACCGGCACAGCAAAGAAACCTTGAAAAAGCTTTTGAAGTTAAAGTTATTGACCGGGCAATTCTTATTCTGGATATTTTTGCAATACGAGCCCGTACATCTGCTTCTCGATTACAAGTCGAACTTGCCCAGCTTGAATATACTTTACCCCGTTTAACCGGAGCCTGGGTGCATTTTTCAAGGCAGTATGGTGGTATTGGCGCTAAAGGTCCGGGGGAAACCCAGTTGGAGATTGATCGTCGTCAGGTACGGACAAAAATATCTCAACTTAAAAAAAGACTTAAAAAATTAGATATTCAACGACAAACCCAGCGTAAACGAAGGCAGTCTTTATTTAAAATTGCAATGGTAGGCTATACCAATGCCGGTAAGTCTACTCTCTTTAATAGACTTACCAAGTCAGAAGTTACAACTGCGAATCGTTTATTTACTACTCTTGATTCAACAACCAGAGTTATGTCATCCGGCTATCCTTGTCAGATTGTTTTTTCTGATACGGTTGGTTTTATTCAAAAACTTCCTCATCAATTAGTAGAATCGTTTAAGTCAACCCTTGAAGAAGTCAAACTTGCCGATCTGTTATTACATGTGGTTGATTACTCCAGTCTTAAAAAAGATGAACAGATCAGTCAGACTATGTCAGTACTTAAAGAAATTGATGCTCATAAAGTGCCTTCATTACTCATTAATAATAAAATTGATTTAATTGAGGATCCCTTGAGTATTTCTGATGAAAATAACTTCTATATTTCTGCTCATACCGGAAAAGGAATTTCAGCTCTTCAAGCTGAAATTATTTTACGTTCAAATAACTTCATGGCTCAACATATTAGAAAATAGTATTAAATATAATCTAATTTTGTCGATATAAGAATTAGAGGAAATAATATGGCAAAGACTATTCTAATTGTAGATGACAACCCAAATATGTCGGCTTTACTGTCGGAAATGCTTGATATTTTCGATTTTGAATCGGTATTAGCACGAGACGGTAGAGAAGCACTAGACAAACTTGAGGATAAAAATTTCTCTTTGGTAATCACAGATATGAGAATGCCTAATATGACAGGCTTGGAACTACTTGAAAAAGTAAAAGAAAAATTTCCTAAAATGCCGGTAGTATTAATTTCCGGCTATTCAATAGGAGATTTTGAAGATAACAAGGCTGCTAATAAACCTGATGGTTTTCTTGCTAAACCATTCATGATGTCTGATATAGAAAAACTTCTTAATTCTCTCTTATAATTTCAAAATCTGATTCTTTCGTTTTCTTGTTTACAATCGTATATTCTTTACTGTTTATTATACTATGTTAAAAGATTATTTAAAATTATCTCAGTTGTTTTCTGAATTGGATGAACAATCCTTAACGGAAATAAGCATGGCTGCGTCTCTTAAGAAAATTTCCAAAGGTGAAATAATATTTTATGATGGTGATCCGGCGATTGCATTTTTCATTGTTGGATCAGGGAAAGTTAAAGTTTATAAATTGTCCAGTGAAGGCAAAGAACAAATTCTGATGATCGCATCCCCCGGTGATAGTTTTGCCGAGGCGGCACTCTTTGGAGAAAAAATATATCCAGCATCAGCAGAGTGTATAGAGGACAGCGAAGTTATCATGTTTCATGGAGACAAATTTATTGGAGTTTTAGGACGTAATCCAAACCTCGCATTTGCCATGATTGCCCGATTATCAGAATTGCTTCGTAAACTAACCAAACTTGTTGAAGGATTAGCTTTGACCGATGTTACCACTCGGTTAGCGCATTATTTAGTGGAAAAAATTGAAGAGTCTGAAAATGAAAAAATGACTTTAACTCTCACTGAAAAAAAATCAATTCTGGCTTCCCTATTAGGTACAATTCCCGAAACTCTTTCGAGATCGTTTTATAAACTTACAAAAGAGAAAGTTATTGAAGTCAACCGATCTAATATCCAAATACTTGACTATGAAAGACTTATAGAAATATCCAATCAAGGTTAACCAGCGTAGTTTTAAGATTATTAGGAAAATAGAATTTATCCTTGAAACAGCCGGTTGACTTAAGTCATATATTTATATCCTGTTTTCTCCGATTATTATCATAAATAATAAGAATTAAAAGGAGAAAAATTATGGGATTTTTTAAAAAAGAACAACAACCCACCGAATGTGGTTGCCCCGGATCGGCAATGCAGCAATTTGACGATCAGGAATCAACTGAAGCTCAAGGAGAATCAGTTTCAATTCCGTCTGAATTACGTCAATGGCCGGTACAGTTAATGTTGGTACCACCTACAGCTCCATACTTCAAAAATTCAGAATTAGTAATAACTGCCGATTGTGTGCCGTTTGCTTATGGTAATTTTCATCAGGACTTTTTAAAAGATAAACCGATTGTAATAGCCTGTCCGAAATTGGATGATTTACAATTCTATGTTGGTAAATTGACTGAAATTTTCAAGGCTAATGATTTGAAATCATGTGAAGTGCTTTTAATGGAAGTTCCTTGCTGTGGCGGATTAGCTGAAGCTGCCAGAGCTGCTAAAGAACAAGCCGGCGCAACCTTTCCTCTCAAAGTAACAACCGTTGGTGTTCGTGGTGAAAATATGGGAACTAAAGAAATCTAAGCTATAAATTTACCGTTGAGGAATTGTACGGTTGCTATACCTTTAGTTATGCTATCTTGTGCTAAATAAATTATTAGGCGTTACTGAAAAAGATATTGAAAATTATTGACACTGTAACGCCTACAATTCCATTTGAAATATATCATTGAACTCGGTTGGTTAACCGAAATAAATCTTTTTTAATTAAATATAATTATTTACTAATGACATTTCCCTTTACTGTGTCCATGACTATGATGAGAATTATTATTTTCAACAATGGTTAATTGTTCATTTTTGTCATTATATAGAGAAAAATAAAGCGCAGAATTATAGAAAATACTTTTTATGTCAGGAAATTAATAAAAAAAGGCGGAATTGAATTCCGCCTCTATTTATGCCTGAATTCTATGGTTATTTTTTCTTCACATTATCTTTTGAAAGAACTGAAAAGAATTCATTAAAATGAAATTTCTTCGGGTTTGTTTCAAATGGTCCGAGTTCAAAGGTTGATTTCCCTGCTGGAATCATTTGCTTTATAAAACTACTATTATTTTCTTCTTCGACTCGAATAATAACCGGCATCTTAAATTCATCAGGTACTTTTTGAGTATTACATTGAACTTCAACGAAATATTTGCCATCTTTTTGAATCATCGAATATTCAATATCATATTCAGGGTAATTGGTGCCATAAAGCCATTGACTAAAGAACCAATCAAGCTTGTCGCCATACCTTTTTTCGGCTATTTGGACAACATCGGCGTTACTAAAAGTTTTACTATTGGAACGAACGATCAACTCATGTAGAAATTTAATAAAGATTCGATCTGACTGGGTTTCGGTATCAAACATTAAAAACCGCAGCATGTGAATCAGCCAGGCACCTTTATTCTGACGAATAGTTGCAAATGGGACAGTTTCGGAAGCCCTGAAACCGGTTGCAAGGGGCACGTCCCAGTTACGATCAACGATCCGATAAACCGAGTCACGTTTATTTACTAAATTGGAATAGAACTGACTGCCATCTAAGTCAGCCTGCATAAAAAGCAATGAAAGATATTCCGGAACAGCCTCGTAGAGCCAGGCTTCACGGTTGGATGCGTGTTGTGCCAGCGAACCATACCATTGTCTGGCAACCGTATTTCCGGCAAGAATATGAAAGCCACCGACATCTTCCAGAGAACCGTCGGTTATACAGGCAATTTGAGGAGCTTTAATTAAACCCGGCATGCTGAGTAAATATCCCTCGGGGTAAATGTATTCAACAAAGGTACCGAATGGGGCGCCGAATCTCCCGGCATAAAAATTAAAAGCTCTCAAAATTGTTCCTTCAAATTTATCGTCGGGGATATAACAATCCATCCGTTTATGAAGGTGTTTTGATTTTAGAAAATTAAGGGTCAAACCCATATCAGAGGTTTGGCTCAAGGTATCGTAACCCGAGGCATAACCCTGGAAAATGTACTTTCTGTATGGTCTTTGGGTTTTGATTGTAATCTGTTTTCTTCCCTTGTCAAGCTGTGTTCCTTCAACCATATCCGGTCCGATATAGTTATAATCTTTTGGGACATTCAAAGTAATTGTATTCATAAATGGTTTTGGATTTTCAAAAGCCGGCAGGGCACAGTCAAAAGTTTTACCTTTATACCATAATGTTAAGGCGATGGTATCACCCTTAAATTTGTATTCGGGAAGAATTATATTAATACATCCAAAATCCCTTCTGTGATGATAATCGACCGGAATACCCTTGTAAAACACAGAATCAGTTTTAATGTTAAAATGTAAAAACATAGTTATAAAACGAAGACTGTCGTCATTTATAGCGAGTCTGACCGTGCATTCTCCCGGATCTATTGCCATGCCATCAAGTCCGGTCATTTCTAAAGTCGCATTGATATCAATTGGTTCAATATTGTAGGAAATGTTTGACAGATCGGAGTTATCATAAATTGCAGATTCTTTTTTTTGGAGTACTACTCCGTCAGTTGCAACAACATCGCCACCTTCTATTTCATAGGCAAGTCTTACTTCTTCAGCACGATCCGGATCGAAACTAAAATTAAAACGATTAAAATCAATCCAAAAATATCCATCGTTGTTTCGTTCGTAGACAGATTTCAGCAGTTGGAAATTATTATCATACTTATGCTTGATACTTGGGCGGAAAAAATATTCCCCTTGTGATTCCTTAGCGACGTTATAGGTACGCCATCCGAGCTCTTCATCTTCAAATTGAAAATTTTCTTCAAGCAGCTTGTCAAAATCATCAGCCATGCGTATAAAACAGTTCTCAAAATTTTCATTGATCATAGAATCATTAGCAATTGAAGATAGTGATAGTTTTTCCATTTCAGATGGAATAACAATCGTTGCCGTACCTTTACCAATAAAAATGGCTGTTGTCGGCCTGTTCTCAATATAACGCAGAAGATGAATAGTACCTTCTTCAAAAGTGAAGGTTGCGATATCTTTTTTATAAACGAAATTTTTAACTTGAGCAACTCTTCCATAACTTTTTAGCAGATCAATTTCGATCTGTGAATAATTATCTTTTAATTGCTTGAAGAATTCGCTTTCATTTGCATTTGCAGATATACTGTAGATCATCAGAATTAATAACAGTAAGCAACATTTTTTCATATAGATTTCCTTTCCCTCTTTATACTGGCATTCTATTTATAACGAATCGTCCGGTTATTTGTCAATTTTTCTTCCGGTTAAATTTTGTATTATTTTTAAAAATTGAAGGTACTTTTCATCACAATTAATCCGGGCTTCAATAAAAATATACCCGGGATGGTCTTTCCATACATTTTTAAGCGCATTTTCAATTATTAGAGCTTCTTCAATATTTTCAATTCTAATCTGATCCTGAGTATAAAACTTATCCCCAAGGTTTGCAGCTGATCCAAGCTGGATCACATGATTATATCTACGATACTCATTCTCTAAAGTTGTTCCTACAGTTGATATTGTTTCCGGGTGAAAGGCAAAGGCATCAACAGTGCCCCGGTCGGTTATAAATGAGTAGTTCGAGTATTCATTTTCCCGCTCTATTTGTTTATTATAAATTAGAATATGAAATTCAAGCCAGTTCTTGCGGAAATTCGAGTTTTCCTTTAACAGTTGGCGAGCCATTTCATCAAAAAAAATAAATTCCTCAAATGATTTTTCTTTTCGAAGCCGGTTTAGAAATTCTGTTTTCCCTGATCCCGGTCCGCCAGTGATTACTATTTTATAATTATCTTTCACTATTAAATATTTACACAGTTGATTTATTAAGTCAATAATTTAAATGATGAATTAACAGCTTCGTTTAAAAAATAATTGTGTGACATTTACTCTACTCTCTCGTATAATGAGTTGAGTTTCTACTTTAATTCTATTGTCATAGAGGTTACTGATGAATATTGATAAAATTCAGGAATATCTGAAAGAAAATAAACTTGATGGTTGGCTGATGTCTGATTTTCATGGTCGCAATGAAATTGCCATGAGAATTCTTAATATCAAAGGGATGCTTACCCGCAGATTTTTCTACTTTATCCCCGCAGATGGCAAACCAATCGCATTAATTCATAAAGTTGAAAAAAATATCTTCAAAAATCTGGGTGGGGATCATTTATATTTTTCAAGTTACACCCAGCTTGAATCTAATCTTAAAGAGATTCTCGACGGTCATTTCTTAATCGCTATGGAATATTCACCTAATGGCAGGTTACCGTATATCGGTCTGGTTGATGCCGGTACGATTGAGCTTATCAGGAGTTATGGAGTAGAGATTGTCACGTCGGCAGATATGGTCGCTCATTTTCTTGCCAAACTAAATGACCAACAGGTTGAATCACATCAAAAAGCAGCTATTTTAGTAAATCAAATTAAAGATAATGCATTTGCATTTATTAAAGAATCACTCGATTCAAATAAAAAAGTTACAGAATACGATGTTACTCAATTTATCCGCGGGCAATTCAAAAATAATAATATGGTAACTGATCACTCGCCTATCTGTGGAGTCGATGCGAATGCGGGAAATCCTCATTATGAGCCGACGGCCGAGGTTGCGGCTGAAATTAAAAAGGGACAACTTATTTTGATCGATTTATGGGCGAAACTGAATCAGGATGATGCGGTTTTTGCAGATATAACCTGGATGGGCTTTGCCGGCTCAAAACAGGAGATTCCTGAAAAATATTCAAAGATATTTTCAGTTCTGGCTCAGGCTCGTGATAAAGCGGTTGAAACCCTCAAGGAAAAAATAGGGCGACAGGAAGTCTATGGAAGTGAAATCGATGATGCCTGTCGGAATGTGATCGAGGATGCCGGTTTTGGTGACTATTTTGTACATCGCACCGGACATTCAATTACAACCGATGTCCATGGAACCGGTCCGAATATTGATAATCTTGAAACTGAAGATAGCCGAAAATTACAAATTGGTCATCTGTTCTCAATTGAACCGGGAATTTATCTTGATGATTGCGGATTCCGTACTGAAATAGATGTCTATATTACCGCAAATGGTCCTGAAATTGCCACCCTTCCATTACAAACAGAAATATTAGCTCTCTATTAATATGTTTGTAAAAGACAATCTTATCAAAGAAATGGTCGAACAATATGGGAAGCCATTAAAGAAAAGTTTTGAATTTGAAGTCAGCCTTGAAGAACTCCAACGAATCAAATCATCTCAAAAAAAGGGACGCAATCATGATGTGACTCTTTATATCTTAAAAGAAAATAAGATTGTCGTGATTGCAAAACCGTTTTACCCCCCTAATATGTATCGGGCGCCATCAGGCGGCTTGAATCCAGATGAGGATTTTTATCAAGGGGGATATCGGGAGGCGATGGAAGAAACCGGATGTGAGATAAAGTTTGAAAAATTTCTACTTCAAACCGATGTTAAGTTTGTTTGTGAAGAGGCAAAAAATATAAAGGATGATGACAATAAAAATCTGACATTTGATAAGAGTCATGAAGTAACCTGGCGGTCCTTTGTTTTTCAGGCTCGATATATTGATGGTGATTTTAATTTTACCGACACCAGAGAAATTAGCGAAGTCCGTATGGCATCGCTTGAAGAATTTGAAAGCTATTCAAAGATAATGCGTTCAATGAATATTGGAGGGCTTCATTATCGAGCAGCTTTACATGACAGTGTGAAAAATTTATTAAAGTTTTAAAACAATTTGAATCAAGCTGTGTTGATGTTCAGGGCTGTTTCCGTGACGATGCAATGCACCCATTCCGGACCAATTATAAATTAATTCTTTATAATCAAATAATTGTAGAATTTCATCGGGCTCAAAAAAAGTTCTAAAATTCCCATTATTATCTGAATAGCAGTTCCGGTCGATTTTATTCCAGTTTTTTGAAATTTTTAAAAACGATGGATCTCCGGTTGCAAAAGCAGTTATAAATAGAAGGGTTCCTTCAGTACTCCAGTTACCAATTTTGCAAATAAGCTTTGAAATTTGTTCTCTGGAAAGAATTTGTAATAATCCAAATATGAGGATTGCCCCAAAAGGCTTTTTGATTGGCTCAAAATCCTGAAAATCACAATTGTATGCATTGATATTATCAAATAATTCTGAATTGATTGAGATTTGCTCTATTGCTTTGGATGATGGGTCAATGGAGTTGAGCTCAAACCCCTTTTTTGCAAGAAAATAGCTGTTTCTGCCCTGTCCGGCACCTATATCCAACACAATCGGATAAACACGACTAATCATGTCATGATATTTAATTAGTATTGATTCAGGCTCATTTCCAAAGAGTTCCGAACTTTCAGAATAGGCATTGTCATAATTTACCGGCATAATCATAAAAATAATGAATAAACCTAAAAAAGAGAAGTATTTATAACGATTCTTGGTATTAAACTCCTTGACGAAAATTTTATATTTGTTATATTCGAAGGCTAAAATATTTAGGAATGGATTATGAAAAGAACATATCAACCTTCGAGAAGAAAAAGACTGAACGACCACGGTTTTAGAAAACGTATGTCGGACAAAAACGGTCGGCTAGTCCTTGCCAGGCGTCGCGCTAAAGGCAGAAAGAGACTAACTCCTACCGTTGCAAAAAGAAAATAAACTTCCCAGAACTTTAAGCCTGAAAAGCAAGAATGAGATCAGTCAACTTTTTGACTCAGGCAATAAAATTCATGGGAGTTTGTTTACTTTGATTTGGGAAGTGAGCGATAATTTTAAGTACGGGATATTTGTCTCGAAAAAAACCGGCAGCGCTGTTGAAAGAAATAAAATTAAGCGGTTTTTTCGGGAAGCTGTCCGGCTTAATAAAAATAAACTTGAAAAAGTTTATAAATTAGGATTTCTTCCCAGAAAAACAATGAAACCCGAGTTTGACCAGATAAATGCCGAAGTCAATCGAATATTCTCAGCGCTTAACGATGCAGGAAAGTAAAACCTCCTTATTTGCTTACCCATTAATATTTATTATTTACATGTACCGATATTCTTTATCTTCAATTATCGGTAATCAATGTCGCTTTATGCCGACTTGTTCGCATTATGCTGAGGATGCTTTAAAAAAATATGGAGCTGTAAAAGGGTCTGTTATGGCTGTTAAACGAATATTCCGATGTCACCCCTGGCATGCAGGAGGATATGATCCGGTCGAATAGCAGGCGAATTCTGAATTAATATGTTCGTAAGTTGCAGATACACAATAGTATAACATTAGGATGTTAAGAGGAAATAAAATTGGATAAAAAGAACATAATATTGATCGTAGCGTTAGTTGTAGTAGCAATATTTTACTTCCAGATAATGGAATTTCTGGGTTATTACACTCCCCCAACTTCGCAACCTGTAGTTACTGATACAGTTACGGTATCACAAACGACTCCTGAAACTCAGCCGATGCCTGTTGAAATATCAGCAGAATCAATGGATGTAACCAGACAAGTAATAGCAGCCCAACCGGTTACAGATTCGTTAGTCAGTGACACTATTATTGTTAAGACGCAAATGTATGAGATTATGTTAACTTCATTCGGAGGTGGACCGGTCTCAATCAAATTGAACAATTATGACTATCGTAATGATGTCAAAATTGAAATGTTACCTGAATCAACCTCCCCTACTCCTGAAGCGATATTTGCCGGCGGTACTTTTTCCACTTCTAATATTCCTTACACATCAAATCTTCAAGCAGGTACTTATGAAGTAACCTCTCAACCACTTGAAATTGTCTACACTTATGCTTTAAGTGTTGGTGGTGAGATTATAAAAAAATATACCTTCAATCCTGATAAATATAATTTTGATCTGGTTCTTGAAGTAAATCAGCGCGAAAGATTTGGATTTGAACGCAAATATAATATGATGTGGAACTCCCCGATTGGAGTCACCGAGCCACAGTCTGATATTGATTATCAGGCGATGGAAGCAGTCGCTATGATGATGGGTGAGCGTGAAACGCTTGATGATTATGATGACAATGATAAACTAAATCAGACTCTTGCCGGTTCAACTTCGTGGGCAGGAGTTCGTTCTAAATATTTTGCGGCTGTAATAATTCCGCGCAACAGAGTTGCCGAAGGTGCTATTGCTAAAGGTTTCAAGTCAGAGAAACTTGAACCGGATGGATCTTCAGTAGAAGCCCGTTCGATAACCGCCGGTTTAGAAATGCCATTTGCAAATGTCAGTGTTATTTCAGACAGTTTTACAGTTTTTGTTGGTCCTCTTGATTACACAGCGATGTCCGGTTACGATGTCGGACTTGAGGATATTCTTGGAATTGGAACAACGCCATTTGTCGGATGGATAATCAAACCATTTGCAATCGGATTAATTTGGATTCTTCCCAGGATCTATGATTTTGTTCCCAACTATGGTATCGTAATTATTCTTATAGCTTTCTTAGTAAAAGTTATAACTTTGCCTTTGTCTATGAAAGCCTTCAAGTCGATGCAGGCAATGAAAGAACTTCAACCAAAAATTGATGAGCTTAAAAAGAAGCATAAGAAAAATCCTCAGTCGTTAAATAAGGAGATGATGAAACTCTATAAGACGCATGGGGTAAGTCCGCTGTCGGGCTGTTTACCGATGCTTCCCCAGATGCCTCTTCTCTTTGCCATGTTTGCAGTTATTCGCCAGACGATTCTACTTCGTGACGCACCCTTTTTCTGGTTTATTGATGATTTGTCAAGGGGCGCATCCGGCATAATGGATCCTTATATTATTCTGGTCATCTTTATGATTGGGGCACAGTTTATCTCACAAAAATTAACGATGGCAACCAATCAACAGAATAAAGCGATGATTTATATGATGCCGTTGATGATGGGCTTTTTCTTCTATTCCTTCGCTTCCGGACTGGTTCTATACTGGGCCTGCTTCTCAATCTTCTCTTTGATAGATTATTTCTTATTCAAACGTAATAAAAAAAATGCGCATGTTAAGGTGGCATAAAAAGTTGACACCTAAAAAAAAAAGTTAACTACTCTTAGCGGCAATGAAACCATTGCCGCTATCATAACTCCCCCCGGAGAAGGCGGTATTGCCGCTATCCGTCTTGCTGGCAAACAAAGTTTATCAATTTTAGAAAATCATTTTTCTTTTAATAATAAGAATGAAAAATCATTCAAGCCGTTTTTGATGAGATTCGGACTTTTTAATAATAATAATAATGAGATCATAGATGAAATTACGGCAGTCTTTATGCCGGAAGGTAAATCATACACCGGACTGGAACAGGTTGAAATCTTTTGTCATGGCGGACAACAGGTTGTTACAAAGATTTTAAATGAATTACTTTCATCCGGAGCCAGGGCAGCCGAACCGGGAGAGTTTACCCAACTTGCATTTCTATCCGGAAAAATTGATCTTCTGAAAGCTGAGGCTGTTGCTGAGATAATTGCCGCCAATACCGAACATTCATTTGAGACAGCCCGGGAACATCTTTTGGGAAGTTATTCAAATGAAATTGAGAAAATACGAGATTCTATCATTTCTATAATAGCAGAAGTCGAAGCCTCGATTGATTACCCTGAGGAAGAGATCGACCCATCCGACAGGCGAGGCCTGTTAGACACAATTTCGAAGTTAGTGGATGATATAGAAGCCCTTGAAGAAACATATCAGGGTGGGAAAATTATTAATGAGGGGTATAAAATCGCCATTGCGGGACGCCCTAATGCAGGTAAGTCATCTTTGTTCAACCAGTTACTTAAAAAAGAACGGGCTTTGGTAACTTCTACTGCCGGAACGACCAGGGATTACCTTTCGGAATGGATCGATCTCGAAGGTTTTGCAGTCAATATTATTGATACTGCCGGAATTCGTAAGGGTGGCGGTAAAATTGAAAAGGCTGGTCAAAAATCGGCTAAGAAAATAATTGATTCTTCAAATATGGTACTGTGGATTTACGATTTGTCCCGGAAAAGTTGGAAAAATGAACTTGAAACTGACATGAAAACGATGCAACACAGTAATATAACATTTATAGGCAACAAGAATGATCTGGTCGAAGCTAATGATGTTAAAGAATATAACAATTATGAATCAATAGCTGTCTCTTGTGTAACCGGATCCGGAATTAAAAAATTAAAAAAAGAGATTATAAAGAATATAGAGAATAAAATGCCTGATTTCACATCCGGTTTGATTGTAACCTCTGCCAGGCATCAACAAAAATTGAAAATAGCAAACGGTTGTTTACAAAATGCAAAGGAATTGATCACAATATCAGAATCCCCGGAGATTACAGCAGTTGAGCTACGTTCAGCAGCATCGGCGATTGATGAGATAACCGGCAAGGTATATACAGAGGAGATATTAGGTAAAATATTCTCGAAATTCTGTGTCGGCAAATAGCCGATTGGCGAAGCCCGTTTATTATAATATGAAATTGAGTTTAAAGATTAAACTAAAGTTATCAACATAATGGTTGTACCAGACATTTTAAATATTACAGGCGAAGCCTGTTTCACGTGAAACAGCGAAAATATGGAAACAAATTGTAATAGGAATAAGTTATAATACGATATGGATTATGATGTAATTATAGTCGGTGGCGGTCATGCCGGAGTAGAGGCAGCTTATGCCGTTGCCCGTATGGGGAAAAAAGTAGCAATTGTTACTATGGATTCCTCAAAGCTGGCAATGATGTCATGTAATCCGGCAATAGGCGGTGCAGGTAAATCTCATGTCGTAAAAGAGATTGATGCTCTGGGCGGGTTAATGGGAGAAGCGACTGACGCTACCGGAATTCAGTTCAGAAGGCTCAATTTATCACGGGGACCGGCAGTCTGGTCAACTCGAGTTCAGTCAGATAGAGTTGCGTATAATGATTATATTGTACAATTTATTAAAGAACAGCCTAACATTGAAGTCGTACAAGCCATAGCCGGAGAAATACTTACCGAGAATAACATTGTTACCGGAATTAAAACCGAACAAGGTGAGGTTATTAGTGCGAAGGCTGTAATTATATGCTCGGGTACATTTTTGGGGGGACTAATTCATATTGGTGAAAAACAGATTAAGGCGGGCAGACTTGGTGAAAACTCTGCTTATAAATTGTCTGAATCGATCAGAGGATTTGGCTTTGAAATAGGACGTCTTAAAACAGGGACTCCTCCCCGTCTTGACGGATCAACGATTGATTGGGAAAAGTGTGAAATACAACCCGGGGAAGAGCCGATTCCGTTTTTCTCAAACAGATCAATAAGAGCTCCTTTTGAGCAAAGCCCCTGTTATCTGACATATACCAGTGATAAAACTAAAGAAATAATATCAGCAAATTACAAATTATCAGCGATGTTTTCTGGGCAGATAAACTCAACCGGACCAAGGTATTGCCCTTCTATTGAAGACAAATATTTTAGATTTCCCGATAAAGAAAGACACCAGCTGTTTTTGGAGCCAGAAGGAAACGGTACTAACGAAATATATCCAAACGGGTTTTCCACATCCTTGCCGGAATCTGTTCAAATTGAGGCGATCCGAACAGTAATTGGATTAGAAGAAGTTATTATGACTAAACCCGGTTATGCTGTGGAATATGACTATTGCCCCTCATATCAGATAAAACCTTCACTTGAAACTAAACTTGTTGGTGGGTTGTTCTTTGCCGGACAAATTAATGGAACTTCCGGTTATGAGGAAGCTGCCGGTCAGGGACTAATGGCAGGGATTAATGCGGTATTAGGGATTGAAAATGAAAAGCCGTTTATACTGGATAGATCAGAGGCTTATATTGGAGTAATGATTGATGATCTGACAACCCGTTCTACGACAGAGCCTTATCGACTATTCACTTCTCGTGCTGAATATCGGTTAACGATTCGTGAGGATAATGCGCGAGATAGGCTTATTGAATATGGAATGAAATATAATTTGATAGCCAAAGAGGAATATAATACCTTTGTACAATTAGATAAGGATACTCAAACAGCAATTAAACGATTTAAGAAAATACGATTAAATGTCTCTGAATTAGGCGAACTGGGTTCACGATTTCAAAAGATAGAGAATATCAGCCTAGAGAATCTTCTCAAACAACCCGGACTCTCTATTAATGAGGCTCTCCCCTGGATCAGGAAATACGATCTGGAGACTAATGATTCAGAAGAAGTATTTAAACGAGCTACAATATTTGTTAAATACAGCGGATATATTGAAAAGCAACTTAGAGAGATCGAAAAATTCAAAAAAAACGAGAAAGAAAGTATTCCTTCTGAATTCGACTATTCAAATCTAAAAGGGCTAAAAGCCGAGGCAAAAGAGAAATTCACCCGCTATAAGCCCGGATCGTTGGGACAGGCCGGTCGGATTGAAGGAGTAACTCCGGGAGATATTGCTGTATTATCAGTTCACTTATTAAGACATAAGGCTCATTAATGGTAACAGATGGCGGAAAACTTGATATTACTCTTCCTTATCTTATTGATAAGTATAATCTTAATGAATCGATGGTGCATTACCAAAGCTTATTGGCTGAAGAAAACAAAAAGATCAACCTTGTTTCACGTGAAACAATTGATAAGGGCATGATCGAACTTGTTGCTGATTCTCTTATCCCCTTTGAAAAAGTTGATGGACTGACTTGTAAGAGATACTTGGATATTGGTACTGGGGGAGGACTCCCACTGGTTCCAATTATTATCTCATTTCCCGTACAGGAGATAACATTTATCGAAAGGCGCCAGAAAAAGGCTGCGGCTGTTAGTCGAATCCTTGTTGGGTTGTCTAAGCAAGCGGAAAAATTTGCAGAGACGTTTGAAAATTATAAGACAGATAAAAAATATGATTTAATTACTCTGCGTCTTGTTAAGTTGACGCCCAAAATACTTAAAATGATCGTTAAACTCCTCTCCCCTGACGGCCATTTTATTTATTATTTCACGCCGGAATTTGATTCCAAAATAGATCATATATCCGGAGTAAGATACTGTTATTCATTGAGTAGTAAAAATACTACAAAATCCTTCACAATCTTCAAAAAAGTTAAATAAGTTTAATTATTTAGTTGATTCGACCTGAAGCTCTTGTTAAATATAACTCAATAAAAGTTAGTTTTGTATTTTATAATTATCTGATTTGAGGTGAGAGTTTGGCAAGAATAATAGCAATCGCAAATCAAAAAGGCGGTGTTGGAAAAACTACAACCGCAGTTAACTTATCTTCCTGTTTAGCAGCCGCGGAATTCAGGACCTGTTTAATAGATATGGACCCGCAGGCAAATTCTACCAGCGGAGTCGGGATTGACAAGACAACCGTAGAAATATCGATCTATGATGCTCTGATTGGGTCTCGTAGTTTAAACGAAATTATACTTCCAACCCAAATGAAATATTTGAATTTAGTGCCTTCATCGATCTCTTTAGTCGGCGCTGAGGTTGAGTTGGTTAATTTGATGTCTCGGGAAATGCGACTTAAAAATTTAGTTAAGGAAATCAATGATGATTTTGATTACATCGTTATTGATTGCCCTCCCTCCCTTGGTTTGTTAACTATTAATACTTTGACTGCATCCCAGTCGATAATCATTCCGATTCAATGTGAGTATTATGCTCTTGAAGGATTATCACAGTTAGTTAATACAATCAATCTTGTAAAGGAAAATTTAAATCCCAAGCTTGAGATTGAAGGGGTGTTGTTAACTATGTATGATGGACGATTGAATTTATCCAAACAGGTTTCTGATGAAGTGCGTAAACATTTTCATAGTAAAGTTTATAACACTGTTATCTCAAGGAATGTCAGATTGTCGGAAGCCCCTTCATTTGGGAAACCGATTATTTTGTATGATGTTCTATCTACCGGCGCGGAAAATTATATGTCGTTAACTAAAGAGGTGCTGGCATCATGAGTAAAGTCGTCTTAGGAAAAGGTCTCGAAGCTCTTATACCGAATGAAGCAAAAGCATCTGAATCAAATCAATGGATGCGTAAAATTTCACTGGATCAACTGGCGCCTAACCCGATGCAGCCACGTCACGATTTTGACGAAAACAATTTGATGGAACTGGCTCAGTCAATAAAAGCCAATGGTGTTATTCAACCGATCATTGCCAAAGGCAGCGGGAGCGGCTATATAATTATTGCGGGTGAACGTCGTTATCGGGCTGCGAAACTTGCCGGACTAACTGAAGTGCCGGTTGTTTTAATGTCTGACGTTGATGAGACCGGGATGCTTGAGATTGCTTTAATTGAAAATGTTCAGCGTGAAGATCTCAATCCCTTGGAGGCAGCAGAGGGTTTTCGATTGTTGATTGAAAAATGCGGACTAACGCAGCATCAGCTATCTGAAAGAGTCGGCAAATCCAGAACGGCAGTTACAAATCTGTTAAGGTTGTTGTCACTTCCGGAAAGTATTAAGACTATGATTCACGATGGGCGTTTGACCGAGGGTCATGCCCGGGCGATTCTCGCTGTTGATTCAGAAGATGAGATGTTAAAGCTTGCCCATCAGATTGTAACCGATTCATTATCAGTTAGAGTGGTTGAAAAGGAAGTTCGCCGTAAACGGGGACGGAAGCTGATACCCAAACGGAAAAGTCCTGATATTGAAGAAGCGGAAAATGAGTTGAAACAAATTTTGGGTACTTCGGTAAAAATCAATCATGGTTTAAAACGAGGTAAAATAGAAGTTGAATATTATGGTATCGACGATTTAAGTCGATTGATTGATTTGATGAAAGAGATACGTAAATAGGAGATGAAGTCTCCACGCTATTTAACAATTATGCTTGTTCCCGATGGAACCGAATCGGGGCGAGAGTATCGAATAAAAACTTGGCTGTTCAAGTTTTTAATATGGTCTTTTACCATATTGATTGTTGGGATCATTCTTTTCTTTTTATTTTATGGAGAGATTCTAACCAAAGCAGCAATGTCAGAAAAATTAAAAAAGGAGAATGAGCAGCTTCTACGGTATCAATATAAAGTAAAGTTGCTTGAGGATAATCTTGTTCAAACAAGGGAGGTAGTAAGTAGGCTGATAGAATTGGCAGGTATTGATTATGAGTTTCCGGATTTCCCGAGTGATTCGGCAATTTTTGCTGAACTGGACAAAAAAGGGATCGCGGTTCTTACAAGGGATAAAATAGGAGATTTTTCAATACCATCCGGCCAACCGTTACAAGGATTTATCAGCCAGGATTTTGAAATTGAAGATCAGGATCGGTTTCATCCGGGGGTTGACTTTGCCTGTGCCGAAGGCACGATAGTATTGGCAACCGGCAACGGAGAAGTAATGACCGCTGAGTTTGATGAAACTTATGGATTCATGATCGTATTAAAACATAACGACAGTATTAAAACTGTTTATGGCCATAATTCTGAATTATTGGTCGAAGTAGGACAAAAAGTATTGGTGGGCAGTCGAATAGCACTATCTGGCAACACCGGGAATTCATCGGCTCCTCATCTGCATTATGAAATTTTAGTAAACGATAAACCAATTAATCCGATGGATTTTTAAAAATGAGAAAGAATTCAAACTATAACGAATCGGAAGGTCTGATGAATACCATTATAGGAAAAGACACCGTCATCGATGGACAGTTGAATATTGAAGGTTCACTGCGAATCGACGGTACTGTCAAAGGTAAAGTAGTCTGTTCAGATTGCGTTACTATTGGCGTAACAGGTTTGGTAGAAGCTGAAATCGAAAGTGGTTCTGCAATTATTGCTGGTAGAATGATAGGGAATATCACTGCTTCTGAAAAAATTGAACTTCAGGCAAAATGCGAGATGGAAGGCGATTTAAGAACAAAATCGCTGGTGATTGAGCAAGGAGCTATTTTCTGCGGTGGATGTAATATGAAAGATACTCCACAAGCAGATCTTGGCTTTTTAACACCCAAAGATCGTGAAGCAGCCAAAGTTATTGATGGTGATTCAGATTCTGATTTCAGCTAAGTTATCAATGGTTGTGGAAAAATATGAATTTTTGTGGATAACTCTATAATGTAATGAATAACAACAGTATGGCAGGATTTGTCAGTTGTTGAATTGAGGTGTTTATCCACAATATATGATTTTTTAAGCCTTTGTTTTACTATAACTTAGGCTTTTTTTATTAAGTGTTTAATTTCAGAATAACAGCCAACTCCTTTAAACAGAAAGGCTTTCATCTTTTGATAATTGAAAACAGTAAATTATCATAGTAATTATAACATAAATCTATTAAATTAAGCCTGATAATAATTGTTATCATGTTATATATCATAGTATTGGGGGTCTGTACAATTTAAGAAATTATTGAGAATTTATAAATCTTAAAATGTTGATGTTTTTAAAGATAACAGGTAACTTTGAGTTATTAACAATGTATAATGTTCTAATAACAAAATAATGAATCAAATTTTCTGGAGGAATAGATGTCGGATGTAGCCGCACTTGAGGAACTGCAGTCAGCTTTTAATAAAATTAAAGCAGAAATTGGAAAAGTTATAATTGGACAGGATAAAGTTATAGATCAATTGTTGATTTCTCTTTTATCATCCGGTCATTGTTTACTGGTAGGAGTACCGGGTCTTGCAAAAACATTGCTGATTTCGACTCTGGCTCAGGTTCTTGATTTGAAATTTAATCGGATCCAGTTTACACCGGATTTGATGCCCTCGGATATAACCGGGACTGAAATTATTGAGGAAGACCATACTACTGGAAAACGGGAATTTCGTTTTGTGAAAGGACCGGTATTTGCAAATATAATTTTAGCCGATGAAATTAACCGAACTCCTCCTAAAACCCAGGCGGCTTTGCTTCAGGCAATGCAGGAACATGATGTTACCGCAGCCGGTGTAACCTATAAACTTGATGAACCGTTTTTTGTGCTGGCAACTCAAAATCCGATTGAGCAAGAAGGCACCTATCCGCTTCCGGAAGCACAACTTGACAGGTTTATGTTTAATGTATTTGTCGATTATCCTTCAGTAGATGAAGAAAATCGGATAGTTAAATCGACCACAACGATTCAGAATTATAAGTTGGAAAAAGTATGGACACCGACTGAGATTGTAAAATTTCAGGAATTGGTTCGCCGGGTACCGGTTTCGGACAATCTGGTGAGCTATGCTGTGTCATTAGTACGAGCCACCCGCCCGAATGAGGAGACAGCTCCTGATTTTGTCAAGAACTGGGTTAATTGGGGCGCTGGTCCGCGTGCATCGCAGTATTTAATTCTGGCTGCAAAAACAAAGGCGATTCTTGATGGACGCCCAACTCCGGGTCCTGAAGATATCAGGTTCGCAGCCTATCCGGTTTTACGTCATCGCATTGTGACTTCGTTTAATGCCGAAGCTGACGGGGTCGATACGATGGAAATTATTAAGCGTCTTTTGGAAACGGTGAAACAGCCGTAAATATTTTATAATTGTTATTACTTCATGAATAATATCGAACTAAAAGATTTTCCGCCGAGTGCCAAACTGTTTATTGGCATCTTTACGACATTAATGCTGTGCATCTGTTTATGGGTTGCATTTATTTATTATGTCGAAGAGGGGATGATCGAAGAAGGCACTTTGCCCCTTTATTTGCAGGATCAAAATACAGAAGCTATCCAACTTGAGGATGTTGCACAGGAAGATTTCAAAGAACATTTGGAACACAATGTCGGTCTGGCGCATACTCATATTAACGGGCAAACCCTTTTGTTTTTTGCCATTGGTTTAGTTTTCGTTTTTACATCAACAATTGTTAAGATGAAAAAAGCTACTTTGTGGCTGTTTGGGATTTCAATTGTTGTTCATGCGATTGGTTTGAGCGGGAAAGGTTTTCATTGGTTGTATAATGATATTTTAACGCTTTCGGGAATAGCGATTTTGGTTTGCATCTTATATATGGCGTATCGAATTTATATTGATCTTGGTAAAAAATCGACAAATTAAAGCAGGGAAATATTATGGCAGATAAATTTGGAATTGTAATACATGGCGGGGCAGGGACGATCCTAAAAATGAGCCTCACCGATGAGTTGGAACAGGAGTACAAAGATAAACTTGCCGAATCTCTTCAAGTTGGATATGATATTCTCAATGACGGTGGAAGTTCTCTTGAGGCTACTCAGGCGGCAATAATTGTTATGGAAAATTCGCCGTTGTTTAATGCCGGCAAGGGAGCGGTATTCACTCACGACGGCACGAACGAACAGGATGCATCAATTATGTGCGGGAAAACTCTCAACTGCGGTGCGGTTGCCGGAGTACGCCATGTGAAAAATCCGATCAAACTTGCACGACTGGTGATGGATAAATCGGAGCATGTGCTCCTATGTGGAGATGGCGCTGAAACTTTTGGTAAAATTTACGATATTGAAACTGTTGGTGCTGATTACTTTTACACAGACCAACGCTGGCAGCAACTTCAAAAAGTAAAAGAAAAAGAACGACGGACAAAAACAAATGTAACTCAGCTTGACCATTCGGTTGATTCAGATAATCAGGATGACAGCAAACATGGAACTGTGGGCGCGGTTGCCCTTGATAAGGATGGCAACCTTGCCGCCTCGACCTCATCGGGGGGAATGACCAATAAAAAATTCGGACGCATTGGCGACTCGTCCCAGATAGGTGCGGGAAACTATGCCAACAACGCTACCTGTGCGGTGTCTACCACCGGGCATGGTGAATATTTTATGCGGTGTGTCAGTGCGTATGATTTGTCAGCTTTGATGGAATACAAGGGATTGTCGCTTGAAGATGCATCTTATGAAGTTATTCAGAACAAATTAAAATTACTGGGTGGAAGCGGGGGGCTGATTGCGATTGATTATGATTGTAATTTTGTGCTGCCGTTTAACACTCGCGGGATGTATCGCGGTCATTTTATGAGCAATGGTGAAGTTGTTGTTAAAATTTTTAACGATTAGCAGTTGTTTCTGTAGATTAGAAAAATTACGTAATGGAAGATTATAGAAAATATTTAGATCCCGAGATAGTATCAAAACTGAAAGGGATGGAGATGCGTGCCCGGATGGTGGTTGAGGGTTTTATTGCCGGATTGCACAAATCGCCTTTCCATGGTTTTTCGGTTGAGTTTGCCGAGCATCGCCAGTATATGCCGGGGGATAATATTCGTGATATTGATTGGAAAGTTTACGCCAAGTCGGATCGGTTTTATATCAAACAGTATGAAGAGGAAACTAATCTAAAGGCGTATCTTCTTTTGGACTGTTCTGCCTCGATGGCGTACAAAAGTGGTGATAGAATCAGTAAACTTGATTATGCCGGTTTGTTATGCGGAGCGCTTTCGTATATGATGCTACGTCAGCGGGATGCGGTCGGGATGGTAACGTTTGATAGTAAAATTCGCAAGTATCTTCCACCGCGGTCAAAGTCGGGACATTTGCATCTCTTGTTAAAAGAGATCGCCAACCAGACTCCATCGTCGACGACCGATGTTTCATCGACACTTCATGAAATGGCGGAACGAATCAAGCGGCGCGGACTCGTGATTATTTTATCAGACCTTTTGGATGATTCGGAAAAAATTCTGTCGGGATTGAAACATTTCCGATATAACCAGCACGAGGTGATTGTTTTTCATATTCTCGATCCTCGCGAACGTGATTTTGCATTTCCACGCGAGGCGATTTTTAAAGATATGGAAACAGGGGAGGAGCTGACAACGCTGCCTTACCAGATCAAAAAAGAATATTCCAAACAGGTGCAGGCATTTTCAGATGAGATGTCGAACGCCTGCCGCCAGAGTAAGATTGATTATTTCCCGATAGATACTTCGATGGCATTTGATAAGGCTCTTTACGCATTCTTAGCCAAACGGGAGCGATTGTATTAGGGGGGGAGAAATAGTGACATGAAATTTTATGGTAATACTCCAGCCAATGTATTCAAAAAAGAATATGTTGATGAACATGAACATCATATTGATGTAATTTGGCAAGAAATTGTTCAATTGAATACAAACTTGTATCTCATAAAAAAAATAACTTCATTTCCATTTCACTTATTTAACTTGAAAAATAATAATATTTTTTGGGATTCCATTGCAGACAACATGATTCAAGTTTGTATTATGA
>CBDVDR010000009.1:0-122598 GCA_965372795.1 uncultured bacterium
CATTAAGGGCTGCCCCGTCCAGATAAGGATATAACTATTGAAAGATAATCAATCAACTGGAGCGCCTTAACAGCACCTTCCGCATTAATTTTTAAATTTATAGATTGAATTTTAGGAGCATTATTACATCCCAATATTAATAATCCGATCAGAAGTAAATATCTCATGAAATACAAATCTGACTCCTTTTGATCTATTGTTGATAATAACTATTTTAGAGAAAATGGGATAATTAGTCAATTAATATTTGAAAATTCCCAAAAATCCCTCAATATCACATATTCAAATTAAACCGGAATATATATTGACACCTGTACATTTGAGCAGTAGGTTGCCATCGAAAGGAATAAAATGGTTAAAGATATACTTACTGATAAACAAAGAGCTATTTATAAGTTTATTGAAAACAAAATCAATGAATACGGCTCATCTCCCACTATCCGTGAAATCGGTGTCAAGTTCGGTATCAGTTCCACCAATGGAGTAAGACAACATTTGACCGCACTTATTAAAAAAGGTTATATCAAAAAGCATGATTTCATCTCTCGCGGACTTGAGTTAACCCAGAGACTCGCTGGAAATGTCGGTAAAGTCAAACTTGTCGGTTCGGTTCCGGCTGGTGTGCCAATTGACGCTGTTGAAAATATCGAAGGTGAAATTGCGGTTGATCTTTCTTTTTTACCCAAAGGAGACTCCTTCTCACTAACTGTAATAGGCGATTCAATGAAAGATGCCGGTATTTTTGATGGTGATCTGGTATTAGTTCAAAAACAGCAAGTTGCCAATAAAGGTGAAATTGTAGTCGCTCTAATTGGCGGTGAGGCAACCGTCAAAAGATATTTCCCTGAAGGTAAACGAATCCGATTACAGCCTGAGAATGATGATTTTGAACCGATTATAGTTGATAAAAATTCTGACGAGTTTCGCATCGCCGGTAAAGTAGTCGGTTTACTTAGAAAATTTAAATAAGTAGTTTCTCCCCCTTCTTTCCCTGAAAAAAAAGCTCACCAATTAGTGAGCTTTTTTTATTCAAAAACACATAAGAGAAGTAGGATTTTAACTTTGAGTCATCTCAATTTCGAGATTAATTTTTACTTCGTTACCAACAATCAAGCCACCGGTTTCCATCGCTTTGTTAAAAGAAACACCAAATTCCTGACGATCAATTTTAGTCGTGGCAGAAAATCCGGCTGCCATGTGTCCCCATGGGGTTTTGACGGAACCATTGAATTCACAATTAAAAGTAACTTCTTTGGTAATTCCCTTAATGGTTAAATCACCAATAATTTGAAATTTATTATCCTCTCCTGCAATAACTTTCTTAGACTTAAAAGTTATTGTGGCATGCTTTTCAACATCAAAAAAGTCAGGGGATCTGAGGTGATTATCTCTTTTTTCATCGTCTGTATCTACTGATGCGACTTGGATGGTAAAATCAACTGATCCACCGGAAACATCTTTTCCATCAAATTCAACTTTTCCTTCAAAATCTTTAAATTTCCCGGTAGTATTGGATATCACCAGATGTCGGACTGAAAAACTCACTGTTGAATGAACTGCGTCAACATTCCAGACAGCTCCAAATGAACTTAATGAAAGGACAAAGACAAATAAAAGGGTAGAAATAAACGTTTTTCTCATTACAAATTCCTCCTGAAATTGTTAAATTGCTTATCTAAATAACACACTTAGATCAGAAGGGTTCCCGTATAATCCTAATATAATCCACTTTGTCCTGTATGTGGATTTGAAATTAGAAATTAATTGATTTCTGAGAAAAGTCTAACTGGTTCTATTGAGAGTTGCTAAAACCCCACCGCTGATAAAGGCAACAACCCACCATAGATATGCTAATAGTGAATATAAGTGCAGTCCTTTAGGGACTTCCTTTTCACCAAATTGAGAATTATGTCTCCAGGCAAGGGTCGTTTCCAGGAGCATTCCGCCAAGTGATGAAAATCCAAGTATTCCATGAAATGAATACCAATTATTTTCAGAGCCGATAATCATACAAATCGTAGCCGCAATATCAAAGACAACACCAATTGTTAAAAAACCTAATACTTTGCGAGTTACTTTATGAGATTTACGTTCAGTATAAATACCAATTGAATAAAATATCAAAGCAAATATTACTATTGAAGTTCCAGCCATAATAATTGGTTTCACGATGTTGTCTCCAGTTTTTTGTTAATTTGAATTATTAAAATAAGAATAAGATAAGTTCTATTCAATAAAAAATATTATAAGACCTATTTTTTTTGTCTTTGTTTGACCACTTCATAAAGAGTAATTCCGGTTGCAACTGATACGTTTAAACATTCAACGGCAGAAGTTTCAGCCATCGGAATTTTAATCAACCGATCACATCTTTCTTTGGTCAATCTTCGCAGCCCTTTTCCCTCAGAACCCATAACAATGGCAATTGGTCCGGTTAAATCGGTCTCAAATATATTTTCACTGCTGTCATCACTGGTGCCAATCAACCATAAACCATATTTTTTCAATTCTTCTATCGTCCGGGCAAGATTCGTTACCTGTATAAAAGGAATTTTTTCCGCCGCTCCGCTGGCAATACTGACAACCGTTGAGGTTAATCCGACCGAACGATCTTTTGGCGCAATAACAACATCAACTCCGGCTGCACTTGCAGATCTTAAGCAGGCTCCCAGATTATGAGGATCCTGAACTTGATCAAGGATTAATATGAATGGATCAAATTTTGATTCATTAATTATATTAAATAGATCATTTTCATTGGTCGCTTTAATTTCTGCTGAAAAATCGGCATGTTTACTGACCCGCCGATTCTCCTGATTAGTAATTCTTTTCTTCTTCATTATTATTCTTCAATCTTAAATTTTTTATAAAATATGAGAATTATTAAAAAAAAGACAGTGTTCTTTTGGGAAAGTTAATAATTATAACGGTTTGCAATACACCAATCATCAATTCATATACCTGTAAATCTATGTCGGGCTAAGACTTTTTATAATCTATCCGATAATAATAATATTGAAATATATCATATTTATAAGGAGAAGCTTTATGTCATTCAAAAAATTCATCCTTTTGTTTTTTATTATTATATTTATAGTATCATCAATCACAGCTAAAGAAGCTGTCCCCATGAATAAAGTAAAATTAAACAATATCACCGCCACACCAATTAGACTTGGAAATACAGCTAATAAAGCAGCCGGAGACCCTTGTATTGTTCGTCATGACAATGGTGATAATGCAACAATGTTTGCCTATCCAAGCTGGGTAATCGGTAATGAATTATATAAAGAACTATTGGACCCGGGTTCAATTTGCGGTGCAGAAGCTTATCCGTTTACCGTTGAGGAAATTCATTTTTATTGTTACTATGCGGCAGCCTCAACAGATACTTTTTCCGTTGATGTTGAACTCGCCGATTTTTCCAATCCGGCCTGTACGGCACCGGGAGAATTACTGACGGTCTCTTCAGTTTGGGAAATTGAAATTGCCACTGGCGGACTATGGGATATTGTAATTCCACTTGATACTCCACAGGTTGTCTACGAACCGTTTTTTGTCGGAGCATACATTCATAATAAGATCAATCCTAATATTGGACCGGCTGTTGTTACCGATAGTGCTTATACAATCGAATATTGTACTTCTTTCAATTTATGGGATATGGACACCGGATGGGTTGATTTGAACACCCGTGGGTTTATCGGGCGTGTAATTCTATTTGCTTCGGGTACGATAGGCGGCGATGTTAATCCATGCGGATTTACTGATCTCGATCTGGATGGTATTGGCGATCTTTGTGATAACTGTCCGTCTGTTGCAAATCCCGGTCAAGAGGATTCTAATGCTGATGGTATTGGTGATGTCTGTTGTTGTATTGTCAGGGGTGATTTAAACCATTCTGGAGGGTCGATTCCTTCGGATATAACAGATTTAACTATTTTGATAAATTATATGTTTACAACCAATGGAACAATAGATTGTCTGGAGGAAGCTGATTACAACGGCGATGGTACGACCGATATATCTGATCTGACTAATATGATTAGCTATATCTTCCAGGGAGGTACTCCGCCGGTTCCGTGCGGTCTATAAAATTTGAATTTAAAAAACCCGCTCTTTAGCGGGTTTTTTTATATGTGACGCTTGTAAAATTTCAATCAGACAATTATGATATTATATGGCAGTGAAAGAAATCCTTCAATTAGGCAATCCCTTGCTTTACCAAAAATGCTCTGAGATAACCGAAGCTGAGCTTGGACTGGCTATTCAGACCTCAAATGATTTACATGATACAATGGAGAAATTCAGAGAAATGTATGGTCGCGGTCGAGCCATTTCCGCACCTCAAATTGGAGTAATGAAACGCCTAATTTATATGAATATTGAAAAACCGTTGATTATTATAAACCCTACCCTTTGTGAATTTAGTGATGAAACAATTGAGCTCTGGGACGACTGCATGTCTTTCCCTGATCTGGTGGTCAAAATCAGGCGCCATAAATTTTGCACTTTAAAATATCTGGATGAAAATTTAAACTGTCAAACTTTGCAGCTTGAAAATGATCTGTCTGAACTAATTCAACATGAATATGATCATCTTGATGGCATCCTGGCAATTCAACGAGCAATTGATTCAAAATCGATTGCATACCGTAATCAGATTTTTAAAGACAATCAATAATCAATTTTATATTGTAGTATTTAGAAATTAACCGATAAATATATAATATGAAACTTTCATCAAAAATCATGCAAATTCAATCATCAGGATCAATGGCTTTTTTCAAAAGAGTTCAGGAGCTAAAAGATTCCGGACGACAGATTATCTCTCTGGCAACCGGTGAGCTTGACAGCCCGACTCCTGAAAAAACCAAACAAGCCGGAATAAAGGCAATTGAAAATAATCAGACCAGATATACTACCAATGAAGGACTCTTAGAATTAAGACAGGAAATTTCCAAAACATTTCTAATTGAAAAAAAATTAGAATACTCTCCGGATGAAATCTTAATCACAGCAGGAGCCAAACAGGCAATATACAATTTGCTGGTTACCCTATGTAACAAAGATGACGAAGTCATTATTTTTTCACCTTACTACCCCACTTACATCGAACAGGTTAAGTTGTGTGAAGGTCTTCCAAAGATTGTCCCATTATATCCTGAAAACAATTATCAAATCAACCAGACCGAATTAGAAAATAATATTTCTGACAAAACAAAAATCATAATTATCAACAGCCCTAATAATCCTACCGGTTCGATTTTTAATTCAAAGTCATTAGAAATTCTATCAGAATTAGTTATCAAACATAATCTCTGGCTGATCTCAGATGAAATTTATGAAAAGATCATCTTTAAACCTGCAAGTTTCCAAAGCCCGGCTTCTCTTAATCAAGAGATGAAAAAACGAACTTTAATTGTAAGTGGATTTTCAAAATCTTTTGCTATGACCGGATGGAGACTCGGTTATTGTGTTGGCGACAGAGATATTATCAGCAAAGCCGCACTTGTACAATCCCATACTACTTCCAATGCCTGTACTATCTCTCAATATGCTGCTCTGACGGCTCTAAGAGCAGATTCTGACTATATCAAGACGCTTTTACCGGAACTTGAGCAAAAAAGAAACTTAGTTTCTTTAATTTTAAATCCCATTTTACCACCCAATCAGCAAAAACCATCAGGCGCTTTTTATTTCTTAATACCCATAATCGCTCTTGACGAATCACCAAATAATTCTGATTTTAGTTCTTCTTCAGATTTTGCAAATTATCTTCTGGAGAATTATGATGTTGCAGTCGTTCCCGGGGATGCTTTTGGAGCGCCGAATTATCTTCGTATTTCTTTTGCGGCTTCGTTAAAAGATATCGAAATTGGTTGCCAAAGGATTCTCAAAGGAATTGAACAAATTTCGAAATAATTTGTTATATTACAATTAGGAAAAATAATTTAGGAGCTTGTTTGATGCCGACATATCAATATCAATGCAATGAGTGCAAAGACGAATTTGAAGAATTTCAGTCAATGGTCGAACCCGCCTTGGAAAATTGTACCAAATGCGGCGGTAAAGTTCGCCGTTTGATCTCCGGTGGTGCCGGATTTCTATTTAAAGGTTCCGGTTTTTATATTACCGACTATCGCAACTCAAATTACAAAAAAGATTCTGCCATGGATAATTCCAGTGGAACATCAGCCACTTCTAAAACAAATAACAAAAGTTCTTCAGCCTCAAAATCTACGGTTAAAGCTCCTGCATCAAAACCTTCAAACAATAGTTAACTGATTTGGGGATACTATGGATAGTGCCCTTCTAAACGAATTATCAAAAAGTCTCACTACTTCGAAATCTCTGATAACTGATTTATCGGACTACGAAAAATATTTCCATGACGCCACCGATCATTTTGGGATACCTGATGCTATTCTCATGGCAGAATGTGAAACTGATATTATTGAGACAATAAATTTTTGTAAAATAAATAAACTTAAGGTTGTCCCCCGAGGAGCCGGAACCGGACTTTCGGGTGGATGTGTGGCAATAGAAGGCGGGATTTTAATCTCAACTGAGAGAATTGACCATATAAATATTATTCCTGAAAAAAAAATAGCCGTTTGCGGGGTTGGAGTCATTACCAAAGATTTAGTAGATACTGCTGAAAAAATATGTCTGACCTATCCCCCGGACCCGGCAAGTTTCGATGAATCTACTTTGGGAGGAAATATTGCTGAAAATGCCGGCGGACTGCGGTGTAAAAAATATGGTGTCACCCGTGATTATGTACTGGGTATGCGCGGTATTACTATTGATGGCGAAATTATCCTGACAGGCTGTTACAATAACTATCAGGGCTTTAATCTTAATGATCTTTTCATCGGTTCTGAAGGTACTTTACTAATTATCACTGAAATCACCGTCAGCCTGATCGAAACCCCATTAATAGGTGATACTATCTTAGCCGCTTTTTCAAACGCCGAAGATGGCGCCCAAACCGTATCTTCCATAATCCAAAATGGAATAATACCGGTCGTAATGGAATTTCTAGATGGCGATGCTGCAGAGTGTTCTAACCAGTATGAAAAAACCGAAGGGCTTGATAAAGCCGGGGCTATCCTGCTTTTTGAAACCTCGCCGGAAGATTCCAGCCAATCTCAAAAGATCGAAAAACTCTGCAATTCTAACAATGCGACCATGATTCGCATCGAAAATGAGCCGGGAAAAGTTGATCAATTATGGAAAGTCAGAAGAAACCTTTCCAAAGCTTCAAAAGCAATTGCTAAAGTCAGAATTTCAGAAGATGTTGTCGTCCCTGTTTCAAAATTACCTGAACTGGTAAAATTTGTTGCCAAGATGAATGAAGCAAGTCCGGTTTGGATTAACTCGTTCGGCCACGCCGGAGATGGTAATTTGCATGTTAATTTTCTGTCTCAAAATAAATCCGAGGAAATTTTAGCGGAAATTCAGACGCAAATTGAAAATCTAATGACAAAAACACTCGAATTAGGCGGTTCACTCTCCGGCGAGCATGGAATTGGCATCGAAAAGAAAAAATTTCTACCTTTTGAATTCAATAAATCTACTATAAAATCTATGATAAACTTCAAAGAGGTCTTTGATCCCGAAAATCTTCTTAATCCCGAAAAAATATTTAAAATAATTTAAAAAAATAGGTCAGAATAGCCACCCTATTCTTGACAAATTGTGAAATTTTTCTTAAACTACTAATCAATGTGAAACATTTCACATTTTTGCTGAGAGTACTTTGTTTTATTTTTAACATAAAGGAGCCTATAATGGCGACGGCAAAAACTTTGAAACAAACTCTGGGTGACATGATTCCAAAACTCAGAGATGAAAGAATGAAACTGATGAAAGCTTCCGGAGATAAAAAAATCTCTGAAGTTTCAGTTGCACAAGCTATCGGCGGAATGCGCGGAGTTAAAGGAATGGTCTGCGACACATCTGTTGTTGAACCGGACAAAGGATTAATTATCCGCGGTATTCATGCTCTTAAATTAACTGAGAAACTTCCGGAAGAAATTTTCTGGTTGTTGATCACAGGCAAAATGCCAACCGCTGGCGAATTGGCATTATTCCAGAAGGAACTTAAATCTTACGGTGAAGTTCCAAAATATATCTGGAAAGTTCTTAAAGCTATGCCAAAAACTTCTCATCCAATGGCTATGCTGGACACAGCAATTTTGGCTATGGAAAATGAATCAATTTTCCGCAAACGCTATACCGAAGGTATGAAAAAACAGGATTATTGGGAACCAGCCCTTGAAGATTCTATGAAGATCATGGCTACTATCCATACCATCGCCGCAGGACTGTATCGAATGAAATATAAAAAAGGCGATATGATTGAACCATCCAAAAAATTGGATTGGGGAGCCGACTTCGCTCGCATGCTTGGTTTAGCTCCGAAAAAAGGTATCACAGCTAAAATGATGCGTCTCTATCTCGTTCTGCATTCTGACCATGAAGGTGGAAACGTTTCCGCTAACACCTGTCATACAGTTGGTTCTGCTCTATCTGATCCTTACTACGCTGTTTCTGCCGGTCTGAATGGTCTTGCCGGTCCTTTACATGGTCTGGCTAATCAGGAATGTTTAGGTTGGGTCCTCGAAACTATGAAGAAATTCAACGGCGCTCCGACTGAAAAACAAATCCGCGACTATGCCTGGGAAACTCTCAATAGCGGCAAAGTCATTCCGGGTTACGGTCACGCTGTTCTTCGTGTTACCGATCCTCGTTTCACAGCTTTCAACGCTTTTGGTCGTAAACATATGGCAAAAGATCCGGTCTTCCAGACTGTTGATCGCGTTTTCCGCATTGTACCAAAAGTTCTTAAAGAGCATGGCAAAGCCAAGAATCCTTGGCCGAATGTTGATGCCGGTTCTGGAGCCTTACTGTATCATTACGGTATTACTGAATTTGAATATTATACCGTTCTCTTCTCAGTCTCCCGTGCCATGGGTATGTTGTCTCAGTTAGTGCTTAACCGCGCTATGGGCACAGCTATCACCCGTCCGAAATCGGTCAGCACTCAGTGGCTGAAAAAAACTGTTAAATAGTTTATTACTTTTTAGCATATAATAAAAGGCGGTTCATCTGAACCGCCTTTTTTGTTTGCGTTTAATTTCACTTCACATTATGTTGAAATATGATGGGCTAAGCAGGTCATTTTGCAAATGAGGAGATTATGAAAAAGAATATTCTAGCGTGGTGTGGCGTTGCATTTGGTATCATTGGTTTCGGTTTTGCTCTTTATTCTCATTATGATAATAAATATGAAAAAAGACCAACATTCTATGTCGAACCTCTTCGCACTGAGATCATAAACCGAGATCGTATCTCTGACACTCCGATTAAAGTTTTTACTGAAGCTGGCAGAGAAGTCACTTCAGACTTAACTTCCGTTATACTATATTTTTGGAATGCAGGGAAAAAGCCAATAAAATTGAGTGATATTCATGAAGATATTGAAATTCAAATAATGGACAGTAACGCTACAATTATTGATTTTGCCCCGCTTAAGAGACCTCTAAAGGAAATAACTAAATTCAGGTTCGTTAGAGATTCTTTAAGACACTATCCAACAATTAAAGTAGATTTTCATCTATTGGAACATAATCAGGGCGCAACTTACCAGGTTCTATATGAAGGTGATCCAAAAGCTAAAATATTAATTGAAGGATATATTGAAGAAACTAATGGGCATATAACAAACAATTCTATAATTGATAATTCTCCAGACTATTTTTCTATAATAATTCTCTGTTTATTGCTTGCTGGTTGTTTTTACGTTGTTAAACAAATAGCAGAAAAATTCGAAAAGAAATTTGAGAACAAATCATATTATAAATATATTAAAGATGTAACTGCAATCATTTTAATTATTTCATTTTTTTCCCTATTTATTTTCATCGCAAATTTATATTTTACATATATCAATCCCGATATTGAAGATAAAATCCCACAAGCTCTTCAAATTATCGAGAAAGAGTAATCTCAACCCCTGCCCCGCCTAATTGACTTTCTGTTACCTTGACCTCGCCCCCGAGTTCAGAAATTATTTTATAAACAGTCGGCAGCCCCAAGCCCGTGCCGGCTTCTTTGGTTGTAAAATATGGCGTAAAGACTTTGTCGTAATTCTCTTTCGGAATCCCCGGACCGTTGTCCTCAAATTTGATCATTACCTTGTCATCTTTTCCAAATGCAGAAATTGAAATCTTTTTCTCAGGTTGATTATCAAACGCCTCTTTGGCATTATTAAAAAGATTCGACAAAACTTTCTGCAAATCGTCCGGGTTCATTTCAACTGACAAGTCGGTTCCGATATTTGCAATAATATCTATTTGTAACTTTTCCGCTTCCGGTAAAATAAAACTAACAAATTCTTCCATCAACTTGCTAAGATCAATCTTTTCAAACTTTACCTGGCGATCTTTTGCCAGAGCTAAAAATTTTGTAATAATTTCATTAAGCCTCATCGTCTCACTTCGAATCTGCTTGGTAAACGAAACAAATTCCTCACTATTCTCCTGCGGCTTAAATTCTCCGGCTAATCTTTGGGCGGCAATCGAAATTGTATTCAATGGGTTCCGAATCTCATGAGCAACTCCGGCGGCAAGATCACCCATTTCCGATAGCCGTTCTTTGCGAGCAGCCTCTTTTTCAAAATTCTTCATCCGGGTGATATTATAAATAACAACAATTGTGCTATTATCTTTGCTATCAGAACTTAACTGTGAAGCAGAAACCAGTAATGTTTTCTGCTCACCGCCAAAAATGTTGGTTGTCTCCGAATCACCTTCAACACTGGAGAGTTCAATAATATTAGATAAAAGTTTATCATTCGGGGGAATAAGTTTGCTCCACTTATTTCCAATGCAATCCTTTTTCCCGATAATACGATCAAATGAATTATTACAAAGGGTTATTGTGCCGGAATTATCTATAACCGCTACCCCGGTTCGCATTTCTTCAAATATTTTATCAGTAATTGATTTTATCTGTTTGTACTGTCGGCTAAGTTCTTTGCGTTTAACCCGCCCGCTTAGATACAATACAACAACTAACAATAATCCAAACAAAATCACCGATACCGTTATCATCTGGAAATCAAAACCGCGTGAAACCGAATAATAGCCATCCAATGATAATCCCACCCTGAACAACCCGATTGGATAATTGTCGATTGTAAAAGGTCGCACTAACTCTAAAACATTTTTCTCTTGAAATTCAAAAATCCGGTTTGAGATTGTATCCTGTTTGAGAGCTTGTTGCAAAAAAGGATCTGATTCAATGGCAAGGATATCTCCCGGTTTCTCAGATGCAAAAATAATCCCTTCATTGGTTTGATATAAAATATACTCAACCCCTTTTTCACGGGACATATTCTGGATCAAAAAACCGATTTGAGTTTCACTTAAGGCACTAATATAATACTGGGCATCAATCGCTAATGCGATGACATGTTCAAGATC
The DNA here is from genome assembly GCA_965372795.1 of uncultured bacterium. Lineage (GTDB taxonomy): Bacteria > Zixibacteria > MSB-5A5 > GN15 > FEB-12 > QNAD01. The sequence continues at coordinate 11,496 of CBDVDR010000009.1, forward strand.
ATTAGTTAATTCCAAATAATAATGGACGGCATCTCCCGGCGTGTCGCCTTGTTCAAGTAACAGAAAATAATTTGTCTCCTGATTTTCAAAAAGTTCCTCTACTTCACCATAGACAAATTCCGGAAGCTGTGATCTTATGCCTCCGGCTATTCCGGCAGTTATCAAATCTGAGTTCTTATCAAAGATGGAAACCGAAAAAAGATTATGATTTAATGCAAAACGAACCAATTCCTGTTCGTCCGACTTGTAATCAATAGTCACAATTTCAACCGTTAGTTCATTGAATCTTTTCTGGAGGAGTAATTCATAAAATGATTCAGAGATAATAGCATTTTCTGCTGCCTGTGCCAAAGCTTCGGTAAAGGCTGTTCCCTGGGAGGTCAGAAGTTTCAGACTGTCGGAACGGCTTTCTTTAATGACAAACCAGGTCGATAAAATTACAATCACAGCAAATGTCACCACTACGGCAAAAATAAATCTGTGACTCGCACCAGATGATGTCTTGGAATATTCAGACATAATGACAAGCTATTTTATGACAGGCTCAATCGCAATTAAAAAAACTATACGGTTACGCCAACTTGCGCAACTTTTGATTCCTCTTTTAGATCGCTTCCCGGTCCTTCAACAGGCAGTTTAAATGAAAACAAGGCACCGTTATCGTATTTATATTCAATCGTCCCAACATGACCATCAACAATTTTCTTACAGGTTACCAGCCCGATACCATGCCCTTTTCGTTTGGTTGTAAATCGTTTTTCAAAAAGGACATCTTTTTTTTCTTCGGGTACACCGGTACCATTATCTTTTATATCAATTTGTACAAATTTTTCGTTTCCATGTTTAACAAATGATGATCTCAGGCTAATTTGCTTCTCACCTTCAAGTGACTGAATAGCTTCAGCTGAATTATAAATTAAATTAATCAAAAGTTGTTGAATCTGTGCAATATCAATCTTAATTAATGGCAGTTCTGTTGATAGCTCGGTCTTTAATTCAACAGAATCAAACCGATTCTGCGGTTTAAGGAAAGCAATAACATTTTCGATCAGCTGATTGATATCGGCATCATTAAAGACAGCATCTTCATGATTAGCATCCATCAAGCCATTGGCAAACCTTGCCACTTTATCAACCGTCCCTCTCATCAATTCAAGTTTCTGGGCTATTTTTTCATCTTTGCCTTTTCGCATGAAGATTGGAATCAGTTCAAGATTACCGGATAGAACCGCAAGATAATTATTTATTTCATGAGCTATATCCCCCGCCATTTCACCCCGGGTATAATAACGATCAATGCGAATCATCATTTCCTGGAAGCTTTTACTTTCAGAAATATCTCTGACAATAAACAAATATGCCGGATATTCCGAATCATGTCCATCAATATTTGAGCAAATACAGAATACTGGAAAAATACTGTTGTCTTTCCGTTTCCCGAGTAATTCTATTTCATCGTTTTCTTTATGTTCACTGTTTTTGATTACATCAAGCATTGATTGAGTGAAAAGTACGTTAATATGCTGATCAAGCATTTGTTCTTTTTCATATCCAAAAGTTTCAGAGGCTTTGTTGTTAAAAACTTTGATCATCCCCTGATTATCAGTCGAGATTACGCAATCAGGAGAATCTTCAACCAAGGCTAATAGGAAGGCTCTTGATTCATTCAGTAATTTATTACTGTCCTCTAAGGCAGTGTTGGATTCTTTCAGACTGTTATAATTTTCCGACAATTTCTGAGACATATTATTATATGAATTGGTCAGCCGTTTGATCTCTTCGTCATCATTGGCAACATTTATCTGGTTAAATTCACCCTGGGATGTTTTTTCAAATCCAAGAATTAGTTCGTTAAGAGGACTTTTGAATCTGACTGAAATAAGATAAACGGTTAAAAGAGCAATTAGCGATGAAACAAGAAACAATAAAAGTATGCCATATTTTACATCCGACCGGCTTGAAAACATATAATCATGATCAGAAATTGTCACTAAAAGGGCTGATATCTTATTATTAATTTTAAATGGTACAAAATTCAAAAGGTAGTCGGTTTTATAAAAAACAGGACTATACTCATTTAACTCACTTTTTATATCATTCTGTTTTAAAACATTCCCAACCAATGCTTCAAGCATCTGATCTGAAATCAAATCATCATCCATTGACAAGGGAGAAATATATGTATAGACATCTTCAATATTATCCGAAGTTGGACACATCAAAATTTTCACTTGTAAAATTTCTGACTCCATAGCCAGAAGCTTATCAAGACTTTGCTGTATATTCTGGGTATGAACCACATCATCCAAAAACAAAGAATCTCCGGCAAGCATTTCAGAAATATGGAGAGCTAAAGTTTTAAATTTATAATCCTGCTCAAAAAACTTAACATCATTTTTTTCTGACTCGTTAGAAGTAAACAGAAACAGGGCCAATGCTGAAAATACAAATATTAACTGGAGTATTATCAAATTGCTGATTCTTGTAAGAAAACTCGGTTTTAATTTCATATCTGTACCTTTCCTAAGGACGTAACTATCTGTAAAGTTATAATATTTATATCGACAATTTGCAGGAAAGTTGTATGGAGTATGATTGATAATTATAATGGGAGCGGTGGAGGGGGATGCCCGACTCTAACGTCAGGTGGCTGGAAACCAGCGCACACCACTCCCATATATCTTTTTATAATCGGCAAACGGAAATATTATTTAATGTAGTATCGGGTAGTAAATCCGAAAAAATGTAAATTGTGAAGAACCTATTATCTGAATTATAATAACTATAAATTGTGAATTCCGCAAGCGAAATCCTTTTATTCCTTGTAACTTAGCAAGTTACAGACTTTACTAAAATCCTATTTCATTAAATATAATAGATAATATGCTCTAATAATAAAACCCTGAAAAAAATAATATTTCAGGGTTTTAGACGTTTTTTTTATTTTATGTGCGTTTTGCAAGCTTATCTTCAAGATCCTCCATACGCTTCTCAGAGGCTACCGCAGCGGTTGTACCATCGCCAACGGCATTGGTAACCTGGCGCACAAGCTGCGATCTGACATCGCCACAAGCATAAATCCCTGGAACAGATGTTTCCATTTTGTAATCTGTTATGATAAACCCGCCATCATCCTTTTTAAGTTCTTCCCGAACAAGATTTGAATTTGGACGAAATCCGAGATATGGGAAAATTGCACCAATATCAAGGGTGCTCTTTTCACCGGTTTTTGTATTTTTTAAAGAAAGATTAGTCACCGATTTTTCGTCACCATTAATAGACTCAACTACCGTATCCCACAAAAATTCTATTTTATCATTATCGAATGCTCTTTGTTGAATAATCTTTTGAGCGCGAAGTTTATCACGGCGGTGGATGATATAAACTTTGGAAGCAAATTTTGTCAAAAACGAACCCTCTTCAACAGCTGCATCTCCGCCACCAACAACAGCAATAACTTTACCTTTAAAAAACGCTCCGTCACAAATAGCACAATAGGAAACACCTTTTCCGCTGAATTCCGTTTCTCCCGGGACACCAAGTTTTATCGGAGTACCACCGGTGGAAAGAATTGCTGCTTTACCTCGGTAGCTATTACCGGAAGCACATTTGGCGATCCGATCATCACCATCGCAGTATACTTCAACAACTTCTTCCATCTCAATTTCAAGACCGAATTTTTTTGCATGATTGGTAAACTTAATCGCTAATTCGGCTCCTTCAATATGCTCAAATCCTAAATAGTCTTCTACTTCTCCCGTTAATGCAATTTGCCCGCCCGGTAGATATTTCTCTAAACAAACAGCTTTCCGATTAGCACGGGCAACGTAAAGCCCGGCACAAAGTCCGCCCGGTCCGCCACCGATAATTAAAACATCATATTTTTTTTCTTCTGACATTTTCGAAGTCCTTCAATTATTACAAATATTTTTTTATTCCGTTAGAAAATTTAATGGGATTTATCAAATAAAGTTCCATCATTTTTATTATATTTCCACAACTCCCCATCTCCATCATAATCAACTGATCTTTTGTAAAAGGTGCCGGTTTGATTACCTTTTCCAATAAGACAGCAAAAAATTTCATTAAACTGATTGGTAAATGAAAATTTATACGTCTTTTTTTTAATCGCTTCTTTAAGATATCCAAAATTTGAAGATATTCAAGTTTTTCCGGTCCGGCAATATCGATAATTATATTTTTTATATCATTCATATAAATTGACTTTGAAATGGAGGTTATCAAATCATCAATATAAACTGGTTGCATTAAATACCTCCCGGTGCCTATTACAGGGGTTATTAAAGGTATTTTCAATAAACCAATCAGTAAATTCACAAAACCATCCCCCCTGCCATAAATAACCGAGGGTCGTAAAATAAAATAATCTATGCCGGAATTAATTATGGCCTGTTCAGCAATATATTTTGATTGAAAATATTTGGACTCTGAATCCCCAGTAGCACCCAACGCAGAAATATAAATTATTTTTTTAACATCGCTTTCAAGACATGCTTTTACAAGTAAAGAAGTGCCTTCCGTAACTGTCTTTTTAAACGTTTTGCTTCTTGTTTCTGCTATTATCCCCACTAAATGAATTACAACATCCAAATCCCGGCAAAATATCTTCAAACTTTCGAAATCTTCTATATTCCCCTGGCATAAATCAATCTTATTTGACTCTACTGAAACTTTGGTCACTTGATGGGTTAATACTCGAATTTTATTATCAGACTTTGCAAGATTTTCAACCAGATGAGATCCGATAAACCCGGAACCGCCTGTAACTCCGATTTTCACCAATCAATTCCCTTTTGAGCTAAAATTCCTTGCTGATAGGGGTGCTTGATTTCTTTCATTTCAGTAACAAGATCAGCACTTTCCATCAACCAGTCAGGTGCATCTCTGCCGGTTATTACTAAATTAAAATCATTATTTCTCAATTTAAGCACTCTTTTTACCTGTTCATCAGTTATCAAACCTAATTTTAAGGCAACATTCAATTCATCCAAAATAACTAACTTGAATTGATTAGATTCTATTTTTTCACAGGCAAAATCGATCCCTTTTTCTGCTGCAATTTTGTGCTCTTCAAACTCTTTATTATCATCAACAATGCCGACAAACCCCTCTCCAACTGTATACAACTCAACTTCAGGTTCGAGTCGTTTTATCCCTTTCAGCTCGCCATATTTCCAGCTTCCTTTAACAAATTGAATAATACATACCCGCCATTTATAGCCAATCGCTCGAACACACATCCCAAGAGCAGCAGTTGTTTTCCCCTTTCCGTTGCCGGTATAAACGACTAACAGACCCTTTTTCACTGTTTGATCAGCTTTTTCCATATTATCCTACTTTATAAAGATTAACCTAACATTACAATATCATTAGAAACTGGTTGAATGTCAATCTCTTATAAATAACAAACTTAGCAATAATTATTATTGTATATTTTGTGAAAAAAATAACCAATTGTATTTGACATTTATGTCTACTATAATTATATTATTTATATAAATTAAGTTAAAATGATGAAATTAATTTTGTCATTTACATATTTGAGTATCATAAATCTTGAAAGAAGGTTATTATGCAGTTTACGAAGGCAGAGGAATACGGAATCAAAGGCGTCCTTTTCCTCGCAGAAAAAGCCAAAAATTCAGTAACTCCTCTCTCCGAAATTTCAGAAGCTAAAAATATTCCTGAGAAATTTTTAGCTAAAATTTTCCAATCTCTTTCAAGGACAGGTATTGTCAGGTCTCACAGAGGTGTCAGAGGTGGATTTACACTCAGCAGAAACCCTGAAGAAATTTCTATCAAAGAAGTACTTGAGGCAATTCAAGGTCCTTATCATTTAATGAAATGCATCAATGATACTGATATCTGTGAAGAGTCGAATAGATGTGCTATCAGAGATATGTTGATTAAGGCTGAAAATAAGATGAACGAAGTCTTTGAAAGTCATTCTCTGGCTAAGTTAATTGAGTTTCAAAACGAGAAATTGTTAACCCGGATATTATAGTATTTTGTGAAAAAAATATCATAATATAGGTTTACAGCGAGTCATCCAGACTATATCTTGACGCCTGAACAGCATCGAAAAGGAGAACTAGAGAATGCCTGTTAAATCTGATCGCTGGATTATTGAGATGGCTCGCGACAAGGAAATGATTAAACCTTTCTCAGAAAGTCAGGTTAAATCTGGTATTAGCTTCGGAGTGTCCGCTTATGGATATGACATAAGTCTCTCCGATGAATTTAAAATTTTAGATACTGACTCTCTTTCAGAATTAGATCCCAAAAAAGATAATAGTTCCTCATTTAAAGATATTAAAGCTGCGTCGATGTTAATCCCGCCTAATTCTTTTATTCTGGCAAGAACTCAAGAATATTTTAAAATACCTCGTGATGTTATTACTATTTGTTTTGGTAAATCAACGTATGCACGAAATGGAGTCATTGTGAATGTTACTCCGTTTGAACCGGAGTGGGAAGGTTATGCAACGATCTCGATCTCAAATACTTCTCCTCTGCCGGTGAGGATCTATGCCAATGAAGGGATTGCTCAATTATTATTTTTAGAAGCTAAAGAACCCTGTCTTGTGTCCTACAAAGACAAAAAAGGAAAATATCAGGGACAAAAAACAATAACATATTCAAAATCGGATAAAATTGCCGATAAATAGGCAAAATAGTATTTAATAAATTAAAGAATTTAGGAGCTTAAGAAATGCTTGATGAGGCTGTAAAAAATAAAGAAATGAACGGAAAAATAGAAAACTCAGGCAATAGAAAACGCCGAATGGTTACCATTGACGGAAATACTGCCGCTGCTCATGTTGCCCATGCTACAAACGAAGTAATTGCAATCTATCCAATCACTCCCTCTTCTGATATGGGTGAAATTTCTGACGAAAAGTCAGCTCGTGGTGAAAAAAATATATGGGGAATCGTCCCCGATGTTGTCGAAATGCAATCCGAAGGCGGTGCCTCCGGTGCCGTACATGGTGCCCTTTCAACAGGTGCTTTAACTACGACTTTTACTGCATCTCAGGGATTATTACTAATGATTCCGAACATGTTCAAAATTGCTGGTGAATTGACACCGACTGTCTTCCATGTCTCCGCCAGAGCAGTTGCAACTCATGCGCTCTCAATTTTTGGTGATCATTCTGATGTTATGGCTACCCGCTCTACCGGTTTTGGCTTATTGGCAGCCGGCTCCGTTCAGGAAGTGATGGATATGGCTCTGATTACTCAGGCAGCCTCATTAGCCAGCCGGGTTCCTTTTATACATTTCTTTGATGGTTTTAGAACTTCACACGAAGTTCAAAAAGTTGAAGAAGTATGTTTTGAAGATATGAGTGACATGTTAGATGAAAGACTAATCTCAAATCACCGCGCCCGCGCGCTCTCCCCTGACAATCCTACTATTAAAGGTACTTCTCAGAATCCTGACGTTTTCTTCCAAGCCAGAGAAACTATCAATAAATTCTATGACGAAACACCTGGTCTTGTTCAGAAAACTATGGACAAGTTTGCTTCCATAGTTGGCAGACAATATAAACTATTTGATTATTACGGACATCCAGAAGCTGAAAAAGTTGTCATCATTATGGGAACCGGTGCTGAAGTTGTCCATGAAGTTGTCGATCATCTGGTTGATAAAGGTGAAAAAGTCGGTATGATCAAAGTTCGTCTCTATCGTCCTTTCTCATTCGAATCATTTGCCGAAGCTCTGCCAAAATCAGTTAAAAGAGTTGCTGTTCTTGATCGTACCAAAGAACCGGGATCTGTCGGCGAACCACTTTATACTGATGTTCAAACTGCTATAAATGAAGCTGTCGATACCGGGATTGCAAAATTTGAAGGTCATCCTCTGGTTGTCGGTGGACGTTACGGATTAGGTTCAAGTGAATTCAATCCTCCGATGGCAAAAGCAATATTTGATAACTTAGATAAGGAAACACCGAAAAATCATTTCACTGTCGGCATCAATGATGATGTGACAATGACATCTCTGCCGATTGAAAATTCGATTGATTTGGAAGGTGATAATTTCCGGGGTCTGTTCTTTGGCTTAGGTGCTGATGGAACCGTCGGCGCCAATAAAAACTCAATCAAAATCATCGGTGGCAATACCGATAACTATGCTCAGGGTTATTTTGTGTATGACTCAAAAAAAGCCGGAGCAGTTACAGTTTCACATGTCCGTTTTGGCAAAGAATTGATTCGCAAACCTTACCTGATTGAAAGTGCCCAATTTGTTGCCTGTCATAACTTTTCTTTCCTTGAAAAATATGACATGGTCAACAAACTGATTGAAGGCGGTACTTTCCTTCTCAATTCGCCTATCTCTGCTTCTGAAATCTGGGATCAAATTCCGATGGAAGTACAGAAACAAATCATCGAGAAAAAAGCTAAATTCTATACCATTGACGCTCTCGCTCTAGGTAAAAAGCTTGGACTCGGTGCCAGAATTAATATGATTATGCAAACTGCTTTCTTCTCAATCTCCGGTATCCTTCCCAAAGATAAAGCTATCGAAGCTATCAAAAAGGCTATCATTGATTCCTATGGCAGTAAAGGTGAAAAGATTGTCAATATGAACTTTGCCGCTGTTGATGGTGCTGTGGCTGCTATTGAAGAAGTTAAATATCCCGACACTGTTACCAGCACGATCAAAATGCCGCCAATTGTTCCGGAAAATTCACCTGACTTTATCAAAAAAGTTACTGCTGAAATTATTGCCGGTCGTGGTGATGATCTACCTGTTTCTGCGTTCCCGAACGATGGAACATTCCCAACCGCAACAACCAAATACGAAAAAAGAAATATTGCTATTGAAATACCGGTCTGGGATACGGAAACTTGCATCCAGTGTAATATCTGTTCGCTGGTTTGTCCTCATGCAGCTATCAGACCAAAAGTATTTGATAAAAAATATGCTGAAAATGCACCTGAGACCTTTAAGTTTACTGATGCTAAAACAAAACAATTAGCCGGATTAACTTATTCGTTACAGGTCGCACCTGAAGATTGTACCGGATGTGAATTATGTGTTAATGCCTGTCCGGTGGTTAAAAAAGATGATCTCGGCAACAAGACCGAATTCAAAGCCATCAATATGGAACCTCAAACTCCGATTCGTGACCAGGAAGCTAAAAACTGGGATTACTTTATCAATGAGATTCCTGAACCGAACCCAGAATGGTTTAATGCTCAAACGGTCAAAGGTTCTCAGTTTGTCCAGCCTCTGTTTGAATTCTCCGGTGCATGTGCCGGCTGTGGCGAAACTCCGTACATTAAACTGATGACTCAATTGTTTGGTGACCGAGCCCTTTGTGCCAATGCTACCGGGTGCAGTTCAATTTACGGGGGTAATCTGCCAACAACTCCATATTGTCAAAGAAGTGACGGCAAAGGTCCTGCCTGGTCCAATTCACTTTTTGAAGACAATGCCGAATTCGGTATGGGCATGCGTTTGACTGCTGACAAGTTGAATGAATACGCTCTTCTGTTAGTTAACAAACTTGTTCCTGAAATGTATGACGAATTCCTTAACGCTTCTCAAAGTACTCAAGAGGAAATCGAAGTTCAACGTGGCAGAGTTACAAAGCTGATGAAAAAAGTCAACAGCATGGATGAAAACGATGAAGTTATTTCTCTTAAGAGTGTTGCTAACTTCCTCGTAAATAAATCTGTATGGATTATTGGTGGTGACGGGTGGGCTTATGATATAGGTTTTGGCGGACTTGATCATGTTCTCGCTTCCGGTAAAAATGTAAACTTGCTCGTACTTGATACCGAAGTTTACTCAAATACCGGTGGACAGATGTCAAAGGCTACTCCTCGCGGATCAATTGCAAAATTTGCTGCCGCCGGTAAATCTTTACCGAAAAAAGATCTGGGCTTAATGATGATGTCTTATGGCAATGTCTATGTTGCTCAGGTTTCTCTTGGTGCCAGTCAAAACCAGACCGTCAAAGCTATTGCCGAGGCTGAAAAGTTTGACGGACCATCATTGATTCTTGCCTACAGTCATTGTATTGCTCATGGCATTGATATGGCTAAGGGACTTGAAGAAGAAGCAAAAGCCGTCAAATCAGGTCACTGGCTGATGTATCGCTACAATCCTGATTTAATTGATGAAGGTAAAAACCCTCTACAATTAGACTGCAAAGCTCCAACAATACCATTTGAAGAGTATGCCGGAGCAGAAAATAGATATCGTTCTCTTAAAACTAAGGACAAAGATCGGTATGCTACCCTTATGAAATTGGGACAACAGGATTGCGACCGTCGCTGGAATCTGTATTCTCAATTGGCTAAAATGAGTTACACAGAAAACGAAAACGACTAAGTCGTTACAAATCACTATATTAAGGCGGGACTCACCTCCCGCCTTTTTTATTTAATTTCAATTATTGAATCAAGAAATCTCCCCATATTTCCGATAATTTTAAGTATAGAATAATCAAACATTTTGGGAGGTTTTATGCGCTTTTTCAAAGCTGCTATCGTCTTATTTTTAATCATTTTTGTATGTACCTCTGTTTTTGCAGTAACTGATGCTGAAAAACAACTCATAGACAAATTTATGAAAAAACATAAGAAAAATGATAACTTCAAAAAACTGGGCTGGATATCGGGAAGCTATACTCTTGATCGTATTAACCGTAATAATAACTACAACAGTTTTGCTACTTATGAATCAAACAATTTTAACAATACCAATATCTCCTGGTTGAACACTGCCTCTACCTTCGCCCTTGAAGCTGGAATGATTTTCGGTGACAAATTTGCATGGTCAGTTGGCGGTGAATACTGGATGAAATTCGGTGAGAACCAATCCGGTACTTTTGACTATAATTCAAGCGGATTAACAACAAGTGTAACCGATTTAAAATCTGAAATTAAAGTTTGGGGACTGACAACCGGAGTTAGCTACTATATCACAAATCCTCCAAGTGTCAGCGAACATATCTCTGAAATGGCTTTAAGAGTTACCTCGTTAGTCGGTTACTATCAGGTAAGTTGGGATTTATGGGAAGGTTATGAAAACCTAAATCTGGTTACCTCTACTCCAGCCAGTTCCAATACTATTCATAAAGGTTCAGCTCCGGGTATCTCTCTTGGAATGGGCATGGATTATCCTTTGAATATCATGGGTTTAACTGCCGGCGTTGATTTCTCATACTTTTATCTGAACTTCAACAATGTAGCATGGTATAATGGTTTAGATCAGGAAATTGTCGCAACATATTCAACTGATGCTGATAGCCGGGTAGACTTAAATTTCTCCGGATTTAGAGGCAAAATTGAATTCAAACGTTATTTCAGTTGGTAAAATTTGTGAAAGATAGTTTGACAGACAATGAAATGGTTTTATCTTTAACAAAAATTTACGGAACCAAAATTGGAGAAAAATCTTGAATAGCAAATCAACCTCACGTCTGTTTTTCATTGTTTGTCTAATCGTTGGATTAGTATTTGGCAATTCTTTTGCCGCCGGTAATTTAACAGTGGACAAAGCGGGACAGATAGGTCAGCCAACCGGAAAAATTGCTTTCATTAGAGACGGCAATATCTGGACAATTGATGCTTCCGGCAGCAACCTGATGAAAATTTCCGAAACTACCAATGCCTATGGCAGACTTAGCTGGTCACCGGACGGCAAAGAAATTCTTTTCACAAGAAGTGGTAAACTCGACCTTAAAGGACCCGATCTGTTAGGTGGAATTCATAAAGTTTATGATTTATTCAAGGCCTACCCTGATTCAGCCATAAACAACAACACCATGCACTGGCTTCGCATAACTAATGATCTTGGAAGTCGCGATCCTGACTGGGCTCCTAATGGAGATATTATTTTCTGGAAAGATCTGAACGCAAATGTTGCCAACGCAGTCCTCCCTAATTATCAGGCTTGCACAATGGACAGCAATGGCGATAATGTAAAAGTCTTACGAAAAGACTGGCAGTTTATGGAAGATGCCTACATGATTGCACCTTCGTTAAGTTCTACCGGTTACATGGCATGTGTTATGTTCTTTGATATGAAACCTCAGGGACTGGTAACTTTCCCTATTGATGAAATTATGACATCTGTTGACACTCTAAAAGTGCGAGCTTTGAAACAACGCAAACGGGTCGCACCTGCTTGGTCGCCTGATGGAAAATGGCTGGCTTATGTCAGCAGTGACATGAACAAAAGCGGTTTATATATCGCTACACCGGATTTAAAAGAACATTTCCTGACTTTTACTCCTCCGGTTAGTACTTATGTTTCATCAATTTCTCCATCATTCTCTGGTGATTCAAAATGGTTAACTTTTGCCACTACTGATGGCTCGGTTTGGATTGTCGACATCACCGGTAACGGTGCCAGACGATTAACTCCTCCCGGATTAGATAAATCTCCCGCCTGGACAAAATAATACATTTAAAAATATTTTTTATAAAATATTTATTGGCTGCGTTATTTAATAGCGCAGCTTTTTTTTTATTATCCTATTAATAAAAATGTTACTCACTTGACGAATAAGCAGGATTTTGCGTTATTATCTAAAATCAAATAATTGTTAAACGGTTGATATGACAAGAGCAAGCATTTTAAAAAAACGACAACGATCTTTCTCTATTATATTTCAATTAATTACTGCTATTATTATTACACTTCTGATTAGCCAAAATTGCTATAGCCGGGATGTAGTAAACAATAAATCTGATGGCCGAGATGATCTGGCGACTAAATCAAGTGTCCCCTGTGTCGGATACCACAACATCGGCAGAATCCAGATGACGGTTCACTCAACTGGCATTATCGCAAAAGGCAATTATATGAGCCATAGCGGTGAAGCGGTTCTTGATTGCTTGACCGGCGAACATGTGGGAGCTGGCTTAGAATTTCCAAACGATTCAGAGTTAGATTTTGTCAGCCGGATGGAATATTGGTTCGGAGCTGTCATAGGCCGTGATAGTTTAGTCTCTTCCTCTTTTAATACCGACCACTGGTGGTCAGAACCTGAACCTGAACTATTCCAGGACCCTTCATTCGGAGGTGTTCAATATCGCTCGACTATCGATCAAGACCCAACCTATCATAGTGGTGCTGTTTCAGAACAGGATTACATCGCTGTATTTAATGATTCCGAAAGACGATTAACTTATGATCGAATCAGACAGACCGAACATAAACCTTTAAATATTCAGGTTGTGCAAAAATCTTATGCCTGGTCATACCCTTATGCCGAAGATTTTATTTTAATAAATATGAACATCAGCAACCAAGGGGACAAGGTTCTAAATGATTTCTATTTTGGGATTGCGCCCAAACCGTCGGTTTCACTTTATGTAAAAAACCCTCGTGACTATGATGATATTGTTGGATTTTTACCAGACTACGAATCGTTTCAGGGATGTGGCTATCGCGACACTGTAAATATTGCCTGGTTCGCTGATAACGACGGCGACCCCTTTCAGGGCGAGTTTATTGATGAAATCAACTGGTTTTGTGATGGAGGAATAATTGTTCGAGGACCTATCGTTATGCCTAAATGCGACCCTTATAAATCCACTCCCCATGTTGGCGGAATTAAATTCATTGATAGCAAACTCACCAAAGATGATCTTTCTTTTAACTGGTGGAAAGACTGGTACTACCCCGCCTCCAGTTTTGCGCCTGTCAAAAACGATGCTAAAGTTCCTTATGCAATCAATCCTTATCTTACTACTTCAGTCGGCGATCAGAACAAATTTTATTTGATGAGTAACAAAGAGATTGACTATGATGTAACTGATATTGCTCTAATTCGAGAATCTTTTACCGATTGGACCTTACCGACCAACGAACAAATTGCTTCCATCGGAGTCGGCTCCATGGGAAGTTATGGTTGGAGACAGGGTGAATTTGTTTTTTCCCGCGGTCCTTTTACAATTTCCCCCGGTGCCTCTATTGATATTGTCTTTGCTGTTATTGTAGGAGAAAATTTACATACCGACCCGAACAACCATCGTCACCTGCCTAACTCTCCCCATAAATTTAAAGAGAATCTTGATTTTTCCGATCTGACTAAAAATGCAATGTGGGCAAACTGGGTTTATGATAACCCCGGTGTAGATACCGACGGTGATGGATATTTTGGCAAATATCGTATTTGTATTAAAGACTCGGTTGCTACCGATTCCGGATGGGTTGCCGCTGCTGCAGATACTTTCTTTTATGAAGGTGACGGCATCCCCGACTGGCGTGCTGCCGGACCTCCCCCCTCTCCGACATTCTGGATTGAACCGCTGGTTAATGGAATCCGGGTTCGCTTCAATGGTTCCTTATCGGAAACCGAAAAAGATTACATGACCGGCAAAGCAGATTTTGAGGGATACCATGTCTGGTTAGGGCGCGATGATCGGGAGTCAAGTTTATCCTTAGTCGGTAATTACGACCGCCTTAATTTTGACAAATTAACTCTTAATCGTAAACTTAATCCATTGCCCGATTATGAACTTCTTGATGACCCCTATACTCTCCAGGAACTGCGCTGCCTGTATGGTGAAGGTTCTGATCCATGTTTCGACAGCAGTTTTAATCCAATTCTCTACAATCGCAATAATCCATTTTATCAATCCGGAACTGATTCGGTTTTTATCTTTGCCCCCCACAATTTTAATTCATCGGAATTAGGGGTCACAAGTCCGATTAGAAAAGTTTATCCCGATGAACCTCCTCCGCCTGACTATATTCATCCCGACTCGCTTTCCGATGAGTGGTACACCGAAGAAGGATTCTTAAAATATTACGAATACGAACTTATTATTGAACGCCTGCTCCCAACCGTTCCGTATTGGATTAATGTCACCGTCTTCGATCATGGTTCTCCAAAATCAGGTCTATTTCCCTTGGAGACTCCCAAAAGAGTCGGCATGCAGGAACTCTATCCATACATCAGCGGTATTCAGTCAGACACAACCGAATTAAAAGCTTATGTATACCCCAACCCTTACCGTATTGATGATAACTACCGTCAAGCCGGCTATGAAGGGCGTACAAATTATGACTTGCCTAATGACAAAGTAAGAAAAATTCACTTTGCAAATTTACCTGCCAAATGTACTATTTCGATTTTTTCAATTGATGGTGATTTGGTTCGCGAGATTCATCATGATTTTGATGGGACCGATCCTAATCGTTTTCATGATACCTGGAATTTAATCAACCGCAACCGCCAGATTATAGTATCGGGATTATATTACTGGACGGTCGAGGATGATAACGGCAAAGTTCAAATGGGAAAACTTGTTGTTATAATGTGATGATTCGCAGTCAGCCATCTGGGGCAGATTTTCTTTGTAGGGCAGTGATCCCTGTGATCCTGCCATGTTTCCTTAGGAGAAGACGAGAGTTCACCACGGTGGGTGGCACCCTCAAACTTGTTTGGGGGTGATTCTATTGATGCAAGCGAAACAATCTCAGTAGGTCGAAACTAACCAACCCTCGGTTTCCCGAAACCTGCCAATCTTGATTTTCTTTGTAGGGCAGTGATCCCTGTGATCCTGCCATGTTTCCTTAGGGGCAGACGATGATTTCCCACGGCGAAGTGTAATAATTCGCAGAGAATGCGACCGATAATTAGCCCTCATTCAATCCTTGACAAACATATCCTCAATTTATAACTTTATTCATAGGTTCCTTCACCAAGGGAAACAGGACGGGGATATCTGATATTATGAAAAGATTTATTTCTACATTGTTTAACAAAACTAATACATATATATTTTTATCACTGTTCATATTTCTACTCTACGGTGTGACTGAAATCACGGCTAGAGAAAAATATACTGTAAAAACGAAATCATTATCTGAAATTTATAATCTTCAAGCTGGTGCTCACAATATAGGAAATATATCAATAATTGTTAAAAACTATGGTAAAATAGGTAGGCGTTTTTGGGAAGGTTTGAATGATTTCCATACAGGTGAAGGTATTTGGAAATCTTGTGAATATCCCAAGAACTCTCAATTAGATTATTTCCTTGAAGGGATGTTATGGGTTGGGGCTGTAGTGGGTAATGATACTTTGGTATCTTCTGGAAGAGACTATGGGTATGGGCTTAAAAGTTTAGGTGAGTTCTCGCCAGGTTTCATTCCGGATGGGGATATGCTATATAGGTCAACCCTTGAATTAGATGATAACCTAAAAAAGGATGCGGTTTCGGAACAGGATTTCATTGCTGTATATACCGACACATTTCTTCAGGTTTCTTATGATGAAATCACCAGAATGCCTCACAAACCTTTACATCTTGAAATTACTCAGAAATCATATGCCTGATCATATGAATATACTGAGGATTTCGTCTTACTTGAGTACACTATTAAGATTATTGGTCAAAAAAAATTAAATGACCTATACTATGGAATGCATATATTAGCTGCTACTGGTATAACACAATATATGAACTTATGGGACAATACCTGTGGTTATCTAAAATCATTTAAATCCTTTCAAGGTTGCAATTACAAGGACACAATTGACATGGTCTGGTTTGCTAATGCTGATGGTGATCCATATAAGGGTGAATTTATAGATGATATTGTTTGGGCAGATAATCGTGCTTACAAATCGACAACAAGTGTTACTGGGATTAGATTTCTTAATAAGAAGAAGGAAGGTACTAAAGATTCTTTCAATTGGTGGTCTTCCAGATATGAAGTATTTGAATTTGGTCCCAGGCTCAGACAAAACTTTCGGGATTTTGGTACAGGTGATATTGGTTATCCTGCCGGAGATAAAAACAAATATTATTTGATGGGAAATGGTGAGATTGATTATGATCCTGTCTATATTCCCTTCATACGTGAGGATGATCCTTTATGGCAATATCCTGGTCAAAACGTTTCTGAGACAATGCCAAAGACCGGAGCACTATTTGATATATTGTTATCTTCTGGTCCAATAACTCTAACGCCAGGTGCTTCTACCAAATTTGTATTAGCAATAGTCGGGGGAGAAAATTTTCATACTGACCCTAACAATTTTAATAACAATTTTGCCACTAATCCTGAAGCGTACTACTCAAACTTAGATTTCTCTGATCTGGCTAAGAACGCCATGTGGGCATCATGGATTTACGACAACCCCGGTATCGACACCGATGGCGATGGCTACTACGGTAAATACCGCATTTGTATTCTCGACTCGGTCGAAACCGACAACGGCTGGGAAGTAACCAAAGCCGACACATCGTTCTACGAGGGGGACGGCATCCCCGACTGGCGCGCCGCCGGACCGCCCCCCGCCCCCGAGTTCTGGGCTGAACCGGTAACGAATGGCATTCATGTCCGCTTCAACGGACACCGCTCGGAGACTGAAAAAGACTTTATGACCGGCGAGATAGATTTTGAGGGCTATCATATCTGGCTTGGTCGCGACGAACGCGCCACCTCACTCTCGATGGTCGCCTCGTATGATATTCTTAACTACGACAAATATTACTGGGATAAAAATCTGCGACCCATACCGAATTATCTGCTTGATGACATCCCGCAAACCTATGAGCAACTAAGCTGTCTTTATGCTGACTGCGACGAATCTTTTAACCCGCTCGATTACACAAGAGGAACCCCGTACGATCATCCTGACTTTGCTGATTCATTTTTTATTTTTTTGCCTCATAATTTTAATGCTTCTGTTCCCGGTGTGACTTCAAAAATCAGAAAAATTTATCCTGATGTTATCGACCCTCGTACAATTCCACCTGATTCAATCTCTGATGACATGTACACCGATGATGACTACTTAAAATTCTTTGAATATGAATTCACAATTGAGAACGTGCTTCCAACCGTGCCATATTATGTTAATGTCACTGCCTTTGATTTTGGTTCACCCAAAGCCGGCTTAAGTCCGCTTGAAACCTCGAAGACTCTTAACTGCCAACAGACCTACCCGTTAAGCCCGGGAACCAATCTGGGTTCCGATAATTTGAAAGCATATGTCTATCCAAATCCATATCGCAAGGATGGCGACTACCGCAGCAACTCCTATGAGGGACGACTGAAAGATTTCCTTCCGAATGATAAAGTTCGTTCGATCCAGTTTGCGAATCTTCCGGCAAAATGCACGATTCGAATATTTTCTTTAGACGGTGATTTAGTACGTGAGATTCACCACGATTTTGATGAGACTGACCCGAACCGTTTTCATGATGAATGGAATCTGATCAACCGCAACCGCCAGATTATTGTATCGGGATTATACTACTGGACTGTCGAGGACAGTTCCGGCAAAGTTCAAATGGGAAAACTTGTAGTTATAATGTAATTGATATTTCAAAAAATTAAAAAAAAGAGCATCTCAATTTGGATGCTCTTTTTTATCTACAGAATATTATTTTATCTGGTCGGTTTTTTCCAGTTGGAAAGCATATCAATTAGAAGTCTCATTCCGATTCCGGTTGTTCCTTTGGGAATATACGGACGGCCTTTCTTTTCAATATCAACATAGGCAATATCGATATGCGCCCAGGGATAATCGCCGATGAAATTCTCAAGAAACGCCGCAGCCTTGCAGGTCCCGGCATCACGCCCGCCCGAATTGACCAGATCGGCTATATCCGATTTCATTGCCTCGCCATAAGCATCCCAAAGCGGAAGCTGCCAGACTTTTTCTGAAGTATTTTCCGAAGCGGTATACAGCATATCAATTAGCTTTTTGTTCCTGCTGAACACCGGGGCGCCCTCATAACCAAGACTATATAATGTTGCTCCTGTTAATGTTGCGACATCAATAACAGCTTGAGGATTAAATTTATTGGCATAATCCAAAGCATCCGCCAACACCAATCGACCTTCTGCATCGGTATTAATAATTTCAATGGTGATACCTTTACGGGAGGTATGAATATCGCCCGGCTTGGTTGCTGTTCCCGACGGCATATTTTCAGTTGCCGGAACCAGAGTTACAATATTTAAAGGCAGTTTCAATTTTGAGGCGGTTACGATGGCTGAAATAACAACCGCCGCTCCGGTCATGTCACCTTTCATCTCTTCCATTCCTAATGAAGCTTTCAACGAAATACCGCCGGAATCAAAAGTGACGCCTTTACCAACTAAAACAACCGGGTCCTGACCTGATTTACCGCCGTTATATTTTAAAATAATAAAACGAGGCGGTTCAACCGAACCGTTTGAGACTCCTAACAAAGCTCCCATCTTTTCTTTTTCAATAGCTTTCTTATCAAGTATCTGACAGGTCAGTTTATTTTCACGAGCAAGTTTTTGGGCTATTTGTCCAAATTTTGTCGGAGTCAGAAAATTTGACGGGGTTGCCGATAAAGTACGGACCATACATTGCCCCTCGCCTGTAATTCTTCCCCGTTCAACGGCCGCTTCCATTTTCTTGCGGATTTTAGCTGAAGGTGCCGCGAAAATTAAATCTTTCAATTTCCTTTTATCAACCGCATTCTCACCGGACTTGAACTCAAATAATTTAAAACCGCCCAGTAAATAACCCTCAATTGCCGCCTGAAACATTTCCTTATCTTCAAATTTATCAAAATAGAAGACTGCTTTTTTTGAATTGACCAGCGGTTTATGTCGTGCCAGAGTCCCGCAAGCATTTCTAAAACAGTCCGGCGTAACTTTTTTCTTATCTCCCATTCCGACAATCAGAACTTTTTTAGCATTGAATCCATCGAGATTATAAAAATCAATAAACTCGCCTGCTTTGCCTGAAAAATCTTCAGCCTCTAATTGATCGGTTAAAGCTCCACCCGAGGCAGCATCGATAAGCTTTAAAGTTTTATCGGTAATTTTTGAAAATGCCGGCGTAAAATAGACAATTGCATCGCCGGTTATATTTTCAATCGCATCAAACATGTAATTTATTTTCATTAAACTCTCCTTTGATTTTTCAAAAAATATAATATTTGAAGATTAAGAGCAACTATTAAGTTAAATTTTAGTAGAAACGAATTACTTAGTATTTTGTGGATAAAAATGAATTATAATTTCTAAGAGTTTCTTCGAAATTATCTGATCCGAATTTTTTGAAGAATGCTTCGGCAAGAACCAGGGCAGCAGCGGCTTCACAAACCACGCCTAAAGCCGGTACCACACAATTATCAGTGCGTTCAACCATCGCCTCTGATTTTACTTTGGTTTTGACGTTCACTGATTTTAATGGCTGATTCAAAGTAGAAATCGGCTTATTCCCAATTTTGATTATAATATCTTCACCATTGGTCATTCCGCCTTCAAGCCCGCCGGCATTATTGGTCTTTCGAAAAAAGTATTTCTTTTTCGGATCACCATCAGAATCATAAAATATTTCATCATGAACCTGCGATCCTAATTGTTCGGAAGCTCTGAACCCGGCTCCAATTTCAACTGCTTTTACCGATTGAATAGACATCAAGGCTTGAGCCAGTAATCCATCGAGTCTATCCGACCATTGCGACAATCCTCCCAATCCGATTGGAAGTCCCCGAATTATCAATTCAACAACGCCCCCGAGAGAATCTCTTTTCTTTTTAGCGGCTTTTATTGCATCTATCATTTTTAATGTACAACTGTCATCAAGACAACGAACTTCCGAATTTTCCACTATCTCTTTTAATTTATTTAAATCCGAATAGTCGATTTCATTTTCAAGAGTAACATCGCCAATTTTGATGACATGACTTAAGACTTCCACTCCAAACTGTTCCAGCAACTGTATCGCCACTGCTCCGGCGGCTACGCGGGCGGCTGTCTCGCGAGCTGAGGCGCGCTCGAGCACATTTCTTAAATCATGATGATTCCATTTAACCCCTCCCGGAAGATCGGCGTGCCCCGGTCGGGGCGTACTGGTTTCATAAGCCAATCGTTTTTCCTTGAGATTAAGATCATCTGAAATCGGGTTAACCGGATGCATTATTTTATCCCAATTTTCCCAATCTTTATTTTTTATGACAAGCGTTACCGGTCCGCCAAGAGTGTAACTATTTCTTATACCGGAAACAATCACAGCTTTATCGGTTTCTATTTTCATTCGTCCCCCGCGTCCGTATCCTTTTTGACGACGGGCAAGATGAAAATTGATCTTATCGATTTCTATTTTAAAACCGGCTGGCAAGCCATCAATTATTGTAGTTAATTGAGGACCATGAGATTCGCCTGAAGTTAAATACTTAAGCATATATAAAGTTATTGAATTGTTAAGAGTCGGTCAACAGTTAATCAGAAACCTTTTCCAGTGGAGGATTATGGTTCCATTTTGAATCGGCTATCATATTTTTTGTGCGTTCTTCTATTTTATCATCAATATTCATTGCACTTGAGACATTATAAAAATCATCATGATTAATAGGTGAAATCTCTTTCATCTCATCTAAAACCGCAACAATCTTTCTAACTGCTTTGTCGATTGTTTCAAGGGTTACCGGTATCTGTTCTGTCAACCTATCCATTTTCCCTTTTTCAAGTAACATTCTCATTATTTGTGAGCGGCCATAAATAGCCATGGCTGAATTATTGATATAATGAGAAAGGGTTGCCATTGCTATATTTTTAGCTTCAATAGCACCTTTGTCATGTTCTTCCATTAGCAATTTCCGGCTTAATTCCTGACGTTCATTAAATAGACTTTCAATCGTCAGATAAGTTTTCCAGATTTCCTGATTGGCTTTAATTAACATTTCCTCATGGTCACCAATATCAACGCCTAAGTACTCACTCATTTTTAAAGAACTACCCATTAAGGTTGATGAGATTTCATCAATGTTGTCCTGGCGAAGGTTTAAGGCTGTGAATAAACGATCTATTGCGGTCAATCTATCTTCAAGATTCGTATTTTTCCCTGAGAAGTTGTCAGTTGATAATTGAACAGCGAGTTTAACTATATTTCCAAGAACATTTTTTCTATCAATTGTTAATGCTGAGTGATGTTCAGACACAGACGTGGCTATGTATTCAGGAAGTTTCCAGGTTTTAGCTAAATGCATACCCACTTCACAATGGTCTATCCCAAATACTTTCTTTTCAGCAACCAGCAGACTTTCATTATGATTACGACCTTTTACAATTTGATAATAGCTGTCGGGATAGTGATGGATAAAAAACATTATTCCGATATCTGTCAGCAACCCTGCAATTAATGCTTCCTCAGGAGTCGGATAATTAACCATCTTTGCAATTTTTTCACTGGCAGCCGCTATAGAGATTACATAACTAAAAAAATCTTTTTGATTAATTCCAGATTGCTCACCTATCATTTTAGGATGAAAGATAGATGTTGAAAGGGCAAGGCATTTAACGGAAGTTACACCAAGATGCTGTACTGCTTGATGAACAGTTTTGATTTCGTTGCGACTAATATATAAAGCAGAATTAGCAACTTTAAGCAAGTTTCCGGTAAGTGATGGATCTTTTAAGATAATTTTTGCAAGTGAATCTGCAGAGTAATCATCTTTGCCAACTTCGTGTAATATATCTGACAATACCTGAGGTAATGACAATAATCTTTTGTTACTTCTAATTTCATCAACGATTCTAATCTTGTCCATATGCTGCCTTTCAATAATCTTATATTATCTATCGACAGCAAATAAATATGGCTTAACGGTTTATAATGAGAATTCAGGAAAAAGACCTGTTGGACACGGCTGATTTTATCAGGTCTGTTAGCTGTTCAATTCGAAACGGCTTGTATAAAACTTTGGTTATACCCGAGGCTTCCAAATCTGCTTCATCAACCTTGACTTCCCAACCGGTTAAAAGAATAATTGGTATTTTTTTATGAATTTGGATGATTTTACGGGCTGTTTCAAGCCCTGACATACCAGGCATAGCTAAATCGGTCAAGATCAGATCAAATTTCGTCTCTCCAGCCAATTTTATGCCCTCTTCGCCCGATAGGGCTGTAGTTATCTCATAACCAAGGGATTGACACATCGCTTTCAAAAGCTCAATTATTACCGGTTGATCATCAATCGCTAATATTTTGATTTTATCAGATTGGTGAGAACCGGCAATTTGCTGTGATTTCATTAAAGGAAATTTGAACGACAAATATGAAGGCGACTGACTATATCTGTCATAGGAGTAAAAGCAGGAATCATCAAGATAGTTCAAAAAAGAATCTGAGGGTCGAAATTTAAGCACTTCCTCAGGAAGAGAATATTTGCCAAATGAGGAGACCTCTTCTACCGGAGGGAAATTCTTCCGGTGGCGGGAAATATCAAGGAATAAATAATTATCTTTCTCATAATTATTTATTGTGATAATATCTTCCTCGCTTGCTGTTGAAGCAAACCGATTAACAGCTTCTTCAAATATTTTTTCAATTTGCTCAGGGCTGAAATCTAAATTACTTTTTGAATCGGATGTTATATTTACTTCTCTCGGAACTCCCCCGATCATAAATAAATTATCAGAAATATGAGATCGATTCAAAGTCCGCAGTATTATTGATCCAAATGATTTTTTTTCTTCATCAAGTAACAATTTTTTTTCTGAAGATATTTGACCAAGTGTCCTTTTCAAAAACCTTGCTGCTGATTCAGCCTCGGTTAGTATTGACCTGAACTGGTTTTTTACTTCGCCGGAAATATCATCACGGGATTGGGCAAGTTCTGCGTTTCCAATCACTGCCGATAAATGATTATTAAGCTGATTTATAGCCAACCCGAAATCATCAGGTTCTTCTTTAAAAGATGAGGCTGCTTGTTGATGATATAAAAAGTCAATCGTTAATCCGATTGAATATAGATCAACTGCTAAGGTTATCAAGCGTTCAAGTTCCGGAAGCTCATCAAGGGTTAAATCATATATGAAAACTTTGACAACGCCGATTACATTGCCTGTTCGGCAAACAGGGCAGGTTGCCATGAAAGATGGTAAACCGCGTTCTCCAAATAGTTTTAGTATCTTGTCTTTGTTATTTAATTCATATGATTCAAGAGCTTTACCAACCTTGGCTTTCCCCTGTACAAAGGCAGGTCTGACAGTAGCGGCAGAAATCCCGACCGTTCCCTCACCGGGGTAAATATGTAAATCTGAAATTGCTTCCTGATTATATTTATAACCATCAAACGGCTTGAACGAACCATCGGATTGTTTAACAAAGGCGACTACTGAACTTTTTTGAGGTAGAAATCCGGTAAGGTGCTCTATTAAATAGCCGGGATCGCTCTCATATTGTTCAAGATCCTTAAAACGCAACAATTGGATGATCTGCTCAAATCCTTTTCGTCTGGTAATATCAAGACGGGTGCTGTCCTGCTGAATCAAAATCAAAATAGCAATCCTTGAGAACAATTCGAGAAACTGTAACTCATTATCAGCCACTTTGAAAATTGACGATTCCTTTCTCAAAAGGATAGCGTATTTATTATTACCCTTTGCCACTGGAAATACTAATGATGATAAAGTTATAAACCTTTGTCCGTCTTCTGTGGTTGATTCCTGATTGATTATAATCGGTTTATTTTTATCAAGCGCATCGACTAATGCGGTTTTATAATTTTCTGAAAAACTTAACAGCGGTTCGTTTCCGTCAATAACTTTAAACTGACCGTTAACTATTCCGAAAATATGAACACTTTTACTCTCTGCAAAGCCGGTTAATCCCTGACAAAAAGATGATAGTGAATCGCTCTTATCAAGTTTCTGAGTTACTGAAGTAAAGCGACTGAACAGCTCATTTTGAAGCTGCTTTGTCTTTTCAATCTCTTTAACTGCATTAGCATTTTCTCTGGTTAAACGAGCTGACTTAATTTTTTCTGCAAGCCATTCTGCAACCGGGGCAAGGTAATTAATATCTGAGCGGCTAAAATGATTAGCATGTTCTGATAAAAGTATAATCCCCCCGATTTTTTCGGTTCCGGAAACAAAAGGTAAAACAAGTCCCGACTTAAAACGAGACTCAACTTTTTCACCGGTTGTGTCTACAAACTTAAATTCACCCGTTAACATCGGCTCACCCAGATCAACTGTTTGACTAACGATATTTCTTTCCAAAGGATAACGCTCTAAATAAACGGTCTCTTTTTGTGTAAACCCGGCTGATGCGGTTAATACAAATTGGCGTCTGACCCGGTTAATTAGAAAAATTCCTCCTGATGTTTCAGGAAGTTGCGAGATGATCTCTTTAATTGAAATATTTAGAAGCTCTAATAAATGATATGGATCACGGGCATCCCTTTGAAGATTAGTCAGGATGCTTAGTTTTTGTTTATGGTTTTCTATCTCAGATCGTTTTGTTTGCCAAAAATCGGCATAAAATGACAAACCGACAATAACCAAAAAGAGTCCCGTCAAAAACAAAACTAACTGGGCAACATCGATATATAAATAGGCTCCTTCAAGAAACCAATCTTGATAAGCTGACAATGATTTTAGTGACTGCCACAGGGATACGCTAAATAAAATTATTCCGCCGGCTAAAAACACAAATCTACCCGACAGGTCTCTTTCCTTGAAATAACCTAACCTGATTATAAGAAATGAAATAGTTATAAGAACTGATAAAGGTAAAATGAGCGAAAATACAAAACTGCTCATTAATTTATCTCCTCAAGTTCTCCATGAAGGGTAAAGGCATCAGTTGCGGTTACTCTGATAGGTAAAATCGTACCCGGTTTTATATCTCTGCCAACCTTGAAAATAACGGTCTTATTTCCTTCAGTACGGGCACGAAGCTGTTCGTTACTTTTCCTTGAGTAGCCTTCGACCATGCTTGGTTGGACCCGGTTCAGTTCCCTCAAGTTTTGTTCGTAGCTGATTCCCTGTTGAAGTTTGATCAATTTGTTTAATCTTCTAATTTTATCTTTTTCAGGAACATCATCTTCAAACTTAGCCGCCGTAGTACCGGGGCGAACCGAATATCGAAACATGAAAGCAGTATCGTAACGTGCTTTTTTTACAGCTTCAAGAGTTTCCTCATATTCTTTTTCTGTTTCAGTAGGAAATCCTACAATCAAATCAGTCGTTAGTGAAACATAATCCAGTTTCTTTCGAATATACTCAACAATACTCATATAATGTTCAATCGTATAAATCCTGCCCATCTTTTGAAGGACTCTGTTATTCCCCGACTGAATCGGTAAATGAATGTGTCTCATCAACCGTGGTTCCTCAGCCATAACATCGACCAGCTCTCTTGAAAGGTCTTTAGGATGGGAAGTCATAAATCTCAATCTGGGAATTCCGGTTTCACTTGCTACTCTTTTGAGTAGCGTTGGAAAATCGACATCATTATACCGATAACTATTTACATTCTGCCCTAGCAGAGTTACCTCGACGACCCCTTCATCAACCATCTTTTTGACAGAATCAACAATATAGTCATCCGAATGACCGACTTCTTTCCCTCTTACATACGGCACTATACAGTAGGTACAAAAATTGTTGCATCCCCTTGAAATCGTAATAAACCCTGAATAAGGTGTTTCTTTAGTCGGCGCAATCATATCGAGGTTTTCATGTCCAAACGCGGTCATGACTTCTGAGGTGCCTTCTATCCCCTCGAGAACATCCGGCAATTCAAATAATCTATCTGTACCCAGAACAAAGTCAACATGAGGAACCCGTTCGATTATTTTATCTGCAAGTCTTTGAGCCATACACCCAACCACAGCAACTTTAAGATGGGGTTTCCTGCGTTTATATTTATATATTTCACCTAACCGGCCAAACACTCTGTCTTCTGCTTTTTCACGAACGGAACAGGTATTGAAAATCAGCAAATCGGCTTCCTGCTCGGTCGAAACTCTCCGATATCCTCTGGTTACCATTGTAGATGCAAGCGTAGATGAATCAGCGAGATTCATTTGGCAGCCATAGGTTGATATATGAAATGTTTTAACTTTCTTCTCTTGACGCACTGTTTACCTCTTTGGTATGTACATACGGTAAAATCTCATGAAAATGATAAGATTTTTTCCGAAAAATGCAATAAAAACTTAAACAAAAAAAACAGCCCAAAAGTTTGGGCTGTTTTAAATTTTAAAAAAATTATACTCTATTTTGCGCATCCGACTTGTGGCGGTGGACCATTATTGAAAAGATAATCAACAAGGGCTGTCAAATCAGAAATATTGATCTCACACGATCCGTCAATATCCGCCAGATGAAGCACCGGAGGTTCTGCCCCATGATTGAACAAGTACTCAACTAAAGTGGTCAAATCTGAGATATTGATTTCTCCGCTGATATCAATATCACCCGGTATTCCAATATATTCACTAAAGCTGATTGTATAAGTAGCATCATCAATTTTAGAAGTACCCATTTCGGTCACTCTGACTGTAAATGTAAATGAACCGGTTTCAGTAGATGCTCCTGTTAGAGTACCGTTTGAATTAAAAGTAATCCCATCAGGAAGGTTTCCATTTCTAAATGAATAAATAAACCCGGAGCCATAACCGCGAGCATCAATAGTATCCGCATAATTTTCAAATTGAACCCCATCAGATAAATCTTCATCGTACGTAATTATATGAACCCCCCAGGATTCGGTACTGACGGTTCGTAAGACCCACTCATTGGGATCAAAATCAATTGATAAAACCTCTGGAGATACATTTAGTTTTATCAGCTGTTCTCTCTGATTTATCTCAACAGTCATGGTGTCGTTGGTTCCGCCAAGATAATTAAAGCTCAAATCAACCGGCATTGTAAAAACCAGCGGTTGAGAAGTTTGATACTGCCTGACATATAGATAAATATCAAAACCGGAGTCTTCAGATGGTTCCTGCCAATAAGAATAGCTGTACTTAGGGTAATACGTTCCATATATCCATTCTTCAAAAAACCAGTCAAGCTCGACTCCTGATACATTTTCAAATATATCTCGGAATTGTTCTGTGGTTGCTGATTTATAACGATATTCAGAATTATAATACGCCTCAACACCCTGGAAAAATAATTCATCGCCAAGCACGCCGCGAAGCATATGCACCACCCAGGCACCTTTATCATAAACAATTGATCCAAAGATATTCCAAACATTGGTTGTGTCGGCAATATAAATACTCCCGCCGTTAGTAAATCTCATTTGCCCCATATAATCATGATATGCCGGCCAGCCTCCCAAACCTTCCTCATAAATAGCTTCAGCATAAGAAGCCCAGCCTTCATTGAGCCAGATATGACCCCACGAATCACAGGTTATCATATCACCCCACCATTGGTGAGCAGCTTCATGAACAACTACCGGTGTAGAAAAACCGAACGATCCGCCGGACATTGAAGTAATAGTCTGGTGCTCCATGCCTCCGCCCCATTCAAAATTGGCATGACCATATTTTTCATCAGGATAAGGATACATTCCAAAGGCATCAGATAAAATTGTCAAAATCTGAGGGGTCAATCCATAACGGGATAACGAATAAACATATCTGTCAGGATAAACAGCATGCACTAATAGCATAGTATCCAAACCGTCATTATAAACCCATTCATCATTCCATACAGTATAATTTGATATAGCCACTGAGAATAAATAAGTCGTAATAGGATATCTCACCCGGTAATAAAAGGTCTGGGCATTGGCCCCAAATTGGACCGTAGAATCTAAGGTACCGTTTGATGCACAGTATAAAGATGTATCAACCGTAATTGCTATATTCATTGAATCCGGTTTATCGTCCATCCGGTCTTTACAGGGCCACCAGGTTCTCGCAAAATATGGCTCTGAAAGTGAAGAAATGGCTCGCTTTCCCAAACGCCAATCAAAACTAAACGCCTGAAACCCGCCTTCGGTTGGATGACCATAATAATAAAATTCAAATTCAAATTGTTCGCCGGTATTATAAATTTGATCAAGGGTCACGGTTACAACATTACCCGATCTGGTATATGAAAGATTGCCGGAAGGTGCAACTATGGAGTCGATTGACATATTGTAATAATAATCAACTTGTATGACATTGACTCCATCCTCGGCAGCCTCGGCAACAAATTTTACTACTCCGTAGAGCACTTCGTTTGTGTCGTTAACTCTGATATTAACATCATAGAATAAGACATCATAGTTTAACTGGGTGTTAAGTAACTTTTCCTCAGCTGCTAATTGGCGGTAAACAGCTGCTTGTTTATAAGCCTGGGATTTCATTTCCCACATTTTTTTATGAATCTCTGACGGGGATTGATTATCCCAATCAATATCTTCATCAAGGTCTAAAGCAAATGTTGGCATTGTGAAGATTAAAGTGAGGATTGTAAGGCAAAAAAAGGTGCGAATCTTGTTACCGCCTGTCATAAAAACATCCCTTTGGTTGTATACCTGCAATCGTGTTGCACGGCAGTAGTTTAGAAAAACAAGGTGCTGTTGTCTTTTTATAAGTTATTATATTTTACAAAATTGTCAAGAAAATTGAAATACCCATAAAAAAGCGTTTCATAATTTTAATTATAAAACGCTTTATTCGAAGATATGTTTAGTCTTTGTTTATTTAATAAGGATTCCCGCAAGGCAGCGGTCCTTTGTTAAATAAATATGAGACAAAAATTGTTAAATCAGAAATATTAATTGTAAAATCACAATTCATATCACCCACTATTCGTTCTGGTTCCGGTTCGGCTCCCTTATTGAAAATATATTCAACCAGCTTTACAAGATCAGTTACATTAATTTCGGCATTGTAATCCCAGTCACCATGGAATCTCCACACTTTGAGAAGCATCGCAACCTTTTGAGGAGAATTAACTGCATCTTCAGATGTCACCGTAAAGGAGTCAGGATAAATCCCAAAAACCATCCCGGTCGCATCAACATTAAAAGCTGAAATTCCTTGCACCTCGCCTGAGATAACACTTGGATTAAACCACGAGACCGATTCATTTAGTTCCCAGGCTAAACATCCGCCGTATTTATTGTTTATTGTGATTCCAAAAGCTAATCCGGGAACAGAGTTTTCCTGCACCGGAATTACATAACTGGGGTTTGAAATCACAAGTTCCGGCGGTTGATCCCCTGCAATAACATTATATTTTACAATCATAGTATCTGTTTTATTTATTGAGGTTGAGGCGTTTACTACTATTGTATCAAAATATAATCCGACCGGTAACCCAAGTAAGTTAGCTGTGGCTATAACATACAATGGTGCCTCTCCACCAGCTTGGTTCAAATCAAAATAGATTGATTCATACTCAAGATCAAAAAAGAGCGGATCGTCTCCTCCCGAATTTTGTATCAGGAAATTTGAGGTCGGAGGTTCGATACCCGCACCCATTGTACATTCATATACTGTGATTGAAAGAGTATCCTGCAAAATATTTATTTCAGCAGGAGTATTTGTAAAGTGCATATGAAAGACTACCGGTTGGGGCGAGTTGATCGCTTCGTTCGAATAAACCCAAACCGTATCCATGAAATCATCGCCGTCACTCCCGGCTACAACTTTAAACCCTACCTCAACCTCATCAGGCACAGTACCACTGGTAGGAGTCAGAGTCAAAATTCGCGGTGAATCCTCTTCTACCCAATACGACATCGACCCGGCGCCACCATTTGAAATACTGAAAGTCCAGGGAGGAATAGAACTTGTCGGTGTTGGGATATTGACATAATTAAACTGGTCGTGGACTTCAATAATAGGGAGATCGGAACCAATCCCCAAATAGACGGGAATCGAAACTGGACTGTTGGAAGCACTTGGATCAGTAATAACGATCATATCAAAATAATTATCGAATGCTAATCCGGTTATATCAACCGTTAATGTAATAACCTCTGCTTCTGTTCCGGAAACAGGGCTTAAATTTAACCAGGGTTCAGAATTGGAAATTATCCAATTTAAAGTCTGCCCGCCGCTGTTTAAAATTGTAAAAGTCTTACTGGCCGGATTACTGCCACCTGCTACAGCATTAAAATAAAATTCAGTTTCACTGACTTCAATTACCGGCGGTGGAGCTTCAATATTAACGGTCACCTTTACTTCCTGAGGTGAATTATCCGCATCACCTGAAACGACTAAGATCGTTTCACTATAATTACCGGCAGCTAATCCTGAAATATCAATCAAAGCATTTATTGATTTTGGCGTTGTACCTTGATCTGGTGAAAGAATCAACCAACCTGAATTTTCAAACAGATCAAAATTAAGAGGTCCGCCATCGGAGCTGACAGTAAAGTTTTGAGATACCGGATTTGAGCCGCCTTCCAATGCCGAAAAATGAATTGAATCGGTTGATACAATCAAATTTGAAGTTGTCGGGGCTGTCGGATCAAAAATCGTATAACAGAATGGTCCGCCCCAATCGGGAAACTTATCCCCCTCAGGAGTTGACCAGGTCCATTGGCTAATCGGAGGATAGAAAGTTGAATCGATACAAATATCCCCCTGATGATATGAAGCATCAATAGGACCAACTGTAATCGTATAGGTTATTTCATTAAATCCATCAGGGATACCTGTGGCAAACAAACGGAAACCTGCAAACCCAATCGTATCAGCCCCCATGCCATCTAAACTAAACTCATTAACAAAAACTTGTTCGAACATTGAGGGTGTAATAGTTCCGGTTAGTGCCGGAACCGTTTGAGCCCATTGAGCATCCGAATTAGAATAAATCCTAAAACCGTTGCTGTGCCCCGTCACATTGACACCGGAATTATTATTGGTTCTTATATAAAATGTTATCGGCGTGTTGATATTTAAGGTATCAGTATTCCATAACCCATCAACATGATCAATTGTGTAAACACCCTGCCCCTGTCCAAAAGCTGCTAATGGTAGAACTGCTATAAGTAAGAACCAGCAAAATCTTTTCATCGAAGCCTCCATGCGATAAGAATAAGCTATTACTTCAATTTAAGACGCAAATACTCCGACAAACAAAAGATGTAAGAAAATTTTTTTTATAATTAAGTAAAACAGATCATATAGTATGATTCGAAAAGTATTTATCGTCCTTTTTCTTTAAAATACTAATCTTTTATCAATTTTGTCAAGGGAAAAAGAATGGACAAATTGAATCAATTTATTTCTTAACAGTCCGGGCGACTTTGGATTTTGTTTTTGAAATGGTTTTCTTTTTCTTGGCTTTGCGGGATTTCCTTTTTGCCTTTTCTATTTCTTCGGCAAAAACTTTTTCAAGAGTGAAAGTCGAAGGAGTAAAATCAAGCAGACAAACTTCAAATAACTCATCTACTCGTTCAATATAAGTAAATTTCATTTTTCTGATGATCTCTTTAGGGAGCTCTTTAAGATCTTTCTCATTCTCTTTTGGAATTGCCACATGATATATCCCGGAACGATAGGCAGCGGATATCTTCTCTTTTATCCCTCCTACCGGAAGAACTTTTCCGCGAAGTGTTATCTCGCCGGTCATTGCCACATCATTTCTAATCGGGCGTTCTGCCATCACCGAAGCTATAACCAAACAAACGGTAATACCGGCTGATGGTCCATCCTTTGGAATGGCTCCCGATGGAAAGTGAACGTGTATATCAAACTCATTAAAATCATTATAATCAATACCAAGCATATCAGCTTTTGAGCGAACATAAGAAAACGCAGCTTGAATAGATTCGCGCATGACTTCCCCAAGCGAACCGGTTGTGAAAATCTGCCCGTCACCTTTCATCTTCAAGCCTTCAATAAACATCAGATCACCGCCGGATCCGGTCCAGGCTAAACCGTTGGCCGAACCTATTTCCGGTTGATTGTCTGGCTTTTCTGGAATAAATATTGACTGACCGAGGAAACTTTCAAGGTTTTTTTCACTTACCCGCCAGGTACTTTTACTTTTTTCAGCTTTTTGAAGAGCAATTTTTCTGAATATTTTTTCAATTTGCTGAGAAAATCCGGAAAGTCCGGCTTCAAGAGTATAATAATTAATAATCTTTGAAAGAATCTTCTCTGTATATTTAACTTCTGATTTCAAAATACCATGTTTTTTAAGTAAGCTTGGGATAATATACCGCTTGGCAATTACAATCTTTTCTCTCTCAATATATCCGGGAAATTCTAAAATTTCCATTCGTTCGATAAACTGCTCCGGTATCTCTTCATAGGATCGTACCGCACAGATAAAAAATATCCGACTAAGATCAAAGGGTACGCCAATATAGTTATCTAAAAAGCGATTATTTCGACGATTATCAATAACATCAAGAAGAGCCATGTTCACCGAAGAATCATTGTCCAAATTGAAATAATCTATATCTTCGATCA
Organism: uncultured bacterium; assembly: GCA_965372795.1. GTDB lineage: Bacteria > Zixibacteria > MSB-5A5 > GN15 > FEB-12 > QNAD01. Next base: position 44,664 of record CBDVDR010000009.1, read on the forward strand.
AAATCACAGGATCACATGAACCCGCATCTTTTAATGTACGGATTATCCTGCCCGGCATTGCGCCCAGAAATGTTCGTGGGTTCCCTTTGATTTCTGAAGCATCAGAAATCCCGCCGGCGGATATACGAATAAACTCTTTACCCAGCGCATGAGCGATTGCCCGTGCCAGGGAGGCTTTTCCGGTTCCGTGAGCTCCGACCAGGCAAAGTGCCGGACCTTCATTGACGCCGCCTAACAACTTTCTCACTGAAAGTCTCTGAAGAATCTGTTCTTTAATATTTTTAGGTCCGAAATATTCGTTTGATAGGATTTTCTCTACATCAGAGATTTTGTATTCTTCTGAAGAAAATTTGCCCCAGGGCAAAGATAATATCCAGTCAAGATAATTTTTTGTCACACCATACTCAGCTGATGCTGTTGATAATTGTGATAACCGGTCGGCTTCAATTATCGCTCGTGATTTAACTTCTGCCGGCAACAATGAATCCGCTTTTATTATTTTTTTAATCCGGGAAGCTTCTTTTTCTTCAGTAAAATCTTCTCCAAGCTGTTTTCGAATCTCATGTAATTGAAGTTTCAAATAATTCTTCTCTTGCTCCCGTTCCATGAGTGATTTGACGTTGCTGTCAATCTTATGAGTTGTTGCAGCCCGGTTTAGCTCAAGATTCAAATGATAAAGCAATTTCTCAAAACGAGCCCGCAAATTCACTATTTCAAGAATTTCCTGTTTGGATTGAAGCGGCAGACAGAAATTTGCTGCGACGGCATCAACAAAACAGGATGGATCGGTATCATTCATTTCCAATATATGTAATAATTCAGGGGAATATGTCGTGTCCAGATTGATGATTTCATGAGTTATTTCATTAACATTATCTATCAGCGAATCAATATTTTTGGGCTTGTAACTCGGCGCCTGAAGTTTGTCAGCAGTAGCAACAACAAATGGTTCTACATTTAAAATTTTATTTAAAACAACTCTTCGAATACCTTCAATTGTAACATTCAAAGAGTTTCCCGACCCTTTACGACTATCCCGTACTTTAGCAATAACTCCAACCTGACTAAGAAAAGGCGTTTTTCCACTATTCTCAGGCTTTGCTGAATACGAGGCGACAAACTCCACCCGTTTGGATAGACAATGCTCTATCAGCTTCAAATTTGAAGCCTGTCCGACCTGCAAAGTCATCATCATACCCGGAAATAATACCCCTGTCTTAAGCGGTAAAACCGGATATTCTTCGACCATATCGGTAGCCAATATCGGTAAACTATGTTTTGTTTTAATAATCATTTGTTCTATTTTATTGTTATCGGCTTAACTTAATGTGTCTTCATACTGACACCATACATTTCTTCTTTTTTATAACAATTGACAATTTGCCAACTCTATTTCTTTTAACAAGTCAATCCTTATATCCGTTCCTTGATATTTTTTAAGCTTACCAAATTGATTTAGCCTACAAAAAAACCCCAATAGAATTGGGGCTTTTTGTCAATTTTAGCCTGAAATTTATATCCGGCTTTCACCATACAAATCGTTTTGAGGTGACGGCGTAAACCTTTTAACGGAAACCGACTGTTCTCGGGTGTCAAAATTTAAAGCCAGCTCCTGAAGCTCGTAATCCGGATTATCCTTGAGATTTCCAAAATCGATCTTAATTTTAGATGGCTCAACATTAAGCCGGTAATAACCGAGCCGATTATTTTCGATAATTTGCCAGTCCATCCTTAAACCGGAATTCAGCTCGTTTTTCATCCGATAAAGATATCGCGCCTGATTGAAACCAACCTCGATATCCTCTTTGTAAATCCAGCCCGCCCCGTCAGAAATCCGGGCACATGCTAGCTTGGTAAAATACTTAAACGACTTCCCGGTCAGACGAACTGGAAAACCGTTTATCTTAATCAAATACCGCTCCCGCTCATAACCGCCATCAATCTCAATTAATTCCGGTTTGGAAAACAGTACTGCCCCGCCATCATTAAGCCCCACATCCTTCATTGTGGTTTCGGTCCTCACTTGAACCTCCTCTTTAATTAAATCTGTTTTATCATTAACTATCTTTGACTTATCCATATTGACTATTACGCTGTGAATATCTTCGACGGTCATATTACATAACTGCGAAAGCTCCTCAACGCCTGCTTTCTGCAGGGCGATATAGTCATTTCTATTCAAAATATTTTTAAAATACTTCTGCCATTCCTGCCAATTCGAGCTCATCCCCCAGCGCAGTGAAAAAGCGTATTTCTCCAACTGCTCTCTGGTTGTCTGATTTTGCTCGGTAACCTCAACCAGACTTGCCAGAGCCAGAACCAGATGAGCCGCCGTCTCTCCCAAATAGGTGATCTGCCCCAGATGAATCTGAAAACGTTCTTCTATCCGCCGTACCGGCATCATGGAAGACCATTCACAAAGCAGTAAAACTGCCTTCAATGATGCTGCCCCGCGATAGGTCAGTGGCTCATTCCGGTGACTTTCCGGTAACAGCCAGCCGGCATCACTCAAAAGATGATCGTAACGGCGATAAAGAATTTTCAAAGGTTCATTTTCCGCCAGTTCATATCGGGACAGAATCGACGGCGGAAGACTCCAGCAGGGACCGCTTAACGCCAGCGAAACCCAGCCGGCTAAACTTTCAGGACACCCTCGCCTTGATTTTAATTTCCGTAAATAGTAAACCGCCTCACGAACCGACAAACCGGATTTTGAGGTCACATCACCCAATTTAGTTGGCGACAAAGTCTCTTTATTTTCGACATTATCATATTTTAAAAAACTCTTATCAATCAGCAACTGCACCGCCTCGTCAAAATCAAAAGCACTGATCGCCTCACTCTCATTTAAACGGGCATGTAAAGTCTGTCGATATAGCTCGACAAGAGAACCGGAGCTATCGGCAAGGCGCGAAACGACCATATCAAGTATCCAGTCAATCAGCGGTATCCCGGAAAAGGCTGACTTCATCGGCTCCTGCTGTTCTCCAGCAATATAATTATTCCATAGCACATCACGATCAAATGAACTCTCCGCCAGTACCACCGCCCGGCCCGAACAGTTGCTTTGATTGCCAATCAAACGACCGGCACGACCCGTCATATTATCAAATTCCGCCCGGCTTACCGGCACCAGCATCGGCTGATCATGGTACTCGCCCGAAACATATTTTACCGTCTCCAGATAAACCGTGTCAACCGGAAGATTCACCCCCATAGCTAAAGTAGTAGTTGAGATTATTACTCTAATCTCTTTATTTGCAAAAGATTGCTCAACGATTTGCCTTTGACCTAAAGTAAGGTCGGAACTGTGAAAGGCTATTCCGCGACTCATCACCTGGCACAATGAGCGAATCAAAAACGACGGTTCTTCATCCTCAAGTTGCTTTATTGCCTGTGAAGCGCTCCCCCAGTTCACCGAGGCAGCCAGCCGGAAAGCACAATTGACCGTATCCATTCTTGACTTCAAAAAGATCAGCGTCGAACCTTCGGCGGCTTTGATCTGCTTGATAAATGAGTCAAACAAATTATCACCGGGATCATCACCCGGAAAGGGCTCGCTTCCGTCAAGATGACTGTTGAAAGATCGATAACAGAATTTACCCCCGGCAGCCACGCCCCGAATCAAATCAACCGGACGGGAACTCTCCTCAACCAGCGTTGCCTCCATCCATTCAGCCAATTGCTCACCCGAACTGGCGTAACCAGTGTGACCGGCATAGCCAGCGTGACCGGCATAACCAGTGGGATTGGCATAGCCATCATTATCACATTCGATGCTGTTATTGATTACTGCCGAAAGTCCTATCAGCGATGGCTTGTAGACCGAGGCTTTAATTTTGGTCAGCAGGCGCTCAAGAATCGCTCCTCTTCCCGGCTCGCTGATAGTCTGGATTTCATCGATCAGAACCATGCCGATATTTTTCAGATTGTCCATTGAGGAAGTCAGAAGCATATCAAGTTTTTCATAGATAGCAACCGCAATTTGATAATTGCCGGAGCTGAAAGCTTTGTCATTTTCAGGATGATCGCCGGTAACAATCAGACATTTGATCCCCATGGATGAATAGGTTTCATTGAACAGACGATATTTTTGTTCCGCCAGAGATTTGAGCGGAAACAGCATAATTACTTTCTGACGTACCGTTAAAGCGCGCATAGCCGCCATCTCAGCACAAAACGATTTCCCCGATGAAGTCGGAGCCGCAATCAGCATATTAACCGATTGATAACGGCTGTTACCGGTCGGTCGGCCAATCAGACCTTTGCGGACAGCTTTGCTTTGTACCGGAAGCAAGGCTTCGCCCTGGCGTTTCTGCCAGATATCAATGACCCGTTTCGGGATTCCATACTTTTCAAGTTCAATTAGTTGCATAATGTCTCGTCCCTCTCTGTTCCTGCGTTGTTCACAGACTTCGTCTGATTATTCTCTTCGTCTGGTTATTCCAAACTCCTATTTTTCAAAAATTCCAACTCCCCCGTTTAGCTCCTATTCTCAGAAAACATTAAAGCCACCCAGTGGCTCAACGCCAACTCGTGACTCATATACTACCCAGTGGCATTAAAGTCACTCAGTGGCTTAAATGCTACAGCTTTCAAATCCACAACCCGGACAACTGTGACAGCTCCCCAATCTGACCATACCGCTTCCGCAATCGGGACAGGAACCATCGTTGAGATAGCTGTAATTTTCGCTCTGATTATCTTCTTCGTATCCCCCGCGATTCACACCAAACATCATCCCTGTATTAAGAGCCATCTCTTCGTTGTTATTGTAAGATTGCATTGACATCTCCTTTGCCTTATTAGTTCAAATCAGCGTAAAACCATAATACTGCACATTTGTGCACTTGTCAAGCAGGATTTACAGATTTAATACTTATTTTTTGAGATTATTAGATAAGTTATTGGTAGAGTGGGGATTGGTTGATTTGATTGTCGGATTATTTTTGCTTCTGATGCGAGAATCCACCCTGCATTTACTTAGTAGCCATTAATCAGTGCAGGAGAGTAGGTCAGGAGGCGTGCCCTCCTGACATCTTCGACAACATCACAGGGGCTCTGTCCTACTTTTACTGCATACTGAGATAAGGAAAATGATGGACTTATCCACAGAAAATAGTAAAAAATGATCAAACCTTATTATGATTAGACGAGGCTTTATCCGCCCAAAATGTTATATCTTCTTCATTATCTACTGATAAATATATATTTCCATTACTTCTAGTTGTTAGAATTCCCTTAGCTTCGTATATACATTTGTCCGAAAGATTTTTATATTTTATACCATCAGAGTATTGTAAATATTGCGAAGAAACATCTGATGTGTCTTTATCAAATTCACTAGCTTTTGAAAGAATTGATATTTTCACGTTACCCGTTAAATCAAATAACGTGGATGGAAATCCTGATTTGTGACCATGATGTGGAGCAATAAGAATATCCAGTCCCTTCTTCATTGTCTCAACAAAGCCTTTGTCATTATTAGCTAACCATTCCCAACCAGCAAATTCTAAATCGCCTCCATATAATACTTTGATACCTTTAAACTCAAAATATCTCAGTATACTTGAATTATTTTTTATTTTTTCAGAAAGTTTCTCATCTTTTTTTACAACATCCATAGGTATTTTAAAAGTCTTATGAATATCAAACCCCCAAAGAACTTTCTCTGGATTATTACCTCTATATTTTTTATTTATATATTCTTTATATTCGCCATGAATAGATTCATTTGTGGGAAATTCTTCATAATCTCGTTTATGCAACAAATAGGGTTCAAATTTTTGTTTCACTTTCTTAGCATTTTTAACATGATCATCATCAGGATGAGTAATATGAAGCAAGGCTAACGGATATATAAATCCATTCTGTGTTCTATACGATTTAATACCTAACCATTTTTTAAGGGTTCTTATCTGATCAATCGGACATTTTTTTTCACTGTGCGATCCACAATCTACCATCATAGCATACCCACTTGGAGAGGCGATTATGCTACAAGCAGCATTATTAACATCGAAAATTATTATCTTCATAATCAACGCTACTCTTTCAAGTTCAACATAACTGTTTTGAAAACTAACCCCCTGGCAATGCCTCTGCTTCTCCAAAGGAACAACAGGAATACAGCGACACTTACCCCACCCAAATAAACATTGTTGTTAATAAACAGTACTATGCTAATGATCATAAAGTCTACCATTATCACACGAGCAAATAAATAGCTTCTATTGGCAATCTTGACCTCATCTGAATTACTCACATTCGCATAAAGTTTCCAAAAGATTCCTTGTGATATGCTGTTATCCTTCTTTGATCTTCCAATGAATATTGGCATATCAGAGTAATCAGATTTAATAATTGTGTCATATTCTTCAGAGAGATTCAGCCTGTCAATAATAGCAAGCCTGTTTTGTTCATTCTTGACAACCGGATTGTCTTTGTAAAGAAATACTTGAGAAGGTCTTCTGCATCTAAAAAATAAATCAATGACAAATTCAAGCTCATGAGATACTATTTGTAATATTTCACCAGTTATAAACGCACAACAGAAAAACAGAAATGTATAAAAGACATCCAATTTTGCGTCTAGCAAGGGAGTAATGCTATCCCCGTAAATAAAAAAGAGTGTCGCAAGTAACAAGCCACCAGGCATTACTCGGGTCATTAGCTCATCTATTGTAAAGTTGCTTATCATAAATCTCTATCACTATTAGAATTAAATCCAAGTTGGGCAGGGTCCCTGTGATCCTGCTATTTTAATTTTTTTCTTTAGTAACTTTTCTACGCACATCAAAGATAACACAATCTTCTATGTTTGTAAAGAATCTTGAGTATTACAAATTCCCCACCAATTCACTGATGAATCAATTCTTACACCTATTAATAAAAAGAGTAACGGTAAGTTATGTCTAAAACCCCAACCAAAAAAAACAAGAAATCACACAATGCGAAAAATCACAGAAAATCCCAAAAACCACGTTTAAAGTACCGTAACATTAAAAGTAACAAAACGAACCCATTTTCACTGTACAAATAATCACCACAATGACTTACAGCGAAAACAAGGGCTATTAAGGATAATCACACAGTTGGCGGCAGAATTCGTAGGGCAGAACCCCGCCTTTGGCGGACTATTAGCCTTTAGCGGTTCTGCCAATTTGTCAGGAGCGCAGGGCTCCTGACCTACTCAAACTACAAAACACAAAAGTGAGCAAACGAACCCATTCTCATTGTACAAAGAATCACCACAATGACTTACAGAGAAAAAATGAAGTATTTGAAAAAAAACATACGATGTATGCCTTAGGAGAAATCACACCGTGTGTGCGCCAGAATAAACCACACGAAGTGTGCACGAAGTATATCAAAGTGGCAATGCCACAAAAAAGGCACCTCTTTCGAGATGCCTTTTCATATTTCATATTCCGCTATGCGGAATCAATCCCACCGCGTGGGGTCAATCCCATTATATGGGTTATCCGTCTGTAAGTTCGAATTCTACCTTATAAGTCACCCAGACCTTGACCGGACGGCCATTCTGGATACCGGGTTTAAACTTACATTTATAAGCCGCTTTAACAGCCGATTCATCAAGAGAGGTTACGCCGGATGTTTTTCCAACGATAGCTTTCATGACTTCACCCTCTTCATCAATCAGCGCACTGACCCAGACCAAACCGGTAATACCGGCTTGCTTTGCCAGACGAGGATATTTCGGAGTATGCTGATAAATCATTTCCGGATAAATTTCTACCGGCACAAAATCGGTCGGCGACGGAAGAAATTCATCATCACCAATATCAACCACAATATCGCCGTCCCCATCAGACGCTTGAATATCCGGGGCAACGATCTCAGCCAGATCTTCACGAGATGCAATAACAACATCATCATCAAGAACCTCATCATCAGCCACCGGTTTTGGAATACCTACTTTCGGCATTGCCACATTCGGCTGACTGACCTGAACCTGAGGCGGTCTTTTTGAAACACTGGGAGGTGGTCCCAGATCGGCAACAGTTTTAATAACCACTGCCTGAGCAATAAATTCGTCGTCTCCACCTACTGAGCTTACAATCCATGAGACAAGCAAAATAGAAAAAACCAAAGCCAGTGTAAATACGGTTCCAAGCAGGAAATTTCGCTGGTATTTTGATTTTAGCTCAAACGCTCCATAGGGCGAGTAGATGGCACTTTCATGTAGACCTGCCATTATAGTTCACCTCTTCCTACAGCTTCGCTTACAGCAGCTTCCATAATTTTATCATCTCTATCTTCCCAATCGCCAATTGCATAACGGTAAGAGAATTTTTCATCTCTAGTAAGGTCTTCAACTTTTTTATCAAGTTGTTCAGCGGTAAACGCATTCCAGGACCGCTCAATCAGATCAATCTCATCAAGAATATTCACCATATCAGCATAAGTTGCCTCACGGTGAATTAGAACCAGAGTATTCAGTTTGCTGTTTTCGCGATTCTGATGGGTTAAAAGTCCCTGAAGAGTATCAGACCATAACAAATATGCAACTGTATCCGGTGTTTCCGGACTTTTGGGAAGTAACAGAGGAAGATTTTCAGGAGTCGGAGTTTTCAGATTCCACCAGAAACGGCTCTCTCCGTCGACACGGATACTGAGCAGATTGGATTCTTTAACTTCAACTTCTTCTTCCTGATCTTTCGGGGGCAAATTGATTTCCATTGCCTGCGGCATGGAGAACACCGTTGACACCATATAGAAAATTAACAATAAAAATGCGATATCGACCATAGGGGTCATATCAATTTTAATTGAGATTCTTCGTTTAGGTCGCCGAAGTCCTTTTTTACCTGGCTTTGGAGCCCGTTGTGCTACATCACCTGCCATTTATTTTAGTTACTCCTTATCAACATTTTACTGTCAATAGTTATACGTATTAACTATTGCCTTCGTCGTTAAAAACTACGCCTCAACTTCATTATCAGTAATAATCAGGAATCTTTCGAGGTGGTTTTCCTGCATCGAAGACATAACATCTTTCATTATTCCAAAACTTGCTCGTCTATCAGCTTTAATCACAATTAAAGCTTTTCTATTTATGGCTCGAGCTTTGTTGATTGCTGTAGGCATATCATATTTATTTACAGTCAACACTTTACGGCCGACTGTCGGAATTTCTTTACCATCAATTATGATGGTTGTCTTAATAACATAATCGACATAAATCGAGTCATATTTTGTGACAGTAATATTAATAATATCCTTAGCCGGCAACTCAATCATAGAATGCGACTGCGGTAGTTCCACCGCACGAGCCTCCGGTGGTTTAAACGTAGTCGTAGCCATATAGAAAATCAACAGCAGAAATGCGATATCAACCATCGGGGTCATATCGATTACGATAGATACGCGCCGTTTTTTCTTAGTTGCCATAGTATTAGATTCCTTGCTTATCTTTCAAAATCTGGAGAACTTCAAAAGTGGCTTCATCAGTAGTATAGTTGAAAGCATCAACTTTGTTAACGAAGAAGTTGTAGAAGAAAATACCCACAATACCTGACAGAAGACCACCGGCTGTATTAACCAGAGCTTCAGAAATACCGGTTGCTAAAGCAGTAGCATCAATGACACCGCCTTCAACATTACCAGTAGCAGCAAAGGCACGAATCATACCAATAGTAGTTCCTAAAAGACCAACCATGGTAGCAATAGATGCAATAGTTGAAAGAGCGATCAAGTTACGTTCAAGTAATGGTCCCTCTAAAGCATTAGCTTCTTCAATCGCAGTCTGAGTCAAAGCAATTTTCTTTTCAGCATCATAGTTATTATTATCTTTTACTTCGCGAAAGCGTTCAATACCGGCACGAAGGACATTAGCAGTTGTACCGCGCTGTTTATCACAAGCAGCCAAAGCACCATCAAGATCATCGCCGTTGATCAGAGTTATAACCTTTTTGAAGAAAACCTGAACGGAGCTTTTGCCTTTAGCAACGCCGTATAGTGAAAGATAGCGTTCTACGACAAAAACGAGCAGCATAATAAAAATCTGGATAAGTAGAACAACAAGAGGTCCACCCTGATAAATTGAGTGGATAATAGCATTCTCAGAAGTTCTGAAAACACCATACCAAAGACCAAAACCGATTGCAAATGCCACAATAGCATTCAACGTGACAAAGAGAGTTTGTTTAAGCACTTAACAATTCCTCCAACCTATTTTATTAAAATTAAATTTCAACACCTTTAACAGCAACCAATACAAATCCAGCCATAGATACAAAGACACCCCAGGATAAAGTTCCCAAAAATGCCCCAGGTCCGTAGCTGCTGCCAATACTTTGATATACCGAAACTGCATCAAAACTGTATTCCGCTCCTATAAAAGAAAGAGATAGTGCCGCTACAAAAATCAACACCGGAATCCAGTTCAATTTTACAATTTTCTTTAAAAACAAAGCTTTTTCATCATCAGTCCCCTTACCCCCATACAAGCCGAACATTGTGTAAGCCGGAAGACCTATACAAAGAATCGTGTAGACCAATAACAGAGCGGCTGATAACATCAGAATAAATCCCGATGAAAACACCATTCCTCCAACAGAACCCAATGAGACAATTGAACCTATGCCGGTAAGCTGGTCATATTCACGATTGATTTTTTTCTTGGCAACATAAGAGTGAAGGATTTCTTCACTGGTACCTTCATTGGAAATAGGGTCTATTTCCCCAGCAATAGTTTCACCTTCAATTGCATCAGTAACTGCTGTATCACCTTCAATAACTTCTGTTGAAGCACCATCCTGTGCCACAGCATCCTCAACTCCCGCAATTGCCAATGAATCTACAAGAGAATCACCGAGCACAGCCTGAGTTGATTCTACATTAGAAGTTACCGGAGTGACCTCTTCAATAATTTCATTGTATGCAGAATACCAAGGTAAAAACAGGGCCGCAATAATTATTACACAAGTAATAGTCATCACTATTCTGTCACCGAATGAAACCCTTTCACCGGTTAAGGTGCAAGCTTCACGGATAATTTCGCCCTTTGCTCTTTTTTCCAATACCGACTTAATCAGCTTTTCTTTTTCAGCATCAGATTTAAACAAATCTTTTGGTTTTCCAGGATGTACTTCAAAACCGATATAACTAAATCGTTCTTTCTCCGTAATCCTCTTTATGGAGCCAACCTTTTTTTCTTCATCTGCCATTCAGACTCCCAAACTTCAATTATTATTTATTAGTATCATCAAAAAATTCAAACCTAGTATCATCCTGACCTTTTTTGGCCTGTTCATTAGTAGTATCACACTTTAACACTTTGCCGTACCAGTTATAGGCGTTTTTGAAATCATCATTCGCATCCTGTTTGTCATTCGCTTTAGCAGCGGCACGAAGATGATAACACTGAGCAACCCATAAAGTCAAATCGACATCGTTACATTTACCTCCGTCTGAGGTAGTGCAAGTATATGCATCTTTTAAATATTTAAGAGCAAGACCATAATTTTTGTCACAGATACCGCCAAAATAAGAATATCCAATAGCTTTTTTTGCATCACAATTATCAGGTTCAATATCGAGAAGTTTTTTATAATATTCTACACCGTTGGTACAATCGAATAAATTTCTTAAATAATTATCAGAGATAAGAAGCAAAACTTTTGTATCCGACGGGAAGTAAACGAGATATTGCTTATAATAATCTATTGCAACTTCAAAATAATTTATGTCAGGATCAATACCACCGGTTCCAATCTCACCATCTTCTTCAAGATCTTCTTCAAGTTCCAAATCATCACCCTCAGAAGCATTATTGGCGATGCTCAAGGCACACGAACCGGCATTTTTTAAGATCAAAGCGGAAGTGGAATCAATACCAATTTCAATTCTCTTGTTATAATATTCAAGAGCCTGTGCGTAGCTTTTCATATTATGATAAGCAAGAGCCATGCTCTGGACAAGACGCTTCTGATCAGGTCTCTCTTTTAAAGATATCGTATAATATTTTGTTGCAGAGGCAAAATCTTTATTCGGTTTACGATAGTAATAAGAGTCACCCAACAGGCGGTATAATTCCGAACCTCTAATTTTATTTTTATAATTTCCATCTTGCTGTGCAACCCAATCAATATGCTTTAATAACATATCAGCTGCTTTAACATAATCTTTTATGCCCCACAATGATTTGCCGTAATAGAAATAAATATCACGGGGCTCATACGGAATTGCAAGAACCTGATCGAAATAAGAGGCAGCATCTTCAAAACCATTGATATTTGCATATGACATTGCTGTCTCAAAATATACTCGTACATAATTTGAATCAGCTTTTACATCGGCTAATTCAAGGAATTTTTTATAGGAACCAATAGCATCAATAAACCTGCTTTTGCGTTCTTCACGTGACCGGGAAGACATCGCCGCTTTAAAATAAATCCCTCCGGCACGCATCCAGGCTTGTGCATGGGTGCTGTCTTTGGTTAAAACAACTCTAAGTTTTTCAATAGCACAATTGTAGTCTTTCATCTCAAGACATGCTTCAGCCCAATGGAAATAGACTTCCTTAGATGCCGTATCAACTGCAAGAGCTTTTTTATATTCGCTGATTGCTAAAGATGGAATGCCCTGAAAAAAATTGGCATCACCCAAATTAATATGAAATTCGGCGTTATCCTTGTCGCCTATCAGAGCAGCTCGGAAGGCTCTGTCAGCATCAACATATTCCCCTTTTTCCAACAGAATAAGCCCCATGCCATTTTCAAACTTATATTTCTCTTTTTTTGCTTTTTTTCTGCCCTGCAAAAAAACTTTCTCAGCCTCATCAATGTCACCAAGCTCTAATAGACATAACCCAGCATAGTATTGAGAATCAAAATGTTTTTTCTTTTTCTTAGCCGATTTCTGAAAATTTTCAAGGGCTTTTTCATAATCATACTGAGCATAATAAATCTGACCGAGAGCGTAATAATTATAGTAATATCCTTCATCGACAGCTATCTCTTTATTTATTAATCCGATCGCTTTAGTTGTATCACCGGAATTCAAAGCTGCAACAATATTAGCTTTTAATTCTACTGAATTTACAGACGACATGATACTCAATGATAGGAAACAAACGACGGCTAGAGAAAGCCAAATTTTTCTGCTGCTTTTTTTCAAACTCATAATCCTTATGCTTTTTTTCACAGTTAGGCAAATTATAGAGAAATCACTCAAAGTCAAGCATTTATTTAGCGTTTAACCCCTTGCTCCAAGCAATTATACTCTCATTTAACTTTTTAATTTCACCGGCAGATTGAATTAATAAGATTACAATCGCCAGCAAAGTTAACATTATTTGAACGCTCAATGTCAACATATGTCCAAATCTTATTTGAACATAAATTAAAGCAATTGTTAAAATTATAGCACTTAGTAAATTTAATACCCGTGTAACCACTTTAACAATTATAATGTTCTGATTATTATACAAACGATTCCTCCAAATCTTCCCAGGATGTCCTTGTTTAATATAATTATCACAACATCCGTGCCAATTATGCCTCCATCTTGTTTTGTAATCGTTATTTTATTGTTATTGAATACCTTATAGAATAATTATTGGAAATGTTTCACTCTTTCCAATAATTGACATTACGCAGTTATTGCGTATAGAATTAGTCGCACTGAAAATGGAGATCGTAAGTCTTAGTGGATAAATGCCTTAAGCGAGCCCAAGAAGCGCATTTATTAATCCTTTAAAATTTTGATTCGTATATATCCACTATTTTGAAGAATAAAATTTGCCAGGACTTTTGTTTCTACGGGATGGCCACTATAATCCAGAGCCGGATAAAACCTCTTATTTTTGATCATTTGGAAAATTGGTTTTCGGTTTCTTTTCTTCATTTTACTGAATCGTGAGATTTTTGCTTTTCCGGAAGTATCTACGGAGAATAAAATCAAGACCGAATCCTTAGATATGTTTCTTGAAGCGGAGAGAAAATTATCGGGAGAAATAAATGCCGGAATTGGCTCCTGTAAATTACCCACTGTATCCGGGATAAGCTTTAATTGCAGATTGTGATAATATGAATCCCCATCCTTATTTGACGGATACCACGGGATGGTGGGATAGTTTACATATGGAAAAAAAGAAACAATCAAATAATTTTCAGATGCAACCGGCTGGTTATCAATAAATGCGGGTTTAAATTTTGCCCATTGAATGGCTGATTGAAGCTGAACATCGTATTGACTATATGTTGAAGATATTTTTTTGATTTCTACTGGATTTCCTGTTTCATCTATATTCACTTTAAACAATATAAAGGGATTGGCTGTCAAGCTATCGTTTGGCTCCAAATCACAATAATAGGTAGGGAAAAAATCTAATTTTGCAAATTCAACCTGAATTGAATCAAAAGCAGAGAAGTAAAGGGCTCTGTTAAATATTTTACGGGCGGTATCGATAGGAAAGTAAACTTCCGGGAAAATCACTTTTTTTTCAAATCGAAGAATACAAGGCAGTAAGAAAGCTACTTTCTTGCCATCTTTTTTTGCAGCCTCAAATTTTACAGACATCAAATTATCTCTAAAATAATCGACATAGGCTAAATCCTGTACTGTTTCAGGAGTTATTTTTTTAATCTTCCCCTTCTTATCTATAGTAAGATGCACCTTCACATCGTAAATACCATCAACAATTGCAAGCCACCGTTTAGCCGGCTTAAACTTAAATGGTTTAGGAATCGGCAATTGCCAACCAAATAATTCGGGGCGATCCTTGGCAAAGGTTGATAAGGGGAAACAAACTAAGACTATTAAAATTAATAATTTTCTCATAAACACTTTTGGTCTCATCATTATTTCTTATTAAACAATAATAAAAGAGAGTGGCTTCACAAAAAACTAAAATTTTCAACTTGTTATAATTTGACTACGTTTGTAAAATACAAGAGATCATTTAAACGAGTTTAATATTATGAAAAAATATCATCAGATAACTATTGTTTTAGTCATTGCTTTTTACTCTTACTCATTCGGTCAGAGTTCAATTACTATTGATCATATTGACGGTGAAATCTCCCCGGGAGTTGTAAATATCTATAATGACATAACTTTCTATTTTCGGATGACCAACAATAGTGGTTTTTCAATTGTAGGTTCCACCAATGGATTTGAAATCTATTCACCGGATAATGCCGTTTGGGATACTATTATCCCTGAATTTACAAATTCAAATTACGTTACTATCTATGACAGCCTCATTTTCATCAACCAATTTAGTTCCAGAGAACCAAGTTATGATACTATCGGATTTGGCGGTTTTGATATACCAATCGGTGGAGAACCACCTGAACAAATAGGCATCCCGACTGGATTTAATGAAGTTTTTGCTAAAATGACAATTCAATTTAGCAGTGGGAATGAAAATAAACATATCTGTATTGATTCTGCTTTTTATCGCTCGGGTGGAAACTGGGTTTGGTCATACATACGTCCAACGAATGGTGATCTTCGAGCTTCATGGAGTGGTCCTTTTTGCTATGAATTAACCAATATACCAACGGCTGTACATGAAATTTCGCCTGTTGATCTTCCAAAACAATTTAAGCTCCACCAAAACTCCCCCAATCCGTTTAATGCCAGCACCCGGATTGAGTTTGATCTCCCTCAAGTAACAGATTTTAATCTTTCGATATTTAATATTACCGGTCAGTTAGTAAAGTCTTTTTCATCTGAAAGAGCCAAAGGCAGTCAATCCATTATCTGGGATGCGTCCTCGGTGGCGAGCGGAGTTTATTTGTACCGCCTATCTGCCGGTGAATTTCAGGATGTAAAGCGGATGGTTTTGATTAAATAAAATGCGATAAAACAAACAATCTCCGTTTTGTTTTTATTTGCTCAAAATCATAATAATAATTATATATAGTAATAGGATTGAGGATTAATCTCTAAAATTTGTAATTATCTATTAAAAGGAGAAGATATTATGGCTAAAGGGCAAGATAAGGGTCAAAAAGAAAACAAGAAAAAGGCTAAAAAATCTACCAAGGAAAAACGTAAAGACAAAAAAGATAAGAAAAATAAGAAAACAAGCGATTCTGTTTAGCTTGTAATATGAAAAGTAACCATTCTTTGAAATTGTCATAAAAAAAGCCCTGTATCAACAGGGCTTTTTTGCTATCAAAATTCAATATTTAATAATTATTATATAAATCTTCAATCGCATCAACAATCTTAGCAACGGTCGGTAAACAGGCAGCATCTCCATCCATTCCATAAGCGACTCTGGAATCAATGGCGGTAACCAGTTTAACCGGAGCTTCAAGATCAAACAATCCCTCACCACTGGTTATAATTCCTGAAATTGTATTTGCAGAACCGCCATTAAAGCGATCCTCAGTTACCACAAGAACCTTGCCGCACTCTTTGGCAGTGTTTAGAATTGTTTCCTCGTCAATCGGTTTCAACGTCCGTAAATCGATAATACGTACATTGATACCTTTCTCACGAGCCAGTTCGGCAGCTTTTCTGCTCATTTGAACGGTTGTGCCATAGGTGATGAGTCCTATATCTGAAGCTTCTTCATTGTAAACTTTGGCTACTCCAAAAGGTATTAATTCATCAATATCAGGCAGTGCGGTTTCGATTGGAACCCCTTCCCAATCCCGACGATTGTATAAGGCTACTGATTCGCAGAATAAAACCGGATCATCACATGCCCAGGCTGTTTTTAATAATCCAGCCGCATCATAGGCATTTGATGGAACAGCGATTAAAAGACTTGGAATGTTCATCCAGGTTCCCAGATTGCTCTCACTGTGCCAGAATGCCCCAGCACCCTGTTTGTAACCGCCATATGTGGTTCTGATCACCATCGGCATGGTCCATTGCCCATTGGACCGCTGATAAGTAGTACAGATTCGATCTTTGAGCACCTGAAAAGCGGGAGACATATAATCTAAAAATTGAATTTCAGGAATCGGACGCCGACCCTGATAACAATGTCCGGTTGCTCGACCCAAAATACCGGCTTCATCCAATGGAGTATTAAAACACCGATCGTTACCAAATTCACGCTGTAAATTTTTCGAAACCAGAAATACTCCGCCCTTGCCTTTGAGATTTTTCTGTTTTTCAACTTCCTGAATCATGTGACCCGAGAAATCGGCGACATCTTCACCAAACAAAAGAACATCATCAGTCATTTGAAACAGATCAAACATCGTGTAATTGACTGCAAATCGCATTGTCATTGGACCGATATCTTCAGGCAATTCAGGAGTTTGGTAATAGCCCTTTTCATGATATTCTTTAAATTTCTTTTTTCTATCTACTTTGGAAGCCTGACGATATTTTTTCCAGGTTTCTTTGGTCTTTTCAAAATCGTAAGCGTAGACCTTGTCCAGAATATGCTCTTTAGTTTTTGGTACAAAAGTCTCAACAGCTTTTATTGATAACTTGGTAATTTCTTTATCAAGTTCATCCCACATTGTACTAATCTCTTTGGGAGTAATGATGCCTTCTTCTATTAGAGTATTGGCAGTCTTTAAGACACAATCATTATAAGTATGCCAATCCTGTTCTACCGGATCCATATAAAATGATTGATCATCCGATCCCGAGTGTGATCCCTCGCGGGTAACTTTAATATTTGCCAGAACCGGACCCTTGCCTGTTCGAGAATACTCAACGGCTTCTTTAACTTTTGCAAGAGAGTCTTTGATATCGGTACCGTCAATCTGCATGATTTTTAAACCAAAGCGCTGGAATCCTTCAAACGGCGTAGTTGGATCGCCCTCAGGGAACTGTTCTTCGACAGAAACAGAAATTGCCCAGCCACAGTTATAAATTGCAAATATATTAGGTGTTTTTTCAAAAGCTGAATAGAAAACCGCTCTTGCGAATTCAGGCGACGACGAAGAACCTTCACCAATACAACACAGTGCGATGGCATCACTCTTATAGGCTCCACCAGGTATTGGTGCATTTTCTGAGATAGGAACCTGACATTTAATTGCAGCACCTAATCCGGCAGCTTCAAGAGCATGGGAACCGGTAGGAGAAGCCTGAGGAAGGATGCTGAACTGGGGATAAGCCGGATGAGCCGGGATTTGCTGCCCGCCAATCTGTGATCGGGAATCGCCAATGGCTTCAAGCATTTTTTCCCACAAGGAAGATCCTCGATGTAGATCAAATGCTTTATTTCTATAATATCCTATAAACGGATCGGTTACTCTTGTTTCTTCAGCTAAGGCAACATCGATAAGTTCTTTACCGCCGCAGCCAATGAAAAACCGGTTGTAACCTTTTCTGAGCAATAGCTTTTCTTCACGCTCCACCCGTCTGGCTTTGAGCATGGTATATAACATGCCCTTAAGTTCTTTAGGAGTTTTCCCTGAATATTCTTTGAGGGGCTTATTTTCGTCTTTTACCTTAGGCTTAGCCTCGCCCTCGTACTGAGTAAGTTTATCAATTAAAGTAAGCAGTTCCAATTTAATCCTCCAATATTTCCATATTTTTTATATCTTATCTCTGGTATACAACAAACTTGTTTTGATTTTGCTCCCCAAAAAAACATTTTTTTATGAATTTGCAAAAGAATTATTAATAAAATTGAAAAAAATGTACCTTAGGGACATTTTCAGTCCTCGATTGATTTAACTTGAATTAAATCCTTAATTTAAATATTATATTTCTAGTACAAAATGATATAAAGAAAGGAAGCATAAATGCCCTCAAATAGCAATAAAACAAAGACTAAGAGGACAAAAAGATATATCACAGAAGTGGACCTTTATAAGTTAAAAATTCCAACTTCAGTAGCGATTTCACCTTCTGAGAACAAAATCGCCTTTACTATTGATCGGATGGATAAAAAAGAGAATAAATACTTCTCCAATATATTCATACTCGATATATCAACTGGATTAAGCCAGCAGTATACCCATGGTAATTATAATGACCATACCCCGGTTTGGTCGCCGGATGGTGATAAATTAGCCTTTTTATCATCCCGGGACAAAAAAAGCTGTATTTACATCATTTCTGTATCCGGTGGGTCTGAAAAGAAGGTTTTTGATTGTGAGGGAGCTATTGGAAGCCTCCAATGGACTCCCGATGGGAAACAGTTCCTTATAAATATGAGATATAATGATTCTCATTTCATTGAAGATAGCAAGAAGAAAACAGAACCTCCCGTCTTCCGTCATGTTACCAGATTATTTTTCAGATTAGATGCGGTCGGATACCTGCCAAAAGACACTTTCCAAATTTACTCATTGGATATTGAAACCGGAAATACGAGAGTTATTACAAAAGGTAAAAGAGACAATATCTCTCCGAATCTTTCTTCTGACGGTAAATGGATTACTTATGTTTCCAATCGCTCCAAAGATCCTGATCTGAATACAATGAGGGACGATCTTTTCATTATCCCGTTTAAAGGTGGAAAAGAAAAACTTATCCCCACTCCTGCCGGTCCTGTTGCCGTTCCTATTTTCTCTCCCGATTCTAAACAGATAGCCTATCTCGGGCACGACAACCCGAATGATGCCTGGGGTGTAACAAATATTCATATCTGGAAAGTCGGATTAAACGGTAACCCTAAAGCAAAAAATCTCATGCCTAAATTTGACCGCATGGCTTTGGATCAATCAATTGCCGATATGGGTGATGTTCACGGTCCCGCCCCTATTTTCTGGTCAAAAGATAATAAACGTATTTATTTCGTTTCATCGGATACCGGTGCCACAAATTTATATTATGTCCCTCATTCGGGTGGAAAACCGACCGGAATTTTCAAAGGAAAAAACCATATAAAAGCCTTCTCTGTAAACGGTAAAACAAAAGTTACCGCTTTAATTTATGCTGACATTAATAATCCCGGTGATATCGTCACCTGCCCAACTCAATACAAAGGTGAAAAGAAAGCGGTTCAACATACCGATTTAAACCGTTTTCTGTCTTCAGAAATTAAATTGGGTAAAACCAAAGATCTATTTTTCAAATCATTTGATGGCACCGAAGTTCAAGGCTGGCTGCTTTTACCTCCGAATTTTAACCCAAATAAGAAGTATCCATCAATCCTCCAGATTCATGGCGGACCAAGAACTCAATATGCTCATTCTTTTTTCCATGAAATGCAATTTCTCGCTGCCAAAGGGTATGTTGTTTTCTATACTAATCCAAGGGGAGGTTCCGGTCGCGGGGAAACCTGGGCCGATGCAATCGCCGGCGGATGGGGTGATCTTGATTATCAGGACTGCATGGCAGCCGCTGACTATATGGAAAATCTTAAATTTGTCCACCCTAAAAAAATGGGTGTCACCGGCGGATCATACGGCGGCTATATGACAAACTGGATAATCGGACATACCAACCGTTTTGCAGGAGCAGTTACCCAGCGTTCGGTTGTAGATTTAAAATCTTTTGTCGGTTCCTCAGATATCGGGTTTGATCTTCCCCGAGAATTCGATGGCTCGCCCTGGACCAACAAAGAGAACTATGAACATCGCTCTCCGATTACTTACTTCAAAAAAGTTAAAACTCCGGTTCTAATCATTCACAGTGAACAGGATTTAAGATGCCACATTGAACAGGCTGATCAGATGTTCGTCATGCTTAAATCACTTGGTAAAAAAGTTGAGATGGTTCGGTTCCCCGAAGAACCGCACGGGCTTTCAAGGCATGGACGTCCTGACCGCAGAGTTGCAAGACTTGAGTGGATCAATAAATGGTTCAAGAAATATTTATAAAATAACTTTGCAGTAAAGCAGCATTAGCAATAGTGCTGCTTTTTTTATGAAGAGATTACCCGATAACCTTCAGCTTTTAAATAACGTACAGCTTCTGCTCTGGTGCGAAATGTTTTTGAGACCGATTTTGCGCCGCCTCGATCAAACATCTTCAATAATTGTCCATAGCGAACCGGATTATTAATTACATAGGCCTGAACCACCATATTATTTTTCATGCACCAGTCCATATGCTCGCCAATCTTATCAATAACCTCAGGGGTTCCGGCTTTCCAGTTTATTAAATCAATTAATTTAGCCCACGGTTTAGATATAATTGATGCTGCTTCTTCTTTGAAGTCTTCGTGATAACTAGAAGCGGTATCAATTCTCCAAACTCCAAAAACTTTGGCATACACGATACGATTTTTCTCATCCACACTTATATTATATTTGAATTGCCAGTCAGGCATTTGATGCTCCATGAAAATTTAAAGATTATTAGAAATGTAAAGTACTCTTCTAAGTTGAGATAAATTGAGTAAAATGTCAATTCTTTTATTTACACCGCCTAATTTATCCAGACATTATCTCTTTTCAAGTTATATAGTTTTATTCAATTTTAACAATATTATTCGAAAATCTTTGTTAGATATATCCCTTCCTCATCTTATCTATATACGATTCAAAGGCAAGTTTTGTTAAGTTTGTTTATACTTTTTTAAGCCAATAATCAATTATGAATGTATATCAATTTATTTTTATAATCGATTGTAATTTTATGTTGGTATAAAAAAGTTGAACCGAGAATTCCTTCAAATTCTGCGCGCGGAAGAGATCTTTTTAAACGTTTAAAATCATTAATAATGAAGGCAACATTATTTGATAACAATACATCACTCACTTTAACACTTTTAAAAAGCTCATATTTAGACTCAGAAGGTTGAATATCCAATTTGTCAGCCAGAGATTTAGAAATTGAAGTAAAAGATGCACAATAATCAAGAATCATTGGCGCCTTAATTTCATCCTCAAATATCGCATCAACCAAGATTAGATGCCTATACATCTCAAATGAATATTCATGATACTTATTCCCATTTAAAAATTCAGGTTTTTCAGGTTCAAGCAATATAGTTTTATTGGGGTAATCAATCGTAATATAAAACCCTTTTAGTATCTGATACCCAATAACACCATCAGGCATTCCTGCCGATTTATCCTTAATAATATCTGTCATATCAATTGCAATCGCTTTGATATTTGTTAGAACTTCATCTCCAATTTGAAGCGATTTAATACTGATAGGTGATGCCTTTGAAATACCTTTAACACCGGTAACTGGACGGCTCGGACGAGAAATTATATTGAGATTATTTTCCCTGGCAAAGGTGCGGTCTATATAAAATTGGTCAGCTCCGGTATCAATACCGAAGGTTCCTGTTACTTTTCCGTCGATTGTAACCTGCACTTCAACCAGACCCCGTTGGGGATCAAAAGGAAGGCTGCTCCCGAAAGTGGAAGCAGCCATTATAAATATTATAAGCAATTTAATGATCATTGCAGTTTCTTAACAAAAGATTATACCAGTGATTCTGACCGTCGACGGATATATACTATAATTGATCCAATCAAAATTAGTGTCGTACCTAACCATACAAAGTTGATAATCGGTTTGTTAGCAATTGTCATAATTAATCTGTCCGGAGGACCAATCTCCATCATGCCGGGAATTGTAATTGTTACCAAGTTTTGATCTGCCTGGATTTGTGAAATCTGCATTGAATATTCGTTATTCAACCCAAATTCTGCAGGCATATCAATTATTTTATCATCATCATAAACTCTTATAGGTTCAAGTTGGGCAACATACCCTTCAGATTCCACAGTAATATTGGCAATGATTGTCATTCCAGGGTTCGAGCTTGAATTATCGCCTTGTTCATAACCATTAAAAGTAAATTTATAAATCCCTAATGTAGTAGAATGTCCCTCCATAATTGAGAGACCTTGACCACTATTTAGTTCCTGTATCTGTTCAGGTGAAAAATACAGATCATATAACAAAGTCTTATAAACATAAGGCTTTTTCATTATTCCATCAAGTCGCTCTGAATAGTATAGCTGCGGACGAGCTTCCTTAATACCGGAACCATCATCATAAGTGAGAATCAGTTTATTATGAGGAAACTCAATATCGTTTTCCATACCAACATATGAGATATCAAGACCAAACGCCTGTTCAGTTTCACCGCGAGGAATCACAATTCTTTCATCAACTGAATAAGCTGCTGAACCGAGAATGCCTATCAGCATCAAACCAAATCCGAAATGTGACAACTGTCCACCCATCAATTTCCATCGACCGGGTAAAAATCCAATCATCGCCACTAAGTTTGTGGTTATTAACAGACCAGCAGAGGCAAAGTATAAAATGTATAAATAATTCTTAACGCCCAAGATCCAAGAGATTGCGATTATCAATACAAATGTTCCGATTGACCATTTCAACTGCTTCAACAGATCAGATTTTAAAGCAAACATGATTAAACCGGTGACAGTCAAGGTGAAGATAATTCCAAATGTTAAACCGGCATCTAAAACGAAATAGAACAATCCAAAACCGACTAAAGTTGACCCAAACAATGCCATGTATAATTTATTTTTCCAATTGTCAGGGGTATAGGAATTATAATTCAACAAAGGAGCAACCGTCAAAAATAGTGCGTAAATAATTGCTATCGGTAATGCAAAACTGTTATAAGTTGACAGATCAGCGGCTCGAGCTTCATTTGTGAATACTGAAGTAGTAAATGGCAATGAAGTCCAGAACAGTACAATCACGCTGAATAAAAACAGAAGGGTCATTCCGGCAAATAGTGAAAATTCCTTACCATAGTAATTATAATTCAACGGTATGTTTTCAATTGATCTAATTCTCGGAATGAAAAATGCCAGAGTCATCACAGTATATAAAATCAAAAATCCGATTAAATATTGGTTTATTCCTAAATCAACAAAACTATGAACCGAAAAATCAGCTAAGACACCGCTTCGAGTTAAAAATGTACCGTAGATAACTAAGATAAAGCAGAATGCTGACATTAAAATATTAGTCTTCCTCAAGGCACCTGAACGGCGTTCTATAATCATGCCATGAATCATTGCCAGAGAAACAAACCACGGTATAAAAGATGAGTTCTCAACCGGATCCCATGCCCAAAATCCTCCCCATCCGAGAGTCTTATAAGCCCAGTATCCACCAAGAATATTACCGGCGGCAAGCGTCAATGTGGTAATGACAGCCCATGGAAAAGCCTGCTTACCCAGGTTGAATAATCATTTTTCAACAAAGCCGCCATCGCCAGAGCAAATGGCACCGCTGCCATTGCATAACCGACAAAAATGACCGGCGGATGAATTACCATCCATGGATCCTGAAGCAACGGGTTCAGACCGGCTCCATCGGCAGGAACAAAATCAAGCATCGCAAACGGCGATAATTTAACCATAATAAACAGGAAGAACAGATTAACGGCTGAATAAACTGCCATCGCATAATTCCGATACTGTCCGCCCCGGTTTAAAATTAAATATCCAAATAAAGCACTAAATGTTATCCATAATAAGTAGGTACCTTCCTGCCCACCCCAAAATGATGAGAGAAGATAGAAAAAGGGAAGTGACCGATCAGAATATTCATAAACATATTTGATAACAAACTGATGACTGAAAAACAGATAGTATAGATATACAAAAGCTAAAAGAATAATTCCTGTGAAGTAATTATAGCTTTTACGAGCAAGTACTTCAAATGATTTGTTACCGCGCGCTGTTAGAAAAAAAGCAACTCCGGCAATAACATTAAATATCAGCGCAAGAAAGACTAATAGATCACCGGGGAAATCATATGACATTTTTATTCTCCATCTTCTCCGACTGCTTCATTATGTTTGGTTAATTCCTGGTATTCTTCGCCATCTTCACCCTGATATTTCGATGGGCATTTTACCAGCATCTGGTCAGCAACAAAAACATCTTCATCCGTTGTTTTACCTTTAAGCACAACTGATGTTGCCTGATCAAAATTACCCGGTACGACCCCGTAATAAACAACCTGCATTGTCTCTGCGCCGACTTTATCATCTGCTTCGGCATCATAAACTGCAAATTCCAAACGAGAATCATCAGTGTTGTAACTTACTTTTTCAAAATCAATCTTACCCATAACCTGAACTGTTCTGTCAGCCAGACGGGCTTCAGGAATTGTGACATATTGAATTGTAGTTTCAATAAAGGCTGTTGCACCCCAACCCATAAAGACAACAATTATAATTCCGCCAATTATATATTTTGCTTTCATTACATTTTCTCCTCAAGGCTTTTAACTCTTTTATCTAATCTAAATAAAAATAAGAACAGCCCGGTCCAAACCGATAACGTAACCGCTAATGCGATATAATTACCATCCATCTATTCATCCTCCTTATCAGAGTTGATACGTTCTATACGACGTATCCTATTTGCCAGGTTAAACATCCAAAAATAAATTATTGTAAAAAGACCCAGCGATGTGAAGAATATCATCCTCACAACCGGACCCATAGTAAATTTTATGTTTTCATTAATAATTGAATCATCAGGGTGAAGTGACGGAGTTACTCGCGGGATAACAAAAATAAGAAATGGCACCGTTATAAACGCAAAAATTGAATAAACTCCGGCAAGCATTGCCCGACGTTCTTCAATTTCAACCGCTCCCCTTAAGGCAAAATAAGCGCCATAAATCAGAAGCAGAATGAAAACAGAGGTTTCCCTCGGGTCCCAATTCCAAAATGATCCCCAGGTAACTTTTGCAAATATTGCGCCGGTGATGGTTGCCAAAAAGCAAAAGATAAAACCCAAACGGGCTGCTTCGGCAGCTTTATCATCCATTTCAATATTTTTTGTCTTGAGATACCTGATTGAATAGATCATCGACATTAAAAATGCCAGCACGCAAATCCAGGCTTGTGGTATATGATAATAGAATACCCGGCTTGCTTCACCGATCATTTTTTGAGGGGCAGAAGTGATAAAACTGAACACTATCATCACGCCCATCGCTATAAATAATAACAATTTCCACCACATAATAAACTTATAACAATCCTTTCATTTTTCGTTCCCAAGTATAATCATATTTGTGAAAAAAGCCACAAAATTCAAGAGAAGATATATCCATTTTTGAAGATTTTTTTGTTAGTCCTGCCATACGAATTTAAAGAGCAAAACTGACATAACCGTCATGACAACTGAAAATGCTATCAAAAACTGGAATTCAGTCATTACTTCTGTAAATGGTTGATTATTAAGAGCTTTCTCGGTCCCTTTAACAAGCACCATCAGTAAAGGCAATAGGATTGGAAATGACAAAACAGCAAACAAAGCCCCTTTAACTGATGCTCTGGCTATAATAGCAGCCACAAGGGTCGTAGCGGAACAAAGGCAAAAGACCCCAAGCAGTAATACAACAATAAATACCGGAAGGTTGTTTGTCGGGGCATCGGTAAAGACAAAAAACATAGGAGTAATTATAAGTGACATTATACTTAATAGAGTCAGATTAAAAAACAGCTTCCCCAGATAAATCGGATCAGGATCAGCATTCAATTTTAACGCCAAAGCTGTCCCGGTCTCTTCTTCTCTTATAAAAACCTGGGCTAAGCCTGACATGGCTGAAAAAAACATGATAACCCAAAACAGAGCTGATTGTATTTTTGGTGACAGGCTCGCTTGTCCTAATGAAAAAGATACTACCGAAAGAGTCGTAATTCCAAACATCATGATTGCGTTCAAAGCATACTTTGTCCGCAGTTCCAGCCGCATATCTTTGGCGAATACGGCAAAAGTTTTACCGATTAACCCAGAGCTGCTTTTGCGCAAGACTGTACTCCTCTTTTTCGTTAGTAGCAACAATTACGATACTTTTCTTACGGAATTCTTCCACAATATCAAAAACAATCTTCTTGCCATCTTCATCAAGGTTCGAAGTTGGTTCATCTAAAAATAAAAATGCCGGATTTTTGACTATCGCTACAGCGTATTTTAGTCTTTGTTTCATTCCTGAAGAATACGTGCCGACTAAATCCATGCCCCTGCCTGACAAACCGACCTTTTCAAGAAGGCTTTCAATTTCTTTGCCGGTGACATTATTACCCGCAACCGTAGTGAAAAATTTTAAATTCTCTTCAGCAGAGAGCTGGTCATAAAGATTTAAATAAGGTGAAACAAGAGAAATACCGGCTCGAACCTGATCGTCATCCATCAGTTTATCATCATTATAATAAGACACTTTACCTTTGGTTGCGGTAAAAGTTCCCATCATGACTTGTAACAAGGTTGATTTACCCGAACCGTTTGGTCCAACCACTGCCATTGATTCACCGGTAGACAGATTAAATTCAAGGTTTTTAAAAACCTTAATTCCGCCAAAACGCTTTGATAATTTCTCTGCCTTAATATGAAACATATCGGGGAATAAAGGGTATTTAGCTGAAAAATCAAAATAAAAAAAGCGGTCTAATGACCGCTTTTTAAACTAAATATCTCTTTAATCTAACTTTCGTCCTTAACCTTATATAATCTGCGAACAGGTAATGTAAATCTGGTACGTGCTTCATCCTGAAACTCTATTGTAAATGAATTCTGAAATTCCTTTTTTATAGAATCTTCTTTCACAATCACTGTCCCAACTGCCGTATCCCCCGCTTTTACAATAGAAGGAAGTTCAATATCGTAGAATCGTCCCGGTTCGGCAACAACACTCATTTTAATATCCTGATCACTTTTATTTATAATCTCAAACTTTGATTTCCGTCTGACTTTCGCCTTAAACTGAGAAACATCAATTCTTAATGGATTTATAATAATCGGTCGGGATGCAAAGGGGTCCGGTAACGGTTCAGTTAATATTTTCAAATAAGTTTTTTTGTCATTTACGTTTGATTCAAAAGATGGCTTTTTAATAACATGCCCTCGGTATTTTCTTGTATCAAAATAAATTTTCAACAAAACACTATCGCCGGGAACTACAATTGTATCCTGAATTGGTGCCCGGGTACATCCACAGCCGGGGTCGATATTCCTTAAAATAAGAGTCTCATCACCAGTTGATTTAATCCAAAATTCATGTTCTACCGTTACACTCTGGCTGACTTTGCCAAAGTTAAAATAAGTTTCTGATAGTTCAAAAGATGCTCCGGCATTGGTAACCGAAAAACAGCTGAATACAAAGACTATCAAGGCTGTACTAAATAATATTTTCTTAATCATAGTTTTATAATCGGAAATTATGATATTGGGTTTAGCAGTCTGGACCAGCGAACTTTATCAAAAAAGTGAATTGCATTAAAGATAAAGACTCGCGGCACTGACAACGGATCGGTGGCTGATATTTCAGGCGCCGGATGAATAGTATCGTCCCATGACCAATGAATTAACATCGCTTCACCTAAAATATAATCTTCCGGAACCGGACCCCAAAATCTTGAGTCGAATGAGTTATCGCGGTTATCACCCATCATAAAATAAGAATTTCTGGGCACAATGTAAGGACCGTAATTATCACGGGGCGGACGCGGATGAATCACCGGATTTCCATCTTTATTGAGATCAATGAATTTACCATGTTCCGGCAATTCAAATTCTTTATTATTAACATAAAGTACTTTATCAATCACCTGAACCGTGTCTCCGGCCGTAGCAATACATCGTTTGATATATTTTGTAACTCCATCCCTTGGGAAAATAAAAATTACTATATCCCCTGCTTCCGGTTCTCTAAAAGAAGGCAGTTTCCAATCAACAAGCGGTACGTGGGCACCATAGATAAACTTGTTGGCGAGTAAAAAATCACCAACTAAAAGAGTATCTTCCATTGAAGAAGATGGAATTTTGTAGGCTTCAACAATTGATGTTTTAATAATTACAGCCAGGATAACCGCCGCAAAAATTTGTTTAAAATTATCCCAGGCAGAAGCGCTTAAATTAGATTTTGCCATAAAGAACTATTCCTAAATATTCCCAGTTTTTATTTTCATTTTTTTATACGACTTTATAAATAAGAAGTTCAAGTTAAATCATCAGACACCTTTAAACAACCTCATTATATCGTTATAAGTCACGAAAATAATCAGAGTCAAAAGTAGAACCATGCCCACCTGTTGAGCTATGATCCTCGCCTTCATTGATAACGGACTCCCTTTAACCGCCTCGATAGCCAAGAACACAAGATGTCCGCCGTCAAGAACCGGAATCGGCAGTACATTTAAAACGGCTAAATTGACCGAGAGTAAAGCCATGAAAAAGAATAGCGATTTGGCTCCCTTTTCAGCCTCTTTGCCTGATTGCTTGGCAATAAATAAAGGACCTCCGATCATATCAGCAGAGATATTTCCCGAGACAAGATTTACAACAAATCTGAGGGTTTCATATACAATTACATGAGCGGAAACAAATCCTTTATTAACAGCCTCAATAACACCATATCGTTCATAATCTATTACTTTTTCATAAAACCCTATTATTCCGATGGAATCGATTGACCCGTCCGGTAATGGCATCGGTGTTATTCTGGTTGTTATATCTGACCGAATGGTATCTGTACCTCTGACCCAGGTTAGAGCAAGTGATTCCTCAAGTTTCGCATTTATTCTCACGCGGAGAGAATCATAATCAGTAATTGATTCACCATCAATTCCAATAATCACATCATCAGCCTGTAACCCAGCCGCAGAAGCGGGATAATCATCAGTCACCTGACCGACAATAATTTTTTCATTATCAAAAATCGGTCTTCCGCCGAATAAAGCAATTCCGATTAGCAAAACAATCGCCAGTACATAATTCATAAACGGACCGGCAAAAATAACTGCGGCTCTTTGAAGCACAGTTTTTGACATAAATTCATTATCAGCGCCGGTTGTCTCTTCATCAGGATTTTCGCCAATCATTTTCACATATCCGCCCAGCGGGATTAGTCCGATGCAATAAGTGGTTTCACCATACTTTTTAGAGATTAAGTTTGGAGGGAATCCAAGGGAAAATTTTTCAACTTTTATACCTACTTTTTTAGCGACTAAAAAATGTCCCAATTCATGGATAAAAATTAATATTCCAAGTACAAAAATAAATGAAACGGCTGTCAACATACTAAGTTTCCAATCTTTTCTTGTGCAAATTTTCTGGCAGCTTTGTCAGCTTCCAAAACATCAGTTAGATTCGGTTTATCGGTGATATCAATATTCTCAACTGTATCTCTAATAAGATCAGCAATATTCGTAAATGAAATTTCCTTATTCAAAAATGCGCTCACTGCAATTTCATTAGAGGCATTAAAAACAGCCGGGGCTGTGCCACCGGTTTTGGCAACCTCAAAAGCAATTTTTAAAGCAGGAAATTTTTCAAAATCAGGTTCTTCAAAAGTCATTTTACCAAGTTTCGCAAGATTAAGCGCTCCAAATTCTGACTCCACCCGTTCCGGCCAGAACAAAGCATAAGAGATAGGCAGTCTCATATCAGGAGCAGACAGTTGAGCTATCATCGAAGAATCAATAAACTCTACTAAAGAATGAATGATCGATTGAGGATGGACAACGACCTGAACCTGCTCTATTGGAATCTGGAATAAATTAACCGCCTCGATTACTTCAAGCCCTTTGTTGGCCAGGGTTGCTGAATCAATTGTAATTTTGGCACCCATCTCCCAGGTCGGATGTTTTAAGGCCTGTTCCGGAGTGACATTGGCAAGATCTTCAAGTGACATTTCGCGAAACGGACCGCCTGATGCGGTTATAATAATATTTTTAACTTCTTCCGCTTTACCGGAATTTAAAGCCTGCCAGATAGCGGAATGTTCGGAATCTATCGGAAGGATTTTCTTTTTGTATTTCTTAATCAATTCAGGAAACAGCGGTCCTCCGGCTACCAAAGATTCTTTGTTAGCCAGTCCCAAATCTTTGCTATTTTTGATAGTTTCAATTGAGGCTTTCAATCCGGCCGCACCGACAATGGCATTAATCACCAATTCTGTTTTTGGAAGTCTGGTCAAATCGAGCAGTTCATCTTCGCCGATTAGAATTTTAACTTTTTCATCTTTCAACCTTTGTGAAAGAACTCTCCCCTTCTCTTCATCAATAACCCCCAGATATTCCGGGCGGTATTTACGGAATTGTTGCTCAAGTAAATCAATTCGTGAGTTACATGCCAGAGCATTTATTATGAATGAGTCTGGATGGCGGTCAACAACTTCAAGGGTTGAACAGCCGATTGATCCGGTAGAGCCAAGTATGACTATATTCTTTGTTATCATATCATTTTATAAACGAGTATATTTTGTCGGAGTTCCACTAAAACTTAATAAAAAAAACAGGCGGGTTAAAAACCCGCCTGATTATTATTTTATGAAAATATCCTTTATAGTCGGTTACCCTCAGCATCAGATTGATAAGCTTCTCTAAGGTAAACATCATCAACAGGTTTGGAAGGTTCGCCTTGAGCAGTTTTGGTGACCTCTACAGTTGCTAACTTATGAAGCACTTCATAACCCTTAATCAATTGACCAAAAACTGTATATTTACCATCAAGCGACTGGGTACTGCGATTTCTTTCAATACAGAGAAAAAACTGACTGGATGCAGAATTCGGGCTTGAAGATCGAGCCATTGACAAGGTACCTTCCTGATGAGGCAAATCTGAAAATTCAGCATTCAGATAATAACCGGCATTACCCATTCCGGTTCCGGTTGGGTCGCCACCCTGAATCATAAAACGATTTATAATCCGGTGAAATATTGTACCCTTATAAAAATCATCCATCGAACGCGCCAAAAATGAATCAGCATGAGCCGGGGCAACATCATGATAAAGCTCAAGGGTCAAATTACCAAAATCAGTAACTATGGTTACAAATTTGTTGTTTTCATTCCTTACCGGATATACAACCTGAGCCAGACTGTCAAAATTCAGTCCACCGGGCTGAGCAGGAGTTTGAGCTTGCTGAGCTGTTTCTTTCTTTTTATTCTCATCCACTTTTTTTGTATCCTCATCAGAACTCGAGCATGATACGAATGCAAAAGCTACTAACATAAATGCCAAAGTTACTATTAATTGTTTTTTCATCAAATTTCCCTTCTTTTCTATTTATTCAAGAGAGGCAAATATATAAAATTTAGCCTTTTCATCAAGCTTTACTTTTAAATGTTACCTGATCCCTTTTAAGTAAGCTTTTGTTGCCTCCCTAATTTCAGCATTTAGTTTCCCGGCTGTTTCAGGGGTAGCCAACCCGAATTTTTCAAAAAGATCAACTTGATAGACTGTTGTGTCCTGAGGATGGCACCAAAAAACAACCTCCGATTCATCATCCATAATATAAGTAATAATAACAGCCGGCAAAGTTGGGTCGCTGGTATCCAAATAAATTGAATCACATTCTCCAAATTGTAAATCAATAACAATATCATCTCTATAAGAAGACCCGATACCGATACCGCTTAACATTGTCCCTTCATAGCGTTTATTCATGGAATTATCAGGCTGTAGATATAATGAATCAACTACGATAACACCATGTACAGATGTTGTATCTTCAGCAATTCCGGTAATACCATAATCATACAGCAAAACAACCACTCCAAGTTCAGCTTCATAGTTGGCAAATGTTACCACCAAATTTTGAGCAACATAAGTATCCAAAGATGCCGGTTCACCATTGAAATTTTTCACATCCTGATATCGGTCATTAAAAAGAACAAATTGTGCCTGACCGGAATTTTTCGGTTTGAGCATATCAGCCCGGATATAGACATCAGTTGAATCAAAACCAGAAAATCTGGCTCTGATCACTGCGTAACCAAGTTCACCGTCGAAATTATATTCGGCAGTAACTTTTCCGTTGGAATCGGTACGGATGGAATCGGTTGACAAAGTTCCATCACCCTCTAAAATTGTAAAGAAAATATCAGCATCGCTTATATTTGACTGTGACACATCAGTGAGGGTAAATTCAAGCGGATTATCCAAAGAACTGCTTAACATCGTTCCTTTGTAAAAAATCCCATTGGTAGGCGACAACAAAAACGAAGTGGCAACCTCGACTGTTACAAAAGCAGTATCACGACCAGCATTGTTAAATGCAATCAATCGGTAGTCGGTTGTTTCAGTTGGAGCCACAGAAGTTTGTCTTACCGTTGTAAAACTCCCCCCTGCCGGAGATACCACCACCGAATCAGCTTCCGATACGGTCCAGGAAAGGGTCGCTGAACTGTTAAGTATAATTTTTAAAGGATTCGCTGTGAAGGCTGAGATCGTTGGCGGATTCTGCACTGATTCAGTCGGGTTGTCATCAGAACAAGCCCAAATTAGCAGACTCAAAATTAGAATACAAAAAATAATTTTTTTCATGAATTTATATACACCTATTAATTATGGACGGAAATAATATTTAAGACCCAAGCCAAGATTCAAATATTTGGGACGATCACCGGTACCCAGGAAATCATAGCTGTTAACCGAAGACAGAGTGACAAAATTCCTATGGGTCTTTTTCTCCCAGATTTTCACATCAAAACCAAAGTTGATAGCCATCCCCAAATTTAGCTTGGTATCCGAATTAAAATTATTAGCGGTTAGTGAGTAAAATCCGGTTTTTAAACCAAGCCCTATAAAAGGCGACCATTTCATATTTGTCATTTTGTTCATGAAATAGTTCAGATTAAAATCAATGTCATATAAACTTAAATTAAAATCGCCTTGTCCAAGATAAATTATTCCCACTTGAGGGATAATTGTTGAATCCTGCAGCCTAACATTTGTATATGCAAATCCGATTGAATATAACAGATGATCATTTCTGATCTGACCATAATTTAAACCGAATTTAAATCCTGATTTAAAAATTTCATCACCTGCAACCGAAGGGTTGCCGGGATTGCCGTCAAAATAGTCGGACCACTTACTGTTGTGGAAACCGTCATAATTTCCGGTTGGAATCGAGTATCCGAAATAAAAATCCATCACCGAAAGTCGGGCAGGCACTTTTGTAATTGAGTGAGCCGGACTAATCATAATTGACAGCACGAATAGAACTAATAGGGCTGATTTAAATAAGTTAGCTTTCAAAATCTTTCTCCTTTTACTGTTTCTGTTAAAATAGATACTTATTTAGTCAAACTCTGTCAAATAGTAACATCACCCAGAGTACAAATTTATACTAAATAATGAAGTTTATGACCATATTTGGCTCAATTTATGATTATTTTTGGCTGATTGCCGATAATTAGACTTTACATTAAAAATGCTTGACTGATTTGATTTTGTTACTAAATTCACAAAGCATTGTAAATTAAGAAAGGTAATGATGACGTCTTCAAAAATAATAATAGTTGGCGCCGGAGTCATGGGACAAGGGCTTGCTGAAGCAGTCGCCTCTTCCGGGACAGAAGTTTTATTAATAGATAAAACTACCAAACTTGCAGAAAAAGGTATCAAAGGAGTCATTGAATCAATCGACCGCGAGATTGAACGATGGGGATTAACTGAAGCTGATAAAAGAGCAATTCTTGCCCGAATCCACCCTTCGTCCGATCTATCGCTTGCTGAAGATGCAGAGATTGTCATTGAAGCTATCCCAGAAGTTTTTGAAGCAAAGAAAGATTTATTTATAAAACTTGATACTTTCTGTAATCCTAATACACTCTTGATAACAAACTCCGGAACTCTTTCTATCTCGGAAATCGCCGCCACAACTAATCGTCCTGAAAAAATAATCGGCATGCATTTTCTAAATCCGGTAACAAAAATCCCGCTGGTTGAAATTGTTAAAGGTCTTAAAACCGACGATGAAACATTCCGAAAAGCTGTCACCTTTGCGGAACTGCTTGATAAAAAATGGATCACCGTAAATGAATATCCCGGCTATGTGACAACCCGTATAATTGTCCCTCTTCTTAATGAAGCGATGCATGTCTTAATGGAAGGCGTAGCTTCAGCAGAAGATATTGACGAAGCGATGAAACTTGGTTTTGGATTTAATGTCGGACCGCTAACCCTGGCTGATATGATGGGTTTGGATGTGGTTATGTCATGGATGGAAAATCTCCTTCACGAGCTTTCCGAACATAAATACAACCCCTGTCCCCTGCTTCGAAAAATGGTTCGCGCCGGACATCTTGGCGTCAAATCCGGATTAGGATTTTTTGAATACGACAACGAGGGCAACAAAGTTGGATTAAATAATCACAAAGAAAATTCTATTCCATCAGGAGTTCCTCAATGAAAATTCTGGTTATCAATTGCGGGTCTTCATCAGTCAAATACCAGCTAATAGATACTGTTAATGAATTATCCCTCGCCAAAGGAACAGTATCCCGAATAGGGATGTCGGCTTCGGTTCTCTCGCATAAACCGCATGATCGCGAAGAAGTAAAAGTTTCTGGCGAAATTTTGGATCATATTGTTGCTATTGAATATGTGATTTCGATTTTACTGTCAAAAAATCATGGTGTGATTGAAGATAAATCGGAAATCAATGCCATCGGTCACCGGGTTGTTCATGGCGGTGAAAAATTTACTGATTCTGTGTTGGTAACTCA
This sequence comes from uncultured bacterium, assembly GCA_965372795.1. GTDB lineage: Bacteria > Zixibacteria > MSB-5A5 > GN15 > FEB-12 > QNAD01. The sequence goes on from CBDVDR010000009.1 coordinate 79,999, forward strand.
GGATTTAATGTCTGAAATCCGCAATCTTATCGAACTGGCACCGCTGCACAACCCCCATAATATAAGAGGTATCAACGCCTGTATGAAAACTCTTCCGGGTGTTCCCCATGTTGCGGTTTTCGATACTGCTTTCCACCATAAGATGCCACCGCACGCTTATATTTATGGCATCCCTTATATTTTATATAAACGATATGGAATCCGGCGTTATGGTTTTCACGGTACCTCACATAAATATGTAAGCGAACAAGCTTCTAAGATGCTTGGCAAACCACTCGAAGAATTAAAACTGATTACCTGTCATCTTGGAAATGGCGCTTCAATCACCGCTATTGATAAAGGCATATCGATTGATACGTCAATGGGATTCACTCCCCTTGAAGGATTGTTAATGGGCACTCGTTCAGGTGATTTGGATCCGGCAATTATTCTTCATATAATGGCTCGCGAAGAATTGTCTCTCCATGAAGCCAATACTCTTTTAAACAAACATTCAGGACTGGCTGGAATTTCAGGTTTATCTTCGGATATGAGAGAAGTTGTCGAGGGTGCTAATGATAATAACGCCAATGCAAAACTTGCCCTTGAAATCTTTTGTTATCGCTTGAAAAAATATATCGCCTCTTATATTGCGGCTATGAATGGTCTTGATGCATTGGTCTTCACAGCCGGGGTTGGTGAAAACTCGCCTGAAGTTCGTTCATTAACTTGTAATGAGATGGACTTTTTGGGAATATCGATTGATGATGCTAAGAATAATTCTGCAAAAGCGATTGAGGCTGATATAACTGCTGAAAACGCTCGGGTTCGCACTCTGGTAATTCCAACTAATGAAGAACTGGTAATTGCCCGTGACACCAAACGCATCGTAGAAGAATCAAATAAATAAGTATATCGAATTATTATTAAGGCAGGTGAATTTATCACCTGCCTTTTTTTAATTCTTATTAAACGGCTTTTTAAATTAAATTATCTTTTCAAGCATAATTGTCCCGATTGAAACAATAATACTTAAGTCTGAATAATATTTGTACTTGGCTCCCTTTTCAGTATAAGCTTTGCATATCCCATCGTATCCGATATACCAATGCTTTGGATTATACCAAAGTAACGACTTACCAAAGTTTGTCATATGTTTTCGGGCAATAAACCTAAAGACCAAACCATTGCTTAGTAATAAAATTATAAGAGCTTGTATAACTTTTTCCATCGTTCCCTCCTGCAATTTAAACGACTTCGAAAAACCCTGAGTTGGTTATGTTTTTTAGATACTTATAAAGTATGGAATTATTCAAAACCTGTCAACAATAAATTTATACTATTGTCCATAATTGTCAGAAAAAATGCCAGTGTAGAATATATACTCTTTCTAATAAACAAGGCGGGTATAAAATACCCACCTTGTCTTTGTTGCCAATATTTCATGCCGACACATCACCCCTCGGCAATCTTATCTACACAACTTTCTCAAGCAGCATCAACCCTATCGCCATCAGAAAAAACAACTTTGAACGATACTTAAGTTTAGCACCTTCAGCAGTGTACATTTTACATACATCATTATAACCGGTATACCAGTTTTTTGGATTGTACCACTTAAGCGACTTTCCAAACTGAGTCAATTGCTTACCAGCTTTAAATCGAAAAAATAATGCCACACTTAAGGATACGATCAAAAGTGCTTGTATAATTTTTTCCATTTTCCCTCCTGTGTTAATGATCCCACAGATCGAAAAGATCCATGATCTTGCAAGTTATTGCCCCAGCCGCACAAGGACCACATATCGGGTTAACCCCTTCCGGACATTTTACTGCTGTACAAATTTCCATTATTGTACAAAGCGTACTTGCCCAATCAGGTCTCTCGCCCAATTGCTGGGTTGTGTCGGCATAGCTATTATAGAACCAATCGCCAAAATCCTGATTTACAATTAAATCAGTTACGATTTCACCATTGGTATTATTATGCAAAGTGTTATCAGATTCATAGAAATCATGAAAATCTACCAAAGTTGCCAATATTTGAGAATCTAACCCACTATACTCGGTTATATCAAAACTGCTCCTGTTACTCGATAGTAACTCCTGCAAAGCCCTGATTGTGTCAGAATCGGTTGTATCAAATACAAAAGTATCAACCGATCCATTAATATTGTAAATTTCAGTGCGGGTTGTTGAGGATATTATTCTCTGAATATCCATTGAATCAGAGGTTGTTTTCTCATTCAGCCATAAAATTTCAGAATTACTGGTATCGACCGACACATCATACTCCCAAAGAAGATTTCCGCTTGTATCTTTCAATGTTGTTGTATGTCCGAAAATGTTTGCGTTCTCATAATAATCGGTAATAAATCGATACTCGGTAGTATCATTCGAGTCGTAAACAGCCATGTAATAAGTTACTTTGGCATTCGTCGTATCAATTATTACTGAGACTATCGTTACTGAAAAGTCAGTTATTGAAAATGTATAAGGCAGCGGACTCGGCGGGTCTGGCAAACCTGGAAATGTATCTATTGGACCAAGAGCTATCCCCGTCCCCAAATTACTATCAACAACTTTCTTATCTAATGAATCACAACCGATTAGATAAACATAAACGGTAACCATTAATAAACTAACTATTATGAAAAGCATTCTTTTTTTCATAATGATTTCCTTTCTCAATTGATTTTTTAAAATTGTTTTTTTTGCGTAAAATCGATTGAGAATTACTACGTATAACTCATCCCGTACCTCCTTCTCATAAATATTATTTCCCCGAGACATCCCTGGTGATGTTGACGTAATTAATATTGTTACTTTTAGAGTAGTGCCCTTTGCGTTTTTCTAAAAAATGCTAATAACTCTAAAAATGCGTGTTAACCCTAGTGTTCTTATTTTATATAATCATCTTATTTCTGTCAACCAAAAAAACAAACAATGCGATTATTTTTTTTGTTAAATTATCCTTGACTAATCTTGTCAGCAATAAATATTGCATTAATTAAAATAGGCCGACCTGTTCAGACCCACATATATTCATATATAATTTTCTCCTCTTTACGTAAAAGCTATCATTTTGGGGTGCACTAATCGCTCAAAATCATCGTAAGAAATCCTAACCAGCTCAGTATGTGCTCCGGCATTAAAGGCAATCTCTTCATCATCTGCCAACCGGCGAGCAACCAGTACTTTCAACCCATACAGGTTGCCAAAAGGAGGCATGGCACCGGGGGCGCATCCCGGAAATACATTCTTAAATTCATCTTCAGTTGCAAGTTCAACCGAATCAGCACCAAGTTCCTTTTTTAAACTAGCTAATTTCACTCGATGAGATGATGGTAAAACTGTCATAGTTAATATCCCGTTGATTTTAACCATTACAATTTTAGCCAGTTCTTTCGCCGGAACATGAGCTGAGGCTGCAATTTCATGGGCTGTATATGCCGGAGAATGGTTGATTGTTACATATTTGACATGGTTGTCATCCAGGAAGTCCTTCAATTTTTTGGTAGGCATAGGAACCTCCTTAAAATAGATTATTCATAAATCTAATTTTAGTTTCATATATGATACGTTCCATTTTACTGTTTAGAGGGGTTTAAGTGGATATAAATTTACCGAACAATCTTGGTAGACTAAAATTTATAAAAAAAGGCAAGCCTTCGAAAAGACCTGCCTTACTGTAGCAGCAAAAATTTAAGTAGCCGGGCTACTTACTTCCAAGTAATCTCGTTACTTCATATTCTTGATGATATAAGAAGCAAAATCGGCTGTACCAACTTTTCTTGCGCCTTTCATCTGACGTTCGAGATCATAAGTAACCGTCTTTTTATCTATCGTCTTCTGGATCGCCTTAGTGATCAATTCACCGGCTTTATTCCAGCCCATGTAGTCAAGCATCATCACAGCTGAAAGGATGACAGAACCCGGATTGATAACATCTTTATCAGCATATTTCGGAGCCGTTCCATGAGTCGCTTCGAATAAACCGATATAATCACCAATGTTAGCTCCCGGAGCCATACCCAAACCTCCAACCTGAGCCGCACAAGCATCAGACAGATAATCACCATTCAAGTTTGGACAAGCCAGAATATCATATTCATCCGGACGGGTCAAAACCTGCTGGAAAATAGAATCAGCAATACGATCTTTAATAAGGATTTTGCCCTTTGGCATTTTCCCTTTGAATTTCGACCAGAGTTCATCCTCGGTTACGATTTTGCTTCTGAATTCTTTGATAGCAAGTTCATAACCCCAGTCACGGAAAGCACCTTCGGTAAATTTCATAATATTACCTTTGTGTACCAGTGTTACTGATGGGATTTTTTTAGCAATAGCGTATTGAATCGCTTTACGAACCAATCGTTTTGTTCCACTAACAGAAATCGGTTTGATTCCTATTCCGGAGTCAGAACGAATATTTGTTTTCATATTCTTGTTAAGCCAGTTGATGACTTTCTTAACATCTTTGGAACCTTTTTTCCATTCAATACCGGCATAGACATCTTCGGTGTTTTCACGGAAAATAACGACATTCATTTTTTCCGGATGAACGACCGGAGAACCAACGCCCTTAAAATAACTGACCGGGCGCACACAGGCGTAAAGGTTCATAATCTGTCGCAATGAAACATTCAATGAACGGAAACCGCCGCCGATTGGAGTAGTCAATGGTCCTTTAATGGCAACCAGATGTTTTTTTATAGCAGTGATAGTTTCATCGGGAAGCCATTCACCATACAGATCATTGGCTTTTTCACCGGCATAAATTTCCATCCAGACAATCTTCTTTTTCCCTTTGAAAGCTTTTTCAACAGCAGCATCTACTACTCGTTTGGAAGCTTTCATAATATCGCGGCCGATTCCATCACCTTCGATGAACGGAATAATCGGATCGTTCGGAATAGAAAGTTTTTTGTTCTTTACTTTAATACCTGTTCCGTTAGTCGGCTCAACAATATGTTTGTACTTTGCCAATTTCTTTCTCCTTATTTGTAGCCGAGTTCTTTAAGATGCTTTTTATACGTCTTAGCCGAACCCTTTAATGCGGTTAATTCACTTTTACCAAGTTTTAATTGGATGATTTTTTCGACACCCTTAGCACCCAAAATAACAGGTACGCCAATATAGATGTCTTTGATTCCGTACTGACCAGTCAAAAATGCAGATGCCGGCAACAGTTTTTTCTCATCATTAAAAATCGCTTTACACATATTAACAGAAGCAGCAGCCGGAGCATAATATGCTGAACCGGTACCAAGCAGTTTAACAATTTCACCACCGCCAAAACGGGTACGATCAACAAGTTCTTTGATTCTTTTTTTATCGATCAATTCTGTGATCGGAATACCTGAAACAGTAGTGTATCTTTCCAGCGGTACCATAGTATCACCATGTCCACCGAGAACCATTGCTGAGATATCAGTCATAGCAACATTCAGTTCCATTGCGATAAAGGCTCTGAATCTGATTGAATCAAGAACTCCGGCTTGACCGATAACACGGTTTTTAGGGAATCCGGTGGCTCTTTGCATATGGAAAGTCATCAGATCAAGAGGATTTGAAACGACAATGACAAAACTCTTCGGGGCATATTTTTTGATCTCTTTACCGCATGATTTTACAATAGCAGCATTTTTAGCTAAAAGATCTTCACGTGTCATTCCTGGTTTACGAGCCAATCCGGCAGTCATAATTACAATATCAGCACCTTTTAAATCAGAAAATTTGTTAGTGCCTTTAACCATCGCATTATACCCGCGAACCGGACCAGCCTGGGTTAAATCAAGAGCTTTACCTTGAGGAACGCCTTTGATAATATCAATCAAAATGATATCGGCAAAATTTTCTTCAGCAAGGTATTGAGCACAAGATGCGCCAACATGTCCTGCACCGATAACGGCGATTTTCTTATTCATACTTCCTCCGAAAAATTTAATTTAAGTGTTTTTATATTTTATAACCATATTTCCAGAATCATGCACAATGCAAAGACTAATAGAATCCTCTTTTAAAAGTCTTCCTTTAATAAATGTTTCTAAATCATGTACCGGCTCATAAAAAACATGCCGGGTAAATTCATCCTTGAGTTTTGAAAAAATCCCGACAAAAAAGCGTTTCGACATCCCATTCACCCGTGACAATTTATGTGAACCAAATTTGCATTGTCCGTCTTTGGCTCTGTTTTTTTCTTTATCCCACTCATTGGCAAGGTTATAAAACTTATCTGAACCGATACCATCATCACAAGCTGTTACTAAGATCACAGCACCATCATCCTTTACCGACATCTGTACATTCTCCAACCCCTTTTGTGCCTGATACAAACTATGATCAAGTGGCGGGTGCATCACGCTAAGAATCAAATCGTATTTGATTTCGGTTTCTTCTAAATATAATTCTTCCGCACTTTTAATACCTTCTTGAAATGTTTTTTGAACATCTCCGCAAAATACCGAAGCTATATTCTTTTTTGAATCAAATACAATCTGAATACTTAAAATTTTTGAATCATCGAACAGGCTAAACAATTCGTCCAGATGCTCAGCCATCGGGTTACCCTTGATACGGCAAGGCTGCGCCTCAAGTGAATTCGCCAGATTATGATTGCGTTCAATAGTTGCAAAATCTGTCAAGCCCGGGAAAAATGATTTCCTCCCGCCTGAAAAACCGGCAAAATAATGAGGTTCAACCGAATTTATTACAATTGCACGATCATGTTTGAACAGTTCTTTATCGAGATAAACCGGCTGCTCAAATTTATCGGTGCCGATCTCTCTCATTGTAGATAAATCAAAGGCATCATGAACAACAATGCGGTCTTTCACAATTTTAAGAAACTTACCGAATATCTTTTCAAGCTGTTTTTGATTGGGTTTATCATGAGTTCCGGCAGCGATAAGAAAAGTTGCCCGGGTTAATACTGTACTGTTCAGCTTATCAAGCCATTCTAATATTGTTGGCGATGGGGTGTTTCGGTGAGCATCATTTAAAATTATAAGGGGTGAATCACCTTGAAGAAACTCATCCCCGTTAGCTCGACTTAAAAGGTCGGTAAAGTCCTCAAATGAAAGCGGGCAGGTAGCTGCCTTTGGTCGATATTGATCAACCTGTACATTCTCAGGAATAGTAATCGCTATTCTTGAGTTGTCATAGTCCAGCTCTACTTCCATTTATAGTTCTACACTACTTTCTTAGGTACTAATCTACTGTCCGAAATGAAACGCGGCTTCAATCGCTGCATTTTCATCCGAATCAGATCCATGTACCGAATTTTTTTCAATATCCAATCCGATTTCAAATCGGATCGTTCCACATGCTGCATTTTTGGGATCGGTTGCACCGATAAGAGTCCGCAAATCTTCGACAGCATTTTCTTTCTCAAGTTCCATAGCGACAATCGGTCCGGAAATCATAAAAGCCACCAGATCATTCAAAAATGGTTTGCCTTCATGTACTTTATAAAATTCCCGGGCTTTTTCTTCAGTGAGTCTTGTTAATTTGATATTAACAATCACAAAACGTGATTTTTCTAGGCGTGATATCACATGACCGATCAAATTACGTTCAGTCGCATCCGGTTTAATCATTACAAGAGTTCTGCTCAAAATTATCTCCGTATTATTTTGATTCTTTCATTTTCGTTGCTTCGTCAAACCCGATTTGCAAAGCTTTTCTGTTTTTATCTTCGGTCCCTTGAGGAGCTCTTGCCAATACTGCTTCGGTAAGATGCTCAAGAGTCACAATATCAGTCAGAGCAGCGATGGCACCTAACGCAATTACATTGGCTACCATGATGTGGCCAACTTCTTGACGAGCAAGGCGGGTAAAATCCATACCGAAATAATTATCAGTTGGAAACTCAGTACAGAGACTGGTGTCAATTATAAGAATTCCACCCTCTTTGAGATCGCCATAGTATTTATCAAGTGATTCCTGAGTCATCGCCAGAAGCAGGTCAAGTTTCATAGCTTTGGGATAGAATATTTCACTGTCAGAAACAACCAAATCAGCTTTGGATGCTCCCCCACGTGCTTCCGGACCGTAAGATTGAGATTGAACAACTTTTTTACCTTCGTTCAATCCAACCGCTTCACCGAGGACAACCGCACCAAAAATCATCCCTTGTCCGCCAGAACCGGATAAACGCACTTCAAATCGGTCCTGAGGAATTTCTATTTTATCTAAAAATTTTGCAGCCATTATTACCTCATTTAACCAGATGGGAATCAACTACATGTTGATACTCATCACAGAATTCTGTATTATCATCTTCATGAACAACACCAAGAATATGCTTACCGACCAGCTCTTCCTTAGTCATTTTATCAGCTTTTGCTTTCATTACTGAATCATCTTTAAATTGATTCAGCATTGCCACGGCGTCACCTTTACGATTCAAACGACCATAATAGGTATGACAATTTGAGATTGCTTCTAAAAGAGAAAAACCGCGATGTTCCAAAGCCTTGCTGATCATTTTTTCCAAATGGATTGCATGATAAACAGTGCCTCGAGCAACAAAAGAAGCTCCGGCTCCGGTTGCTAAACCGCAGGGATCAAAATTCTTTTCAACATTTCCATAAGGTGAAGTTGTTGCAATTGACTTCGGAGGAGTTGTCGGAGAACACTGACCGCCGGTCATTCCATAAATATTATTGTTAATCAATATTGTTGTGATATCAATATTTCTCCGGCATGCATGAATAAAGTGATTGCCGCCGATTGCTAAGGCATCACCGTCACCGGTAATCACGATAACTTTCATATGCGGCTGAGCAAATTTAACGCCGGTTGCAAAGGGCAATGCCCGACCATGAGTTGTATGAAGCGTATGAAAATCCATATAAATCGGAAGTCTGCTGGAACAACCGATTCCGGAAATCATCGCAATATTGTCTTTGTCATATCCGAGTTTATCAATTGCTCGAACCAAAGCACCCATCACAATTCCGTTACCGCATCCGGGACACCAGACACTCGGGAATTTTTTCTTGGGACGGAGGTAGTTCATGAAAACATCAGATTTTTGTTTTACAACAGTAGCCATTACAGCACCTCCTCAAGTTTTTCTAACAATTGCATTGGTGTCATAATCTCACCGTCGTAACGCTGTAACGAATGCACTTCTTTATCTTTAAGGACCCGTTCAACCTCTAGAACAATTTGCCCCATGTTTAATTCACCGACGATTATTTTTTTCGCCTTGGAACAAAGGTCTTTTAGCTGTTCTTCCGGGAAAGGCCAGATAGTATAAAGTTGAATCACACCAACTTTGACACCGGCTTTACGCGCTATTGAAGCGGCTTGTAAAGCGGCTCTTGCAACTGAACCATAAGCTACAAAAATGACTTCCGCATCATCAATCATCTCGGTCCGAAGCTTGAAGATTTCATCTTTATAGTTTTCAATTTTATTTCTGAGTTTATCCAATTTCGGGAAAATTTCTTCAGGATTATTGGTCGAGAAACCCATAGGATCATGAGTTAAACCGGTAACATGAAAACGATATCCTTTTCCATAGCCTGCCATCGGAGAAACCAGATTCTCTGTGAATTCATATGGCTTAAAATTTTCCGGACCTACTGTTGGAGTAACTCTATTAATTATTTCAATTTCGCCCGGCTCAGGCATAGTTACGATCTCACGCATATGCCCGATCACCTCATCAAGGAGGATCGTAACCGGAGTATGAAATCTTTCTGCAAGCGAAAAGGCTCGGATAGTTTCTGTTAAAGATTCTTCAACCGTTGATGGAGCAACAGCAATTGAAGTAAAATCGCCATGAGTTCCCCATCTGGCCTGCATCGTATCAGACTGACTCACTTTGGTTGGTAGTCCGGTTGAAGGACCACCGCGCTGAACATTTACTATGACACATGGAGTCTCGGTCATATAAGCATAACCAATATTTTCAAGCATCAATGAATAACCGGGACCTGAAGTTGCCGTCATCGTTTTTCTACCGGAAACCGAAGCTCCGATAATCGCAGCAATTGATCCTATTTCATCTTCCATTTGTATGAAACGACCACCTAATTTAGGCAGTTCGCGAGCACAACCTTCAGCGATTTCTGTCGAAGGTGTAATCGGATACCCGGCATAGAATGTCATTCCCGAATAAATGGCGCCTTCCACACAAGCTGCATTACCTTGAAGTAATTTCTTTTTTCTTTCTGCCATTGCCGCGTTCCTTACTTGTAATTTGAAATTATGGCAAGATCGGGGCAATGAATCCAGCATATCGAACACTGGGTACAACTATCCGGTCGCGCCTGTACAGGTTTACCATCATGATCAGGTTCGAAAACCTGAGTTGGGCATAGGGCGATGCAAAGATTACAGGCTTTGCACCATGACAAATTGATTTCCAAAGGTGCTGGACCATTGGAGTAATCATACTTGGATTTGACAGCCTTTTTTTCTTTTGAATCGTCTGTCATTTTTGACTCAGTCATTATTATCCTCGATGAATCTTATTTTAGTTTCTTATTTTCTATTACTATACAGCAGCTTTCTTCTCTGCATTTATTCTCTTAATCAATTCTTTTGCGTTGCCGCCTTTTAAAAGCTCTTTCATCAAACCTGGAATCTCTGTCGGAGAACCCGCAACCGGAATACCAACTTTGTTTAAAGCAGCAATTTTATCTAAGGCCGTTCCGGTTCCACCAGAAATAATCGCACCGGCATGCCCCATACGTTTTCCGGGAGGAGCTGTTTGCCCGGCAATAAAACTAACAACCGGCTTGGTCAGTTTTTTCTTGATATATTTTGCGGCATCTTCTTCATCAGTGCCGCCGATTTCGCCAAGCATTACGATTCCTTTAGTCGATCTATCTGCTTCAAAAGCTTCCAAACAATCAATAAAGTTTGTTCCGATAACCTGATCGCCACCGATTCCAATACAAGTTGACTGTCCCATACCGGCACTGGTAAGCGCCCAAATCGCTTCATAGGTCAAGGTTCCTGATCGTGAGACAACTCCGATGTTGCCTTTTTTGACAATGCTTCCCGGCATAATCCCAACTTTTGATTCACCCGGACTAATTAATCCGGGACAGTTAGGACCGATCAAGCGAATACCCTTCTCTATTACGAGTGGGTAAACTTTCATCATCTCATTGGCAGGTACGCCCTCGGTGATACATACAATAGTCTTAATTCCAGCATCAATCGCTTCAAAAATAGCATCTATTGCAAACGGAGGAGGAACATAAATAACTGAAGTGTTGGCTTTGGTCTTTGCAACCGCATCTTCAACCGTATTATAGACCGAAATACCGGAGACTTTTGTACCGCCTTTACCCGGAGTCACTCCGGCAACAACGTTAGTTCCATAAGCTTTCATCTGTTCAGTATGGAATGAACCATCCCGACCGGTAATTCCCTGAACAATTAATTTTGTTCTTTTATTAATAAAAATCGACATCTAAATTATCCTCTCTTTATGCTTCAGAACCTGCAAGTTCTATAGCCTTCTTAACGACAGCATCAAGGGTATCGCCAAACGGCAGGTTTACAGATTTCAGAATTGTCTTAGCTTTGTCCGCATTGGTACCAGTCAAACGAACCACTACCGGCACGGTTGGATTCAGTTCTTTAAAAGCAGCAACAATACCGGTGGCAACATCATCACAACGGGTAATACCGCCGAAGATATTGATCAGGATTGCTTCTATTTTAGGATCAGAAAGAATAATTCGCATTGCCGTAACAACTTTTTGAGGATTTGACGAACCGCCGATATCAAGGAAGTTTGCCGGTTCACCGCCATACCGTTTTACCAGATCCATTGTTGCCATGGCAAGTCCGGCACCGTTTACGATACAACCGATATTACCATCAAGCTTAATAAATGATAAACCGTCATTACGAGCGGTTACTTCGCCCGCTTCTTCAGCATCCAAATCACGCATTGCTTCAATATTTTTCTGACGATACAAAGCGTTGTCATCAATATTTAATTTGGCATCAATAGCGACAATGTCTCCGGCTGAATTAGAGATCAACGGGTTTATTTCAACTAAGGAAGCATCTGCATCCCAGAATATTTTATAAAGTTTTAAAATTATATCAGTAGCTTTTCTAACTTGGCTTGGTTCACGATAAAGTTTGTAAGCTAAATTTCGAGCTTGAAAATTTTTCAATCCGAGTACCGGATCAACATAGAGTTTAAAAATTTTCTGAGGTGTTTTAGCGGCGACTTCTTCAATATCAATACCACCGGCTGGTGAAACCATAATCACCGGTTTTTTTGTAGCCCGATCCAATATTATTCCTACATACGATTCAGTAATAATATCTTCGGCTACCGTGATTAAAACTTTTTTTACGGTTAAACCTTTGATTTCCATTCCAAGTATCTTCTGTGCTAATACCTTGGCAGCTTCCGGTGTTTCAGCATATTTAATACCACCGGCTTTCCCTCGTCCGCCAACATGAACCTGAGATTTCACCATTACCGGCTTTCCATATTCTGTCGCGAGTCGATGGGCTTCCGGTGCTGTTGTAACTACTTCACCCGGAGGTACCGGAATACCGGCAGCTACAAAAATTTCTTTAGCTTGATACTCATGAACCTTCATATCAACTGTCCCTTATCATTATTATAATTTAAATATTCTTTTGCATATTTTTCTAAAATTTCCGCTTGATTGTCAGATGGATCATCAAGGACTTTTTCCATCAAATACTCAAGAACCTCTCCAATAACCGGACCCGGTTCAAGCGAAAACAATTCCATAATTCTAACTCCGTTAATCTCCAGATCAGATAATCCGAAGGGAGGTTTCTTAGCTATTTCATCACGTATCCGTTTTTCAAAAACATCAACATCATCCGTATTACCACCCATCCCCTGAGCAATCACATCAGCCCGGCGGAGATCTAAGAGATCAAAAATCAAATCTAATCCGGTTTTTCGAATCAAGCGACGCATCCCTTTATCTGACACCTCAGTCGTGAACATATGCCGTTCGACTAAAACTTGAACTTCATTGATAAAATCATTTGAATAACGAAGTCGTCGTAATACTTTTTTTGCGGTTCGGGCGCCAACTGACTCATGGCCATAAAAAGTAGCACCCTTTTCGACAATTCTTTTGCATTGCGGTTTATTTATATCATGAAACATCGCCGCCATACGAATTCGTAAACGAGCCGGACAGGCATCAATAATTCGAAGCGAATGCTCATAGACATCATAAGCATGGTATCCTCCCGGTTGATCAACCCCGATACATTCAGCCAGTTCGGGAAGAACCTCTTTTAAAAGTCCGGTTGATTCCATCACTCTGAATCCATCCGATGGATTTTGAGATAGAGCCAATAATTTACTTAACTCTTCATTGATTCTTTCCGGTGAAACCGAATTTATCAACGAAGCATTTTCCCGCATCAACCGGAAAGTTTCCGGTTCAATCATAAATTTGAATCTGGCTGAAAACTGCACCGCACGCAACATCCGAAGCGGATCATCTTTAAAAGATTCCTGATATACTATTTTAAGCTGTTTTTTCTCAAGATCAATCATTCCATCCAGCGGATCGATCAATTCATTACTTCCCAGTTCAACCGCCATAGCGTTGATAGTGAAATCACGGCGAGCCAGGTCTTCTTCAACGTTCAGCTGTGGATCAAACGAGACGTTAAAATCTTTATGCCCTATTCCGGTTGAAAACTCTTTTCGAGGCAAAGCGATATCAAAAGTGTGCTGGGAATTGCTTTTATACTGCGTAAATTTTATCACTCCAAAACTTTGTCCAACCAGATCAATTTTCCCAAACGGTTTTAAAAGCTTCGTTAATTCTTTGTAGGAAATTCCGGTTACCAGATAGTCGTAGTCTTTGATTGATGCAGCATCGCCCAAATATTTATCTCTCACTGCACCGCCGACTTCATATATCTTACCATTCTTCAATATGGCGTCGACTGCATCTTTAGAAAGTCTGCACATGTTAATCCGGTATAATTCTTGTTCCAGCATTGCCATCAATTGCCGAAGAGGCATTCTCCAAAGAGGTTATCGTTACCAGTTCGCCACCGCTTTCAAGAAAGCTAATCGCTGCCTTAATTTTTGGTCCCATCGACCCGGGCGGAAAATGACCATCTTCAACATATTTCTTTATTTCCGAAAGTTTTATTTCACCTAAATCTTTTTGATTTGGCTGACCGAAGTTTATCGAGACTTTATCAACTGATGTCAAAATTGATAAAATTTCCGCATTTATTTCATTGGCTATCACAGCCGAAGCATAATCTTTATCTATAACAGCATCAATTCCTTCATAATCTCCATTATCTTTGATATAAACAGGTATGCCACCCCCGCCGCCGGCAATAACAATTGCTCCATAGTCAATCAGATGCTTAATCATCTCCGCTTCAACTGCTTTTATCGGTTTAGGCGAAGGAACCACCCGCCGCCAACCTCGATCAGCATCTTTCCTCATCGCCCATCCCCGGGTTTCAGAAAAAATGCCGGCTTCCTTCTCAGTATAAAACTGGCCGATAAATTTTGTAGGATTTTCAATCGCCGGATCATTTTTATCAACGACCATTTGAGTTATAACAGTAATTACAGAACGATCTATCTTTTCTTTTTTTAGACGGTTTTGTAATGACTGCTCAATCATATAACCCATCCCGCCTTCAGTATTAGCAACCAATACACCCAGCGGAAGGATCGGAGTTTTTCCACGCGAAATTTCATTACGCAATAAAGCATCTCCAACTTGAGGACCATTTCCATGTGAAACAACCAGATTATAGCCGTTTCTGATCAGACCAATAATTCCATCAAGTGACTTACGGGTATTTGCAAATTGGTTGGCAATCGTATCTTCCTGATCAGATCGGGTTATGGCATTGCCACCAAGTGCTATCACAGCTGTTTTTTTATTACCCATATTCTTTTCTAAAATAAAATAAGGGTCGGAATAATCCGACCCTTAATTGTTCTTTTATTTTTTCTTCGCAGCCTTTTTCGCTTTAGGTTTACTGAAGAAATCTCCAATCAATGAACCAAGTTCCGGAGAACCGATTTCCTGAAGACTGTAGAAAACACGAACGTTTTTCTTTTTAATTTTCAAGATACGGCTTAAATCAATCGGAGTTGCAATTATAACTAAATCGCATTTAGTACGGTTGATTGTTGTTTCAAGGTCTTTAATCTGCTGGTTGCCATATCCCATAGCCGGTAAAAGAACACCGATATCAGGATATTTCTCAAAAGTTTTGGTTATCGACTTAACTGTGTAAGGACGAGGGTCAACCAGTTCGGCGGCACCGTATTTCATAGCTGCAACAACACCGGCACCATAAGGCATTTCACCATGAGTCAAAGTCGGACCGTCTTCTACGACCAGCACTTTTTTACCGCGAATAAGTTCCGGCTTGTCAACCAGAACCGGCGAGGCGGCTTCTACAACCACAGCATTTGGATTATATGTTGCAATATTTTCTCTTACTTCAGCAATACTATCATTATCAGCAGAATCAATTTTGTTAATAACAATGATGTCAGCTAACAGCAAATTATTCTGTCCCGGATAATAACTAATTTCATGACCCGGACGATGAGGATCAACAACTGTTATCATCAGGTCAGGTTTGTAGAATGACATATCATTGTTTCCGCCATCCCATAAAATCACATCAGCTTCTTTTTCAGCTTCACGAATAATCATTTCATAATCAACACCGGCATAAACAACAATACCGTTAACGATATGAGGTTCGTATTCTTCACGTTCTTCAATCGTGCATTTGTGCTTATCAAGATCTTTCAAAGTTGCAAAACGCTGGCAAGCCTGTTTGGCAAGATCACCATAAGGCATAGGGTGACGAATTGCGACAACCCTCTTACCCATTTCCTGCAGGACTTGAGCAACCCGGCGAGTAGTTTGAGATTTTCCACATCCGGTACGAGTGGCGCAAACAGCAATAACCGGCTTGGTTGATTTAATCATGGTTGGGTCTCCGCCTTCAACTGCAAATCGTGCTCCGGCAGACATTACCATAGCGGCTTTTTCCATGATGTACTGATATGGAACATCAGAGTATGAGAATATAACTTCGTCAATATCATGTTTTTTAATCAGCTCAAGCAGCTTCTCTTCGTCATAAATCGGAATCCCTTTTGGATACAATTTACCGGCAAGAGCGGCAGGATATTTACGACCGTCAATATCAGGAATCTGGGTAGCGGTAAAAGCTACGATTTCGACATCAGCATTGTTGCGATACAGAACGTTGAAATTATGAAAGTCACGCCCGGCAGCGCCCATGATAATTATTTTTTTCTTAGCCATTTATAAACTCCATTAAATAAATTTCATTTTTAAATTAACACAATCAACTATCTACTATATCCCTATCACTTAGATAGAGGATGCTTGCCAGATAAACAAGATCAGGTATAAAACTAAATAACCTGAATGATGAGAATCTATATATTTACAACGTGTCAATTTAATACCTCAAATTATTGGTTGTCGATCTGGGGTCTTTGCAAAGAACCGGAGAAATCAACATAAACTGATTTCCATTCGCTGAACACATCAAGAGCCGCCGTGGCAGCTTCACGGTGTCCGTTGCCGGTCTCTTTAGTTCCGCCAAATGGCAGATGAGTCTCGGCTCCGATTGTTGGAGCGTTGACATAAAAGATTCCGGTATTCACATCACGCATAGCCCTGTATGCCTGATTAACATCCTGTGTATAAATAGAAGCAGACAAACCGTAAGGTGTATCATTAGCCATTTCAATCGCCTGATCCAAATTATCAAAAGAACCAATTCCAAGTACCGGTCCGAAAATTTCTTCTTTCCAGATCCGCATATCCTGAGTCACTTCACTAAAGATAGTCGGCTGAGCAAAGAATCCTTTATCATAATCACCACCGGTTAATCTTTCACCGCCGGTAACAAGTTTCGCGCCTTCGTTCTTACCAATTTCGATATATTTCAAAACCGTATCAAGCTGACCCTGGTTGATTGATGGTCCCATCTGAACTGATGGATCAAGACCGTTACCAACTTTCAAACTGGCTACTCTCTCTGCCAAACGTTTTGTCATCTCACCAACAACATCCTTGTGGCAAATCAAACGACTGGTAGCGGTACAACGCTGACCGGTAGTTCCAAAGGCACCCCAAAGTGCGCCTTCAATCGCCAATTCAAGATTCGCATCTTCCATAACAATCTGTACATTCTTCCCGCCCATTTCCAGACAGGCATGTTTGAATGTAGTAGCACAGGCTTCGGAAACTTTACGACCGACATCGGTTGAACCGGTGAATGAAACAATCTTAACATTAGGATTTTTAATGATCGGTTCACCAAGCACACTGCCTGAGCCGGTTACCATATTGATTACGCCCGGAGGTATGCCTTCTTCTTCACAGGCTTTCATTAGATTAACAACTGAAAGAGGAGTATCTGTAGCTGGTTTGATGACAATTGTGTTACCACAAATCAAAGCCGGCATCATTTTCCAGGCTGGAATAGCCATCGGGAAATTCCATGGTGTAATAAAAGATGCTACCCCTAAAGGCTGACGGATGGTCATGTTGAATTTATTTTCCATCTCTGACGGTGTTGTCATTCCAAACAGACGACGACCTTCACCAGCCATGTAAAAAGTCATGTCAATGGCTTCTTGTACATCACCGCGAGTTTCATTCAATACTTTACCCATCTCACGAGTCATGTCGCTGGAATGCTCTTCTTTTTTCGACCATAACCTTGAAGCTATGCGATAAAGAATCTCACCCCGTTTTGGTGCCGGGACTAAACGCCACTTTTTGTAGGCTTCAGATGCTGCATCTATTGCATTTTTAATATCTTCTGCATTAGATTTTTGAAAAACACCAACGACTTCATCGGTATTGGCAGGATTTATATTTTCGTAGGTCTCACCTGATTTTGAACTTACCCATTCGCCGTTAATAAAATTTTTAAATACCTTCGAATCACTCATTTCTAATCTCCGCTATCTTCAAATAATTCTTTTACTTCCATCAATATTTCTTATCTTTTGTGAATATATTCACACCCAAAAAACAATAGGGCAAATATAGTTTTTAGTTTAATATTGTCAACCGATTTTAAAGTGAATACAAAAGTTTTTTCCTTTGTCGTTCAAAGAGTTACGGTCGACTCAAGACATTTCCAGATTAGAGTTATCTTATTTACGAGTAAATGGTCACTAACCAGTAGCCATTTTGAGAAAACAAAATTCAATATTTTTAAAAATACTTTTTGACTTTTCCATGGGGCTGTACGTAAATACATATAGAACAACTCTTTAGGAGAACTATGCTTTCAATATTATTGACTTCGTTACTTAGCCTGCCGTTATACCCGCTAAATCCAATTGTACAGGATACGGTAAATCTTACAAATATGCATATTGCGGCTGGATTTAATGGTCCTAATCAAGTTATTACCGCCGGTCCGGAATTGTCATTAAAATACGAAGTTTTATTTTCTCATCCCTTCGTATTTAGAGCTGCTGTTGATTATAATTATGGAAGCATCAATTCTAAATTATACCCTTATGGTAAAATTCATTCTATTACACCCTCAATTGAAGCATTTGTATATCGCGGCACAGATAAACTTACCGGATATCTGGGCATAGGAATTGTATATACTTACACTAATTTTAAGTTAAGTCCCCGGTCTGCTGATTCATTGAAACAAAATCATTCGATTACCAGTGTCAGAATAAAAAATGCCCCCGGTTACCGATTATCTCTGGGTCTTAGAATTCGTAAAAGTTATTCTATGGAAATGGGGATTACTGAAATAAAGCCGGACTTTATTTTTGTAACAAAGTTATCTGAAACATCTTATTCTGAAAAATTACGAAAATCAAGAATAAGTGATGTTCGTTTTACCCTGGGATATTTATTGCCTATTAAAATATTCTGATTTTACTTGGCTTTACTTTGATATAGCTCAAGAAATTCTTTACGAAATTCAGTAAATCGATTCTCTTCAATTGAAGTTCTAATATTTTTCATCAAATTTTGAAAGAAATAAGTCGAATGATATGACGCTAATACGATTCCGGTTATCTCCGATTGATTATACAGATGTCTTATATACGCCCGACTGTATCGGCTGCAAACTTTACAATCACAGTTCGGATCAAGCGGACCCTCATCATTGGCATACTCGGCATTGCGGTATACAATCTGACCTTCCGAGGTAAAAACATTCCCCGTTCGGGCATTTCTGGTTGGCAAAACACAATCAAACATATCAATCCCATAAGAGACCGACATAAATAAATCCTCGGGATACCCAACCCCCATCAGATAACGCGGTTTATCTTCCGGCAAATACTGAATTGTATGAGCAAGCATTTCTTCCATCTCATCTTTTGATTCCCCTACTGATAATCCACCGATGGCATTGCCGGGAAAATCAAGCGACACGATCTGTTCCGCAGAAATCGTACGCATCTCTTTATAAGTCGACCCCTGAACAATCCCGAACAGATTTAAATCTGTATTATTTTCTTCGTTAAGTTCATTATGTTTTTCAAGGCATATCTTCGCCCAGTCATAAGTCCGATTAACTCCCTGCATCGCCAGTTCTTTATCAGCCGGATATGGTACGCACTGATCAAACGCCATAATTATATCGGCGCCGATTTCATGTTGAATCTCCATTACTTTTGCAGGAGTAAACATATGCCGCGAACCATCTATATGTGATTGAAACTCCACCCCTTTATCACTGATCTTTGAAATATCTTTTAATGAGAAAACCTGAAAGCCGCCACTATCAGTTAAGGTCGGTTTATTCCAGCCGTTAAAAGATGCCAAGCCGCCCTGATCTTTTATAATTTTTGTACCGGGTCTCAAATAAAGATGGTAAGTATTACCTAAAATAATTTCCACTCCGCATTCATCAAGATCATGCGAGGTTAAAGCTTTAACAGCCCCCGAGGTTCCCACCGGCATAAACGCCGGAGTTTGAAATTTCCCGTGTGAAGTTATTACTTCCCCTCTGCGGGCGGAGTTATCTGAATTAATAGGTGAATATATTTTCTTAAGCTGAGTCATGTGATAATCTATTTAATCCATAGCCAATTCAAATACGTCCTCGACATTGGCAATCGAATCAATTTTAACCGTTTTGCTTTTCAACTGTGAAATATTTGTTGTCGGAAAAATAACCCGATCAAAGCCCATCTTCGAGGTTTCATTCAACCTGCGATCCGCCATCGTAATTCCACGAACTTCACCCGACAAACCAACCTCACCGCAAATAACTGTTTTTGGATCTATCGGTTTATTCAAAAGCGATGATACAATAGCGGTAATAATCGGGAGATCAAGCGCCGGTTCAGAAAGTTTCAACCCGCCGGCGATTGAGACAAATACATCATGGGTAGCCATCGGATAACCGCATTTTTTCTCTAAGATCGCAAGCAACAACGCTAATCGTTTGTTATCAATTCCTCCGGCAACCCGCTGGGGGGTTCCATAGTTTGCAGAGGTTACCAAAGCCTGAATCTCAACTAAAATCGGTCGGCTCCCCTCGCATACCGCAGCAATTGCCGAACCTGATTTAGGCGTGGAATTATGTTCTGATAAAAATAACGATGATGGATTGGAAACTTCGATCAGCCCTTCAGGCTTCATTTCAAATAGTCCGATCTCTGCCACCGAGCCAAATCGGTTTTTTGCCGCCCGAAGCATCCGGTAGAGGTGCGTGCTGTCGCCCTCAAAATAAATCACCGTATCAACCATATGCTCAAGCACCTTCGGTCCGGCAACCATCCCGTCTTTGGTGACATGGCCAACCAAAAAGAGAACCAGACCTTTTGCCTTGGCTAAATTGATTAGACGATTTGCCGACTCCCTAACCTGAGCAACCGTACCGGGAGGACTATCAAGCATAGATGAGGCAATTGTCTGGATAGAGTCTATCAGAATTATTTGAAAATTTTCACTGTCAATAGTATTGATTACTTCTTCAAGGTTAGTTGAGTTCATCGCCGTTATGTTGTTTCCGGGAATCTTCAATCGCTCGGCGCGGATTTTTATTTGTGGAAGTGATTCTTCTCCGGTGATATACAATACGGGTAATCCAAGTCGCGAGTAAGATTCAGCGGCTTGTAAAATTAGGGTCGATTTGCCTATTCCCGGTTCTCCCCCCAGTAAAACCGTCATCCCGGGTATAACCTGTCCGCCCAGAACCCGGTCAAATTCATCAATCCCGGATTTATATCCGACCATCTGCTTAGTATCAATTTCAGCTATAATTTGTTTCTCGGCGGCATTATATTTTTTGGCAACACTTTTCTTAACCGGTATTTTTTCTTCAATCAATGTATTCCACTGACCGCACTCTCGACACTGCCCCTGCCAGCGGGTATGTTCGGCACCGCATTCTGAGCAAAAATAGGCTGTTTTTATTTTTCTACTGCTTAACATTATCTTACTTTTATAGGTCCTTTCGCACTTCCGGCAATAAATTGACGGACGATCTCATTATCACAATTTCTAACTTCATCCGGGGTACCATCAAATTCAACCCGCCCATTATACAACATTATCATTCGATTAGCTATCTTATATGCAGAGGTCATATCATGGGTAACGGTAATTGATGTCACATTCAATTTGGTATTCAAATTAACAATTAATTCATTTATTAAATCAGCGGTTATCGGGTCCAGCCCGGTTGTTGGCTCATCATAGAGCAAAACCTTCGGGTCCGAGGCAATCGCCCGCGCCAGTCCGGCACGTTTTCTCATTCCACCCGAAAGTTCCGAGGGCATTTTATTAGCGGCATCGACAAGCCCGACCATTTCAAGTTTTTCCATCACTTTTTCATCTATAACATCCTGTGGAAACTGTTTTGATTCTTTTAATCCAAGCCCGACATTCTCCGCAACCGTCATGGAATCAAAAAGTGCCGCTGACTGAAAAAGCATTCCCATCTGCCGTTGAATTTCTATTATTTTTTTACTGCTCAAAGATTCCAAATCATTATTTTCATAAAAAATCCGCCCGCTGTCGGGAATCAAAAGATGTATAATATGTTTTATCAACACCGATTTCCCACAGCCTGACTGTCCGATTATAACCAGCGACCCACCCTCTTTGATAGTCAGATTGACCCCTTGCAAAACCGGTTGACCGTTAAAGCTTTTATAAAGCTCTTCAATTTTTATAAGTTCGTTATTCATATCAAATATTAAATAGAATTACTGCAAATACAAAATTAAGAAATAAAATTAACACCGATGATAGCACGACCGAAGTTGTCGTTGCTCGGCCAACCCCTTCGGCACCGCCCTCGGTTGCAAAACCTTCATAGCATCCGACTATCCCGATAATCAATCCAAAAACCGAGGCTTTAATTAAACCATTTATAAAATCTGACATTTTAAATGAATCCCTGAAGCCATCCAAAAATGTTTCCCAGGTAAGATCCACCCCGACCACCGATACAAACAAAGCTCCCATTATCGCAATAAAATTGGCAAACATTACCAAAAACGGTACCATCAACAGACAGGCAATTACACGAGGCATCACCAGATATCTAATCGGGTTAATCCCCATTGACTCCAAAGCATCAATCTGTTCGGTAACTTTCATCGTGCCTAATTCGGCAGTTATTCCCGACCCGACCCGTCCTGCTATTACAAGCGCCGACAAAACCGGGGCAAGTTCGATTACGACCGCTTTGCCAACTGCCTGTCCAAGCAGTCGCAAAGGTGCCCCTATAAATTTAAACTGATAAGCTGCCTGCCAGGCGGCAACCGCCCCGACAAAGATAGAAGTTATTAATATTAATGGCAGAGATTTTAATCCCAGCAGATAAAGCTGTTCGAAGATCAAACGAGGTGAATAAAATATTTTTTTCAATGATACAACGAACCGGATAAACATTAAAAAAAGCCCCCCGAGTTTGTAAATAAATGCAATACTCTGACGGCCTATAGCTTCTACTCCGAAATTCATTTATCCCCCTAAAAAGGCATATCTCCGCCTTGGATCGGTTCAACATCGTGAGGAACTTCCCTCTGACCTTTGTAGGCCATATTTTCAAAGCGGGCAAACTCTTTTATAAAATTCAAATTTGCCACCCCGGTCGGACCATTTCTCTGCTTGGCAACGATTATTTCCGCCTTGCCTTCAACCTCGATATATTTTGGATCAGATTTTTCCAGATGTGACATATAAAATTCGGGACGATAAACAAAAATCACTAAATCAGCATCCTGTTCAATTGCGCCCGATTCACGCAAATCACTAAGCTGCGGACGTTTCTCTCCGGTTCTTTGCTCAACCTGACGGGATAACTGCGAAATTGCAATCACCGGAACATCAAGTTCCTTTGCCAGAGCTTTCAAACTTCTTGAAATCGTAGAAATTTCCTGTTGACGGTTTTCTGCCCGTCCATGCCCCGACATCAATTGCAGATAATCAACGATTATCAGACTGACATCATGTTGAGCTTTTAATCTTCGAGCTTTCGCACGCATCTCAAGGGCTGTCAATGACGCCGAATCATCAACAAATATAGGAGCCGATTGTAAAATATTCCCGGAATGGGTAAGTTTTGGCCATTCATCATCTCTAAGTTTACCCGAGCGAACTTTTTGCTGATTGAGTTTAGCCCGTCCGCACAACATCCTTAGTACCAGCTGTTGTGCCGACATTTCTAATGAAAACATGCCAACCCCAAGCGGATCATCTTTTTGGGTTGCAATATGTTCGGCAATATTCATCGCTAATGATGTTTTACCCATCGAAGGACGACCGGCAATAATTATCAAATCACCCTTATTAAGTCCAAGGGTCAATTCATCGAGTTCATGATAGCCGGTTTTGATCCCTGCCAAGCCACCCTGGTTGATATGCATCTCATCAATCTCTTCAAGAGACTTATTGATGAGTTCTTTCATCGGAGCAAAACCTTTGCGAAGCCGGCTTTCAGAAATTCTAAATATCGATGATTCGGCTTGATCCAAAAGATCATGAACCGGTTTTTCAAGCGAATAACAACTTTGGGTTATTTCATTGGATGTATTAATCAATCGCCTAAGAAGAGCTTTTTCTAATATTATAGAGGCGTGTGAGCCTACATTGGCTGTGGAAGCAACCATTTCGGCTAATTCAACCAGATAAACCCTTCCGCCAATCTTCTCAAGCAGCTGCTCTTTCAAAAGTGTCTCGGCAACAGTCGTTATGTCGCATGGTTCTGATTTTTCATAAAGCGTAAGCATCGCCCTGAAAATATGCTGATGTTTCGGAGAATAAAATACCAGTTCATCATCTATAACTTCAATAACCCTGTTAATCGCTTCCGCATCTTTTAGAAGCGCCCCGAGTACCGCCTGTTCAGTCTCAAGCGACTGTGGCGGCTGAAGTTTCGAAATATCTTTATTCTGTTGTACCCTGTATGCCATAATATCTTTCAATCACATTTTTTTATTAATAAGAATCGTATCTCGCTTTGAGCATTTTCATATCAGCCCAGGTATCTCTTTTATAGCCCGGAAAACGAAGCAAAGCCGCCGGATGATAAGTCACCATCATTGGAACGCCGTGATACTCATGCCACTGACCGCGAAGTTTCCCAAGCGGGGTGTTTGTATCAAGTAAGGCTTGCCCGGCAATTCGCCCTAAAGAACAAATAATTTTCGGTTTTATAAGCGCTATTTGTTCCTGCAAATAAGGAAAACATTTTTCCATTTCTTCCGGCAACGGATCACGATTTGCAGGCGGTCGGCATTTTAAAATATTGGCGATATAAACATCTTTTCTGGAAAACTGAATTGCTGCCAGAATTTTATCAAGCAACTCTCCGGCACGCCCGACAAACGGTTCGCCAGTTTGGTCTTCTCGCTGACCGGGGGCTTCCCCGACAAACATCACATCAGCATTTGGATTTCCAACGCCATAAACAAATTTGTCTCTCGTATCTCCCAAAGGACATAAATGACAATTACAAATTGCTTCATTATGAGCTATAACCGTTTCAAATTCTGATTTCATACTTGTTGTTAACGACTCCCGGGTTGGCATTTTTGTTTCCTCTAAGGCTGATTCTACTGAAATAACTTCTCTAGCTTCTTTCAATTGAACTGGATTTATGATTGC
The DNA here is from genome assembly GCA_965372795.1 of uncultured bacterium. Taxonomy (GTDB): domain Bacteria; phylum Zixibacteria; class MSB-5A5; order GN15; family FEB-12; genus QNAD01. The sequence continues at coordinate 105,126 of CBDVDR010000009.1, forward strand.
CTGATCAAGTCCTATCTCTATTTGAGCCAGCAACGCCCGTTTAACTAATTCTTTAAGACTACTGTTATTATCATTCATATCATAATTTTCCCCAGAAACCCATATTACATTAACGAAGCTATTAATTCAAGCAATTTAACCGATATTTCACTCTTTGTCGAAAGAGAAAATTCAATCGGATCTTTACCGGGCACAAATACTGTCACTTGATTGGTATCAGAGTTAAATCCGGTATCTTTTCCTGTTCTATTCAATACGATCACATCAAGCTTTTTCTCTTTTAATTTCTTCTGAGCATTCTTGATATGATTATCAGTTTCGAGAGCAAATCCGACTATTAACTGTTTCTTGGTTCGTACCTTGCTGACTTCTTTCAAAATATCAATAGTAGGTTTAAGAGCCAGGTTTAAATCTGACTTATCCTTTTTAATCTTTTTAGAAATGAATTTTTGAGGTGTAAAATCTGAAGGTGCCGCAGCCATGATCAAGCAGTCATGAGATTTAATCTCTTGAAGCGTTTTTTCAGCAAGTTCATCGGTAGTTTCGATATTAATTAAATTCACATTTTCAGGTGGTGTCAAAGCTACCGGACCGGATATCAGAGTCGTCTCCCAGCCAAGATTTACCGCTGCTTCGGCTAAAGCATAACCCATTTTGCCTGAGGAATAGTTGGTTATATATCTGACCGGATCAATTTGTTCGCGAGTGGGACCCGCTGTGATCAAAATCTTAGTCACTACGTGACTTTTTTTTTACTGTGATTCGAGAAATACTCTTTAATCTGTTTAAATATATCTTCAGGTTCAGCAACCCTTCCAACCCCCCAATGATGACAAGCCATCTCTCCATCAACCGGATCAACAAACAGATATCCGGTCTCTTTCAGAAATTTGTAATTCTTCTGCGTAATCTTGTTTAACCACATTTGAGGATTCATTGCCGGGGCAATCATAACATCTTTTGCAGTTGCACAAATTATTGTAGTCAATATATCATCAGAAATCCCCGATGAAACTTTACCCAAAAAATTAGCCGTTGCCGGAGCTATGACAAACAGATCAGCCCACTCCGCCATATCAATATGCCGGGTTGCAATATAACCTTGATCGGGAAACATATTAACCACGACCGGATTCTCAGATACTGTTTCAAGGGTAAGTGGAGTTATAAACTTAGTCGCCGCCTCAGTCATAATAACTTTAACCAATGCCCCTTCTTTTATCAAAAAGCGGACAAGGTACGGCGTTTTATAACAGGCGATACCACCCGTTAAACCGATTATAATTTTTTTGTCTTTAAGTGACATCGGATTTAATTTATAAGATTAGAGCTGCCAAATTCAGGATCAAAAATCGAAATGGCATCAATATCATCAATATCCCTGAACAAAACTGATGATGCTAATAATTTAATTTGATCGAGTTCAACCGGGAAATTACTGACCATATTTGCCCGTTCCACAATCGTTTCAAACTGCTCATTATCAATCAAAGACAAAGACAGTAACTTGAAAAGAAAGCCTTGGGCGCTGGTTGAAAGTTGTTGTCTTTCAAGATCAGTTAAAACCCGATTAGCAATGGGCATTTCCGGAAATTCTGAGAAATATTTCTCGGGGGAATTTTCATATCTTTCCAACAACCAGGAATATGCCGAAGTTATTTCAGAATCGGTATAACCCTTTGCTTTTAAAGATGTTGAAAAATCGTCTATATTCAAAAAATGGTCCTGGTTGTCGCGGAAGTAATCAATCAGAAGGACCACAATCTCAAGTATCCTATTTATCATTTCTTCTCCTTAAGAAGTCTTGATCTAAGATACAGTACCTGAGTTTACTTAACAAGGTTTTTATATAAAAAAGGCTAATTTTGAAGTTCATCCCATAAAGGAAGCACTATCTTTTCAGAATCTACGGTTTCAATGGCTGAAAATGATAACTGAATTGTCACTCTTTCAGCAAGCTTCAGAAACAAAGCTTTGGGGCGTGGAATTTTATAAGCATCCAAAAATATTGAAAAATTAGTTTTAATGTTTAATTGATCTTTTCCGGATGCATTAACGCCTCTTTTTAAACTCAGATCAGATGTTAACTGCCTCTTTACCCCATGGATATAAAAATAACCGGTGACTTCAAGTTTATATTCCTGTTGGTCAATGACTTTTGCCGGCAAATTTGCAACCGACAGCAGTTCAAAATATGCGTAGGGAAATTTATCTGTATGAAGATGGTTGTCCCTCATATGACCATCTCGCGTTTCAATACCAGTTTTGAGCGTTCTAAGATCGACCCGGATTACACCGGTTATCTTATTAGTTGGGTTATCAAAATCAAAATTTATATTACCAATTAAATCTTTTGTCTCACCCGATAAAAATTCTAATTTTGCTGCTGACTTAAACTGCACCGAATCAGTCCCTGATTGTGGATCAAGGGAAAATTCTTTGGCTGCCCCATTACCGAAAATAATGAAAATAAATAAGACAACCGATAATTTAAGCCTAATTATCTTGTGCTCCTTCATTAATCCAGTCACGAATTATATTTTGTTCTGCTGTTGATAGAGCCGCGCCACCAAATGGCATTCTTGCACCAAACGGAGGTGTTGAAGTTACTTTCAAATATAAATTACTTGCATTTGCATTTCCTGAAACTACTATCATTCCATTGTCACCGGAAGCATTTACGACCGAGTTATAACTTCCGCTACCCAAAGTCATTCCACCCTGGCTGAATCCTGAACCATGACAAGCTGTAATAGCACATCGACTTTGAATTATTGGTTTAACCTCAGAATCAAAACTGACCAGGACGGGTTGCTGATCATTGTCGGTTATTGTAACAACTCCAACACTGTCATCATTTGTAAAAGCTGTTGCGATACTGCTCAAGACCAAACTAAATGATTCTGTTGGTTCAACGTCGGAATCATCAATAGTAGTAATATCTATCGTTGTACTGGTCGCCCCCGCAGCGATTGTTTTGGTGCCCGTAACCGGGGTATAGTCCGCAGCCACAGCCGTGCCGGGCGTGGAAGCATAAGTAAATATGACATCAGCAGTTCCCGATTTGGAGAGGGTAACATTCAAGGTTGCAACTGCTCCTTCAGTTACAGTTACATTGGAGATTGATAATAAAGGAGGCGTACCATTACTCGGACCAGTGGGAGAATCGCCCTCATCAGAACAACCGGTAATTATTACACTCAAAATCAGAAGTACAACTACACTTTTTAGAACTTTCATCATAACTCCTTTTAATTAATAACCTACATGAAATTGTAGAAAAAAATCATCCTCACCTTGATAAGGTCCTTTAAAATGATGGGTATAAGATGGTCTTAGCTCAAAAAACGGTATTGGAAATATCTCAAGAGACAATCTTATATTTTCATCAGTTCCATCTTCAAGATTTCTATTCCCGTCAAAAAAATTATATTCTGAAATAAAATAAAGTCCGTATTCCAAACGAACCGTTAAGTTGGAATAAAAAATCAGCGTGTCGCTGCTTTCCCCAACCAGATCAAGCTCGCTAAGAAAAGTAAATCTATCGTAAGATATGCCGCCATAAAAAGAGCGGGCATCATTAAATCCTGAAAATGAGCCGGCTTTATCCTCACTGATTCGATAAGAAATTCCGGATATAAATCCAAAATCAGAGATATTGTCATATCTTACAATATTGAAACCATAAACCCCGTGGTTATTAGGATTGAATAATTCGGTTGAAATCTGAAATCCTTCAAGCTCTGTTCCAACTGACATACCATCCAGATAAACATTTGATCTGTGTCCTGTTCTCTCCCGGATAAACGATTTATGGTCTGCAATTTTCAATCCATAGGTCGGATAAAATTTGCCAAGCTTTAGATAATGTTTTTTATTCTCCAGATACAATAAGGCATAATTTTCAAAAACCGAAGTTACTCCAAACGGGTCTTCCCCGATCCGGATCTGATAGATAAAGTTGTTAAATGGTTTCATAGCGAAGTAAAGATCGGTTTGCATTCTGAAAATACGCCCGTCATCAATTATCAAATACCTGCTGTCAAACCCAAACTGAACTGACTCGGAAAGTCGAGGGCTTCGATAAAATTCTTGAAAATATTTTTTTGTTTGAGGTAAGACAAGTTCATTGAAGGCTGTTGAATAATTCCCAAACTCATTTCTCATGCCGCCGCCGTTTGGATTAATATGACAACTACCGCAGGAAGTACTATTCTCTACGGCCAACCGGGGCAAAGAAAGGACTGAACTGGTGATTATTAATAGTAGGACAGATATGGGAACCAATATATTACGATTCAATATGAAACTCCTAAATTATAGGTTCATGATAATCCTAAAACATAAAGTGGAGCAGTTTTGTTCCCTTTGTCGACTTTAATTCAATTGTACTAATAATATCAAGCTATTAACAGACCGGGTCTTGCCTGTTTTGAAAATAATTTGCCTATATAAGTTAAATTTGTAGCCTTTATTTCTCTAAATCCCCAACTTCAAAGCTCGATTTTCGGTAGACAGACCTATATATGTCTTTTATCTTTAGGCATGAGTTTAATATCAAATAAAAAAATGATTCAGGCGATGACCTCAAACGACAGCAGTTTCAACGGCAAATTTTTTGTCGGAGTTACTTCGACAAAAATCTACTGTCTCCCATCATGTCGCGCTAAACTTCCGCTTTTAAAAAATGTTACTTTTTTTAAAAGTCGTGAAGAAGCTATCGCTTTTGGATTACGGGGTTGTAAACGATGTCGTTCTGAAAGCTACCCCGATGTCTTGCCAAATTGGGTTCATCCCCTCTTGAATTATTTAAAAAACAACTACCTTGAAAAACTAAGCTCTGATAAACTTATGAAAATTACCGGAGTTGAAATTTCAACTATCCGCAGATATTTTAAACAACACCACCATACGACCCCGCTTGCTTTCCACCGGAGACTTCGTCTCAATTATGCGCTTTTGTTAATTAATAGCGGAGCCACATACCTTGATGCGGCTTTTGAAACCGGCTGGGAATCCTCAAGCGGATTCAGGGAAGCGTTTAAAAAACAATTCGGGCAGCCCCCCGGGAGATTTTATAATGAACAAAATTGAATTTCTATTTTTTGATTCTCCCTTAGGAGAGATGGTCGCCGGCGCCACCGGGAAAGGCATCTGTTTTCTCGAATGGGAAGACCGGGGCGGAATTGAACGAATTTTAAAACGAGTTGGAAAACGTTATCGTTTAGAAGAAATACGAGTTGAAGATAATAAATTTATTTCTCAGCTTCAAAAAGAATTAGATGCCTACTTTGATGGCTCTCTCAAAGAATTTAAAACTCCCTTAGACATCAAAGGCACTGCTTTTGAAAAACAGGTTTGGCAGCAACTTTTAAATATCCCCTCCGGCGACACAAAATCATACGGACAAATCGCCGAAGCGGTTGAAAAACCAAAAGCTGTCCGAGCCGTTGGGCGCGCCAATGGCATGAATTATATTTCTATTGTAATTCCCTGCCACCGCGTTATAGGAGCCGATGGTTCCCTCACCGGATACGGCGGTAAACTTTGGCGTAAGAAAAAACTATTAGAACTTGAAAGTAATTGTTTATCTCTATTCTAAAATTCACATAAAAAAAGGTGCCATAAAGGCACCTTTTTATATTCAATCAAAATATCATCTAATGTTTGAAATGACGATTCCCGGTAAATACCATCGCAATATCAAATTTATCCGCCGCCTCAATTACAGCCTCATCCCCTTTGGAACCACCGGGTTGAATAACTGCGGTAATACCCGCCTCAGCTGCAACCTCAAGTCCATCAGCCATCGGGAAAAAGGCATCCGATGCCATCACCCCGCCTTTGGCTCGCTCCCCGGCACGCTTAACAGCCATAAAACCGGAATCGACTCGTGAGGTTTGCCCCATACCGACTCCAACAGTGGCATTCCCATTAGCAAGAACAATCGCATTCGACTTCGTATGTTTGACAACTTTCCAGGCAAACATCAAAGATTTCATTTCTTCTTTGGTCGGCTCTCTTTTTGTCACAACTTTCAATGAATCCTGATCGGTTACAAAATCATCCGCCGATTGGGCAAGCATCCCGCCTGAAATATATTTATAAAATACTTGATCAGCTTTACGTCCGTTTGCTATTTCCGGTAACACCAAAAGCCTTCTGCTTTTCTTTTTCTTCAAAAGTTTAAAAGCATCATCAGTAAATGATGGTGCCAGCATACATTCCACAAACGGTGTTTTATGAAGAATTTCCGCACAAGCCAAATCAACTTCTCTATTAAGCCCGATAATACACCCAAAGGCTGACAGTGGGTCAGATTCATAAGCCCGTTTATAGGCTTCGGCAATAGTAACTCCAACCGCCGCCCCGCATGGGTTAGCATGTTTCAACACACAGGCAAACGGTTCGTCAAAATCAAGCAGCATATCCAGACAAGCATCCAGATCGCCATAATTATTGTATGACAATTCCTTGCCCGAAAGAATTTGTGCTTTTAAAAGTGTCGGGGCTTGATAATTTCCCAATTCATAAATAGATGCTTCCTGATGCGGATTTTCTCCATACCTCAGCGATGTTTTTTTGTGTAAACTTAAACTTAATTCCTGCGGGAATTTATCCAACTTGGATTCTCTTGAATTAAAATAAGCTGCTATCGCTGTATCATAAATTGACGTCATCGAAAAGGCTTTAGCGGCGCAATGCTGTCTGAAGGGAAGGGTTGTCACGCCGTCTCTTTCTTTCAACTGAGAAATCAGCAATTTATAATCAGCCGGATCAACAATCACCGTAAGATCATTGAAATTTTTTGCCGCCGCCCGAATCATGGTCGGTCCGCCAATATCTATATTTTCAACAATCTCTTCATCGGTGGAATCTGCTCGGGCAAGTGTCTGTTGGAATGGGTAAAGATTGACAACTACCAAATCTATTGAGCGATAATCCGATTCACTCATCTGAGCAATGTGATCTTCACTATCTCTGCGAAACAAAATACCGGCGTGTACTTTCGGATGCAATGTTTTCACCCGTCCATCAAGTATTTCCGGCGATCCTGTAAATGAAGAAACCGAGATAGCATTAACTCCGCCATCTTTCAAGGTCTTCAACGTTCCACCCGTAGAAATTATCTCAACGCCCATATCCTGAAGATGCAACCCAAGATCAACAACTCCGGTTTTATCCGAAACTGAAATCAAGGCTCGCTTTACTGTTTTATTATCTGTCATTATTACTTCCCTGTTAATAAGCGCTGTGCTTCACGATATCGTTTTGCAGACGCTTCAATCACTTCATCCGGCAAAACCGGACCCGGAGGACGTTTGTCCCATTTTAATTCATTAAGATAATCCCTGATCGGCTGCTTATCAAAAGATGGCTGACCTTTGCCAATCTCATATTTATCCATAGGCCAGAAACGACTTGAATCAGGTGATAACACTTCATCAATTAATATAAATTTACCATCTTTAAAACCAAATTCAAATTTTGTATCAGCAATGATAATACCCTTGGTCATTGCATAGTCAGCCGCTTTAGTATAGATAGCAATCGATTTCTCGCGACATAACTCGGCGGTTTCCTTACCAATATCTTCTACTAATTGATCGTAACTGATATTAGCATCATGCCCGTCATCATTCTTAGTCGATGGTGTAAACAGAGTCTTGGGAAGTTTTTCTGATTCTTTTAAATCTGCCGGAAATTTAAATCCATGAACAACATTGGAACCTTTTTTGCGAACCCCAAGAAGCTCTTTCCACATTGATCCGGATATATAACCGCGAACAATACATTCACAATCTACCCGTTCTGCTTTGATCACGATCATTGAACGATTCTCTAAGATATCCCGATATTGCTTTAACGGTTCCGGATACTCATCAACATTGGCAGTAATCAAATGGTTATCAACCACATCTGCGAGGAAGTCAAACCAAAAAAGTGACATCTGGGTTAAGACAGCCCCTTTTCCGGGAATACCATTTGGCATAACAACATCAAAAGCGGAAATTCTATCAGAAGCAATAAACAATAATGAATCACCCAGATCATAAATGTCTCTTACTTTCCCTCTATTAATTAGGGGATATTCTTTTATGTCTGTAGTAAGAACTATTTTCTGTTCACTCAAAATTATATTCTCCTTTTATTAGTTTTTGTAATACTCTTGGATAAAATTTATGTTCAAGCTCTAAAACCTTTTTTGCAAGAGTTTCGGGAGTATCATCACTTTCAACTGCTACTCTTGCCTGCTCCAGAATTTTTCCATTATCATAAATCTCATCAGCAAGGTGCACCGTTACCCCGGATTCTGTATCTTTATTTGCAATTACGGCTTCATGTACAAAATGACCATACATCCCTTTCCCCCCATATTTGGGAAGAAGAGCCGGATGGATATTCACAATTCTATTTTTAAAATATTGCACTACTTTTAGGGGGAGAAGCTGCATATATCCGGCTAAAGCGATAAATTCAATGTCATAATCTAAAAGCTTCTTCAGCAACACTTCTGCAGCTATTTCTGCCGATTCATATTTTTTTGACTTAAAGACAAAGCTGTCAATCGACTCATTCTTTGCCCGCTCCAATCCATAAGCTTTATATCTGCTTGAAATAACAAGCGAAATTTTCCCCGTTAAAATTCCGGCTTTGGAACCGTCAATTAAAGACTGAAGATTCGAACCGCCTCTGGATATAAAGACAGCTATATTTGTTTTTTTCTCAGCCATGTATTCTCATTATATTCAAAGTCCAACTTAAATCAATAATTTAATAATAATCTGCAATGAAGGCTTATCTTAGATTAATCTCAAGTCTAATTATTCAAAATATGCTTCGGAAACAATTTTTTTTTCTGAATTATTAGAATAAAATAATATTCTTAATCATGAAATTATTGATGAATTTATCGCCCGCTTATTGTAATACTTCGAATAAGCCCACTAACTATTTGAATCAACGAAACTTAGCAACTCTTTATTAAATTTGTCCGGAGCTTCAAGGTTCAGCATATGCCCCACACCTTCGTAAACTGATAATTTACTCCCAATAATCCGTTTGTTCAATTCTTCAGATAGCGGTATAAAAATCTTATCAAGTTCACCGACAAATATTCTGGTCGGAACCCTTATCTCATGAACCAACTCAATATCTTTCTGTGAGGGATACTTGCCCCGCATCGGGTCAACCCAGATCGCCCCGCTATGTTCAAGCATCATCTGTTCAATTAAATCTCTTATATCCTTATGATCTTTTTTGTACCACATCAATGCTGTTTTCATCCATTTCAGTCTTGCCGCTTCAATCCCCTGCTCAACAGCAATATTATCAATTTTCCGAATTTTAGGTCCCACATAAAAACCGGCGGCGCCCGTATCAACCAGAGTTAATGATTTTAAATACCTGGCATATTTTAAGGCGAACCCTATCGCTGTCGATCCCCCCATTGATAACCCCACCAGATGAATCTTATCAACGCCAAGTCGGTCAAGCATCAGTTTCAAATCTTCAACCCGATGATCACGGCTGTAATTGGTTTTAGGCACAGCAGACAATCCGTGCCCCCGCGCATCCGGTGCAAACACCCGATATGATTTACCGAAAAATTCAATTTGGGGGTGCCACATTCTGCGATCAAGCGTAAATCCATGTAAAAAAACAATCGGAGATTGCTCGCTTGCAGTTTGTGATTCAGGTTCTTTATAATCGTAATATATTTTTATATCTTCCAAATTCAGATACGGCATAAACTAATTTCCTTTAATATTGTCTAATTGCAATGGAAAGCTCTCCACTCATTAATGGTGAATATATATAATATGTTCCGGGAAATTCATTCTAAATGAATTTGAAAAAAATAATAGATTTGATAATATCTAAAAACTATTGAAGAACCAACTCTGCTTCTGGTAAAACTGCCAGCTTTTCAATTATTATTCGTGACTCATCATTGAGGTTTTCCAAAAATATCTGCTTGCCTTTAAATTCACATAACGCTTTTACCTGACTTTTGGAAATTGCCCGAATTCCGTTTAACTGTAAATATTCACCTTGAAATTCAGCCAGAGCCTTAGCATGATCATTTCCTATCCAGAGCAGTCCTGACAAACAAAGATTCTCTCCTTTAAAAGTTGCGAGGGTCTTCGCTTGCTCATTGGATATATAGTCTAAATTTTCAAAGATTAGACAATTAACCGGTAAATTTACCAGCAGTTGAACCTGTTCATCAGTTAATTTTTTATCAGAATCAATTACTAATATCTCCCCTTTAAAATCACCGGAAAGTTTGGTAATGTCGTTTTTAATCTTTGTTATCTTTTGAGCAATAAGGTTATCTGATTTCTGATCCAAAAACTGATAAGCATTAATTGTCATTGAAGATGTGTAATTATCATAGTAAAACATAAATCCGCTATAATCCATCTCGTCAATAGACACCGCATTTTTGCGATATTTTTCTTTTAAAACCCCATAGTTATCATCTTTTTTCTCAACTATCATGACCGAAGGAAGCCTGATTGAAGTACTTATTCTCTCCCAGCTTAAAGAGTCATTAAGCATATAATATGCTGATATCGGCAATTCAGCTTTTACTTTAGGAGGACCGGCGCAGGCAAAGATCATTATAAATGAAACTAAGATAAAAAACAAAAGTAGTCTTAAATAGTGATTTGAACGCATCTGTTTCCCTAATTCCTCTCATATTTCTGCTTATACTGAAATATAGCTACTTTAATCTATATTGCAATAAAAAAAGGGGCAAAAGCCCCTATTTTTTATTTAATATGGAAAAATATTTATAATATCGGCAGATATTTATCTATTTCATTTTGAGAAACATGAGTGCGATATTCATCCCATTCGATTTTCTTGTTTGCAATCAATTTCTCAAAAACATGAGTTCCAAGGGTCTCTTTAACAAACTCTGAACTCTCAAACTCACTTATAGCATTTACCAGACTATCCGGAAGGACATCAATATTTAAATCCTGTTTCTGCTTCTCAGACATATGGAAAATGTTTTCTTCGATTGATGCCGGAAGTACATACCCCTCATCAATCCCTTTCAAACCGGCGGACAGCATCGTTGCAAAGGCTAAATACGGATTTGCTGCCGGATCCGGCGATCTCAATTCAATCCGGGTAGCCTTCTCTTTACCAACCCGATACCCGGGCACCCGAACCATGCTCGAACGATTCTTCCTGCCCCAGCTAACATAAACCGGTGCTTCATACCCCGGTACCAGCCGTTTATATGAATTGACCCATTGATTGGTTATCAAAGTGAACTCTTTTATATGTTTTAACACGCCCGCCATAAACTGTTTTGCCATAGTTGAAAGATGGTATTCGTCGGCTTGGTCGAAAAACAGATTCTTATCACCATCAAATAGAGACATATGACAATGCATTCCGCTTCCGTTCTGTCCATAAAGCGGTTTTGGCATAAAGGTTGCGTAAATATTATTCTCAAGGGCTATCTCTTTGACAATAAAACGGTATAACTGCGAGAAATCAGACATCACCAGCGCTTCCTGATATTTCAGGTCTATCTCATGCTGACTCGGTGCCACTTCATGATGCGAGCACTCGACCGCAATCCCTATCTGTTCCAGGGCGCTAACGGTCTGTTTCCGAACTCTGGTTCCCAAATCAACGGTGCCATAATCAAAATAGCCGTCATGATCCAAAAGCCCGAGATTATCTGAACCCTTGAAATAGAAATACTCTATTTCAGGACCGACATAAAATGTCCAGCCTTTATCATTTACTCGTTTTAAGTTTTTTTTCAAAACCCAGCGCGGATCTCCTTCATAAGGACTTCCATCCGGATGAGTTATATCACAGAACATCATCGCCACTTTTTCACCGGCAATATCCCATGGTATTATCCGGAAAGTCACCGGGTCCGGCATAGCCATCAAATCCGACTCCTCAATCCGGGCAAACCCTTCAACTGAGGAACCGTCAAAACCCTGTCCTTCTTCCATCACCTGCTCTATTTCACTTCGAGTGATCGACATTCCTTTGATTTTTCCCAGTATGTCGGTGAAACACAAGCGGATATACCTAACCCCGGCTTCGTCGATTAATTTAATAATATCATCTTTTGTTTTGGTCACTTTATAGCTTCCTCCAGAATTCTTTGTAGATTTATTAACGACTAATTTAATCTTTAACTTTTAGATTAACAATTAAAAATTGAAGTCGTTCTCTGATTTTTTATGAAAATTGTCTTTCCGACCAATATCAAAGACTATTACAGTCTTATTTTCGAGACTATTCCAGTCTTACTTCCCGCTATTCCACTTCAAGTGACAGTTTAATTACTTTGTTCTCCGGCTTAAGCTGTCGACACTTAACTCCTGCCATATCAAATATTTTTCTGGCCGCTATAAATATATCACTTCCGTTATACTTATCAGAAAGAAAAACAACTTCCTTAATTCCTACCTGTACAATCAGCTTGGCGCACTCATTACAGGGGAACAATGAGACATACATTGAGGCTCCCTCAAGCTGCGGTTTATTGGAGGAATTCGTGATAGCGTTCATTTCGGCATGGCACACATAGGGATATTTTGTGTCCAGAAAATCCCCTTCCCGATCCCAGGGAAGTTCGTCGTCGTTACATCCGGTTGGAAACCCGTTGTACCCGATACCGATAATCCGGTTATTGGAGTTGACGATACAGGCGCCTACTTGGGTTGATGGGTCTTTGGAGCGATGGGCTGAGAGTTGGGCAATTGCCATAAAATACTCTTCCCAGCTGATAAAATCTGTTCGTTTTTTTTGCATGATGACTTAAATCTTTTGACCGTTTATTTTATTGATAACCAGTATGTTTTGGCCGTTTTGTTTCATGGCAAATTATAGAGTATTCAATTTCCCTTTGCAAGCGAATTGTCATCCTCGCCCCTTTTGTCATCCTCGCGCACGCGGGGATCCAGTCTTTCTCCCGTAGGTCAGTCCGCCAAGGCGGATGTGCTCCTGACATTATTTCCTTGTAACTCTTTTTGTTGTTTGGTAGTACACGGAAATGGGTTCGTTTTGTTACTTTTGTATACTTGCGCATATTTCAAATGTTTCGGTACTTTAAAGGTGCTTTGTGTGATTTTCTGTGTTTTTTTACATCGTGTGATTTATTGATTTTTGTAGTTCGAATTTTGGACATAGCTCAACGTTCCTCTTTTTATAAAGGGACGCGGAATAGCATTCACCAATGAAATTGTGGGGAAATTGCGTATGATTTCTCTTGAGTAGGTCAGACTACCAAGTGGCCGACCTTGTTTTTGCAGTAGGCAGAATCACTTAGGTCCTGCCTTTTATTCTATATCCAATTTATGATATTGTTATAATTAGATCCTAACGTAGCTCCTGAAATTAACGTAATTAACCAAATAATAAACGAAACAAGTCTTCTTGTATTCTTGCCCTCTTCTGATTTAGCTGTGAGCTCTTTTCTAAGGGATACTTCCATTTCTTCCTTAAATGCTGAATAGTGTTCTTTATTAATATTTGATATTACTTCATATTTTTGTGCTAACCTTTTTTTATCCTCGATCTCATTCAACAAAGTGTCTAATTGAGTTGTTTGTGTAGCTAACTCTGTTTGCATCGATGATATGATATTATTAGCTCTGTTAAGGTGGAATCGTGCTTCTTCAACCTTTTCTTTTTCATCTTTAGTTTCGGGGAAAAAATCAGCAAAATGTTTTCCAATAGTATGAGTTGTAATCACTTGAATCTGATCTTCAGTAAATAATGATCCATTTATTAAACGTATCAATTCCATTGTAATTTTATTATATAGTTGAATAACATTGAATATCATTTACATCACCTTAAATAAAGTTAAATTATATTTTGATATAATTTTTATATCCCTGAACATTTCAAAAGCGCACAAAATAATAATTTAATTACTATGCCAGTTATCCCACACCTTGTAGTTAGTGTTAATAATTCATATAAAAATCACAAACGTTATAGTAAACTTTTCTTTCTGCATCACTTGGAATATATCGTTCTTGCGATAACCAAGGAATAGATGGAAATTCCTCTATCCCATCTATTCCTAATCTTGTTATGCAACTGATATCTATTGATGGATTAAATAGCTTCTTGATATCTTCACTTTCTCTTAGGTCATATATACTTCTATGATTTAATATCATAGCAGACAGAAACGTCGCAAAAATTGTATTACTATTGACAATTCTTTTCTTTTTAAAAGAATCAAAATAAGTTACTTTTGAGTCCTGGTTGATGTAAAGATACTTTGAAGCTTCAAAACAAATTGTTACTCGCCAATCTGGTTCATGCCCATCATGACATTGGTGTTTATATACCAATTCTGCCTTTCTGAGAATAATTTTAATAAGCCGTATTGTCATAGTGGGAGACTTTATTAACTCATCCAAAAAGGAAATAATTTGTCCTTTATTGTTTTCTCCCGACCAAGCCACATACCCATTCGGCCAATTTTTCTGACCTTCAAAAAGTGTGTCTTCAAACACACTCTCGACAAACTTCTCTAGTCCATTGTGTTTTGGATTAAAAAACTCGAAATAATCAATACATTTTAAATAAGAGTCTATGTTTTTTTCATAGTTCTCTTCACCCATTGGTACAACAACAATGACTTTTTTACTTAGACATGAATCTCTTAAAAACTGCTTCAAGGTTTCCAAAAAGAATACACCAGAATCACCTGATCTGTCAATATCTTCAACAACTATAAAAATATTTGAATCCTGCTTGTTAATAATATCAGTTAATATATTTTGTATATCAAACACTCTCGTTGCAGGTGAGATTTTAAATATTTCAATGAACTTATTTAATACTTTGAGAGATGGAAACTTATTTGTAAATCTCAACAGTAAATCCGCTGAGAGATCAACCTTCTCAGACTTTGCATCTTTCCCATCTATTTTTTTTTGAACTTCATTCCTATTTCCTACTTGATCCGCAAAATCTAAAACAAATCCTTCCCATAAATCTTTTCTTTCAGGGTATTTCCAAGCATCAAAATTAATCCATATCTCTTTATTTTCTTTCTTATTTTGCTTTTCTTTTTGGATTTGGTAAAGCATAGTGCTCTTACCAGTGCCGAATTTTCCGATCAAACCTATTATGGCTGTTCTATCAATAGTTTCTAACCTGTTTGAGAATGCAGTAATTGATTCAGAAAAATCTAATAGATCTTCAACTCTGCAATCTTCTTGTATTAGATCATAATTTTTTATAAATCCATCTGTCATAACTATTTTTTACTCTTACTTTCTTTAAATAGAATTGTTGAGAATCCTTTTATCTTTTCAAAAAGTTCATCAAAAGTAACAATATCGACATCTCTACTATTGCTTCTAAATAGTTCAAATGATTTTTTTTCATCTTTATTGTGTTTAGATAAAGTACCTACTATAACGATACATTTTGAATTATATGATTGAATAGAGTCATTACTTTTAGATTGTAAACTATAGAACTCTTTTTGTAAATTGTCTCTTTGGTCAAGAACTTGATTTATTGCTGCATTAAGTTCTTTGTTTATTGCAAACACATCATTACCGCGATAGGGGATCTTGCCTGTAAGTAAAGGTGTTTTGTGAGTCTTGATTTCAATTAAAGCAATATTGTCTGTTAGTTGATTCTTGTAAATAAAGTCGGATACTTTCCCACCTGTACCATGAATGCCCTTTCCACCTACATAAGCTTCATCTTCATATAATAGAACGGGAAATGAGAACAATTGAGAAAAAATCCAACTATACTCCTTAAAAAACTTCTGCCATCTTTTCTCAAGTTTAGGGGTATGATGCATCTGTTTCATCATTTCCTGAAATTTATCGATAACTTCCTCAATATAGTATTCCTCAATCTTCTCTTTTGTTATCAATACTTGTTTTTTATCAAGTTTTTCACTGACTTGAGATATATTGTTCACTATATCAAAAAGAGAAGTAATATCATCAGCAGATAGTTCGCTATTGTTCAATTTGCTCTGTTTTATAAATCTGTTTAAGCTACCCTTTGTATATTTTGTGATTGTACTTTTAAACTTATTCGGAAACAGCTTTGCGAGAATATTTACTTCTAATTCCTTTTGCTTATTGGTTTGCTCTACAATTAGAGAGTTTAATTGTGGATATATCTCATTAAGATCGTTTGCATTGAGAACAATAGTTTTATTTCTATATGATGTCTTTCGTGTTCCACTAACAATTACCGAAGGCAACTTTAATTGCTTGTCTAAAGCTTTAAGAAGACCATTCAATACTTTTGTAAAACCATATCCCTTTCCCCATACCTTATTGAAACCTCGAGGTAACTTTTCAGGCATATTTTCATAAACAATTGAAATTATATTTTTATATTTAGGAATTCCAGTTTTCCAGAACGGATAATGGATAACTTTTTTTACGTTTTTAAAGATTTCTTTTGATTTAATATTTATATTATTTTGTTTATCTATGTAATGATAGACATCCTTGGTTGTCGCCTGGTTAACCAGTATTTCATTTGGTTCTAAAGGATTTTGAGTAACTTTCTTCTTTGCTACTTTCTTCTTGGCTACTTTTTTCTTAGCTACTTTTTTCTTAGCTACTTTTTTCTTAGCTACTTTCTTCTTAGCTACTTTCTTCTTTGCTACTTTCTTAACAGCTGTTTTTCTTTTGGTCACTTTCTTCTTTACAGCCATCATTCCCTCCATTTTATAATATGTCCAGAATAATTCTTCCCACGATTTTATAAAATATACTGAACATCACCTGATTCGTCAACGATTTATTCACCCCCCGCAATTTCCCCACAATATCAATGGTGAATGAGAAATCGTACCCCTTTATAAAAGGAGGAACGGTGAGTTATGTCCAAAATCCCAACCACGAAGTATGCGTAAGTATACAAAATTCACAAAATCACACGATGCAAAATAACACTCAAATTCACAGAATGTGCCCTTACGGTACCGTAACATTTGAAATATGCGCAAGTATACGAATAATGAGCAAACGAACCCATTTCATAAATCAAATTGAGAATGTTAAAATTACGCCAGAGAAAAATACACGAAGTGTGCAAACGAACCCATTTTCGTTGTACAACACGCCACCCCAACAACTTACACCGAAAAAAAGGCAGGTCTGCGGGGAGACCTGCCCTACGAAGAAAATTAACCAAGTATGCGTACGTATACAAAGTATGATTGATTATAAAACACACTAAATGAGCAAACGAACCCATTTTGGTTGTACAACACACCACCACAATGACTTACACCGAGAAAAAGGCAGGTCTGCGGGGAGACCTGCCCTACGAAAATATAAAACACACGAAGTGTGAGATTGCTTCGCTTTGCTCGCAATGACAGGTCGAAGACATAGACACACCATGTGTGCGAAGTATACGAAGTGTGAGATTGCTTCGCTTTGCTCGCAATGACAGGTCGAAGACATAGACA
>CBDVDR010000010.1:0-110991 GCA_965372795.1 uncultured bacterium
GGCGAAGCGAGTTTAGATTTTCTTATCCCTGAGCGAAGCGAACGGGGTTAGAAAAATGTTAGAAAGAAGTGTATGTTAGACATGGATAGCAATCATACTGTCTGTATCTAAGTTTAAATGGGTTCGCACAATATTTGTGCAATTCTATCTTAAGAAAACTGATTTTTCTTCTGTTTCCGCTGCCAGGCTTTGGCATGCTTGTTTGCTATCTTCGTAAAGGCAATTATACTCTGTATCATCTTGATAGGACGACTTAGACGGTTCACACTCCAGCACTGAGGCTAGAGTCCCCTAGCTTAGGAAGAGTATCTACTCGAACCTGACTGAGCGTTCTGCCTTCGCGTTTATCTACAACTGCTTAGGCCAGCTTCGTCTATAACTTTCAAGCATTGGCCAACTAACTTGTCCCGAACAACAGCCAGCTCCGGAGCTGTAGCATAATCGGCTACGGGAAAATTGTAATATCGACTACAGCGCCAGTTCAAGTAAAGCGTGACATTACATATAAACGAAAGAATAGAAACATTTGTGAAGTTATACTATGAGCAATCTAGATGAAATAGACCGTTGATTTCACTAATTAAAATCTAGAAGCGGTCACAGATAACTCTGATAATGCTCTATTAACAAATGATCCAACTAACGAATGAAAGGAACGAAATTATGAAATTACAAACTGTTTCCCTGATGGGCGTACTCGCGGTCGTTATCATGGGCGTGGCGATGAACGAGAATACGACGTTCGCGCAGAGCCAAGACGTGGTCGTTGCCACAGCTCACACTCCGCCCTTAAACGACGGGCTGCCAATCCCTGGCTTCGAGATAACTCGCGGCAACACAGCACTGATGTTCACCGATCCACAGAATGATTTTCTGTCGCCCAAGGGTTCCGCCTGGGGTGTCGTCGGCAAGAGCGTCACTGAGAATGGGACAGTTGCAAACATGTTAGCATTGTTCAAGGTTGCCGACGAAACAGGATTGCCGGTATTCATCTCACCGCAATACATGTACCCACTTGACCACGAATGGAAGTTCGAGGGTACCCTTGAGCTGATAATGCACTCACTCCCGATGTTCGATCGTGTTGGTGCGCTTGATCTCACAGGATTCGAAGGCTCAGGGGCTGATTGGCTTGAGGTGTTCAAACCCTATATCAATAATGGCAAGACGATTATAACCAGCCCGCACAAGATCTATGGGCCAGAGACGAACGACCTTGTTTTGCAGATGCGCAAAGCGGGCATTGACAAAGTGATCTTGGCTGGGATGTCGGCGAACCTATGTGTGGAATCACATATGCGAGAACTGATTGAGCAAGGCTTTGAGGTAATGGTTGTCACTGATGCAACCGCTGCGGCCATAACCGAGCATTACAACGGCTATGAGGCCGCACTAGTTAACTTCCGTATGATCGCAAGTGCTATGGACAATACCAAAAACACCGTCAAGGCGATTAAAGCCGCGTACAGATAGTGGGGTATCATGCCAGACTGCATAGGATCAAGAAACTAAAACGAGTGCCCAACCTTTGGATCGTTTGGAGTTTGGGCAATGATCGAGCACAATGCTTGGTCGTACACAGGGGTTTGATCTTCCCCAAAAAAGGTGAACACATTTTGTAGGTCATGTTAGATTGACTGAAGAGGTGTTCATTATGTCTCGTCATGATTTTGATCGTGAGTTTAAGCTATCGGCTGTTAAGTTAGCTGAGAGTTCCAATCTTCCCTTGGCGCGGATTGCCCGTAGTTTGGGCATTCATAACAGCATGCTTTGTCGGTGGCGAACTCAAGTGCGTGCTAAAGGGTCAGTTGCTTTCAATGAGTCAGGCAAAGCTGAACATTCGTTGGTAGTCAGGCTTCGTCGTTAGAATCGTCGGTTTAATGCCTGACATTTGCGTCACTGCAATAAAAAAGCCAACTTTTCAGTTGGCTTGAAATTTGGTAGCGGGGTGGGGATTTCATCAGTCCCAAAGCGAAGCGTGGGACCAAGTCCCGAAACGGAGTGAGGGAAAACCCCTTACAACCACACTATGTGTGTTTCGGGTTATGAGCTTGCTTAGTTTATTATATAATTTATAGAAAATCCGGTATCTGAAGGAAATTCCGCTCAAAAAGAAACTCCCGAAGTCGTTAGACCTCAGGAGTTTAAATTTGGTAGCGGGGACAGGATTTGAACCTGTGACCTTCGGGTTATGAGCCCGACGAGCTACCGAACTGCTCCACCCCGCGGACGTTCAGCCAATATATACCCCATAACCCGCATGTCAAGCGATATAATTAACTTGAAATATTCTCTTTTAAATATCTTCTGCCTTGACCTGTTTTTAACCATTTTTCACGCTTCATTGCATCTCCACGAGTTGAAAATGATTCATAATATACCAACTTCCAATCCCTGTCGATTTTGGTTGTTTTGCAAAGTTTATTATTATGTTCTGATAATCTTCGTTGAAGATCAATTGTATGGCCGGTATAAATTTTCTCTGAGTTAGATTGTATTACGTAGACAAAATACATATTTGCGTTTCTGCGTTTTCGACGAGCTACTCCGCCTTGGCGGACTCCACCCCGCGGACGTTCAGCCAATATATACCATTTAGAAGCAAGTTAAGGACTATCCTGCTCTATTTGTAATATATAACCCAGATTAGGATAAAAAACACACTTCGTGTGTCAGCCCCTGCCAAATGCTTCCAATATTACTCAACAAATAATAAATGAGATTGAATATTTTTATTAAATTTAATAAAACACACTTCGTGTGTCAGCCTTTGCCGGGGCAGCCTAAGGATAATATCCCCTGTGATTCGATGCTGTATTCCCTGCCCAAAAACATCCGGTATGTAAAATATCCCGTCGGCTGAGCCCCTAATTTCATCAAAAAATCATAATAATGAGTTTTCAAAGAAGGCGTTCGAAAATATAACTGTTTAGAGTTTTTCTGAAATGCATTCTCAATCAATGCTGATGCAATTTCCTCAGACTCTGGCAAAGTCAAATCAATAACCATCGGCATAACATTCTGGTTTCTTCGGGCTTCATTCAGAAATATAAAACCGACAACTTTGCTGTCTTTCAAAGCTACATATCCGGAAAAGTTTATATTTCTTTTGATAATCTCAAACAGTCGAAGTCTGTTTTGGTGAAAATAATGCTCATCAAAAGTGGCAACATCCTCAAGCAGACTATCTTCAAATTCAACAATATTAATATTAGAATTTTTTGCAGATTGTTTAAAGTCCGATTGTTTGAGAATGAAGTGATGGGTTTCAAATTGCTTTTGAAAACCAATTCGTTCATAAAGAGTCACCGCCTCACGGACAGCCTCAATAGTGATCGAATATTTTTTTTTGGAGTTTATATATTCAATCCCATGACGCATGAGTCTCTCCCCTAATCCCAGCTTGCGGTCTCTTAGATCAACATAGAGCCAGCCCATCCAGGCATGATCTTTATACAACGTCGTTGTAACCACTCCAACGATTCGCCCTCTGTTTTCCATCGCAAAACAACCATCCGGATTGTATTCAATGAGATCACTTATATGAGGAACAAACCATTCCGGAACAATTTCTTTTTCCTGTTTAAGCTGAAAGTCCAGATCATTTATAGTTAATCTCTTAAACTGCATAACTCATAATCAATAGTGCCTAATCTTTTTTATCTTTATCTCCACGAAGCATCGAAATCTTCAAAGCCGGGGGTGTTATCAGGGTTGTAATCATCACCATAATAACAACCGCCGAATAGGTGCTGACTGAAATTACCGGATGTCCATCAATCATCAGTTTTGCGCCAATACCGGCAAAGATCAATCCGACCTCTCCCCTTGGAATCATACCTAAACCAATAGCAATCCGGTTGGTAGTTTTATCAAAAATACCCAGTGAACAGACTTGTTTTCCAATAATAGCAGCAATAGTTAAAACAGCTGCAAATCCTAAGATAGAGACATCACCAAAAGTAGTAATATCAACCATCATTCCCATTCGGACGAAGAAAATCGGGACCAGAAAAATGGCTATCGGTTCGATTAACTCTTCAATATGATGATCTCCGCGTTCACGGAATTTTGTGAAATGAATATCCTCAAGAATTAATCCGGCGGCAAAGGCACCTACAATTGGAGCCAACCCGATTTTACCGGCTAAATATGATAAAAAGAAACAGACCAGCAATGAAAACGATAAAAGCATACCCTTGCCTTTTAGGCGTAGAGCAACTTTAAAATAATGCGGTAATATATAAGCCCCGATAACAATTGCTCCTACGATAAAGAGAACAGCTTTGCTGATTATCCATAAGACAGCACCGGAACTGACACCTGCTGTCGAACCGCTGTTTAACGCTGTAATAATTCCTGCAATAACCGCTAAAATAACCAAGCCCAGAATATCATCAATCACAGCCGCACCCAAAATAATTTTTGACTCTCGAGTTTTTATCTTTCCGATATCTTTAAGAACCCGGGCAGTAATCCCCACCGATGTAGCGGTCAAAGTTGCGCCGATAAAAACATGAACATAGATTGATTCATGTGGCAAAAACCAATATGCGACACCCCAACCTAAGAAAAACGGAACCACAACCCCAAGGATTGCTACCATGAAGGAAGCCAGCCCGACTTTCATCATCTCTTTTACCGTTGACTCAAGCCCAACCTCAAAGAGCAAAATAATTACACCAAGCTCTGCAAGAACTTCCAAAATTATATCATGCTTAAAAGCTTCAAATTCAGTGAATCCGATAAGATGAAGATTTCCGATAATCATTCCAATTACAAGCTCACCCAAAACTGCCGGTTGTCCAAACCGTTCAAAAACATCACCGCCAAGTTTTGCAGCCAGTAGAATTACGATAATTTCTATAAGAATAAGCAGAACCGGACCACCGTGGCCGTCAGTTCCTCCGGAACCGGAATCTCCTCCTGATGAGGCAAAAACCAGACCATAGAACAGATAAACAACTGCAAATATTGAAAAGAGAAATACTCTTTTATTATTTAAAAATCTCACTTGATCTCCCTTTAATTATTCTTCTTTAGCAAGGAATGAATTATTTTTTTTGCGAAAATACAAGTTATTTCTACTTTATTAGATGAAATCAAAATAAGAAATTCTTCCTTTTCAATTCAGTATTTATCCAAATCTGACGAAATAAATAATAGGTAGAGAATTGGTAACCTTTTAATAAAAATAGAGATTACGGCAGGAATTTATGTTCATATTTATTGGTGCAGCTGTTGTACTTGGTTCAGTTATAACAGGATTTGTCCTTGAAGGCGGACATATCTTAGCCTTAAATCAACCTTTGGAGTTACTCATTATTGGTGGCGCGGCAATAGGGAGTATGATTATAGCTACACCTATGACGGTACTGAAAGACATGATGAAGCAATTGATGGGAATTCTTAAGCCGGGGATGGTAAAAAAAGACTATCTCGATCTTCTCGTAATGATGTTTGAAATTTTTAATATTGCCCGTAAAGACGGTTTGGTCGGACTTGAAAATCATGTCGAACATCCCCATGAAAGCGATATATTTCAAAGATATCCCAAATTCCTAAACAATCATCATGCGCTATCATTTTTCTCAGATACTATGAGAGTTATTATTTCCGGTGCCGTTCAACCCCACGATTTGGAAGATCTGATGGACAGTGATATTGAAATTCTTCACGAAGAAGAAATCCGACCCTCAGATGCTTTAAACAGTATGTCTGATTCTCTGCCGGGACTCGGTATTGTTGCCGCTGTTTTGGGGATTGTAATAACTATGGCTTCTATCGACGGTCCTCCGGAAGTGATTGGTCACAAAGTCGGGGCTGCTCTGGTTGGAACATTTTTGGGAATCCTAGGCTGTTATGGTTTTGTAGGACCGATTGCTGCAAACATGAAACATAGGTTGAATGATAATCATCAGTATTTAATCTGCATGAAAAATGCTCTTCTTTCTTTTAATAAAGGTGTCGCCGGAGTCATAGCTGTTGAGTTTGCCCGCCGTTCTCTTTTTATCGAAGTTCGTCCTGACTTTTTGGAGCTGGAAGCCGCTTGTAACGAAACTAAACGGAGATAGTGACTGTGAGCGAAGAGAACCAACAACCAATAATAATAAAAAGAATAACAAAAAAACATGTCGCTCATCACGGAGGAGCCTGGAAAGTTGCTTTTGCCGATTTTATGACAGCAATGATGGCCTTCTTTTTAGTGTTGTGGCTGGTAGGTCAAAAGCCGGAAGTTCGTGAATCGGTTGCCGGATTTTTCAGAGACCCCGGTAATTTTAACAAGCAAGGTAAAGTAGGGATTCTACAAGGCTCTAGTTCTGTGATCCCAAGAAATAATCCACAGATGAGCATTACAAAAACTACTCCTGAACAAGGGATGGGCAAAAGTAAACAAGACAAAGAGAAACTCTCGTTAGCTGCAAAAAAAATTCTTAAAAAATTAGAAGAAGAAGAGGCATTTAAAAAATTTAAAGATAATATAAAGATCCAACTCACCTCTGAAGGATTAAGAATAATCCTTAATGAATCAGAAAACTCACCAGCCTTTTTTGAACCCGGTTCGGCGAAATTACTGCATGAATCAGCTACTATTCTAATTATTATAGCGAGTGAATTGGGTAAACTTGATAATAAAATTGTGATCGAAGGACACACCGATGCTTCGTATGCGGGAAATCGAGATTATACAAACTGGGAATTATCAGTCGACCGTGCCAATTCAGCCAGACAGTTACTATCAGCATCAGGATTATATAACGGACAGGTTCGCGAGGTTCGAGGCTTTGCAGATAGTTTCCCGATGATTATTAATAATCCGAATGATGCCCGTAATCGAAGAATTTCTTTAGTGGTTTTATATAAAGCACGAGAATCTCAATACGACAGAATAGAGGTCGGTGATGACCTCCTGGAAGAAATATATAACTAAAAAAAAGAACCGGAAAATCCGGTTCTTTTATTTCTTTATTAAGAAATTTTTATTTATCCCTTAATTCAAGCATTTCTTTACGAATATCCTGAGCTATTGCTTTGATTTCCTGCATAGATTTCCGAACCCGGCCGGTCGCAGCTTTGTTGCCTGCTTCAGCCTTTTCCACATCTGATTTAACTACTTCGATCACTTCGACTAATTTGGTGTAGCTTGACATTTTTGTACTCCTAATAGATAAATGTTATTCATGACTTGTTTTATGGAATTTTAGGGCTGTAAAGCCTCTCTGGCAATAAAAAAACTGGAATTTTTAAAACTTTTTTTTATATTGGTCAAAATAAATAAAACACCCCCCGGCAAAAATTTGTCGGGATTTTTGTGTTTTACAAAATTAGCGGACAATTATGAAAAGTACTTCTGTATTTCCAATCACAAATCGCTTAGAAAGCATCGTTGAACGCTTTGCTGCCGGCGAAGCCTATCAAAACCTCCAAAATCGACTGCAAGACAACAACATACGCAAAGTTCACGTGGCTGGATTAAGCGGTTCTGCTGGATCAATTTTGATTAAAACCCTGTCGGAAACTCAAAATAAAATAATATTAGCCGTCACAACCGGTCCTGAAGATGCCAACGATCTATTTGATGATCTTTCATATCTGGTTGGCACTGATAAGGTTGGCTTTTTTCCCTCAAGACAGATCCTGCCGTATGATTTCAGAGCCCCGATTGGAGAAATTATCGGGCAAAGGATTTCTACCCTTTCAAATTTATTAACCAACAAATTAAAAATTGTTGTCTGTCCGGTTCGGTCACTGATTGAACCAACAATTACAAAAGAACTGCTTGAGCAAAATCAGATCGACTTACAACTTAATATTGAATATGATTTGGATAATCTGGTCAACCGTTTGATCAAACTTGGTTTTCGAAGAGTTTCGGTTGTTGAAGAGGTTGGTGATTTTGCCGTTCGAGGCGGACTTATTGATTTCTTTTCACCCGGATCAGAAGCTCCGGTCAGAGTTGAATTCTTTGGGGATGAAGTTGATACTATCAGACATTTTGAAGTAGCAACCCAGAGAACAATTAAAAAAATTGATCGTGTTGCCCTGCTCCCGAAAAGAGAAACACCGATAACCCAGGAATCACTCGAAAAATATTTGGATGCTTTACCGGAAGAAGATGCCGACTATATTCGCACCCGATATTTAAATGATCCGGAACTGCCCGGTTTAGAGTGGCTTTCGGTTATGTTCAAACTGCCCCAGGGATGCCTCCTTGATTATATATCCCAATCCGGAATTGTTTATTTCCAAAGCGAAGGCACTATTAGGTCTGAGATAGAATCAATTCATGATGAAGCCGAAAGTTTACATAAACGATTAAATAAACAATTGATCAGCCTTCCTAAAGCAAATGAGTATTATCATCAAACCGATCAAATTTTTTCCGTTTTAGAAAATTACGATCAAATTGATAAACTCCCTTTTAAAGGCGGTCATTCAGATATAATAGATTTTCATTGTCAGCCTCACCCCTCATTCGGTTCACGACTTGATCTTCTGGGAGACACCCTCAAAGAATACGTAGCGGAATCAATAACTTATTTTATTGCAACCGACACAACGGGACAGGCGAATAGAATGGATGAGTTGATTGCTGAAAAGAGCAATCTTGCGTTCACTCCGCCGATTGAAATAGCTGATTTAAAAAGCGGATTTGTTTGCAAATCTGCCGGCGTTGCTATTTTAACCGATCATGAAATTTTCAGCCGCTACCACCGCCGAGTAAGGAAGAAAAAATATAAAGAAGGCGTGGCGATTTCTGATTATTCTAATCTGACCAAAGGCGATTATGTGGTTCATACCGATTATGGTGTTGCCCGTTTCCTTGGATTAGAAACGCTCCATGTTGACAACCGAAATCGTGATTGTCTGCTATTGCAGTATGCTAACAAAGATAAACTGTTTGTTCCCATAGAAGAATTCAACCGGGTTTCAAAATATTCCGGTAAAGATAGCGCCCCGACTTTAACGACCCTGGGCGGACTCGCCTGGGAAAAACTTAAGATAAAAACCAAAAAAGCTATCGAGGATATGGCTGAGGAGCTTCTCAAACTCTACGCCCAAAGAAAAAGCGCTCCCGGTTTTTCATTTGGTGAAGATACGGTCTGGTTAAAACAACTCGAAGCATCGTTTATTTTTGATGAAACACCCGATCAATTAAAAGCGATCAACGATGTAAAAAAAGATATGTCCGAAGAAAGACCGATGGATCGGCTTGTGTGCGGTGATGTCGGCTATGGTAAAACCGAGGTTGCTATCCGAGCCGCATTCAAAGCAGCTGAACAGGGAAAGCAGGTTGCGGTACTGGTACCGACAACAATTCTTGCCCAGCAGCATTATCAAACCTTTTCTGACCGCTTGGCTGACTTCCCGGTCAGAATCGAAATGCTATCCCGTTTCAGAACCCGTAAAGAACAGCTTAAAACTATTGATGGTCTTGCCGAGGGTAAAGTTGATCTGGTTATCGGAACTCAAAGGCTGCTTTCAAAAGATGTGGTTTTCCGCGATATCGGTTTGTTAATTATTGATGAAGAACATAGGTTCGGTGTAAAACATAAAGAGAAATTGAGACAGATCAAAGGGAATGTCGATACGTTATCATTAACTGCCACACCAATTCCAAGAACCCTGCATCTTTCTTTGATGGGTGTCAGAGATATGAGTATTATCAACTCATCTCCCAAAGATCGATTGCCTATTATAACGGAAATTACAAATTTTGATCCGATAACCATTGCAACAACGATTCTCAGAGAGATTGACCGAGGCGGGCAGGTCTTTTTTGTTCATAATCGGGTGCAGACTATTGACGCCATGTATCACTATTTAAAAAAACTTGTGCCACAGGCAGAAATCGCAATTGCACATGGACAGATGCATGAAAAATCGCTTGAAGGCATTATGCTTGGATTTTTAACCAAGCGGTACGATGTTCTGCTTTGCACCTCAATTATTGAATCCGGTCTGGATATCCCTTCGGCTAATACGATCATAATAAATCGTGCTGACCGGTTTGGATTAGCGCAACTTTATCAAATCCGCGGACGGGTAGGAAGAAGCTCCCGTCGGGCTTTTGCTTATTTGTTGACCCCGCCAATAAAATTATTAAAAGCTGATGCGATTAAACGGCTTAGAGCCATAGAAGCCCACTCTGATTTGGGGTCTGGATTTGCGCTTGCGATGCGTGATCTGGAAATCCGAGGCACCGGAACAATTCTAGGAACCAGACAATCAGGTTACATTGAAGAAATCGGGTTCGATTTATATAACAAACTTCTCGATGAAGCTATACATAATCTAAAAGGGATCGAGATAGATAAACCGCCGGATACTAAACTTGAGATTGACATCGAAACTCATCTTAGCAGTGATTACATTAATATACGACAACAAAAAGTTGATATTTATCGCCGGATTGCCGATTCACGAACTCTTGACGATGTTGAAAATATTCGGGATGAAGTTATTGACCGTTTCGGAAGCATGCCTGACTCGGGTGAGAACTTATTTAACGCCGCCGGTCTTAGGATCGCTGCGGCAATGCTTGAGATTGAAAAAGTTTCGATCAAAAAAGGGAAAGCCAACCTTTTCTTTAAACTAAGTAGAAATTTGAAACGATCGGAAGTAGAAGCATTGCATAAAAACACAGACTGTCCGATGGAATTTTCAATTCTTGATCGTACACAAATTATTATTAATATGACGAGCTACAACAAAAAATTGCAACTGCTTCATCTTCGCTCTCTTTTAGGAAAGGTCGGATAATATGACCAATAATAATGCCGTAAATATTATAGCAGAAACAGACCGATTAATAATCCGTACTGTCACCCTTGAGGATGCCACTGATTCTTTTGAAATCTATGGTGACGCCGAGGTCATGAAATTTGTTGATGGTTCCCCCCCCTATGAAAACATCGAACGGTCAGAGTTAAATCTGAAACGAGGTATGGAGTATCAGAATATTCATGGTATTTCCCACTGGGGAATGATCGAAAAAAGTTCAAACAAATTTATCGGGCATTGCGGGTTTAATCTTTTTGAAAATGGTCCCGAGTTTGAACTTGTTGCTCATGTTAACAGGAAATATTGGAATATGGGGTTTGCCACCGAAGCGGCAAAAGCCTGTATCGACCATGCTTTTTCCTGTTTGAATACTCAAACAATTGTCGGACTGGTAGAGCCTGAGAATATTGGTTCGGTTCGTTTACTGGAAAAACTTAAGATGGTTTATGATTCGGAGGTTGAAGAAGACGGCATCCAACTGAAGCTTTATAAACTTCACAATCCCTCAGAGTAATTTATTTTTCTTTGTTCTGGCCAAAGCCTTTTTGATATAAGCAACCGCATCAGGGGTTTTACAAGATGTATCACCATGGTCAACTTCTACTTTTCCAATTCTTTTAGCCGCTTCAAAAACTTCTTTTGATAAGTTTGGTCTAAAAACACCAATAGCAATCATCGCCCCATTCATTGCATGTCGGGCTCTGTTTGGTGATGAATGAATATCTCTCTCGATGACCCTTAGAATCGACAAACATTCTTTATCAGTAATCTCGGCTTTCTCTTTTAAAAGAGATGCTAAAGTTGCAAACCCGCATTGTTTTATAAATTCATTCCTTGATTTAATCCACTTATTCATTCTTGAAATACCGACCTTGCTCTTGGAGAGCAGCCCGGCAAATAAATCGGCGAGTAGATAATAATTTATGTCCTTGACCCATTTATCAGCCTGTGAGATTGTGAGGGAGTTTGGATCTGCAATCATAATACCTAATGTTTGGGCATCAGTATTATTAGTTTCCCAGAGTTTTAAAGCTAAATCATGATTAATTTTAATTTTTTTTCGCAGTTGCCCGAGATTTGAAAAGCTTACACCAAAAAGATTATTACAGGCGCCATGCCGTTTGTATATTTTTACATTCTGAGCCGTCCCCATTTTTTTCAGCTCTGCCATAGTCTCTTTAAGATTCATATTAATACTCTTTACTATTTTTTATATTTATTATTTAACACAACCAATTAACAATTGTTCAAGAATTAATCGCTATGAAATTTAAACTGTACTTGGAATAATCAACTCATGATTTAGTTATTTGAGACGCAAGCGGATAATTAAAAAGGGAAATAATTAATTTGAATTTTCCCAGTCTTCCCGGTAGACGATATACAATATAAAGTTAACATCATTCGTAAAATCTTTCATATGTTCTAGAAATTTATGACAACCCTCTCGAATTTTTCTTCCCCCAACAGCTTCCTGCATTTTGATTGAGGCAATGTTCATCTTGTTAGGATCACCTTGAACCCCATGACAATCAGTATTATTAAATAAATATTTGATAAATGCTTTTTTTATTTCAATTCCGTAATGATTGCCCCAATAATCAGGATTCAATTTAATATCAGTTTTAGCGATGTTGTCTTTATTAGGACGGTCAATTTTGCATTCTCCGATAATGTCACCTGTACTTCTTAGAGTAGCAACCAACACCCGACCATATTCATCGCCACTGTAATTGCTCATTTGTTTTTCAATCTGTTCAAAATTCAACTTTAGTCCATTTGGAAAGCCTTGAAAAGTAGTTACTTTAGGATTATTCCAAAGTTTGAATAGAAAATTAATATCTTTGTCATCAGTAGTTGCGAATCTGATCAATAAGCGATCAGTATTTATCTGCCATTTATTGATATCAGGAATTTGCTTTTGGGGATCCATAAAATTTGTCTTAAATATTTATTGTGACTTATTCACCCTATATACAACCATCCATCTTTCCAATGGTTTAAACTCAAAGTAATCAACCTCATTGCTGAATTCTTTCAATGTTGATAGCAGGTCATTTTTAGATGGGAAATTTTTTATAACTTCAGAAACAGAGCCATCCGGAAGGGTTCTTTTGTAGATTCGATTACCGGTTTCATCTTCACCAAAAAACTCTTTTTCAATTTCTACTCGCGGAGTCATGTCGATTAAAATAACTCTACCATCAGCTTTTAGATTTGAATGTAAATTAATGAGAAATTCCCTAATGGCTTTTATAGGAATATGTGAGTAAAAATCTGATGCAAAAGCGGTATCGCATTTTTCTTCATTAACAAATTCATAAGCATCGGCATTTACAAATTTAACGTTACTGTAGTTTTTTAATTTTGTTTTTGCAATCTCAAGGGCGCTATCACTTGAGTCAACGGCTACAACCTGTTTGGATCTTTTAGCAAGGACTTCAGTTCAGTTACCGGTTCCACAGGCTATTTCAATTAAATCTTTATTATCAAGAAGTTGCGTTATAATATCAATTATCGGTTTTTGATAGCTTTCCATACTTTCATTGGTAGTATAATTCATATATTCATCATGCCAGATCGCACGACGCTCGTAATATGCTTTCATGGTATTTATATATTTATCTGATTTCAATTTATAACTCCGGAAAAATTATATATGATCTATAAATACTATGTTACGCTAAACAAGTCAATAGGCGGGAATTTTGATACAAAAAATGGAAGAACTATTATAATTATAGTTCTCCCATATTCAATAAATAACAATAGTCAAAAGTTTTACAATTGACTTAAACTTTTAGAATGACCAGTTTACAATCGGGAATATCGGAAATTGACCGCCCTGCTTAATTATATTTATCAGACCGATCTGAAGCCCTTTCATTGTAACCGCATAGTTAACAAGCCCTAACTGAAAGCCATTGGCATGATTAGCATAGTTGACAACTCCCCACTGGAATCCCTCAAAATTACCTTTGGTGATATTTACCACTGTGCTTTGAAATCCAAGATAATCAGCATCCACAATTCCAACTAAGCCAAACTGGACGCCTTTGGACAATCCGGTTGTCGTATGACTGACCAAGCCCCAGTCAAAGCCGGTTACCGTTGTATTGCGACCGTACAGTAAACTAAGGCGAACACCCTTGATAGGACTGCCTTCCGGGACTATTTGGATCGGATTAAACAGCGAGAGCTGGATCGGTTTTTCCTGGGCGGCTGCCGGCGGGGCTGTGAATATCATTGCGAGGATAAAAATCACGAACAGTAAACCACATTTTTTTAACATCATTTACTCCTGTTATCTTTTATTGTTAAAGTTACAACTATAAACTAACATGCAATTACAAATTTCAAGTTTTAAAATAAATAAATTATAAATGAATATATTTGATTTTAGATGGTAGATTTTATTATATATTATAATAATTAACAAAATTGGGAGCCAATATGAAAAATGTTTGGGTAAAGAAAATATTGGTATCTATCTTTATATCAATACTAATTGCTACAATAGCTTTAATGTTTATTTCAAAACCGCCCGTATGGCTGATTTTTTCAGTGATTTTTAGTTCATTCTGGTTAACTATCACTGTACTAAGACATTCCTACAATACGAAATATCTGTGTCCGGCTTGTCGGCATGTTTTTAGAATTTCACCATTATCAGATTTTTTCAGTCCCCAAAGTCCTGAAAAAAAACTGCTTAAATGCCGTAAATGCAATACTACTGATTGGTGTAAAGTATTTGACGGTTAACTTAAAATAAATTAAACTTATGCAAATTCGGTTGGATTAATAATATGGTTGATTCGGCTCTTATTAAAATCCAACTGATCTCTTAATTTGATTTCTCGGTAGTAACCGGCATTACCGAACGGATGATGCTGCAAATCATCACGAACCCGAAGTCGTTCTCTTAAAAGATCAACCAAATCCATATGAGTTTTACAAATCCGATTTAATGTAAATTGGATTCTTTCCAGTTGTTCTTTTTGAGCGACACATTCCCGATGATTAAAAGTCATTCCATCAATGCAATTTTGGGTATCAAAAATTTGGCGTTTAAGTTTGCTTTCATGTAATAACAGTTGCAGGACATAATGTATCAGATTAAGAAACGAATTCTTATCTCGTTTGTTCATTAGTTTCCTCCTGAATTTCAGGATATTTGATTCAAGGGTTTTTAGGCAAAATCTAAGGCTGTCTGAATGCATTCTTCTCTATATAATTACTACGCAAATAAAACCATTTTGTAGTAATTTATTTTCATCGTAGATAAAAATAACCAAATACTTTTTGAGATTATTAGTGAGAATTATTCAGCCCCTACATTGGTTAACCATAACCAATATTACCGCAACACGTTAGAACGTAACAATAAAAGAATGAATTATCCACTTGACAATTTATAGATATTCAAATAAAATAAGACTAAACTTGTGAAGTTTTTCACTATATGTACCGATTTTGGATGAGTCACTAGCATAAAAGGAGGTCATTATGAATAATTTAAAATTAGCATCTGTCTTCATTATAATCATAATTGCTGTTTCTCTGTCTGGCTGTAATATGTGGTCAGGGATGATTAATCAAATGATGCCCGATATTAACCAACCCGGCGAAGTTAATTTTGATTCTGATACTCTTACTGCTGATCAATTTGAAATAACAGCTTCAGAACTAAATCAAAATTACACCGATAGTTTTAATCATATTAAACGATTCAAAGAAAACAACATTCTCTCCTACAATGGTCCTCAAACTTGTCTTGGCTGTCACCAGGAAATCGAATACAAAGATCTCCAAAGCGGCGAAACCAAAAAAGTTGATCTGATGACCAATCTCACGACCTCCTCCCACTACCGTTTTTATACAACCGAGCATCCCAATGTTTATGGTTTTAATGGCGAACTGGCTGACAATTTCCGAATGGGAAAAATCAATCGCCCCTGCCCCAAACCGGGTTCATTTGCCATGACTGCCTGGGCGGCTCAAATTGTTCTGGAGAGTGGCGACACTTTGTCCGAAGGCTGCGGGCAATGTCATATCGGTGGACAACCGACGGCTCCTCTTGGTGAGATGATGCCGGGCTATACCACTTTGGATGAAGAAAAAAATGCGATTGACTGTTTAATCTGCCACGCTGTTGCCTATGACATGAATAAGAAACAGGTTGTCGCTGATGATCAGGGTCGCTGGTACTGGGGTCAGGATCGGTCAATGCGCGCCGCAATGTCGATCACTTCTCCGACTGCCCAAGCCTGTTTGAGATGTCACCAGCATAATTTCGGCGGAGATATTTATATTGATGAAAAAGACCCTTCCTATATGGAAAGCCTGACAAACCTTGGTACAACCCGTCCGAGAGTGCAGCATCCGGGAAGTAAACGCGGCACCCCGTACTCACCGAGTTGGGATGTTCATGCGGCGGCAGGTCTTAGCTGTATCGAATGTCACCAGACTCAGGGGCATTACATCGCCAAGGGAACTCATACGACGACCATGATGGCTAACGATCTCCCCTACACTGAAGTTGCCTGTGAAAATTGTCATACGTCCGAACCTCATTCTGAAAATGAAGAATTATCAGAATACTATAATAATCATATTGAAAAAATCGCCTGTCAAACCTGCCATATTCCAAGTTTGCAGGAAGACAACGCCACCAGACGGGATTTTGCCACACCGATGTATGAAGAACATCCGGGTATTCATGTTTATACCGACACCCACAAAGAGACCGAACCGGGCAAAGGGATAATTTATACCTGGTGGAATGGTGACGGCACATTTTTGGGCAACCCAATCGGTGACAATCCCAATAATAAGAATCTGTTCAAATTTTATAAACCGACTAATATCTGGCCCGAGTTTAAAGATTTTGATTATGATAAATGGTATGAGGAGGTTATGCGTCCGATAGCCAAAAACGGCAGAGTCTCAAAAATTTATCCGATGAAATTATTCAACGGCCGTCAGCATATTGATTTGCAAAACATCACTCCGTTTGGCGGGATGTATCTGCCTTACAATCTTCCAACCTATTATACAACCGGTGATCCGGATAAAGCTGCCTCAAAAGAGATGGAACATCCGATGATGGGTATGATGTATGGCTGGATGTTTAAATATTACATGATGGATAAATTCATGACCTTCATGGATGCTGATAGTTGGAACATGGATTCGTATGAAGATGCGAAGAATATTAAACAGGTGGAACCGCGTTGGATTCCTCAGGATGCTTTGCTTGAGATGAGCCATGCTGTTCGTTTGGAAGGCGCCTTTACTTGTAACCGTTGTCATACGGCGACTGATGGTGTGATTGATTTCAAAGCTTTGGGCTATGATGCCGAAGAAACTGAATTTTTGCAGGAAGCGAAGTTGTAGGGGTGGGGATATAGTAAGATTATTGAACAAGAGTTGCTATTCCACTATATCACTAACACCATGACCTTTTCTACAATTTATACCTCGACGTTTTGAGTTTGGTCCATAGCTGTAGAGTTGTGGTTCTATCCTAAGTACTATCTTATCAATTTGCCAGCATATTGGACATATAGCAGTATTGGATTTATCCTTTTTCATTTCATCTTCTATAATCCAGCATATTCCCTTTTCATAAATTATCTTTGATTTTAATTCAAGTTGTTTCTTAATATTACTATTTTCTTCTATGACTTTAATATTTTTCTCTTTGATTGTTACTAATTCTTCTCTTAACGAAGTTATTTCTTCTGCGAGATCAAGCCTATTTGCTTTCTTTAAAATTTCATTTAAGGCTTTAATTGTATCAACATTAATCATTATTTTCCTTTCTTTTTAATTCTAGTTATATTTATCTATCTTCATTAGAAAGGCAAACCAACTGCTCTTATCTGCCAAATAAGAGTCAATTGTGTTTACAGTTTCTCCTGCTTTTAATATAGCTCCTACCACTGGAATATTTGAGACAATTCCAGAAGCTATGTCAAAAGTTAAAGATAAACCTGTTTTATGTTTTCTTTTTAATTTATCAAACATTTTATTTTTTAGATAAGATTCTATATAGCTTAAATACTTTTCCTTATCATAAAGATTATCAGGATCAGATTTTACCTCTAAGATTATACTATTTATAAAATCTCGAAAATCAACCCAAGTTTTATCCATCCGAAGATCTAAAATTTGATCTATTGTTAAATCTTCAATATTTGGAGTTACAAAACTAAGTAGGCTTTTTGCAGCAAAATCTTTTCCATCTGGGAATGAAGAAATTTCTCGTTGTGAGCTAATACTCTTTTTATTTAATAATTTGGTATGATTATGATCGAAAATTATAGAACTTTGTAAAAGTATAGAAGTTACTAAATCAAGATTCAAATTTTGAATAAAACTATCTCTCATAAAAGTGTTTGCGTGCGAATCTTTAAGTGTAGTTTTATCTCTATGGTTCAAAGTTCTTATGATTTTCTGAGTCTCTTTTGGAAAATTCGATTTATTTTTGATATTTATATACCTTATAAAGTCATATTTGCTAAGATCAATTTGATTTAATATCTGATAATAATCAATTTTGAATCTTTCAATTGTTTTCCCTGAATTAATTTCAGTGAATTTCTCAGAATTTGCAATTGATATTCCTACTGATATATTTCCAGGTTTAATATCTCTATCGTAATCAATGAATCTTTGATCCACAGGAAAAAATCCAGGAGGCCAAAACCATTCTGGCCCTCCATTTTCAGTGAATTCAGCTATGTAAGTTCCTTCTTCAAATATGATAACATCATAAATTAATAGCGCTATTTTGATACGGTTAACAATTGATTGCTGCAATTTATCTGATTGAAACCAACCAATATTTGATCTTAAAGGGAAATATATCGAATTTACATTTTCCATAATACAATCGCAAGCATCGTATATTGCGCTCCTATCTCTTTATCTCTTAAAACTTTCCTACCACGCGCTTCAAAGATACTCCGATCTACAATTTTAGTCAACCAATCAATTCCATTGCTTGACAACCATATTTCACCTGCCCTTCAATAATCTCTTGGAAGAGAACGTATATATATTAGGTTATATTGTGATTATAAATTCGATAACGGGTGCAAAATGAAAAACTTTTTAAAACAATTCTGCTTCATAATCAGCCTGTTTGCTATTGTCATCTGTGGATGTGACGACTCGCTTCAAATATTGACCGATGACAGCTCCTCCCCCGAAACCGAACATAGAGCCAAAACAATCAGAGTCCCCTCCGATGCCAGCAGTATTCAAAATGGAATCAATCAAGCCGGTTTTCTTGACACCATTCTGGTTGCCGACGGTGAGTATGTTGGATATAATAATTCAGATCTTGATTTTCTTGGTAAAACGATCATCCTCAAATCAGAAAACGGCGCCGGTAAAACATTCATCGACTGTCAAGGAAATTCAACCTCGCAGCATCGCGGATTTACCTTTCATAACAATGAAACCGATTCCGCTATAGTTGACGGCTTTACAATTTTGGGCGGCTATATCGGCAACGGCGGAGCCGTCTATTGCCTGAATTCCTCGCCTACTATAAAGAACTGTGTTTTCATCGGGAACCATGCGACCGCAAGCGGTGGGGCGATCTGGTGCAAAAGTGCCCAGCCGAAATTTATTAATTGCACCATTGTAAAAAATTCATCAATGGCGGGGTCGGCGCTGTTTGTCAGTGCGGAAGCAACTCCAATCCTTGAGAATTGTATCATCGCCTACAATACCGAGAGCCGTTCGGTGTTTGTTCGCACCAATAATTTCCCGGAGTTTCTTTGCAGCAATATTTTTGGCAACCCGGGTGGTGACTGGTCGGATGAAATTGAGAATCAGCAGGATATCAATAATAACTTGGAGGTTGACCCTCAATTTTGTGATATGATTTCAAATAATTATCAACTGCAGGAATCATCAATTTGTACAGCCGAAAACAACAGTTGCAAAACTCTTATCGGAGCCTTGGGTTCTAATTGTAATTAAAATTATAATTTTATAATATTAAGACTATGGATTAGAAACGGATGGGTTTGTGATTTTATAAGGATCAATTTCCTTGATGAGCCAGTTCATAGCTATTTCTTCCCAATCGGGATTAGTCGAAGCATTTATATATCTTTCCCACTCATAAATGCCTGTCTTTTTTGCAACGATCTTTGTCTGCATCACAGCTATATCAGTAGCTAAAATGAGCACGGAACGCTGCATACCGTTTGCTTTGCAAAAAGACTCAACATCTTCAATGATTGGTTTACATTCAGGTGGCAGCAAAACACATTTACGGAGATCTACCAAAACATGAAATTCGTCATTCAGTTGAGTGACAGCTTCTTTGATTTTCTTCCTCCACATCTGAGTTTCATCCAATCTCATTGGATTTATGAAGGTGAAATGGAATCCGTAATTTGTTTTTTTCCAATGTATCATAGTATAACTATTATCGGAGTATATATGATAAAGTTAAGTTACTGCAATATGTTAATACTCACTCACAATTACGCTATATCGTGATGAAATTCAATAATTTACGTCTTATATTTGGTTGTAACTGTTTTTATTTGATTTGGTCTGTTTTGACTCCAATGTGATACAAATATGGCACTAGTAATTGTCTCAAATCTAAAATATTTATTTTTTCTAAAATGTAAAATAATAATATTATTTAAAAATAAGCGTAGGTTTTTCAAGTATAACCCGATATACTTAACAGAAATCATTATTTGAGTCCTATCTTTTTTGAAGTTTTGTCTTAAACTAACAACACACCTTTAAAGCTTAATCTCGAATAAACCGCGCAATAAAGCGCAAAATACCTATTATTTTGAGGTATCTGACATCTACAAAATTCAGTTTCTTCAAGATAAGCTAAAACGGAGTGTAGAATGAATATCTACGTAGGAAACATGTCGTTTGAAACGACTGAAGATCAATTACGTCAAGCCTTTGAGGGTTTTGGTGAAGTTTCAACAATCAAAGTTATTATGGACAGAGACAGTGGCCGACCAAAAGGATTCGCTTTTGTGGAAATGTCTTCAAAAGAAGAAGCAGTTGCTGCCATCAGTGGTCTCAATGGTCAGGACCTGAACGGACGGGCATTGAATGTAAATGAAGCGAAACCGCGTAACGATAGTGGAAATCGCAACGGTGGTAATAGCTACCGCTAGATGTATTAACGACATCTAATTAAAATCCATTTTTTTATTAATATGGAATAATATTTGAAGGAGACTGTATTATTAACAGTCTCCTTTTTTTATTGCTCTTCAAATTTCATTAAAGTTATAATCGTATAATTTTGATAAATTACTTCAAATAAAAATTTTCTGTAATTACCACAAGTCAATGTTCTTAATTTGAAATTAAGAATATAATTTCATTGTTTATCTATTCAGCAATTTGAATAACATAAAATAAAATCGATCGGGAATACGGATGAAGAACTATTATTGACCTTATAGGATTTAATAAATGAAAAATCAATATAAACATGATGTGTTTATAATGATCACCCGAATCAATCTAACACTATTAGATTGATTACTATTGATAACAAGATAATCTTAAATAAATTTATAAAGAGGATAATTAACTTAAAGAAAAATTGTCCCTCAAGTTTCAATCTCTGTCTTTAAATGTTCATTAAGGATTTTTTTTCGGTAGCTTATCTTGTTTCTTTTTTTCCTTTTGCGTGTCTTTGCTTTTTTTCTGTTTGTCACTCTTATGCTTGTCTTTTTTTCCGCCTTTGTCACCCATACATGTCTCCTTGTTTGAGTTTATATACTTCGATTATGATAATTTTTACTTCAACGCGATTAAGATACCACCACTAATTGAATAAAACTACATACTATTTGTTATATATGCAAAACAAATGACACAAGCGAGAATTTAACATTCATAACCTCTTACTTAATTAAGAGAAACTCAATTTCTCTGGAGGTTGATACACCGAACCTAACATCATT
This sequence comes from uncultured bacterium, assembly GCA_965372795.1. Lineage (GTDB taxonomy): Bacteria > Zixibacteria > MSB-5A5 > GN15 > FEB-12 > QNAD01. Next base: position 21,765 of record CBDVDR010000010.1, read on the forward strand.
ATAACTAATTGTAATGCAGCTATTTATGGAATCATGGAAGAGGGGAAAATCGAACTAACCATCACTATAACTACCTGTGTAACAACAGGTTTTATCAATGCGGGCTACTTGGGATACGTATCAATGTATTGACATTTAAGGCACAGTTTGTGCGCTGGCAATAGCTTTTTGTTGTTTTATTATTTCAGGTCCTCTGAATCTATTTTCAACTTAGATCGGAATCGAGATCCTGAATAATGTCTGTAAAGTTTTTAGACCGTTTGAATCATTATTTTCTAAATCATCACTAAACGAGTAGAACAACTCTGCTAACAACCATCCTGCCACTGCACCAACTACAACATCCGAGAGGTAATGACGATAAGCGTGAATCCGGCTCCAGCCAACTATTGAGGCCCAACTGTACAGCAGAACAGGGGAAGCCCATCGCCAATCATGATATTCACTACGTGACATTTTCAGACGCATCGTTTCTCGTACTCGCAGATTGAGGAAAGTGACGGCAAAAAAGGCGCTGGATGTGTGGCCTGAAAAGAATGAACTGTTCTTGGCTCGAAAGTCTCCAGTGTAGCGCTTGTACTCAAAGTTCAAATCATTCCTAACATACGGGCGCGGACGTGCAACAAAACCTTTTGTGAGAATAGTGACACCTACAGTCGCTGCCAAGCCTGATGTGAATAGGAATAGATCTTGTAGAACACCTTTTGAAGTAGTGCTACGTGGATAGGTTATATTGACCATCGTTAGGACGACACCTGCTCCAACCGGTGTGACTGCCGAGCCGAGATGGCTATCGAAGAAATTCGACTTTCCAACGTAGTATTTGCCTCCCAACCATGATTGAATAGTATTTTCCAAGGGGAATGGGTTGATTATTAGCGAGCTCTTGCAGCTGTCAAACTTTCTCACGTGATTTCCTAAAAATAGAGTCACCAGCGAAGCAGTTCCGATAGCTCCGACCTCTTCAGCAGACAAATATTCCTCGGCAGAAACGCAGCAAGGATTGACTGCCATTGCCAGAAAAAATATTCCCACTTGAATACTTCTTTTAAACCAAAGAAGAAGCAATTGAATTTTCGAATTCAACATATTGCTTTAACCTTTCCTCTTTCACTGTATATTCTGTATACTACAGCTGTGTTTCTTCATTTGGCTCTCCTTACAAGACTCATAATAGTTTGTATACGATTTCCTATAAACACAAAGCTACTTCATCCTCAGAACTTGAGCAGAACAACTTCTTTCCTCCAGGAATTCTTTGTTGATGTCAGGTTGGACTACTTTCTTATTTCGTGATCGGGAAGTCTTGAGAAATTTCAATAAAAATATTGGCGATTAACAAGTATATTTCCTCATATTTGATGCTCCCCTAATAATTCATTTAAACGCAAGGACACTGGCTGCCGGGTCTGCACTATACCCGATTTTCCGCTGATATAATACAAAAGGAATTCCAGATGAAGACATGCCAATTTTCCCTGTTCATAATCAAAGTTACCTATAGCCTCTTCTGAATTATAAATAATGAATCAGGGGGTAATTTCGTTAGGTTTGCTCATAGAATAATTCCTATCATGTTTCTAATCTTTCGTCTGATACATGTTCTTTCTAATTGGAATAAACACTTTCACCTGGACGGTGCTGTAGCCGATACAACAATGTTTCCGTAGCAGATTTTACTACGGTTCTAAGGCTGACTGTTATTCTAACAAGTTAGCTGGCCTAAACAGTTTGGGATGCTCTTAATAACCTTCACCCCAGTAAGTACTCACCGGCAGAGAATTCTATGGGACATGTCCAGACCACGTTAGATTTTGTGTCAGGAAAAACCTGTAGGGAAAATAACAAAAGATTTCTTGTCCAATCAGCGAAATAGCAGATTGTAGCAGAATCTGTGACAGTAGATTCATGGCTTCGGCGACATCGCCGACATAGGTGAAAGTGCTAAATTTCTAATCAGATAACAAAAAGTAACAACACTTAATTGGACAGTGTATGATCAAAAGTTTTAATAATAAAACATCTGTTGAAACAATAATGAATTTAATAGTCCTACTTATACCAAACCGATTTTATAGGCACAGTGCAGCCAAGAAGTAAACAAAGAAAACGAGAGATGAACATGATGATTATAATTCTGAAATATCCATTGCCGCATTTCTATTTACAAGAAGATGAAGTCGATGGCGGCGGGAGTAATCATATCAAATCGAGAACATTAAAATTGTGTAAATTATAACCACGTAGAAGGAAGAGTCAAATGCTTCGAAATGCTGCCGTTATATTAACATTTTTAATCCTGACTTTGGCGAATAGCTCGGAAGTCCAGGCACAGTATGAAATCAGATTATCCAGTGGATACCGAGTTGGTGGTTCGTTTGTCAACTCCGGGTACAGTAGCAACTCATTCCTGGACGATTTGGACATCGCTTCCGGTCCTCAATTCGGAGGTAGTTTCTATTATCATAGAAGAACTCCTCTTAATGTGGAAAACACAATTATGTATGGGGTATCGATTAACTTCCAGAGATCAGACTTGCGGTTCAAGCCTGCTAATATATCTGAAATCCCTGATTCGATATTGGAGAAATATGAAGTGGATGGCGACAAACTGATCCTTGGTGAAATCAATGTGACCTATTTCCATGTTGGCATACTATACAAATTCGGCAGTAGTTCCAGTTGGGATCCACACCTCAATTTTGGAATTGGTGCAACAATTTTTAAAGCGGAAGACGGGGATCTGAAAGAAACAGAGTTATCTTTCACTTTCGGTGCCGGAGTGACTAAAATGTTTTCTGAATCTATTGGTACCCAAATCAAATTAACTAGCTACCTGACTTCACTTCCTTCGGATGTGTATTGGCTTGGCAATAATGGCGGTACTTTTAGATCGATTAATAACACTATGTTCTTCCAAGGTGCAATTTCCGGCGGACTGGTTTTTGCTTTCTGATAAATGATATTCGAAATATGATATTGTATTGCCTGTTTCGGAACATTACAAGTCGATCGCTTTGTAAACCAACTTACAAAGAAGAATAGTTCAAGGAGTAAAATTATGCTACGATTGATACTTAGCCTTTTGGGCAGTGGTTCAAATAGTTACCTGCTTTTGAAACAATGTCTAATTATTATTAGTACTATCGTGACTGGCGTAACATGCTTCGCTGGCTCAAATAGATCGACTGAGGATACAGCAAGTTCAATTGTAAGCGTTGAATTGTTGAAGTCTCATAACACCAGTGTCAATATCTACCCATACGCCTTCTACAATCCGGAGATCGAATTGGCCTTTGGAGCCGGAGGGGTTATCACATTCTATACCTCAGAGGATAAGAACCTGAGACCGTCAAAATTAGGTTTGTCTGCCTACTATTCTACCAGCAAACAGTATAGAGCAGGTATATCTTCAGATGTTTATCTTCCTGGAAATTTCATTTTTGCTTCTGTAAAGTTATTCTTGCAGGACAAGATTGTCTTTACACCGGATACTCTTAACCCGGAAGTTGATGCAAAAATCTGGGGCACAAAGTTAGAATTACAAGTCCCTGCTTTATTGGGATTTAATACAAAAGACAAAAGGAGAAAGCTGGGGATTATTTTCGACTACCAGCACGTGGAACTAACGTTTGAGGAGGAGAACTCATCCAATGACGACCCACCCCATACTCTCGGTTTGGGGCTGGGGTGGATATGGGATACGCGGGATAATATTTTTTATCCCATTAATGGATACCTCTATCGAATAGAATTTACGGCTTTTGCCAAAGACTTGGGAAGTAGCTACGATTTTAATCGGTATGAAGTGGACTTAAGACGCTATTTCAGCCTGAATCCCCAGAAAAAACAACTAATAGCAACTCAATTTTACACAGAAATTGTTCGCGGAACTCCTCCTATCTACAGACTCCCGGCACTTGGCGGGTCCAATTTAATGAGGGGCCACAAGTCAGGAAGTCTTCGAGATAGAAACTACATTGCTGGTCAAATGGAATACCGTACCCACCTGTGGTGGCATGTCGGTGCAGTCGCCTTTTTTGGCTTGGGGAATGTGGCACATGAGTTTTCTGATTTCAAAATTAAGGATTTAGAGTACTCTTACGGAGCCGGAATTCGATTTGCCTTTAATAAAAAAGAAGGAATCAATTTACGAGCCGATTTTGGTTTCGGAGAAAATACTGATGGTATCTACATCTCTGTGGAAGAAGCATTTTAAGTATTTGAGAAGTGAATACTTTGACTTGATCTTTTTTACCTTGCAAATTTTCCTGTTAAAGTTAATCAACATCTCTGAAACAGCCGAACAATTTGATAAGTATTGAAGACAACCAGTTTTATTTATGGTTCCATAAGTAGCCGATCAATTGTGACTGCTAATTAACAAGACATTTGATAAGCAATCGCCTGATAATTTCAAAACCACTTCGCTATAACTAAATCCGAAAGCTATCTATTCCTGTTGTGATAACTGATTTGCAGTTAATCTTTAATACATAAATAAATAACCGGTAGGGATGTTACACATCCCCACTATTTCAATATGGTAATTAAGCCATCTTTACTCAAACGTTTCACAAGCGACTTGCTGAGATCTTCAATGAGCTTCATGAATTTGTCAGGATTCACGGCTTTGGAAACACCACGCCAAATTATTTTACCATTAGATGTTTTGTAAAGTGTTGATTCGATTAAGTATTCTCTTGTTTCCTTAAAATACCCCGGTTCATGGTACATTCCCCAATGAGAATGATAATAACCATAATAATCACGATAATAATATCCTGTAGATGCAGAATACATCCTTCCGGGCACGTAAGTTTCAGTAGTGTCTGCCCTAAGTAAGCCTGTAATCAATACAGCATCTATATTGAGACCTGTGAAATATTTTTCGAACGCTTCCTTGGAGATTTCTTCATCCTTTGGCATTCCATCAAGCGATGCTAAGGCATCGACTCCGTTAATAATAAACTCGTTTTTGAGTTGATATTCAAAGACGGTCCTGGTTTGCTCACGAGGAGCCATACCAATTACCAGTATTTTCTCCAAATTGTCTCCATGATATCCCGGATCAGTCCACACATTTACAAGCGACACACTTCCCCCGCATCCGATAAAAAAGCAGGTAATCGTAATGATTGTAGTAAGCTTTATAAATTTAATTATCATTTGTATCTCCTAACAAATTCGAGAGATGGATTCAATTACTCTTTTGAGTAAGAAGGGGCTTGGCACTTAACGGGATAAAGCCAATTCATTGCCCAAGACCCAAACTCTCTGTATTTAAAGTTTGTTTAATCACTATAACTCGCAGGATTTTAGCCTGACTAATTCCATATAAATTTAAACCCAAATTCGATATTCCATTCATAAGGACGATCATTGCCTATGCCTATACCCGGTTTAATAAAACTGCTAATAGGACCGAACATTAACTGGCCATAATTAGCTTTGATGGTTCCATATTCCTCGTCATTTTCATGATCAATCACCGCCGTTGCATTAATATTAACCCATCTTTTCTTGCTTGGAGCAACTACTACAAAGAATACATCAATACCGGACCTGCTTATATCAGACCGGTCATCATCTCCACCAATATCAAAAGTATATTGATAAGCAGGAGCAAGAATAGAACCTTTTATCCCAAACGGATTGAAGAATACAAGGAAAGCCTGTGGTCCGAGGGTTGTTTTTCCAGAACCAAGAATTGGTTGAGAAGCGGTGCTAAATGTAGCCTCAAGACCAATAGCAAGAGCTCCCTTCTGGGTAACTTTAGGGACCCATAACAATCGTGTGTCCATATCACCAAAACCACTTGTTGTTGAAGCAGAGGGACCACTGCCAAAACTCATATCAACTTTATATCCTCTATACCTAAATGATATTGATTGGTTCAAAGGTACGGAATATGTGAAAATTGTTTTTGTGAATGAATTTTCACCTTCAAGCGAATTCATTTCCATCGACATGCTAAAATCATAGGTAAAATTCACCGGATTGGTGCCCGTATTGTCATCTTCCTGACCAGCCGCTGGCTGTATGGTTAGGCAAATAAGAGCCAGACCAATTACAATCTGACTTAGTATTGTTTGTTTCATATTCTTTTCCTTTTATTAACATCCATATTAATTTAATTTTTTATTACATATTTTTGTTTAATAGATTATCAAAACAATGTTCTCTCATTTAACTGGAACAAATGGTGGAGGAATATATGAGCCGATTTTTTTAGGATCTGCCTGATAAACACGAATCACTATTCCCATCTTCTTACCCGGTGTGTAGAGCCAATTACCAGCCTCCGGTTTAGAGGAAAAGTTGAAAATAATTGAGCCATCATCCTCAAAGACCATTTTGTCAGTGGTCAATACATAGGAATCATATTCATTTTTGTGAACATACATATTTTCATCATGAGCCGTGATTGACCAAAAGCCTATATCACTTAGTGGTGGGAATTCATCTTTTAAGAAAACAATTTGTCCTTCACCTTCGACAGTGGATAAAAAATAATTGGCTTCTTCTTTTGAGTTTCCCCATAGTCCGAAGTGTGCACCTGTTGCCCGTCCGATATAATTACCTTTCAAGAACTGGCGTGTTCCAAAAACCTCAGTTGCTCCTATATAACCGTTACCTATGAGTAAGCTGTTAGAACCCAACTTGATTTCTTCAAAACCTGCATCAATTCCAGCTTGCACTTCAGTTTTTTCTTTATCCGTAAGACTAACTTTGCTAAGGATGCCAATTTTCGCAAATCTTTTAAAGAGTTCAATTTCACTTTCAGGTGGTTTTGAGAGAAGTGTATTGAGATATTCCACAAATTTTGGAGATTTAGCATTCTCTTCATTATATGATGGATAATTCAATTTAGATTTGGGTGGATCAATAAGATGAATTGAATTTTGTATTTCTCTCACTCGGTCTAATTCATCGGCAGTTGTAATATCAATTCGATTGATAATAATCACATGATTACCTTCGACTTTAACTGGTTTTACATTGGGATCAGTTACTACTTGTCCTTCGGTATAGAAGGCAAAGCGTCCTCCTTCTCCATTGTTTGCCCGTGTTCCCATATAAAAGAAATTGTGTGTAAATACATCGACGCATTGATAAACGATATAGCGGTCTTTTACTTCTGGTATTTCAAGTATCACCGGTCCATTCGAGAGATCAATGGCTACCCCACCGGTCATAGACGTAAGATTAGGTGCCACGATCGGCTGTCCAACATTGTCCCAGGGCAATTTTGGATTCATTGCTACTGCGTTGAATCTCAATCCCATAAAATTCATCATGCCGTTTACTGTCTTGACCTGTTCCATCATTGGGTAGGCATAAATGAATGCCTCCCGAGCAATTTCCTTTAGATTTGATTTGTTAGTTTGTGAACACGATAATTGGAACAAAAAGATAAATGCTGTGAAAATCGCCATTAACAATCTAACAGAGTATAGTTTTTTCATACTTTCCTTCCTAACAACAATTGGTTTAGTAGTTGCATTATTGATTGATCGTATATTCATCTTCTGTTCCTTTTTAAATAATTTTGACAACACTATAACGGTGTCAATTCGATTTACATCTTTTGCATTTGTGGTTCTTTCCATTGCCCACTCATAGCTTCCTCTTTTGGCCAGCACAGACGCAAGACAAAATAAATGAGTAAGCAACAATTTTAATTTTCTCTTTCTATATCCGGTAGCACGAAGCTTTTATCAAAATATGCTTCTTCCGGACCATAAAACCGGAACAACAAGAAGAAATCGTCGCCTGCTGTCGGTATCCAATTCGATTTTAGCCCTTGAGGATACTTTTCGCCAAAGTAAATATCGATTGATCCATCGTCATTCACTTTTAATAATGATTTATCATAAGACGACAGCCCTACTATGTCAGCATCGTTGTAGATGAACGACTTGGTCTTTTTTCCATAGGCAATAACAGACCAGAAATTTGTAGCCGGAACGTTGTCAGGTACATTGAGTTTGTAATTCTGTTTACCGGATAACAGCTCGCCATTGGCATCGTTTATGCCTAACAAATACGCTGACGCTTTACCGAGATGCCTGGGAATAAATGTTATCCAATGAAACAGGCTACCTCTTTGGTCTAAAAGCAGGAATTCACCTTCATCATAAACAAAACCCTCTTCTGATGGTTGTTTGATACTCAACCACTGGCGATTAGGCCAATAGATTTCGTGAGAGTAACCAGGTGTTTCAAATGTGTATTCCAAGTAGTCAAAGCCATCTTTTGCCGCTTTCTCCAAAGCACGTTTCACCTTACCTTGAGGTGCAAAAGGTTTTCCCTTTTCAATGCCAATTGAAGCAAGCATTCCACCCATCACTTTGTCACGTTCAAGTAGTGGCTCATCATTTAGGAGTTCAGCGATGTCTTCAAAGAAACTTAAATCATATACTGGTAATGTTGGTAAATGTCTCTCCGCCATGTCAATGTATTGCCCCGCGGGCGGATTACCAGCCTGACTTAACGGATAGCCATTAATATTTTTCGCATATTCAGCCGCTTCACCATAGCTGGCATCTTCCAAAGGGATAAGACGCAATGCAACAAAGACATCATACAAATCCGAAGATACAGTGAAGTATCCCTCGGGGACTTCCCCATCATAACCTGGTGGTAAAAACAGATATTTACCCCCTCTTCCTTGATCTATACCAGCCGGGCCAATATCAGCAATCGGGACCTGCCAGATATCGGTGGCACTTCCAAAAATGGCAGTTCGCTTTGAAGCAGGCGGAATTTCAAGCACTACTGGTCCATTCTTTGTACTTAGATGAATCGTCGCATACGGTGTCTGATTGTTGGGGGTGATTGCTTCTGCTAAAGCTGTTGGTACTTTGGTTATGTAATAGACTACGTTGTAACCACCACCAAGAGTGAAATTACCTTTACGCAGATTGATCATACTGACCGCGGGCAAAGCCCAGTTCATCGCTTCAATGCCACGCTGATATGCTTTTTGATACTCCCAGTCTATCTGTTCATCCGCTTTTAGCTTTGTACCACCTACTAACAATATTATGATCAGTAGGCTTGTGACACAAAATGTTAAATATACTTTTTTCATTTTTCACCTTTCGTAGGTATTTCAGGAAGACAACAAAACGTCATCTACTCGTTCTACATCTTTTGCATTTGTGGTTCTTTCCATTGCCCACTCATAGCTTCCTCTTTTGGCCAGTAGAGTCTTAATACAACTGAAAAAGGACCCTCAGGTGAAGGTAACCAGTTGGATTCTTTATCTTTTCCAGGAGACTCATTCTGGAAATAAAATGTTATTCCACCATCGTCATCTTTTTTGAATTGCGGCAACATTGGCGAGTTGAGCAGGTAACGGTTGAGCGGATTTTCTATAAGCAAACTCGCTGGTAATTCATACATTGTAAGTGACCAAAATGCATGAACAGGCGGTAGCTGTCCCGGTGCAAAGCGCATAGTGTATTTATTTGCTCCGTCAAGTTCTTGTCTGTCTGAATCTACATAATATGATGGATATATTGCTTCCTGAATCGAATTTCCCCAAATGCCGAGAACAGCCGCACCCATTCGATATAGGTAATTGTTTTTCAGAGATTCTCTTGTTCCGAAGACATCTCCTGATGAAATTTCACCTGTATTAGCCTGTTCCAATAATTTGCTAAAATCAGCCCATGCATCAGCAATTCCATCTCCAATTGCTTTCTTCAATTCGGGCGAGAACTTATCCATGTCGAATGTCTTACCCGCACCGATTTCAATTTTAGCAAATTTCACCATGAGCTCTTTTTCTGAGGGATGGGTTGGGCAGAATTGCAACAGGAAGTTTATGACTTTGAAGGCATCGGTAGATGTTCGCAAATTTTCCTTAGTGGGAGGAGTAACGAACTTTATTGCAGGCTGAGCTTTTGGTGCAGGCTGGCCGAGAAACTCAGAGAGCGGCTGTACCAGGTAGCCGTTCATAATCTTTTTGACATTGCCTATATCATTTGGATTAAACAATTGTGTGCGATAAATAGCAAGTACTAGATCAGTTTCTGAATTGATTACTTTTTTTATACCGTTGGGAGTTTCCCCATTCCAACTTGGTCCGGCAATAAGGTAGCTAGCTCCATCATTGCCTGTGACACGGCTTCCAATATAGTCGAAATTATGAGTGTACAGATCGATAAGCTGGATACTAATATATCTACTTTTCTCTACAGTAGGCACAGTCAGCACGATTGGTTCTCTGCGTAGATCCAGACCTACAAAGGAGTAGGGTGTATCCGAGTTAGGAGTTTGCACGGCTTTGTCTTTGGGGGTGTAAACCCGCGGGACGTTGTGAATCTTATTCCATTCCCCTTTGTATTCGGGACTCTCGCTATTTACAAAATAATCGTGCATGATGCGGTAGCCATCCACCATCGGATAGCCGTAGAGATAAGCTTCCTTGGCGATGGATCGTACTTCATCTGGTGTGATAGAATTCTGTCCACACGAGAACTGGGACGAAATCACCAGCACCACAATCAACATCATGAATATTTTGAATGAACGTATTTTCTTCATCTTTTCTCACTCCTAAAGAGATTCTTTTTTGCTTCATCTACTTACACAATGTATATCAGATTGGTGAATTACAGTCTCTATCCTGGTCATTAGAACAGAACCAGAACTGAAATTCCCACGCCAAATTCATCGACATCGTAAAGGTACCAGTCAGTATCACCTTTTTCTTCATTTTCATATTCAATTATAGAGTATTTGAAGTTGGGACTAATTGTCCAGCTTTTTGATGGGTTCCAGGACAAACCAGTCTTAAAAGTGTAGGTACCTTCTGAGCCGCCAAAACCAGCATCAGCTTGAAGGCTCCAAGTAACACCCGGAGAAATGACTAATCCCATTGAAGAGCCAATAAGAACATCAAACCATTTATTATCAACATCTTCCTTTACCTCAATGGTGCTGGTCCCTTCGGTTATAGTTAAGTTTGTACCAAAATCATGTTTCATAAAGCGACCACCAACATAAGGGGTAACGACGAAGTTTCTATCTTCGGAGCGGAAGGCTGTGTATCCTACAGTAGCTTCAGCAACAAAAGTTTTAAAAAATATTTCAGCTGTATATTCTCCATCTCCATCTCCATCTTCATCAGTTAAATCACCTTCGACATCGTCACCTAGTTTAAGACCACCAAACGATCCTGCTATCATCCAACTGCCATCGGTTGCATAACCGCCCAATCCAAAAGCAGATTGAGTAAAGTCATTAAAATCTTCTGGACCCATATCGACTTCAAATTCAATAGTACCGGTTGAACTGAAATATAGACCTTGATCTCCTTCGGCATTCATGAATGTAAATCCAGTACCGACACCATAAAACCACTTCTTCTGTGCATTTACGCTCGACACCCCAATGAGGCTTACTATGAAGACAGTCAACAAAGCAGCTTTAGTTCCTTTTAATAGTTTGTTCATGGTTGTTATTCTCCTTTTTAATTACTTATTTATTTGTTCTTCTATTATTTCTACTACTTTTTCAAATTCCGTAGACTTGTCAAAGAAGTGGTCAGCGCCGTCCTTAGCAGCCTCCTTTCTAAACTTATCAGCGGAGTACTTGCTCAACATTATGGTAATCGGTGGCACCTCAAATTTTTTCACCACTTGCAGAACATCAAACCCAGACCCTCCCGGCATCATGATATCAATGATGATCACGTCGGGTAGAATCTCCTTCGCCATACGAATGCTTTCCGGCACATTAACAGCTTCGGATATTTGGAGATCGCCACGGATTCGATCTAATAATTTGATCAAGCTTCTTCGGACCAAAATTGAGTCATCGACTATCAGTATTTTCATTTTTTCCTCTGTGTAAAAAAAATGGTCATCCAATAAATATATTCACTTATATTCTGTCGTTTTGGCATGTCATTGATTCACTTGAAGGGGTTGAGTCATTCTAAATGATAGAAGCGATCTGACTGGAATAGAAATTTGATTTCCCGGGGTCAATACAGCGGCGGCAACTCCAATCTTAGCTCCAGTACGGGCACCTTTATTTTTGTCCATAGCGGCTCCAACGGCGGCTCCAGCAGCAATTTTTTTAAGCGCTCCAGATCGTTCGCCATCATAATTGATTTGATCGGTCACGATTGGATACATTTGACCATCAATATTGATGTCTGTTACTTCAAGGACAAGTTTTGCCTTGGAAAGTCTCTTCCCTTCTTTAGCCTCTACAACACGACCATACACCTTGCTTCCCTTAGGGGCAATTACCTGCCCATCGACAACAAGATTAGCCTCAAGTGCCGTAGTAAATCGGTCTCCTTTCTTTATTCTCCCGGTAACAAGATTCGATTCATTACGTACCATCAACTGTGTTCCGGCGTTGATTGTTAGAGGACCTGTAGTGGCGGAGGCTGGCTTCGGACTGACCGATGGCACCGACCTCTGGAAAGTCAGTGAAATAATCGACTCCAATGGGTAAGTGTTTATAACTCCGTCAACTTCAAACTCAATGACGCTGACCGATCCGCTCATATACTTACCTGTTAACTCTCTGCCGTCTTTGAGTAGCAGGGTGTCCGCGCTTACAACCATCGCCATCAGAACTATTGTCCCGCCGATTATCCATAAAATTGATTTTGACATTTTATAAGTACTCCTAAGCATTAAGCGTTTGATTAGTATTTTCTTCAATCATATAACAAGAATTTATAGATCGCATTGAAATGGCGATGTAGTTCAAGCCATGAATCCGCCGTCACAGATTCTGCTACAATTATCACGTATCATAACCGGTCTCAGCAATTTAGCCTTAGGAAAGCCGAGCAGAGGAAGGCATTCAGGATGATGTTAAAGAATTATTCAAACTGGTGGAGGCAAGGTTTTGACAAGAGCGATAAGGGAAATAAGTTTTTTTTGGACTTGAATGGTCCTGGCGGATCAATGCCCATGGGTTCAGTTTACAAGTTTACCCTTAATGCAATATCGAATGAGTTCTTGATTGGATGACATGTTCATTTTCTGAAGGATTCTTTGTCGGTAGGTACTAATCGTACTCGGGCTTACTGAAAGAGTCTTCGTCATGTTCTGAGGAGACTCCCCAGATCCGATTAAAAGTAACACCTGGAACTCACGATCCGACAGTTTCTCGTGCAGAATTTCGAATTGAGGCGACTCCAGTTCAAGTGCGAGACAATCAGCCACCATTTCACTAATATATCGACCACCCCTCCAAATTCTATCAATTGCTTTGATTAATTCGGTTGATGCGGTTGATTTTGTCAAGTATCCCGCAGCCCCTGATTTTAGGGCACGCAAGGCGTACATTCGCTCAGGATGCATACTCAGGATAAGAACTTTCAAGTTCTTGTGTACTGCCCGAAGCTCTTTCAAAAGATCAAGTCCATTTTTATCGGGGAGATTGATATCTAAAACCAGAACATCACAATCCACTTTCTTAACGGCGTCAAAGACTTCGAATGCTGAAGAGCACTCGGCAGTTACCTGCATGTCCATCCGTCCTTCGATAAGTTTTTTTAGACCTTCTCTTATTAAAGCATGATCGTCGGTTATTATTATATTGATCACTATTCTATCCTCAAGATTTTATAGGTATTGTAATACGTATGGTTAATCCTTCGCCAGAAGTTGAATCTATTTGTACGTTGCCATCGAGGGCGCTAGCCCTTTCTCTTATACCCAGCAAGCCGAATCTGTTTGTAGAGGTAAGCGCATCCTTAGCTAAGCCAACTCCGTTGTCACTCACCTCAATAATCACAGTATTGTCATTCAGAATCAATTTTACTGTGGAGTTGCTTGCTTTAGAGTGACGGGATATATTGGTTAAACACTCCTGAACAATCCGGTAGACAGCAATGGCAATCTCGTCGTTGATGGTTATGTGGTCTAACGCGCAAACGAAATCACACTTAATCCTGTGGGACTTGAAGAACTCTTCTGCTTGGTACTCAAGAGCAGCAATCAAACCAAGATTATCCAAAATTTCAGGTCTCAGTCTTCTCACAAACGCATGCAGCCTTTCGCTGGCTTTTTCCAAAGTCTCGCTCATTGCGGCCAGGTCTTCTGAAATAGAATCGGAATTGTCTGTGTCTTCTGAGTTGTGTACTTGACGCTCTACAATCGCAACGTCAATTTTCAATGAAGTAAGAACTTGTCCCAAATCGTCGTGCAAATCTCTGGCAATTGATTTTCGTTCTCGTTCGGTTATCTTTGTCATGTGGTTCGTCAAATCACGCAACCGCTGTCTTGAGGCACTCAATTCATCAATGTACTTCTGATGCTCCCGAAGATCAGAAATTCCCACAAGGTATCGGTTTCCGAACAGCGTCTCCTGCAAATTCAAGCTGACATCAATAGGAATCTCCGAACCGTCTTTCTTCCGTCCTTTGATTTGCAGCCCGGAACCCATAGGTCTGGGCAAGGTTTGTTTTCTAATATTATCACGGAGCTTTCTATGCTTTTTATGCAAACTTGCAGGCACCAGCACTTCGATAGCACTTCCGATTAATTCTGAATCGGTATACCCAAAGAGTCTGGAGCAGGTATTGTTTTGCATTTTGATTGTGCCATCTTCTAATGTAATGAGCATTGCACCAGGCGCCGCTTCTATAAGATGCTCAAAAGTATTTGAGACGTGCAAGCGGTCAATGGCCAAAGCCGCCTGTAGTGTGATTGCTGAGATCAGTTCAATGTTTTCATCGCTCATCTCTTTTTTATTAGGTGAATAAAAACAAAATACAGCCATTAAAGCACTATTCGTTTTTAATGGCACGCCCAGAGCTGTTTTGATTCCTAACCGGTGAAACACCTTGTCACGAGGAATAACCAAGTTACTCTGCCAGTTTTCATTGGAATGCCACTCCAAATCTCCGGTGCTCCAAACGCTGCCCGCCACATCTTGTCCTTTTTCAAGAGTAAGGCCGACACTACAATCAGCAAATTGCTTCAAATCTTTAGTTACTGAACTCCATTGGTAATAAGCTTTGAGATTATTAGTGTCTTCCTGAGGTATCCATATTTCAGCATACCGGTACTCAAAAAACTCAGAAAGTTCAATTAAGCATATTCTTAGAGCTTGCTCAATATCCTCAGCAGCAACAATATAATTTAACAACTGGTGCTCAATTTGAGATGACAGATTGCGTGCTTGAATTTCAGAAGTGCGCTCTGCTACCAATGCTTCCAGGTGATTGTGATACTGTGAAAGTTCCTCTTTACTCTGATGGCGCTCAGTAATGTCCTCGATAAAGCAACTTACACCAATAACCGTTCCATCTTGCAGTTTATTTGGATAATAATTGTGTTCGAATAGCCTTTTTTCGCCTGGATGAGCGAGGGTTGCGGCATATACATGCCCTTTGATAATTGGATTACCTGTGTCGATGACCTGTTGAAACTGCGGCTCAATAGAGTCTGCCAAGTCCGGAAATAACTTGCGTATGGATTGTCCGATATGCTTTTCCGCAGGTAACCCATTGATGTCAGCAAGCCAATCATTAATATATGTATAGCGCAATTTTGTATCCAAGTAGCAAAAACCCACTTTCGCAGTGCTCATTATATAAATGAGATTCGCTTCCCTTGCCTGCATATTTGTAATCTGTGCCTTGAGTGTTCTTAAAACTTCATCGCTAACATTGATATTCGTTTTCAAAATTTCCTCGTTACAAAATCTCTTGAATGTTCGTCTCATGGATAGAGCATGGTTGTTTCGTTTTAAATTCGCTATTGGTCTCTATTTTATATTTGTTACAAAACACAAGAAACTCTTCTCACTGAGGTACGCCATATAGAAGAAAAGATATACATGCTCACCTTTGTCCAGTTCTTTTCAACATACGAATTGTATCCTAATTTGAGCAACTAATTGTGAAAACAGCTCAGGAAAATACTCTTAGGTGTTCTTCAAAGTGATTGATAGCGACGCAGTTACACTTACAATGAAATCTGTCGCAATTTTTATGACATCACTTACATAATTTCTACGACATCCAGTCATATCTCCAACCCGTTATCATTTATATACAAACGTGGAGCCAGATAGTCATTGGAAATTCACAAAGATTTGACCGATAGTCTGACTTCTGGCATACAGTATAAATAATCAAAAGGTTGTCTGTGTTACATAGTCTTCACATATCAAGATTCGTATTTATTATAACAGTTGTATGCTTTGGATTAGGTCCGGGGATTTTTGCCAACGATGGATATTGGATGTCGCGTCGACATTCTAATGAGCCAGTGGAGCTGTAGTATGAAAATGAATCACCATTTCAGGCTTTATGTAATGCGGTATCCCGAAGAAACTCGGAATTGTAGCGACTGATGGGTATGAGCCTCTCAGCATGGATTCTAATAGGTGCCGTCATGGGACTTGCCTGTGGCTTGTTCTTTGGTGAGTATACCGCCCTGTTGTCAGTTGTTGGTGACGCCTGCGTGGGACTGCTTCAAATGACGGTGCTTCCCTATATCGCTATTGCTATCATCGCTAATATTGGAAAACTGTCGCCTAAAGTCGCTCTGCGATTTGTCCTCTATGTCTGTGGTTCCCTGTTAACCTCGGTCATCATAACGTTTGCAGTTGTTGTGTTCCTGCCCTTGTGCCTGCCGGATAAAGAAACAGCTTCTTTCTTCAGTTCAAGCACTCTCGCAGAATCAAGCCAGATTGACTTCCTCCAATTATTCATTCCCTCTAACCCTTTCTATTCATTGGCTAATAACATCGTACCCGCCGTGGTCCTGTTTTGTATTGCAATCGGGACTGCCATTATGACTATGGAAACCAAGAAACCTGCTCTGGAACAACTCGACTTTCTGTCAAAAGCTCTAGCTCGTATCAATCATTATCTCGTAAGATTAACTCCGATAGGCGTGTTTGCCTCCTGATTTGTTGACATTCCCATATCGATAAGTCAGTATCCTTCTTTTCTCGCCGCCGGAATGTTCAGCTTGTTCGGTAGTCCTCATGTCACCATACCTTTTCTACTGGATATGCTCCGACTTCCTGCTGACATGTTTCAACTGTATCTTGCCTCAGGCATTCTCGTAGATCGGATGGGAAATTTCCTGGGGGCGATCCATCTGCTGTTTGTAACGGTGCTGACGACCGCAGCCCTGTCTGGCAAACTGATTTTCCAATGGCGCAAGCTGATTTTCTCATTTGTTTTCATCATTGTATTTATAGCCGTAGCAACGATTTGTACAAAAGCATATTTGTCCGGCACACTTTCTGAGGAGTACAACAAGGATCAGACTGTTCGGAACATGCACTCGGCTATACATTCATCACAGGCTGTAATTCATCGATCTTTGCCTTCGGACTTTCCTGCTCTTGAGGTTTCAGCCATGCAACGCATATCAGAGAATGGCGTAATTCGCATTGGCTACAACCCGGACAATCTGCCAATGAGCTTCTTCAATGCATCTGACAAACTGGTCGGTTATGACATCGACATGGCTCACTTGTTGGCTCAACAGATGGCATGTCAGTTGGAATTTGTACCATTTGAGTTATCCACTCTTGTTGAACAACTAAACCGTGGGGATTTCGATATTGCAATGTCAGGTATTGTTATGCCACCGCCTCGTCTGACCCAAATAACCTTCTCTGAGCCTTACGGGCAGACAACCGCCGCCATAGTGATTCAGGATCATAGGCGCGATGAATTCATCCGGCGGCTATCAGAGGGAGACTTTCAGGGTATCCGACTTGCACTCACAAACTCCAAAGATGCAGGCAGGATCGTAGCGAATCTCTTGCCCGGAGCAGTTTTCGTAGAGGTTTCTTCGCTCCGAGAATACTGTGAGTCCAGATATAAAGAGGTTGATGGAATGATTTGGAGTGCAGAGAGCGGTTCTGCTTGGACACTGCTTTATCCGAATTTCAGTGTCGTACCGATACGCCCCCTTTACCGCGTACCAATCGGCTACGCAGTATCATACAATAACACCAGGTTAGCTGACTTCGTGAGCCAATGGATCAAAGTCGTTCAAGCCAGTCCGACTGATGAACTGCTATATGAACACTGGATTTTAGGGAAGAGTACGGAAGTGCATTTGCCTCGATGGAGCGTAATAAGGAACGTTCTGCACTGGGTAAAATAGGCGTGACGTGTACTGAAGAAGCCACTAAGCTCTTCTGATGACTCTCAACATATTCCTGATTCTCACTTCCTGCCTTATTGCCAAGGTGATAGTAAACTGGAAATTGTAATCGCAGCATTTACTGCCATCCGGCGAATCGTCCCGTTATCCAAACCGGATGATGGTCGCTCGCCTTGGTACCGGTCAGAACCCCGCTGCCCGTAATCATGAACCCTCTTGTGTAAATATGATCAAGGTGCAATCTTATAATTCCTAACGGTCCGACATCGGAAGTCGATTCCACACCTTCAGAAGCGCGTATCAAGCCAATTCTCTCAAAAGAGCTATCGAACCTTTCCAGTACCTGGTGTAGCACAGTATTGAAATCTCCTCCCACGACAACATGTTCAAAGTTGGTGTCGATTGCTGATGCCAGCGAATCAATCTGATCGAGGCGAGACCGAAACCCCATGCGATACATTTCAGTGTGTGCCGAGATAACCCGAATTTCTCGTTCACCGATTACAACGGTGGCGGCAGTGCCTATGCGATTTTGTCGCCTAAGAAAATCGAGATGGGGAAGCACAATTTTAGTCGGCTCATTAAGCGGCCACGGTGAGAGTATAGCATTGCCAAAAGCAGACTTCCGTTTGGAATGTACCGCCGATGGGTAGTAAACATAATTAAGCCTGCGACTCCGGGCAATCTTCTCGACTCCCGGCAAATCCGCTTCCTGAAGTAGTACTATATCAGCCAAAAGCCAGATTGAATCCTCTCCCAACTCATGAATGACCAGGTCTAATTTCTCGCCAAGATGAATATTGTAAGAGATTACTACAATTTCCTGCCCGTGATATGTGGGTGACTCTGTTGAAACATGCCAGTATAACGGACCATAAGGGTCTTCGTAATTCGTATAAGTTCCGCAGGCACATAGACTACCGATAGTAGCAGTCGCCATGACAACTAATAGCGTATATCTGATATATCTCATTTGATTGAACTTGTGCATAATATTAGATCTCTCGTTGCATCGTGCGGACTCTGTATTTCATTTATTAATTCAACCTGCATCAATATCATTCGCCACCATAAATGTGGATATAAGGCACCAGTCATCATAGCAGAAGCTTAATAAAATCCGCAAATTTTCTCTTTATTGCTCCCGGTGGAGTGATATATTGATCCAGTTCCTCCGTAGTTTCTATCCAGGTGCAAAGCCTGGGCAAAATTATGAAATCAAAAAAACCGATTGTACTTAGCCAACCGCCCAATAGAATCATTACTTCACCATCTAGCAACATACTCCGGTAGTCTAAGTTAATACTGCCAACGGTAAGGAAAAAAATGAGACGCTCACGATCCTGAGGCGAAGTATCTTCAAGTATGTCCTCCACTAATTGACGCCACGCTTCCAGTAGATCTTCGGGTACATCCTGAACATCTGGCGTACGATCACCGGAGACCCCACCTGTGCTTTGCTTAGCGAGGTAAGCAATATATCTCTTGAATAGATCTGCCAGACCAGGGTGGCTGCAAATTTTTTCCCAGGCAATCGATGACGCCATAAAGTTCGCTTTAAGATGCAATTTCGGTTTGATATCACTGCTGTCATTGCCCAAGTACGAAACTGAATAGCCAATGGAATCAAGCAACGCAGAGATATTGGAGGCAACAGCAAGTACTTCCGGACTAAGTGGCCAGAGACGGTTCATCCATGGAGCCTTTGGATCCGCAACATGTTTAACCCGGCCGGCTATATCTGCTACCCCCTGCTGAGGGTTATACAAACCAACCTTAAGTAATCCATCTATAGATTCTAACTCGGAGTGCATGATATTGGAAAATTCAACGAGCCTGCTCATCAATCCATGAGCACGAGCCATTGTGAGAGTACTGGAGCTAGGCGACGATTTGTTAGTCGGGTTGATTATCAGCACCCGGCAACCACGTAGAGAACTACCTGCTAATAATGATGCATAAATATAGCTTTGCCAAAGAGAACTCGGTACAGTCAAGACTGATCCTTCGGGCATCAAACTGTACAATATCGCCTTGCCTATAGTCGCCTTCTTGTGTTGAAATCCTGTGCCGTTGTGCAGTTGTACTACCTCGCCCCAGTTAGGAATCCACGATGGTGTTGTCTTATCATGCTCAGCTTTTATCTTGCTTTGGTAGTCTGCTGAATATGGTAACGGACGTAATGGAAACGGAATTTCATCCTCGGTCATACCATTTGTAAGCAGTACTTTGCGACCGGCCTCCTTGATCGCCAGAGCAGCTGGTCCCTGAATTATAATCGCTCGATCCTCCCAGTTTGTTCCAACATAATGCTCACCTATACCCATCCCTGTAAAAAGAGCCATCCCACGGTATGGATCTTCTTCTGTTAAATCATAAAAAGCAAGTTTTCTATGATCTCGCATATAATTGTCGGTAACGGGAAACACTCCCACTACATGGAAGCTATAAAAAGACGGGTCTGCTGGATAGGTTATGTTGACATTGACCCTTATCCGATCATTCAACCACTTCTCACCATACTGTGATTTTTCAATTGCCAGAAGTGTTGAACTGTCAACAGCCATGCGAAGTCTGTCCTGTGCTTTTTTAAGTTGTATTGACCATTCT
Organism: uncultured bacterium; assembly: GCA_965372795.1. Classification (GTDB taxonomy): domain Bacteria; phylum Zixibacteria; class MSB-5A5; order GN15; family FEB-12; genus QNAD01. The sequence goes on from CBDVDR010000010.1 coordinate 42,500, forward strand.
TCATATTCGGAGGGCAAATTAATCGTTTTTGTAAGAGGTTCTTGAAGAATACGAAGCCATCGCCTGGCTTTGTTAATTTCAAAATAATGCTGGTCAAGAAATATGAAGTACGCCGGTAATTTGCCAGTCTGGTCATAAGCCTCGACTCGCTCTGCCAGAACCTCTAAATAATTTAAAGTGTGGCGAAAAGCGATTTTATCCGGTTTACCATTATCATTAACTCCGGCAATATCGTGTACCCACAAGACGTGATAATCCTCTGCAAGACGTACAGAACGAGCCAACTCCCACTGAAATTGCTCGTTGATAACATACCAAACCCTGTTATCAGCCGAAAAGGATTGTTTTGTTGCTCGTTGGATTATCTCGTTGATCTCCGATTGCTTATCATGTTGCTCAGGTTTCAATGCGAACTGCAATGGAAGCCATACGAATCTTGAATCTCTCCAACGCTTTCTAAGTTCACTACGATTTTCTTCCATTATATCACAAAGACTCTGAAAAACCCAATACACCCGACGAGCTTGTAAGATACTAATATCAGTCTGTGAGAGTAACCAACGAGCAAATTCGGTTCGAGCCACGGCGATCAGCCCGCTTAATTTGTCATTCTTTTTACGTTGACCAAGCAGGTTGTTGTACGGTAAGATAACTTCATCCAGCAGGAGCGCACGAGCTTTTGCACTCAGGCGTCGTCCGAAATCATCCCCTTCTTTGCCGAAATAGAGATGGGAAGAACCTGCTAAACTGAAAGCATGATCCAAGCTCTCGTGATAAACACGAATTTCTTCGTTCAAGCTGAGCCCCTTAGGGAATCTTATATCCGTACTGCCAATATGCTTTTTTAGATCTGAGAGATCTGATTCCATAACGACTGCTGTCTTACCGCCTTGATCTACAAATGGCTGACTCATTCGGGTAATCCACATCGCTCTCTCTTGCACATCGGAAATTGCTTCAGATAATTTTAGTTCAGGATTTGCCAACACCAGACGTACAGAATTTGGGAGCACTTTGAGTTGAACATTGTCATTTTGCGGGCGCGTCTTTCCCAATTTGGATCCCCACATAGGAACCGTTACACCAACTCCAATTGACTGACCTCGAGACGGTATCCAATTTATTGAAACAGTTGAACCACGACCAAAAATGCCTGATCGCCTGATGGGAATGTCCAGCCTTAGCATGAAATTAAAATCATCATCGGGAATATTGTAATCAATGCCAACACCAAAATCAAAAGTTGGTATCGATATTTCAGCTCGGACACCACCGTCCAACGCTTTGGATCGTATTCCAAAGTAACCCCTAAGTCCAATCGCGGTTAAACCCTGGATGGGACTACTGATGTTCCTGAAGACACCACCTATAGCAAGTATCGTTGGATCACTCGAGTCGGTCGAACGATACCATTGTAATTCTCCCCCAAGAAATCCTTTGTAAACTGGCGGCAGTCCCAGAGTTGAAAAGGTACCACCCTTATTTGGTGGAACGATCTGGGCAAGACCTACTTCACCCACTAAAACGATCATTATCAGAAGGCACCAGATTGCCCAAGACCAGATACCGAAAATTCGTTGTAATTTCCTTGTCACTCTAAATAGCTCCATTATGTGGTTTAGACATGTACGGAATCTGTCGGTTCGTCTGGTTTGCTCTTAACTAAACTGCTTTAGTGCTACTTGTTTTCGTTTGAAACATCATTCCGATTATTTGGAAAGATGTTCTTTCTTCGACCGTGGGGCTATAGTCGATAATACAATGTTCTTGTAGCAAATTATGCTACGGATCCGGAGTTGAATGTAGCAAGACAAGTTAGGTGGCTAATGCCCGAAGGTCACAGACAAAAGCGGCCTGAGCAGTTGTAACATTCCCCCCATAAATCGGTTCAGTTTAAGAGATAGTTTTTTGTTCCATGTTCCACTCCCTATCTTTGGTCAAGTTCCAGAAGGGTAAGCGTTTTTTAGAGTGTGGTCAGGTTTGACACCATCGAATGCAGTTTTAACTCGATAGAGAGCTATCTAATGTTTTGGTATGATTCAATTGTATCGCGTGAAATCTGAGATAGATGTTTCAATTTAGGATAAAACATTTTAAGAAAGTTATCAGCATACTCCTGAAAAAACTTATCAATCCGTTTCTTATTGTCAGAGAATCTGAGCTTCTCTAAGTGAATTCATTAGACGAATGTGCGCTTGTTTATGAGTTAGTACTTGAATATTTTAATAATTTACGGACATATATGACAATCAACAGGATTGGGACCACTATTAAACATATAATCTACAAAATAAGTCAAATCTGATATACCTAATGTACAGTTACCATCAATGTCAAATTCTTCTTCACAGACAGGAGCAGGACCACCAGTAAACATATAGGCAACGAAGTAAGTCAGGTCTGAAATATCAACATCAGCATCATTGTTACTGTCGCCTGGCGAATTGCAACAATTTGATGGAGAAGGATTAAAAATTGCCAACCCCTCATTGATTAGGCGGGTATGGCTGAAAATAGAAGTGTCATTTTCTGGAAGGTTAATAGGTGTAATCACACTTATAAGGTTGGTGTCTGAATACTGTGGCATTGCCCAGCTCTCAAAGATAAGATGATCTGGCTGTCCAATTGCTGAATTAACCTCGTTAATCCAATCAATCGCGCCCTCATAATAGACTTCATCAGTATACTGTCCATACAGAAAAAGTTGAGTAGTGAACGAAAGATCAATCAAGATGGGGGCAAAGGATATGTTATGGGCATGAAGAAAGGTCTCCAGTTCCAGCAGGTCTGCCTTTAGTTGGGCGAGGGTTACCCTGCCATAGATTGGTCCCGCATAGTCGATAATCCTGAGTCCATGTATATCCAGATGTATGAATGGAAGATTAATACCCAGGTTTTCCAACTCTGCCACATATGTTTTAATTCCTTCAACATCCATCTCGGGATAGAGAATAATTTGTCCAACAATGATGGAGGGAGCTGCATTATTCATCCGGGTGATAAAGTCCGCAACCATAGCAGCAATTTCAGCTAAACTTTCAGTTTTACATTCAGGGCCATCTAAAGGAGGGTAGATGGGAGAATACCATCTTCTGATTGGTTCATCTATAGCTACATAGCGGACTGTTCCCCCATTATCCTGAACATTGATAATTGCATCCACTGTCCAGTTGAAAGCATTTTGTGCGGCAATTTGCCTCTCTAAAATACAATCCACAGGTGTTCCTAATGGCGTTTGCGGTAAGATCCCTGCTCCCTCAATGCAAATATCAATTCCCCAGTCATCTAATTTTTTGAACGCCTGAACTTGAGCAAGATTGGCAAGGGTGTTTGAGTTGCACAAGCCACCCATGCAAGGCCATGAGTTAACATGGTGAGTAAGAAACTGAAAGACATCAATTCTTGATCTGGCAGAATCCCACTGGGCAGGGTTGGTGAATAACTGCAGCATATCGGTGCTCCCTAAGCTGGGTCCGTACCATACTTTGCTGCTTTCTGCAGGTTGGCTGCGGGTAACGGGGCAAACAATTGTGATTGCAAGCAGAAACAGCATGGCTGTTCGCGAAAATATTGTTTTCATCTCTTCAAACTCAATTCATAGTCCCGTCGTTCCAAACACAGGAGAGAACTTCCCACAAAGATACGAGCAATGAAGTAAGTGACATCTGCTATGTTGAGAGTGTTATTCCCTCCAGGTGGACCACACTTTGGATGGGTTATTCTCATGTCACTAAGATACAATGATTCGATAGATTTACAAGAAAGGAAATATCAGGCAATTAAACCAATTTTTTCAAATCGGTGGAAAAAGTTCGAAAGTTAGATAGGTATGCAATTGTAAGGTATTAGTAGGTAACGAATTAAAAAATGCGGGCTAGTTGGGATACATATCGAACCAACATAGTTGGATTTATTTAAAAAAAATAGCATCATCAAAATGCCGTCAGGTCAAGCCATTTAAAATGGCGGGCCATCGTGGACTATTTTAGAACTGCGGCTTAAGTATAATTGATATAGTGAATTTTGAAATCAAGAATAATTTATTTGATTTCCAATTTAATCTCTTAGATTTTTGTCATTTTTTTCTTAAAATGTTTGAGAGGGGAATCGAAAGCATTGCCACTATAACTACTTGTGTAACATTGGATTATAATAATGCGGGCTATCGTGGACAATTTTGGAACTGCGGCATAGTAGATAATTAATATAGACGAAAGCAACTCTTAATACTCTAAATTTGAATATGTTATCTGGATTATCTAAAAGAAATCTCTTGTAGAAATTTCTTAACTGTTTGAGTATGTGGATGTTTCTCACCAAAAACACTGAGAAGAATATCATAAGCTCTTTTCCACAGTTCCCTCGCTTTTTCAAGTTGACCCAAAGCTTGATATAACAAAGCTAAATTGGACTGACGTATTGCGACAGCGGGATGTCTGTCACCGTAGTTTTTAATATCTGTCTGCAAAACTTGTTCTAACAACTCTCTTGCTTTTTCATATTCACCCAAATCTTTATATACCAAAGCTAAATTGGACTGACTTGATGCCATAGAAGGATGTTTGTCACCGAAGTTTTCAAAACTTGTTTGCAGAGCTAATTCTAACAACTCTCTTGCTTTTTCATATTCACCCAAATCTCTATATACCAGCGCTAAATTGGACTGACGTATCGCAACAGTAGGATGCTTGTCACCATAATTTTCGATATCAAGATGTAAGGCTTGTTCTAAAAGATCCCTTGCTTTTTCTAAATGACACAATTCTTGATATATTAAAGCCAAATTGAATTTATCTATTGCTACAGAAGGATGTTTTTCACCGGATATTTCTATTCCTGTACGTAAAGCTTGTTCTAATAACTCTCTTGCTTTTTCAAATTCACCCAAATCCTTATATATCATCGCTAAATTGGACTGACTTGTTGCTACAGAAGAATGTTTTTCACCGTGTTTTTCAATATTTGTTTGCAAAGCTTGTTCTAACAACTCTCTTGCTTTTTCAAATTGACCCAACTCTATATATACCATAGCTAAATTGGACTGTAGACTTGCTGTTATATCAGTATGGTCACCCCTGAGTTGCTTTAAAAGAGCCTCACCAAAAGGAATGAAACGAAATTTATCTATTGGATTATCATTTGATTGTTCATAACTAAGTAGTCCTGCAACACTTTTGGAAAGAAGCTTCAAATCATCTATTGTAATATCCAGCCTAAAAATAAGTGCCTCAACCAGCACCGGGTGCATTTTGTAACTGTCGGTTTTATTATCCTTTAATACAAAACCTTGATCGCAAACATTCTCAAGCATCCCCCCGAATTCATCACTCCAGTCAAGCTTATTCTTATCTAATAACCTTGATAAGAATTCAAAATCTATCCATTGATTAGGCAGGGCACTGAACTGTTTTAACAGATAAACTTCCTGCTCGCTAAGCCCGCTAATATCAAAAATACTCGTTATATATGATTTGATGCGATCAATTTTAGCAATTTTATTAACATTATGTTTTACTTTAATCCCCGCTTTGGCATCTTTCGTGAAGGCACTTCTAACTGTTTCATATTTCCAGTGATTTCTGTGTGCCGACTTTGCCAGTATTTCAATGGTAAGTGTGTGAAGCTCCACTCCCTTAACAATAGACCGTATTTCTTTAGTAGAAAAACTACTATGATATTTGTTAAATAATTCTATTGCTTCATCTTCAGGAAGAAAATCCAAATCTATTATTTTGAAATTCTCGATACGTTCCCGCGATGTTACCAGAAGGTGCCATTCTGGTGCTTTAGGCAGCATGTCAAAATGTTCTGCCAGACTTTCATGAGCGTTATCTATTATAAGGAGTTTAGGTTTTTTACTTTGTAAAGTACGCAATTTATTCAAGCAGCTAATTAACGGTTCGCTCAGTTCTTCCTCTGCTATTTTTAAATTCTTTATAAGTGATGTATTTGCAATTATTGCTTCTTCCAAACTGTTCTCTATTGTCAGCAATACTATATGGTCATATTCATCATAAAACTCTGTCAGGTAGACAGCCGCTAAAGTTGTTTTACCAATTCCACCCATCCCATTAATAAGAGCCGTATCGTGGTTTTGCATAAGTGATTCACGCAGATTTTGCAAATCTATTTCTCTGCCCACAATATCTTTTTTGGGAATGCGTACCAATGCCGTAAGTTCTTTGGGATAAGAATTATCTGACCCTGCAATAGCATCATCTAATTTATCAATAATTATCTTCGTATCTTTTTTAATTTCTGAAGTATCTACTTTTATTGCTTTTGAAAGATTGAACAGATCAAAAACATTATCTGAAATTGTAAATATTTCTTCTTGATAGTTTTCCCCAAAAGCGAGTTTTTTTAGTTCCTCATCTGCTTCGATATTTTTTTCAAAAATGTTAAAAAAATCGTGAATCTGCTCTTTTTCAGGTACTTTGATTTTGTCGTTATTTTTTAATTCAGACAAAATTATTTCATTTGTTTTATAACCTGCTTTACAGAAAAAACGATGTTTTAAAAGTTCTACCAAAAATATCTTTGACTGATAGAACAAGAGCTTATCATCGAAATCGGCCACGGGATTTGCTCTGCTGTATTCTTCTATTGTATTGTCAATAATCTCTGTAAATATTGACTGAAGTTTATATCTATTCTCTTTTGTTATCCAGCCTATGCCTTTTTTTATACCATATGAAACAAATGTATTTGCTCCATTTTCTGAAAGTGTCATATAATTAGAGGATCGCTTACTATGAACTTCAGTATAATTTTCTGGGAAAACTGATAATTTCTCTTTCTGATTAACATTTAAATACAATTCATTGTACATTATATTTTTTGATTGATCATTGGTTGCTTTTAGAATTGTTTTTTCAATACGAGACAAATCATCAATCAAATCATATACTCTAACCATTTCATAAGATTTAGGACATTGTAATTCTTTATAATTTTCTCTAAATCTCATCAAATCATCATATTTATAAAAAGTTGGTGATTTAGATTTCAAACATACAACACATTTACAAGGTAAAAGTTTATTATATTTCAATCTGGAATAACTGTTATGTATTTCATCTAAAATAAATATAACTTCTGTATATAATTCTTTCCTACCATGCCCAGACACTTTGATTGACAATTCTCCCTTGCCCTGTTCTTCTATGATCTCAGCCCTATTTCCTTCACTCTCTAAGACTACTCCTTCTCGCCATACTAATGCTTGATTCACTATGTAGTTATGCATACTGATTATAAATTGAGTTATGATCCCTTTTGGCATAAACTCATAAGAATATTTCAACTGTAAATTATCTTGATAATTCCAATTATAATCTGGTTGTTCCCTACTTAATAACTGAGGTACAATATATTTTTTATCAGAAGAAGGAATTTCATAACACAACATAAAATTCTTCATCAATTGCAACAACTCAAGATATTTATTATGTAATTTAGGTTCACTCCAAATCTCTTTAAGTTCGGCAAATGCAAAGTGTCCTTTGTTTGCTAATAAATACTTATGATCAAGAACTTTATACATAGTATTAATACACCATATAGGATTTAAAATAACAAACTCACTTAATATAGAGTCTTCTTGAAAATGGATAATAACACCAAGATCTTGTAAAAATTGACTGAAAAAAAGTTGATCTCTCTTTCCAGTTAAACCATTTTTATCACAGATAGTTAAAAATTCATCTAAACTGATATAATTTCTATTATCACTATTCAATATCTCACGTACATTTTTCCAAGTTTTAGGTATAATAATTCCAATATGAGGAAGTTTTTGAATATTAGACTTGATTGCATTTATGATTTCTGATAAACCACGATTATTTTCTAAATTTGTTGAAAATGAGTTTTTGAAATTAGTAAACTCTTTATGAAGTACAGATTCGTTGATATCTACTTTTCTATCACTCTTTTCATTCTTGATGATTAAAATCGGACTATCCGCACTGAATAATTTAATAGTATTCAACCAATAATTAAGATCATTATCCTCATTCCGGCTATCAATCACAAGAAGAAATAGTGATCGATTGGTTAGAAAAAGCTGGTGAGTTTCATGATAAATCGGTTGGCCACCAAAGTCCCAAATATTAACACGTAATATCTCACCATCATCACTTTTAATAATCCATTTTAAATTGTTGATTCCTTTAGTAGGACTTTGATCTTGTTGTAATATCCAATCAGTATTTTCAATTTTTTTAGCAAGCGATGTTTTACCTACCCCTGCTTCCCCTAAGATAAATAAATTTGCTTCGTTTATATAATCAGATCCTGTTTCATTAAGTTGACGATAATACTCTTGAAGTGATTCTATTCCTTTAGATGCCACTTCATAAGGAGGATCTACAAGTAGATTATTCACGCAGTTAAATACACACAATGAATGAAGATTCACTATTTGTTCAGATATCTTTTCAATCGCATTGTGACTAATATCTAATTCTTTCATATTTGTTAATAAAAACAATGAATCTGGTAAAGTTTTTATTTTATTATTTGAACAATTTAAAGAAATAAGAGATTCTAATTTTTGTATTAAGTCTGGTATTCTTGTAATCAAATTATTACTAATATTTAATGATCTTAGGTTTTTTAGTTGAAATATTTCTTTAGTTAATTCTTCTATGTTTGCATTACTTATATCTAATTCTATTATATTATTATGATTATCTGTTCTACATTTAACAAATCCCTTTCCTAACTTCTCCTCTAACACTTCAATTATTGATAAATCTTCTCCTGGCTTGCTCAAATTACATTCTTCAAATATGTATTTTGTAAGATTGACTAATTCCTTCCCAACCATTCTTTTAGGATCTTTTTGGGGTGGTATTTCTTCTCCAAAACCATATTCAGGTTTATATGGAATTGACTGACTAATAATATATGTTAAAGCATCATTTTGATTCTCAACAGGTAAATAATCAAATAATTTTTCAGAGGCGTTCTGTTGCCATTTGATCAACAAATTTCCTTCTGCAGCTTGTTCAACTCTTGAAGGAAGAACAATAAGCTGAGGTGGATTTTTTTCTACTCGATAATTAGGTGAAATCTCATTTATATTATGAGCAATATTTTTAATACCTTCTATATTTTGTTCATTTAGTGCAAACAACATTACGACTGCATCAGGTATTTGAATTGTACATATTCCACCTATATCAGTTGTGCCTGTTCGGCTGTCTATGAGACAAATATAATATTTCTTCTTTATTTCATTTTTTAAATACTCAATAAAATTGAAACCTTGCCAATTTTCGTATAGATCCTGCCAATCAAAATCATTAACTTTTGAAGCATAATCGCTGTCAAATCTTCCACTTGGAAGTAAAGATATACTGCCCCCACCTTTAAATTTTTCTATATTTGGGAGAACATACTTATCTAAGTTGATTAATTCATCTTCTTTAATAGGTTCATCACTTGTAAGTAATTTTTTATACTCATAAAATAAATCAATTAAACCAAAATCAATATTATCATTTTTGATATCAAAAAAACGATGAATCCCAGGTGCTTCAAGATCCCAATCAATAACAAGTACATTTAAATTATAATCTTTAGCAAGTACCCAAGCTACACTTGCAAGAGACATACTTCGCCCTACTCCACCTTTATATGAATAAAATGTAAATATTTTTGAACTTTGCATTTTTAAACTAACCATAATTTCATATCCTACCCAGGAGGACGAAGATTTTTGCTTTTAATCTCATTATGATTAAAGTATTTATCAGAAGTTTCCAACATTCTCACATTAGTAGGAGCATCTTTTCTATCCTTTAGATATTTATCTAATAGTGATAGCTCCATGAAGTTATGAAGATCATCCTCTCTTGTAACAATTCTACATTTCAACCCATTGAAATATTTTTTGGGAATTGATTCTAATTGTTGAGTATACAATTCATATAATGCTCCTTGAATGCCTGTAGGTTTTTTAGAACAGAATAAAAAACAAGAACAATGAGATTCAGAATCACAACAAGTATCAATAGTAGGTATTAGCTTTGAATACTTTTCATGAAGTAGAGCAAAATTATCAATTATATATAAGGATGCTCTTTCTAAAAAAGAAACACGATTACGATCATCATCAAAATCAACATCTTCATTTGCGCATATAAATTTATTTTCTTTTGATTTTAATATTTCTATTATAGATTTGTCAGAAAAAGGTTTCCAATCTTCTGATACATTTCCATAAAGAGTGTCCTTATTTCGATCAAGCCATATAGCTATTGACGATTTCCCCTTCCCCTTTAGTATTTCACACACTTCTGCAACTTCACTATGCCTAAGTGCAACAATAATGTAATTTAATGTCTTTTCAGTATTTTCCATTACAAAGTCTATTTATAGATTCTAATTTTCCGATTACATCTTCTTGAGATCTCCTAAATTGATTATCTTCACTTAATTTTTTTATAGGGTAAAAATAGAAGCGCCATTTAATTTCAATATCATCGACACTATCATAATTGAGAATCTTTTTAAAAATTTCAATCAAACCATTTAAATCTTCAAGTAATTTTGCAATATCATAATATAGTATTTTACTGTAATTATTTAAATCTTCATTTTGTATATTTTCTATCGTCTTTAATGCTACTGAGTAAATCCCTGATAATTCATCTTTGTTAAATACATTATTAATGTTTGATTTTTTTATCTTTATAAGAAGGTGATTAACTTGCCTTGTAATTTGTAAAAAACTTGATGCGGGAAATGCAGGCAAACTATCTCTATATTTAATCAAAAAACTCAGAAATAAAGTAGATGGAATTAACAGTATAATTAAAATCTTAAATAATAATTCTGCCACTACTTCTAATAAACCTTGAAAAGATGTTAAACCAAAGATGTAGATATCTTCTTGAATACCTATATATCCACACATCAATAAATTTATAGTTAAAATAATAAACAACATTAACAAAGGTCTCATTATTTGACCTCTGAATGCAAAATAGCAATCCCTTTGAAAATGATTTATCAAAATATAGACAGTAAATAAAAAAATTATTGTAAAAGGAAGACTTAATGCAGGATTTAGATTGAATATCTCAATTTTTGAAATACCATAATAACTCATCATCACTGTTACAAGGCTAATTAAATATAGTCCCCACAACCGAAATCCTAAGTAGTAATCTAACGTAAGAAGTTTACCCAAAGTATATCCCTGATTTCCTTTAAATAAAAATGAGTAATTTATTATTAACCTAAAATGGCATAATATGTCAATATATTAATAATTTTTAAAAACTGCAATATTTACTAATTCTTATGTAAATCATGATAGATGCTGGTTAGTTGTATAGAAACGCACTCTAAGTCTCCCACAATTCTTAAGTAAACCTAATTCATATAGTATTTTTTATACTCGTCATATCACTGCCCTACTCTCATATAAAGATGCTTGGAAGCCTATGAATGTATCCCGAATTGAACTAATATCACCCAATTCTCGTTTCGCATCAGGAATCGCTTTGTATTTTAGAATCAATAGATCAGGAAGTTTCTTTACATCAAGCTCACTTACGCCAGATTCCACATACTGCTTTAAAACAAAATCCAAAAATATTCGCTGTTTGGATTCATAACCATCATAATGTGACTTTGCAAATTCCGCTCTTTGACTTCGTTTTACAGGATTGGTACTAAATGCCACAAAAGACAACACATCATACAAATCACTATCTTCCGCATGAATCATTTGTTGTAAATCTTGTAATTGGTTTGGAGTAAAGCCATGCTCATTCAATTCTTGTAAGAGTTGTTTTCGAGTATCTGGGTTGCTCCAAATAGCACGTAATTCATCTTCATCCTTGAAAAAATCAGGCAAGGCATCAAACATTGACTTTAAAAATTCTTCTGCTGAGATAGGTTTCCCATCAGGACTCCAAAAAGATGTCTGCACCATAAAATCTAATTCACGTACTTTATTATCTGATAATTTAACTTTTATCATCTTTCGAGGTGGCTGTTTATCACATTCACAAGGTGCTTTTCCGCAAAACTCACATCGTTCAGGTGGGTCAGTATCGCACACACAAGGTCTCTCACCACATGTTTGGCATACTTTTGGAGGTTCGTCTACACAAATACATACAACCTTTCCGCATTTTTCACAGGGTAAAGCATCGCCATCCCATTCAGGATCAAAAAAATGATAATGCGCTCCGACAAAATCATATATTGTAAAATAATCCTTACCCTCAAATAAGCGGGTTCCACGACCAATAATCTGCTTGAACTCGATCATCGAATTTACTTTACGCATGAGAATAATATTTTTAAGCTCAGGAGCATCTACACCGGTACTTAATTTCTGTGACGTTGTTAGAATCGTAGGGATGATTTTCTCGTTATCCTGAAAATCCCGTAAATGCTGTTCACCCCGCTTGGCATCATCAGCTGTAACTCTATGGCAATAGTTAGGATTGGTGCTGACAGACTGTTGGTTGATCAAATTTCGAACCCCAAGAGCATGTAGCTGGGTGTCACAAAACACAATCGTCTTTTGGTTTTGATTCATCATTTCCAAAAACAGTTTTACCCTATACTTTTCCCGTTCCATTATTTCAATCACACGATTCATTTCATTCTCGGTGTAAATCTTTTCCTTATCAATCTTACCCTCTAATATTATATCATCAGAAGTATAGATATAATCATCAACTGTCGTACGTATCTGCTTCACTCTAAATGGTGTCAGAAAACCGTCATTGATTCCTTCTTTGAGAGAATAAATATAGACAGGTTCACCGAAATACTTATAAGTATCAATATTCTTATCCCGCTTTGGAGTTGCCGTAAGACCTAACTGCACTGCGGGACTAAAATATTCCATAATCGCTCGCCAGGTGCTTTCATCATTGGCACCACCACGATGACACTCATCTATAACGATAAAATCAAAATAATCTTTTGGGTATTCTCCAAAGTATGGTTCGCCATTATCACCGCTCATAAAGGTTTGGAAGATTGTAAAGAAAATAGAACCGTTGGTAGGCACTTTCCCTTTTTTACGAATATCGTCTGGGCGGATTCGCACCAAAGCATCTTCTTCAAAGGAAGAGAAAGCATTAAAAGCCTGGTCTGCTAAAATATTTCTATCTGCTAAAAACAATATACGAGGAAGCCGCTTACCATCTCTTCGTAAATTCCATCTACTATGGAATAATTTCCAGGCAATCTGAAAAGCAATTGCGGTTTTTCCTGTTCCGGTAGCAAGAGTAAGCAGTATACGATTTTCACCTTTAGCAATAGCTTCCAATGCTTTTGTAATGGCATTTTCCTGATAGTAGCGAGGTTGCCAGGTGCCACCCCGATCTTCAAAGGGAACCGTATGTAATTTATCCCGCCATTCTCCTGCTTCTTTATTGATGCTATCTTCTTCGGCAAAGGTCATCGCCCACAATTCATCTGGTGATGGAAATTTATCTACATCCGCTTCTTTACCTTCCAGCATATCGATACCATAAATCTTCAACCCGTTACTGCTGTAAGTATAGCGTACCTGTAACCTGCCAGCATAATCTTTGGCTTGCCCAACCCCTTCGGTATAAGGTTTTTCATCAGACTTAGCTTCAATAACTGCAAGATTACGGTTTTTATATTGTAAGACATAGTCGGCAAAGTCAGGTTTACTTCGTTTCCCGTTTCCGATTAAACGACCCTTTGAGATAGGGAACTCCATGCGGATACGAGATCCATCCACAACACCCCATCCTGCTTGTTTTAAGGCTGGGTCAATATAGGTTGCTTTAGTTTCCGCTTCGTTCATGTTAAAATAAATCCATTAGTTCTTTTGCGGATATTAATTTCTCATAAGTAGTATATTTTATGCTTTGCATCAATCCTTTTGGTGCTTTGCTATATTCTAATGGTCCAATTGGTTTTGCTGGAGCCACAAAATTCAATCGATATTTCCCCCCATCACCATAAGGCTCAATCGATTCGACTTCAGCAAAATGAGTAACTGCAGATATTGGTGCGGTCTGATATACCGCTATATACTTAATTTCACCAAGTCTACCACCACCAATTCTAATTGCGTACCAACAGTGTTCCCTAAGAAATACTTCTTTGAATCCATCTTCTTGAGCGGGTACTACAATTGTATCCTGAATACTTTTTTCTTCAATCGGCAGATTAGGTACCACATCTATTTTCGTGGCTTTTTCAAATACTCTTATTTCAACCAATGGTAATATACTCAAAATTTCATTTAGAAATTCTTGTGTATCAGCCTTTTCAGACTCAGTAAGAATTGGTTCATTTGGTGTAGTTGAGTTGTTTAATTTACATCGACTTGCATTTTTTGCTTGTTGAATAAGTGCCCATTCAAGCCAAGTAATGTGCGCTCGGTTTAGACCACCATTGCTTGAAACGAATACCAGAACTTTGTTCCAAAATTTCTTATTCTTACTGTGATCTTCTATTCGTTTCTTAATTCCATCACCTTGCCCCACATAAATAGTTGGGAAGTCATCCTCTTCCTCATAGCCAGCTAAGATATAGATACCCGCTTCATCAAGCTCTTTTCTATTCTTATATTTATCCCATGCTGCACGAGATATTTCCAGACCGATACCTGTCCAGTTCATCTTGGTAATCATCTTGAAATCTTGCGGGTCTCCATCGGGTACAAATAAACGAATAGTATAAGGTTTAGCCATGCGTCTTAATCCTTTCTTGTTTCCTAAGAGCCAATTGCTCTGGTTCCCGCATCGTTCATTTCGGCAATTTCCGATCGCCATTCACACAGAGTATGGGGTTATGAGTTGTCAGTCTGAAATCTTTCCAGCGTATCTTTTTTGGTATTGGTAGTTCTATATTTAGATATTTCTCGTATGTGTTTCTCGCACGAAGAAAAATCCATTCCGATTCAGCCAATTCGATTCCCATTGTTCTAACTTTGTCTCTTAACTTGGGAATGTGGGTTATCAAATACTGTTCGTTTGCCTGGTTATTTCTAATCCGTTTTGGTTCATCCAATATATCTATTAGGAAAATACCCTGCTGTTTTAGTTCAACCAAGAACTTGTCATACTCCTCTATTGATTCCGGTCGCTTGTCAAAATAGTGATTAAATATAGTAGAAGGTAAGCTCGTGTCATCTTCAATTTTCTTACCAATAGCAAGCTTTTGTGGAACATAAAAGAATGTTCTCCCACTTGATGGCGGAGCTTCACCGATCAACAGAGTTTTAATCACTTCTGGTCTGTATTTATTCCTCTCTCGTTCGTAATCAATCATACAATTATGATTTCCCCTCAGATAGTCTCATGCTACTGCTCCTTCTGCTGTGGTCAGTTCGCCGTTGAATGCTTTTTGCAGGATAGATTTTTTCAAATCGTCTAATGAATCTAATTCTTTTTCGTATTGAGATTCAAGGACTTCGGTTTGTTTTTTTAAAATTTCAAGTTTTTCAATAATTTTTAATTGTGCATTCACTTTAGGAAATGAGATAAAATAATTTTCAATAAACTCTTTTGATACACGTTTATGACCAACAGCACCGGTCATTACCATTTTTCCTTCTACTCTAAACTGATCTCTCGAAAGAAAGTAAAAAAGAAAATCAGACTTAATATCACCTAATGATCGAAAGACGATATATTCACTTGAACCAAATCCAATCCCATTTACTAAGTTACGTGCCACACCAAGTTTTCCATTTTCAAAACAAGGCGTTATTTTTGCCATTAAAACATCATCATCTGCAAAATACGTATAACTTCCTGCAACTTCATTTAATTTTTTTTGCTGAGCAATAGGGATGTCTTTTTGTAATACCTTTAAATCAGTCATTGGTAGAAATGTCACCATATCTGATTGATTTAGTTTATCTTTTGCTTCTTTTTTCGGTGGTTTAATGAGAAACACTTCCCCTAACTTCTTTTCCACCCAACCGTCACCTTTTTGGGTGAAGATTTGGTTCAGTTCGCTTTGGAAGAGGTCTTTAGTGTTTTGCAGGTTGCGTTCTACATTGGCTTTGGCTTTGTCGATTGCTTCAAAGCATCTGTCCAATATGGCAACAATGCGTTTCTGTTCAGGAAGAAGTGGGATTAAAGTTTCAATTGCATAAACATCATTCCTGTTAATTCCCGGTTTTACACCTTTGGCAAGAGCTGGAAGTTCAAGTAAAGACAGCAGGTGATACAAGAAATTAAGATTCAGTTCAGTTTTGTCAAACTTGACAAAGTAGGTAACATCAAGCGGCCAGAACTTTTCTTCTGTATAGTTGATTTCACCTGCTGATCCTTTTCTTCCAACAATAATGCTTGGTTCATCTGAATAATACTCGTTGGTTCTATCCTTAACACCATTCGCACCATAGACTGGATACAATCCTTCCGATGTTCGTTTATCTTTTGAAAGAGGCTTCCCATACTCTAACGAGAGGATATCTCCAATCTTTTTGCTTTCCCAACTCTGTTTCATAGCAACTCTTTAATACTTTCTAAAATCTCTTTGGTCTCGTTGTCCAGCGTTGCCATCTCAGTCAATATTTCCTTTGGACTTCGTAATGGTGCCTCTTCTGGTGTATTTGGGTTTTTCACACTTAGATCATAGGTTTCAGTGTTGATATTGGCAATATTCACGCTCCAACATCTTTCATTCTCCGGTTTACTCTTTTGCAGTTTTACAAACTCTGCCATATCATTATCATTGAGCGGATTGGTCTTGCCCATATTGCGACCCGGATCAAGCTGGTAGTACCAAATCTTCTTGGTCGGTTCACCTTTGTTAAAAAACAGTACTACCGTTTTCACACCTGCCCCTAAAAACGTCCCACCTGGCATATCTAAAATTGTATGCAGGTTACAGTTTTCCAGTAGATGTTTCCTCAGAGAGATAGAGGCATTGTCGGTATTGCTCAAGAATGTATTTTTGATAACTATCCCGGCACGACCGCCGGCTTTGAGGGTTTTGATAAAGTGCTGCAAAAACAGAAAAGCGGTCTCACTGGTTTTAATATTAAAATTCTGCTGAACTTCTTTGTGCTCTTTAGCACCAAAGGGTGGGTTTGCCATTATCACTTTGTATCTATCTTTTTCCTGAATATCCCGAATGTTCTCACTTAGAGTATTTGTGTGGCTAATATTGGGGGCCTCTATGCCATGAAGAATCATATTCATAATACCGATGATATACGCCAGATTTTTCTTTTCCTTACCGTAGAAGGTTTTTTCCTGAAGAGTTTTTAAATCGGTAGTGGATAATGAATCTCTGTCCTTTGTCATATGAGCGAAGGCTTCACACAGGAAGCCTGCTGAACCCACCGCACCATCATAGATGGTTTCCCCTATCTGTGGGTTTACAACCTCAATGATAGCCCTAATAAGTGGTCTGGGAGTGTAATACTGCCCGCCGTTACGCCCGGCATTACCCATATTCTTAATTTTACTCTCATAGAGATGCGAAAGCTCGTGCTTGTCTTTAGTCGTTCGAAATTGTATTTCATCGATATGATCTATGATTTCACGGAGATTATAACCGCTTTGTATTTTGTTTTTGAGTTCAGAGAATATTTCACCAATTTTATATTCGATAGTTTTTGAATTGTCAGCCTTTTCTTTGAATTTTGAGAGATATGGGAAAAGTTTGCCGTTGACAAACTGAACCAAATCGGGACCACTCATAGCTTTGTGATGATCGAGTTTACCATCGGATGTTTTTGGCATCGCCCAGTTTGCCCAGCGGTATTCTTCATCTAATATGAAAGTGTATTTTTTACCCTTAAGTTCGGCTGAATCTTTCTTATCGAGTTCCAGATCATCCAGATACCGCAAAAACAAAATCCATGAGGTTTGCCCGATATAGTCTAACTCACTATCGGCACCAGCGTCTTTATAAAGGACATCATCAATATTTTTAAAAGTCTGTTCAAACATTCGATGCAACTCCTAATAGCTTATGATATGATTACTGTCTGAATTATTTCACCCACAGCGTTCAATTGTTTACATTTAATTAGATTTCGAGCCTTTCAAAGACCTTTCCCCTAAGTTGTTGTTACGTTTCAAATAATATGATAAATATATCATTGTATGTCAAATGAATAAGAATACGATTGATTTTGAAGATTTACATGCCTATTTTTAAAATATTAAGTAAATAGATAAATTAACGGAGGATTTAGTGGGCTTGATTGATTCAAAGAAATTTGGTCTAAATCCAATAATTGATTCAAATACTAAAGTAATGATTTTGGGATCGTTACCTGGAGATGAATCTATTAGATTACAAGAATACTATGCTAACAATAATAATGACTTCTGGAAGTTAACCAGTCATGCTATTAGTGAAGATATTACTAAATTTAGCTATAAAGAAAAAATACAAAAACTATTAAAAAACAATATTGGTTTGTGGGATGTTTTTAAATTAGCTAATCGACCAGGAAGCTTGGATTCAGATATAAATTATGAAGAAATTAACGATTTCAAATGGCTTAAGAATAATTATCCTAAAATTAAATTAATTTCCTTTAATGGCAAAAAAGCCGGAAAATATACGAGAGCTTTAAATGATATTGGCTATGAAACAATAGTCATCCCATCTTCAAGTTGTGCAAAAATAAAAATAAAAAATCGTGCATAAATTTGGCAATCATCAATCAGTTTAATAAAATAATTTCTTAAAATCATAGATATCTTTAATTGAATCATGGATGAGAAAAACAAAAACAAATCTTCCATAGCTGAATCTGAAAATTACAGACAAGTATACGCATATCTATTAGGTACAGGGGAATCACCACTATCATCTGTTAAAAGTGTAGTTATTACTGCAAAACGATTTGATTTAAAGCTTAATATCACAGGTGAAAAAGGATCTGTTTATAATCGAATAATTACGCTTCTGAAAAAAAATAAGTTGCAATTTACTGAAATAGAATATTCTCCGAAGATACGAAACAAACCGGATGAGTGGTATTGTGATACTGATAATACAAGTTTGCATATTTGGGTGCCAGAATCAAAACATCGTATTGCAGACATTGGACTTTTGGTTTCGTTTTATATTAATTATCATCTTACCAAACTTAGAGAGAACGTAACTGATTTCCCAAAACCAAAAATTGACATCTTGTACTTATTACTATTAATGGAAATTTTCGCTGATACAAATGAAAAATCTTTGAGCAATAGATTGTTTAGAGATTTACTTAATTCTGAAAACAATTCTGTTATTTCTGTTTCAAACAATATAGATACTTACTACAACGAAATGCATGCTGTTAATGGCATAGCAAAAAATTTATCTGAGTACACTCTGTTATATCTTGGATTTACTTCAGATTATGACCTTATGAAAGAACTGATTGCTAATTCTCATTTAAAGGATCATCCTCTAAATAAAAATTTTAAGTCCTTCATATTACCTGATGTCAAATATGTCTGGTATCTTAAATCAAGCGAATGGGATGTAGATAGCCTTAGGCTGATTCTCCAAAATTCAGTTTATCTCAACTCTATTAAGAATCAACAAATCCCCGAGAAACAGAAAGAATGTTTGGTCTTAAGACTCAAAGGATTACCGGAAGATAAAATAGCAGATCAGTTAGGATTCGAAACATTTGATGAATATCAAACTTGGCTCAATAAGAATCATCTTTCTATAACACCGTTACAAAAAGAGAATCAATATCAACTTTGGCTTGAAGCATGCGACTATTTTGAGATTGAGCCAGATCTTGTTGATGTAGGAATAGAAGATTCTTGTGCTATAGAAAATCCAATCCAATATGATACAGAGGGATCTTCCCCAAATTTTAGAATAGGTCTGGGATTTAGCTCATTTTTCATCGAAGGAAAAGGTTCTTTCTCTCTTACACCAAGACAATCTGATGTTTTAAGAATATTATATGAAGGATATTTAGATAAAACATATGACATACACCAAAGTATTATAATCCAAGAAGTTTATGGTGAGGTTTCTGAAACCAGCTTAAAAAAACTATTTGGTTATAATACTGTTTGGGATTTATTGATTGAACCTGGTAAACGAAAAGGCCAGTTTCGTTTAAAAGATCTATTCTAAATAAGTAAATCACCTACTAAACTCCCTTATTATTTTTAAAATCACTATATATACCCCCACTTAGCTCCCAATAACAATTCATTTATTGGAGCATGCTATATAAGACAACTGATAATCCAAGTAACAAAGAACAACAGACTGATAGAAGTGAGCATTGCATTGAGTCTAAGAAAATAATATTTCTTGGTAAGAAAATGACTACTAATGAATATCAGGAATCATGTCGTAATTTAGAAGAATTTTTTAAGATTCTCATAAAATGGCAAAAGAAGGAGGGTCTTAATGAAAAAGAAACGAACTTATGATCTTCGATTGATAAAAAAAAGACATTCCTACTCAACGTCTGAATTATCCAAAAAAATAAGTGTACACCCTCGAACAATTCAAGAATGGCGCAAACAAGGGATGAAACCAATTGAGATAAATAATAGAAATTTTTTATTTATGGGATATGATATAGTTAGATTCATTTCAGAAAAGCAGCAGAAGAGGAAGCAAAAATTAGAAGTAAACGAATTTTTCTGCCCAAAATGTAAATCACCTCAAACTTCTACTTTAAATAATATAACTATATTAGTAACTAATAAAAAAATTGGAAAAGATAATCTCTCCATCCACATAAAAGGTGTTTGCACAAAGTGCAGATGCATACTCACTCGTTTTTCTTCTAAAACAATGCTCAAAAACTCCTATTGGGGGCTGAAGTTAAAAGAAGGTCATGTAAGATTAAAGGGTTATCCACCATCTGCTTTAAACACTGACATCAAGCAGGAGATTTTAGACTCTTTAAAACTTATAAAAGAAACTGAGGGAAATAATGAAAACTAATTCAAAAAACGAAAGTGTTAAAAGGAAATATTTTAAATGGTTAAAAGAAGCCAGAGGATATGCAGAATCTACAATAGATATTATTGAAAAAAGTATATTACTGTATGAGGATTTTACACATTTTGAAGATTATTCCGCTTTCACTCAAAAAAAAGCTATTGGATTCAAAAAATGGTTACAATCAAAAACTTATAAGAATAAACCGGTCTCGGTTACAACAAATTATCATTACTTGAGACATTTAAAGGACTTCTTTATTTGGTTATCGGGACAAGCAGGTTATAAATCAAAAATTGATTTGGATACTGTTTCATACTTATCACTGGATAAAAAACAAGTCAGATTGGCTACAGCACCTAAACCTGTCAAATTCCCATCATTGGAATATGTTAAAAAACTAACAGATTCAATTGAAATAATAACAGAGATAGATAAAAGAGACCGTGCTTTGATCGCATTCCTATTATTGAGTGGAATGAGAGATAAAGCAATTTGCACTTTACCAATATGTTGTTTTGATAGAAATACGCTTGAAATCAACCAAGACCCAAAATTTGGAGTTGAAACTAAATTCGGAAAAGCTATTTATTCAAAGATACTTAGAATCGATAACAAATTGTTAGAATATATTCTTAATTGGTCAGAGTATCTTGAAAAAGATAAATTATTCAGTTCCACTGATCCGCTATTTCCAAGAAATAAAGTACATATGTCTGAAAATAGCTATTGTTTTGAATCAAGTGAAATAGAGCCTTATTATTGGAAATCCACAAATAGTATCCGTAAAATATTAATAAATCGAAGTGAAAAAGCAGGCTTGAAGTATTATAATCCGCATTCATTTAGACATTCGACTGTAAATCTTGCTTTTAAAGCTTGCCGAAATGGTGAGGAATTAAAAGCCATCAGTCAACTCGTCGGGCATGAAAATCTTAAGACAACTATGATGAGTTATGGAACTTTAGATCAACATAGGCTTAATGAAGTTGTAGATGATTTAGATTTCTCTGAATCTTCTGACAATGATCAAGAAATGTTTGAAGAATATAAGAAGTTTATTAGAAAAATAAAGAAATAATACTTGACTGATGATATATTATGATATACTTTGAGGCATGGATAATTTGTTAGAAAAACTTGAAGAATACCGGCTCGAACATCGCATTACTCAAAAGCAATTAGCTGAACTTCTTGGAGTTGCCTTTGTTACAGTAAGTCGTTGGCTGAATGGGCATACGAAACCGAATAAGATTCAAACATTTCACATTAAAAAGCTTTTATCTAAAAAGGTAAAAAAACGATGAATTGTGTAATCTATACTCGAGTCTCATCCAAAGAACAAGAAAAGAGTGGATTTTCAATTCCGGCTCAAAGAAAACTTCTTATGGATTATGCCCAATCTCATGGTTACAAAATTATTCAAGAGTTTTCGGATGTAGAAACTGCTAAATCAAGCGGTAGAACACAATTTGAAAAATTACAATCTTTTCTAAAAGAAAACAAAGAAGTTAAAATTATTCTTGTTGAAAAAACAGATCGATTATACCGCAACTTTACTGACTATGTTTCTCTTGAAATGCTTGATGTAGAACTTCATTTAGTCAAAGAAAATGAGATAATTAGTAAAGAGAGTAAATCTCATGCAAAATTAATTCATGGAATCAAAGTAGTATTAGCTAAAAACTATATCGATAATTTGTCAGAAGAAGTAAAGAAAGGTCTTAAAGAAAAAGCCGAACAGGGTGAATGGCCACACAGAGCACCATTAGGGTATCTTAATGACCGTGACTCTCAAAAAATAGTTGTAGATCGAGAACGAGGTCCAATAATTAAAATGCTTTTTGAATTGTATGCAACTGGACAATACTCAATTTCGCTATTGCAGAAGGAAGCTAAGATATTAGGACTCAAATATCGAGGTAAAGGACAATATGTAAGTCGATCCTGGATTGAAAAACTTTTAAAGAACCCTATTTATACAGGCCGATTTAGATGGAAAAAGGAAATGTATCAAGGATCTCATGAACCATTGATTACATATGAATTATTTGACCAAGTGCAGAAGATAATTTCAAATAAAAGTAAGCCGAAACCAAGAACACATAATTTTGCTTTTCGAGGCTTGTTAACATGTGGTTATTGTGGATGTGCAATAACGGCTGAGATAAAAAAAGATAAGTATATTTACTATCGATGCACCAATGGGAAGGGTAAATGTTCTCAAGCTTATATTCCAGAGTCAAAACTATCATCACTTTTAGCAGAAACGGTTAAACAAGTAACAATTGATTCTAATTCTGCAGAAGAAATTAGAACGGCACTAAAAGATAGTCTTGATAAAATACAACAATTTCGTGAACAAGAATTAAAAAAATTGAATAGTAAACGACAACAAATCCAATCTCGCATTGATAATTGTTACCGTGATAGATTAGATGGTAGAATTGATATTGAGTTTTGGCAGAACACCCACAAACAACTTTTGGAAGAACAGAATAACTTGAATGAACGATATAAAAAATTAGATGAAGCTAACGAAGATTATTATCAGGCTGGATTAAGCTTCTTAGAACTCTCACAAACTGCTTACTCTGAATATCTTAATCGTAATTCACTTGAACAAGCAACACTATTAAAACAAATACTTTCGAACTGCAAAATAAAGGATGTAACTCTTTATCCTACATATAGAACGCCATTTAATTTACTACTTGATATACCTAAAAGTGAATTAATGCGGAGGAGGTAGGATTCGAACCCACGGTACCTTGCGGCACAACGGTTTTCAAGACCGCCGCTTTCGACCACTCAGCCACTCCTCCGTAATATATCGCACCCAATTACATCTAAAACAGGTGTCCTGTCAAGGATTTTGTCTTCTCCGCCCTAAAATTCAGAAAGAATTTACTTACCAGAGCGGTTTTAAAGATGTCTCTCCGCAAAGCTCAGTTGTGGTCCAGCGGGTAGTTGAGTTTTCAACCACAATATCGACTCCGGTAGAATTAAAGGTTTGGCTAATAAACCAGGTATCGCTGAAACTAAGGATCGACTCACCGGTACATGCTAATGAGATAGTACCGTTATGAGTCAGACTGCCACTTGTAGGGCAATCATCATTGCCGTCATCATCATCAAGGTCATCAATAGTTGTCACAATATCAACTGCCTCGCCCGTTATAGCCATTGTAGAATTACAGCCTTCTGAAATACTAAGAGCACTAAGAGAGATACCGTTATTACCATTAATGGTAATTGTACCATCGGTGAGAATATCGCCAACAATATTAAACTTCTGATTAGCAGCAACATTCAGGCTAATCTCCGGAGAAGTCATTGCCAGATCAAGGTCAGCACCGGTGTTGATTCCGGTTAATTGTAATGAATCGGGCCATTGCACCGCCGTTGTACCATGTAGAAATTGAATCGAATCCTGAATAATCGATGAAGTAACAATCATCTGTTCCCCTGTTCCCAGAGTGTCATTAACACTGACATAAAAATACCAGTATTGAGAATTGGTATGATAAGCCAGCAACACCGAATCAGAAAGAGCGCGCATGTTGGAATACTTACTTGTTAATTTCCCGGGTGATTGCGACATCGTTGACATAACCGTATCAATCAGCCAAAACATAGATTCAAACATTTCACTTGTAAACTCATCCATGCTTTCAATCGTGCTTTCAACCTGTAAGTACGATGTGTCGGTTAACTCGCCGACTTGTTTCTGCGAACTGGTGCTGTCATCGCTGCAACCAATTACAAAGAGAAGTAAAGCCACAGTCATCATCAAAATTATAAATTGTTTTGTATGCATAAATCCTCCAAGATTACTTTTATATATATATCGGATATATTCACAAGAGAATTATTTATTTATAAAGTTTCCCAATTTGCGTTTGTAAATCAATTAAAATGTTGCAAAAATATTTAAATAGTCCAATATTTAGCTATAACAGGGGAATAAGGGATATAATGGAAAATTTCAATAATCAAAATTATGCTACAATTTTACTCTCAAGACAGTCTTTGCGACCTTGCGGTAAAGACCTTTGGGTAAAACAAACCGTCGGGGCTGTCACTTGGGTCAAAGAAAATAATCTGACCCTTATAACATCCGTTGGGATGAAAACCTGGGAACTGATAACTTCGATCGCATCAAGTTTATCAATCCCTATGGTTTTAGCAATACCATACGATCAAAATATTTGTGAAAATGAAATCGAAGAAATACTGATTCAAGAATTTTCTTTAAATGACAAAAATGTTCAATTTCAAATTCTAAACTCAAGCGATAAACATTCATTCATGAAACTTCGGGATGAATGGATTATTTCTAATTCGAATATTTTATTACCCGTCTCGCTTAATCCAAAAGGGAATCTCAACCGTTTGATAAATAAATATCAAGATGAAAAAGAGATTATTAAATCATTCAGTACAAAATATACAACAAGTAACGACAAGCTGTCATATTTAATAAAAAACTCTGACCTGTCTACGGACATAAAGAAAATCAGGACCGAATATTTATTTCACTGGACAAAAACAACCAATAGCAAATGGCAGGACGAAAGATTGTTTGATTATTACAAAGCTATTATCAGCACAGATAAGTATCCACGCCTGGCGATTGATAATTTAAATCAGATAATAAAATCTCAAACAATAATAGCCTCATCAAAAAACATTAAAGGCAATAACAGAGTCGTTTCGTTTTCGGGATTACATCCGGCAAATGCCATAAGTTTAATGAGATGGCGTAGCCGATATAAAGAGATGACTATCGAACCGTATGCAATTGGAATTGAAAAAAGCTTTGCTCTTGATTATGGGATTAAACCGGTGATTTATTATTCCGGGGCAGAACCAATAAACTTCCCTGCCGAAAATGAATGGCTTTATCAAGCTCAGGGAAAAATTACTGATTGGCGGACTGAAAATGAATTTCGCTATCCGGGTGATTTCTGTTTAACCAAAATCCCAAAAGATAAAATAATATTTATCACCCGGACAGAGGCGGAAGCTATTCAGCTTGCCAAAAAGACCGATATAAAAACCACTGCTTTATGCCGTTAGTTATTTCAGGAGCAACATCTTTTTTGAAACTCTAAACTCTCCGGCAATTATCCGATACAGATATACTCCGGATGAAACCGAAGAACCGGTATCATCTCTGCCATCCCATTCGATTTTATAGTTTCCAGCCGATTGGGTTTTATTAATCAATTGCCGAACTTCCTGACCAAGAATATTAAACACAGAAATAGAAACAGCTGATCGTTCTGGCAGTGAATAAGCAATAGTCGTTACCGGATTGAACGGGTTGGGGTAATTCTGGGCTAATTCAATCGTTTTAGGAAGAATCTCAATTAATTCATCTTCTTCAACATCAGTTAAGATCGAACTGTTTTGATAAGCAGTACGGGCAGCCAGGACACTTTCGGCAAACTCTGTCGAATCAATTCCGGCAATTACCGCAAAGACAAAAGTATAGGAATCATCGGCTCCCAAAATTATCGGTCCCACCGCCATAGTCTGATTTAAATCATCACGGGCGTTTACATAAGTACTCGCACTGCGGGTACCATCGGTTAATGATTTTATTTTTTCAGCCTCAGTGAAGCCATCAATATCACAGCCGGTGACAAATACCGATTGAGTTTGTGCTGATGATAAATTCCCATTAAGTAAAACCATGCCTCGATAACTGGAATTGGTTGTGTCGGTATCTTTGTGTGCCATCCATAGATACTGCCCGGCAAAGTTATATCCCCCGCAGTTATTGGCATAATTAATTATATCCCAATCAAAATATAAACCAAAATTGACATCGGATATTGTCTGGGCGGTTGGATTATGAATCTTATATTTTAATATCACAAAGTTTTGATTTGGAGGAGTTGTATAAGCATAGGTACTCTGAGTAATTGTCAGCCCGATTGGTTGTTCGGCTCGCTGATCAGAGAACAGGGAGGATGTTTCCTCGTCGGCAACTTCTGGAGAACCTGCCATTTCAATATTACCTCCCGGA
This sequence comes from uncultured bacterium, assembly GCA_965372795.1. Taxonomy (GTDB): domain Bacteria; phylum Zixibacteria; class MSB-5A5; order GN15; family FEB-12; genus QNAD01. The sequence goes on from CBDVDR010000010.1 coordinate 69,450, forward strand.
AGAATATTAAAATCACTATCAGGATCACAGATAAAATTATGCACCGCATCCGATACATAATTACCCTCCGCGGAAACCATCACTCCCCCCAGCCAGAGATCATTCAAACCGCCTTCAAATTTAAAACCTGCACCGCCCGTAGCCGGATAAAAGGAATCATCACCAAACCCGAAAAGTCCATAGTTCGAAACTGAAATTTGTATAGCGCCCGTGTTATGGGTCAGGATTGATCGTTCAAGGTTCGGTTCTACCTGAAAATAAATTGTCGTCGCCTGACTGTAGCCAGTACCGCTGATTTCCATATCCAACGATAGTATCGTTCCCTCTGTTACCGTATCAGCGATTACAACTTTTAAACTGTCGGACGAACGAATAGTATCGCCCTCATTAAAATTACCAAATGAGATTGAACCGCTCAAAAGCGTCAATGAAGGATCAACAGTGCCCGGAATAAGAGTGACCAGATCAACGGAGCTGCCAAGATTTTGTAATACAACTGTTCCGGAAATTGTATCGCCGGCTATCACCGGATTATGATCATATTTGTATACTCTGACATTGGGTAAATTATTTGTTCCTGACAAAGCATTTAAAGCGCCAACACAATCAACAACGCCCCAGCCAAAATTATTATCAGGTAACACATTTCCGAAATCACGAGCCGAGACTAAAATTGCAGTTTTAATTTCATCGACAGTTGCATTAGGATTTTTTTCTCGCAACAAGGGTACCATTCCGGAAACATGCGGTGCTGCCATTGAAGTTCCGCCCTTGATTCCATAATTCCCGTCTATCAAAGCAGATCGTATGATTGATCCCGGCGCCACAACATTCGGTTTAAAGGCGCCATTGCAATCTGAGGGTCCTCTTGATGAAGAATTTTCAACTTTAGGGGTATCTACAACAGTTATGGATATGGACCCGATGGCAAAGCAGTCAATTGAATCCAAAGCTCGATTAGCCGGATTTCGAATCGAAGCTATACCGCCTTCATTGCCTGCCGCAAAAATATTTACTATTCCCAAGGCTTCAAGATTATCTGAGAGTCTATAAAAAATATCGGCACATTCAACTTCCGGTACGCCCCAGCTATGGTTGATAACATCAGGAATATCCCCGACAGAATTCAGATCGCCATCCGGATTGGCTGCCCATTCAAAAGCATCTATCAAGGAAGTTCCTTGAATATCAAGCACGCCCGCCGAGATCCACTTCGCACCCGGAGCCACGCCAATTGTATCACCTAAAACATCATCATGACCAACCATCGTTCCCATTGTATGGGAGCCATGGTTTACATCAAAAGTTCCCGGGTTGGTACCATCATCGCTTGAAAAAGAATGTGGAAACGGTTCGCCATACCTGCCGTCAAACCAGGCCGCAGCGGAATCACCATCGTGACCTTTCCAATTGCTAAACAAGGCCGGATGGGTTCCTTCAACCCCGGTATCAAAATTGCAGACAACTCTTCCATTGCCGGTATATCCCATCTGCCAGGCGCCATCAGCGTTCATGTATTTAATATTGTCACCGACACCAACATCTTGAGTAGAAGCCGAGTATGATTTTGTCGGTTCAATAAAGGTTGCTTTGTGAGGGAGAATAATTTTTTCTATCGCGGAATTGTTTGAAAGAATTTCCAACTGATCTTTTGTGATTTCTGCTTCAATAACATTTATCAGCCAGTGTGTTTTTATTCGGGAAACTTTGCCCCTCTTTTTCAGATCACGTAACTCCGAAAGAATTTGCTTCTGAGCTATAAGATGTGACGTTTTTAAACGGGCAACACCACTACGGTATCGGGTAGCATGAGTAGAGGTCGAAACCTTTAGAGCGGATTTTAATTGAGATGCCGATTGGACTTCGGGAAGTTTAATCCATACTTCAATTTTTTCATCAGCCGAAGAATTGTTAATTCGATCCTGTAAATCCATAGATAATTCTGCTGAATTAACTGAGATCGTAGCTAGTATCATAATTACTATAAATAATATCTGTTTTTTCATAATACGATTAAGTTTTTCTTTCATTTTTACAAATTATAAATTTTATAAAATATATACGATTAACAGTTCAATTTATTCTAACCAATTACCATCAATCTATGAATAATTCTCGTAATTTTTAGTACAATATATTATATTTAAGTTAATTTCAGGTAATTTGTACAGTAAAAAGAGTATTTGTAAATATGGAGGTTTCATGCAGCAAATAAAAAATCTCGACCGCGAGACGCTTGAAATTATGCTCTCAGATTTTGCTAAAAACTGGCTGGCTCATGACGGGCTCTGGTTTCAAGCGACGGAAAAGTCTTATGGGATAGAGGAAGCTATTAAACTCGATACCGAAGCCTGGGAAAAATTTACAATTGTCGAAGCCAGGAGAATTATGAAATTGCATAAAATCTCGGAGAACAGCGGTTTGGAAGGTTTAAAAAAAGCTCTCGGTTTTAGGTTGTACGCTGTCTTAAACGAACAGGTGATCGGCAACGAAACAGATAAGTCGTTTGAATTTTTTATGGTAGATTGTCGGGTGCAATCAGCCCGATGCCGTAAACAACTGCCCCTCTTCCCTTGCAAATCTGTCGGACTGGTTGAATACGAAGGCTTTGCCCGAACTATTGACCCGAGGATTAAAACCGAGTGTATCGGCTGCCCCCCGGATGAACAAGCCGGTAAAGATTATTTTTGCGGATGGAAATTTTTCATTGAATAAAAAAAGCAGTCCGCCTGGGCGGACTGCTTTGATTATAGAAAATTACAATAGTATTTATTGACGTCACACTAGAATTTACTAAAGTCACACTGAGCGGAGTCGAAGTGTGATCTATGTACTTTTATTCAAATGATGCTACGGTGCGTTTTAAGCCTTCGTCAAAGTCAATTTCACCTTTGTAACCAAGCTTTTTAATTTTATCAATATCCGCATAGGAATGTTTGATATCACCGGCGCGTTCGTCAGCATAAATGGCTTCGACATCAACTTTCAGGATTACTTTTAATTTATCAATCAGATCGTTCAATGTAAACTGGGCTCCGCAAGCAACATTAAAACTATCACCAACCATTTCATCACTGGTCGCCGCAAGGATATTAGCCTCTATTGCGTTCTGGACATAAGTAAAATCACGCGATTGTAAACCATCACCATAGACGGTTGGTTTCTTGCCTTGTTTCATCAAAGTGATAAATTTTGGAATAACCGCCGCATAGTCAGATTTTGGATCCTGTCTCGGACCAAAAATATTAAAATATCTGATTGAAACAGTCGGGAGTTTATACAATTCCCAAAAAACTTTCAGATAATATTCACCGGTCAATTTTGTGATCGCATAAGGTGACAATGGTGAGGGAGTCATCGCTTCATGTTTCGGTAACACTTCCGATTCTCCATAAACCGAAGAAGAAGATGCCAACACAACTTTTTTAACTTTTGCTTCACGAGCAGCATATAAAACATTCAGCAGACCATTTAGGTTGACCTCATTCGAGGTCAGCGGATTCTCAACCGAACGTGGTACCGATGGCAAAGCCGCCTGATGGAGAATATAATCAACTCCTTTGACGGCCTGGGTAACTGTCCATAAATCGCGAATATCACCTTCGATAAATTCAACCTGATCAATAATCGGCTCAATATTTTCAATTCTACCGGTTGATAAATTATCAAGGATTCGAACCTGTTCACCTTTTTCAAGTAAATGATGAGCAATGTTTGACCCGATAAATCCGGAGCCGCCGGTTATAAGATATTTCATTTAAAATTATTCCATCTGGTTTTAAGTTCTTTAAATTATATCGACAATAAAGCTGTTTGTTAATAGTTATTATAGAATATAAAAGTATAATAAAACATATCTCTTTTTAGTCCAGCTTTATAATTATTTTTTTTTCGAAAATTGAATAGCTGATATCTTGCCCGTCACTATATCTTTTTTTTAATTGATACTTTGATATAAATAGTTGGCTGTTATAAAATCCAGAAATGGGACTATTTTCTGAAACAACCACCCAATCAGGCTTATAATCATAAATTAATTGAACATAATTCCCTGACCGGTTGTATGGTACAGCACTGGGCGATACCAAACCGTCACGGTCCAGAATTATTTTACGTGAATAATAGCCAATATATCCGATATCCTCGGCGGCTATTTTTGCAGATTCATCAGCATGAGCATACAAATAATCCCCAATTTGTTTATGCACCGCTTCAAGGCTCTTCTGCTGGGTTTTATATGAGATAACCGTTGGCACGTTTCCGACCAATAACCCGCCAATCAATAATCCATAAAGCAGATTTTGTACTTTTTGTTTTTTAATAAATTCAAACCTATCTCGTAAATCAGCAAAGCCACCCCCGATAAAGAGAAAATAGATCGGATAAATCGGAACAATGTACCAGAAGAACAGATGAGTACGGCTGAAAGTAAAAAATAGAATCATCCCGACCAGCCAGAGAATTTCTTTCTGACCAAAATTCTGCTTTTTGTTAAGCCAGATGGCTCCCCATATAACAAGTGGTAATAAAATCCAACCGGCCGGATTATGAAAAGCCATTAAATATTTAAAATGATCAAGAAATGACTCTCCCCCGATTTGGGTATATAGGGCAAGTTTCGCTGTTATTGTATGCGGAATTATCGAACCGAAATAAAATTGACAAAACGCAAACCAGGGCAATAATATCCCCGCCGGGATAGATAAATAACTCTTTACACAATGACGGTTTTTAAAACAGTTCACAAGTAATATAATTATCAGAAGCAAAGCTCCTTCATAACGGCACAAAGTTGCCATCGTTGCCAGAGCTATCGCATAGAAATTCTTCGAACGAAATTGATAATAAAATGAAGCCGTAATCAACATCGTAAATAAAGCGGTTTCCATCCCGCAACTATCACCGACTATCGAACGAGGCCATAAGATATAAAAGATAACCGGAACAAACGCCATTGAAGTCATCCGAAGCAGTAAAGAAAAACGATATATTATCATCGCTGTAATACCGGAGGCTGCCAGAGAAATCATCAATGATGCCTTTATAGGTACAACCGTAAGAATATAGAACATGCTTAAAAGCAAAGTATATAACGGCGTCGAACTTCCAAATACCGGTTCAGCTTTGTTGTAAACAAAGCCCTCGCCCAAAGCAAGGTTTTCAGCATACCTAAAAGTTATAAAAGCATCATCAGCGGTAAAGTTTGTTAAAGCATGGAAAATAATCCGTACTGTTACCGCACAAAAAAAGATGATAACTGTATTTCGATAGGTTGAAGTCATACTATAAAATACTTTTTTTTAATATCATATTCAAGAAAGATATTTCATGGAGATAATCATTATACCATAAAAAAACGGGGTAAATACCCCGTTTTTATCTCTAACAAAACATAAATTAAAATCGTTGAGCTATTTCATAACCTGTTTTTTTAAATCCTTAAACGGCACATGCTCTCTTGAATAATATTCATTGGTCATTTTTTTCAGCATCCCCGATAAAGCAACAATAGCTATCAGATTTGGAATTGCCATAACACCAAGAGCTAAATCTCCAAAGGTCCATACTGTTTCAAGTTCCATAATTGCGCCCACAAAAATCATAACACAAAACAGTAGGCGGTAAGGCACTACAACTTTATTCCCAAACAGATATTGAATCGACCTGTCACCGTAATAAGACCAGGCGATCATAGTTGAAGTGGCAAATAAAAGCACGGCTGCCGTTACAATATAATTACCGCCTCCTCCCAAAAAGGGCAGACCCTGCTGGAAAGCATAAGCTGTCATTGGTGACCCGTTCAAGGTTTCCCCGTCAATAACAACTTTCCAGGCATCGGTCACAATAATTGCTAAACCGGTCAGAGTACAAATTGTCAGGGTATCAATATATGGTCCCATCATTGCCACGGTTCCTTCACGAACCGGCTCATCGGTTTTTGCGGCTGCATGAGCTATCGGCGCCGAACCCTGCCCCGCTTCATTTGAGAACAGACCTCGTTTTATACCCCAGATAAGCGTGAACATAAATGTCGAACCGGCAAATCCTCCGATAGCACCCGGAGGAGTAAAAGCCATACTAAAAATATCACTGAATGCTTGAGGAATTCTTTCAAAATTATAAATTAGTACCGTCACGGCACCAAGCACATATATAACCGTCATGAATGGCGACAGAATTGCTGTAACCTTACCGATTCTCTTCACACCGCCTATAATAACCACTCCGACCAGTACCGAGATTACCAGACCGGTTATCCATACCGGAATTGCAAAATCTGTATGAAGTTGATCGGCTACGGTAAATGCCTGAATCGCATTACCGGTTGCTAAGGCACATAAAGATGCAGCCCCGGCAAAAACTATTCCAAGCCATTTCCACCCCAGAGCTTTCTCCATATAATACATCGGTCCACCTGATGATGAACCATCCGGATTAATTTTCCTATATTTCATTGAAAGAGTACATTCGGCATATTTCAAAGAGGTTCCCAAAATACCGGTTACCCACATCCAGAACAATGCCCCGGGTCCGCCATAATGAATAGCAGTAGCAACCCCGGCAATATTGCCAATACCGATTGTTGCTGAAAGTGCGGTTGATAACGCCTGAAAATGCGAGATATCACCTTCATGACTGGGATCATCAAATTTTCCGCGGGTAATATCAATAGCATGTTTTATACGCCTGAGTTGTATCCAACCCAATCGAAGTGATATAAAAAGGCCGGTGCCTAAAAGTAAGGCTATCATAGCGGGGAAAATATCGGGCCAGCCCCACACGAACGATGATAAAGTGTTTATTATTTCTTTGATGAATTCCACAATGCCTCACTATCTTTTTTAATATTTATATACCTGATGGGTAATCACCAACATAAATAATTGCCCGCATTGAAAGTTTGTTTATCTAATAAGTACATTATTGTTTTTTACAATAATATATTGCCATTCAATTACGCAAGAAAAAATTATTTTTAATTTTTTAAGATTGCTCTATTTTATTAGTTATCACAGACTTAACCACCTACCATCGAACGCCTTGACAAATTTAGATTTATCGGTATATTATTTTTTACAGCACTATTTTTTATAATTTTGAATTTAATAAAAGGGACGGTACTAAATGGGTAATCATCTACGGGTTATTGTATCTATTTTTCTATTAACTTTTTTTTATTCAAATCTATCACAAGCGGCAAGTTCTCCCGACGCACAGAATAAGTTGGTTGCAAAAGTCACTTATCGAAGCCATTGGAACACAGCCGAGACTATTTCTGGCGCTTATTATGTTACTGATAAACTTTCCAAACCGATGGCGGCGATTGAGTTTTTGACCTCCAAAAAAGATCTGCTCAAAATGCAAAGCCCGGTTGATGAATTAGAAGTAATAAATGAACTGACAGACAATTTGGGCAAGACCCACATCAAATTTAAGCAAATTTATCAAAACCTTGAGATATTCGGCTGTCAGACCGTTGTTCATTTTGAAAATGACCAAATGATATACCTTGTCGCAGGTCAAACCGTGCCGACTCCGACAGTTTCTACTAACCCAACTATCACTTCATTCTCTGCATCTGAAACAGCCAAAAAATATTTGGATGATAAAAATATTCCCGATGATTCAAAAACCGAAACAAAACTGATGCTTTTCCCTCATGACGGTACAACCTATCTGGTTTACTTAGTTGATGTGCTCGGCAATGATACCCATATCATGAGACAAAAAGTATTCATTGATGCTCATTCCGGTGAAGTTATTCACGCTTATAACAATATGCAAAATGAAGGTCCGGCTATCGGTTCCGGTCCGGATGTTCATGGAACTGTTCGCTCCTTCGGTACCTATGATATTGGCGGCACCTTTTACATGATTGATGCTTCTTTCCCAATGTACACTCCTCCGGTAGAAAACCACCAGGGTGTCATCACTACCAACATGGTTGGCTATCCAAATTTAATGAATGATTTCAATAACGATAACTATTGGGATGATTTTTTTCTCCACCCGGAAGGTGTCTCAAGCCAGTACAATTTAGCTATAGCTTTTAATTACTTTTATGACAGATTCGGTCGAAACAGTTACGATGATTTAGGCGGCTCAATTCATGGCAGTGTCCATTATGTTGATCCCAATGGTGATGTCAATAACGCCTTTTATGTCGGGGATGGTCAGATTCTATTTGGACCGGGTGAAGAACGCTACTATCTCCCCTGGTGTGGCTCGCTGGATGTTGTAACTCATGAACTTGCCCACGGAGTAACAGCAACTACTGCCGGTTTGATTTATTCTTTTCAATCCGGTGCCCTCAATGAACATTACTCTGATTTTTTCGGTGCTATGTCAGACCCTGAAGACTGGTTAATTGCAGAAGATATAAAATTAACATCTCCCGGATTTCTTAGAAATATGGCTGACCCACATCAAGGTGCGGTTCCTGATTACTTTGAATTCGGTTATCAGCCTGATCATATGGATGAATTTGTTGTCTGGCACGAAGATTCTGATAATGGAGCGGTCCATTTTAATTCAGGTATACCTAACAAAGCCTCTTATTTGACTGCCACCGAAATCGGAAATTACGCCACCGAAGAAATCTGGTATCGTACTCTTACAACTTATTTAACCCAGGGATCAAATTTCAATTTCTGGGGAAATATGACCATTCAATCAGCAATGGATCTATATGGTTTTCCAAGCCCTGAAGTTACTGCTGTACAAAATGCTCTTGACGCTGTTGGAATTACAAGTGTCTATGCTGAACAAGATGAAATCACTATGGGAGTATCTATTGGTGAAATTGCTGACACAAGTATTGTTATATTAAAAGGGTACTCAGATTCACTTATTATTTTAAGCGCCAGTGCTGTCTTTGGCAGTGTTGAAATTTCAGGTACTTTTCCTGACACCCTTACCGAATCTGATCAGGGGTTAGTAACTTTTTCTTTTGATGCGACCATGCTTGAACTTTGCGATATGGGAGTATTTCAGGATACGATAGTAATAACTACTTCTGATCCAAGTGTCTCTGAAATAAAAATACTTATAACAATTAATGTTGGTGGTGAGACTTCAGAATCAGATCGTGGAACAATTTGTCGAGCCGGAACATGCAATTATACCTATTGTGGAATCTTATTTTATAATAATACCCAGATATCAAGATTCATGAGAAATGATTTAAATGGTCTGTTTAATGCTACCCTTATGATAGGTATTGTAGATGGAGTCGATACATCAATCTACCGTCAATTTGATATTGAAAACGGGTTTGCACCTACCAGTTTCATGAGGGATTCAGTAAATCAGCGAACCGGCTTCCATTCAATATATTCAGATATCGCAACTAATGATTCAAGAATACAAGGGACTCAGGAATATTTCTACAGATATGGTGAAGATTACTGTGGCGAATTTATCAGCCAATATAAACTTTACAATGTTTGTGATACACCCCTGACAATTGTTACCGGAATTTATGCCGATTTTGATCCTAATGATAATGGGTATGATAACTTTGCCGGTATCATTGAAGAAGATAATATTATTTATACTGTTAGCAACAATGGTCAAACTGCCGTGGGTCTTGCACCTCTTAACGGCATCGTTAGAAATCTTCGTACTATCAATAATCCAGACGTAATCTGGTATGACAAATTCCCATTTGGCCTTTGTTATAATGAAATGATGCAGACAACAAATACTATAGGAAGTTCATCCGACGATTGGTCATCAATTCTGACCTTTGAAACAACAACCCTCGCACCAGGTGATACTGTTGTATACCGGGCTGCCTGGTTGTATTCCTTGGCAGGTGTTAATGGATTATCAACTATCCTTCACAATATTGATATGTTTGCGGATTCGGCTCTTCTTTTATTAGATATAAATAAAAATTTCAAACATTGTCTCACAGATAATATATATGATAATGATACAAGTTTTATTATTAATTATGTCGTAGGTTACAACGGATCTAAATCATTCCCTTGGACAGCGACTCATAAATCAAACTGGATGCAATTAAGCTCTTATTCAGGAATGACTGATGATATTGTTTCAATCTCCTATGATTTAACCGGTTTTGAACAGGGTAAATATTTTGATACTATCGTAGTAAGGTGCGATTCGGCTGTTAATCTTTTTCAAAATCTGGCTATTGAATTATGGGTGAATGACAGCTCTGGTAGAATTGAAGTCCCGGCAACTTTTTTACCTGAAATCCAGGATGGTATTGACATTGCTTTTGAAGGGGATACAATTATTGTTGATAATGGCTCTTATCCGGTGGCCCTCAGTGTTGATGAAAAAGCTGTTATCTTAAAATCAAAAAACGGACCCTCTGCAACAACTCTTACTCCTGTTGCTAATTTATCTCCAGTAATAGATATTTATAAAAATCTAAACGGAATCATAGATATTTCAGGGTTTACTTTTTCAGGAACAAATAGACATGCCACGATAAACATCGAAAGATCAAATTCTGTCTTTATAAGAAATAACATATTTACTAAAATTACTCATATTGGTCCGTCAAATAAATGGATGGTTAATTTTTATCTAAGTTCCGGAACGGCTGAAAACAATATATTCTATGACAATAACGCCCAGGGTATTCGTTCATACTTTTGGACTGTATCTATTTTGAATAATACTTTTAACAAGAATATTTTTGGTGTAACAAGCAATACCTTGAATACAACTCTAAAAAATAATATTATTATAAATTCCAGTAGTTTTGGAATCAGTGGTTCTTTTACAGATATCGACTGTAACAATATTTGGAATAACACCGGTGGTGATTATGTAGATGGTGCGACACCGGGAGTAAATGATCTTTCGGCGAATCCATACTTCTGCTACCCTGGTGCTTTGGATTACAGTATTGCTTCTTACTCAGTTTGTGCCCCGGAAAATAATGCCTGCAACATACTCATTGGTGCCGCCGAGGTTGGCAATTGTGATGTTCTCTGTGAAAACCGTGGTGATATCAACCATTCCGGAGGAACCATTCCGGTCGATATTTCTGATTTAACTCAATTTGTGGAATATATGTTTGCAGGCGGTCCGGCACCAAATTCTTATGAAGAAGGCGATATTGATTCAAGCGGGGAACATAGTATCTCAGATCTTACCTTTTTGGTGGACTTCCTTTTTGTAAACGGATCCGCCCCGCAACCATGTTCTATAAAGTAAACAAGTTAATATCAGTATTGTTATAACACAGTTCGCAGATATTGCTTTGTAGTCGATTATTCTTGACAGGATTATCGACTGTGATGTATATTATATATAGATCACATATCTTGAATGACACCCAAAGCCCTTTATTTTTTTTATAGGAGGGACTATAATGAAAAGGTGTTATTTAAAAAAAACACTACTGCCGTTATTATTGATAATATTTATAATCACCTTAAGCGATCATCCGTCAATTAATAGCACAACTTTTATATGTGGAGACATGGACAATAGTAATACTCCATTCAATATTTCAGATATCACCTATTTTGTAAACTGGCTTTTTCTAAACGGTGCTCCCCCCCTTCCTTTAGAAACAGCCGATTGTGACGGTGACGGATCGCTTACGATTTCTGATCTTACCTGTTTTATTGATTATCTATTTCGTAATGGTTCTGCCCCCGCCTGTCCGGTATACATACATGATGATATTATCGGAAGCTGTTTGGGTAACACCTGGGTTGCAGACTCAGGCAATACTGCACCCTCATTAGCTACAAGTTCAGGCTGTTTAACAAGCATGCCAATGGACACTTTTGAATATATGTATGCTGAATTCATTGGAAACAATCTGCATATCTACCATAACAATGCCTTCTATAATTGTTGTCTGGAATATCAAGTTGCTTTTGAACTCATACCACAATCAGATGGTTTACATATTATTGCTACGGAACAAGATTTTGGTCCACCTTGTGATTGTTTATGTTTCTTCAATCTTGAATCAGTTGTTAACGATTTGGATATCAGTCAGGAATCAACTTTCTATATTACTTTAATAGGTCTTGAAGGAAATATCGTTGGAGTTGATACGGTTAAAATGGGACCTTATGGTTACATGTACTGTGAGGTTGAAAATAATAACATTAATATATATCATAATAATGCCCTTCTAAATTGCTGCCCTGATTTTTTTATGGATTATGAAATTAACGGTAACCAAATAACAGCAATCGAACGGGACACTCTTTATGCCTGTCATTGTCTTTGTAATTATAACTTAAAATCGACCCTCTTCTATATGCCTCCCGGAGGCTATATTGTAACGCTTATAGGAGGTTCGTTTACTCCTTATGATGGTAAAGTGATAGGAGTTGACACAGTTACAATTGGGGTTATTGGAGGTCCTTGCTCTTACAATGAATTCTCAGGGACAGCGATTATAACCTCAGTATCTCCTGCTCCTCCAGAAAGTTATAGTTGCAACAACGGTGTTGTAGTTGAATATGATTTTATTCCAGATGACCCCAACGCCCCAAACAACTACTCATTTCCAAACTGGTCAGATAGTAGTCGGAATCTCAAAGTCGGAGGAGGTCTAAATCCATCAGCCAGTTGGGCGTTATCTCAGGGACTTACTGTTGGAAGTCTGCACCCTTGTAAGAGAATGGAAATTTACGAAGGCACCTGTACCCCGGTTATTTTTGAACTGCTTGATGTAGACTATATCTCATATGTTGACGATTGTTTTGATTAATAAAAAAAGGAGCCGTCGAAGCGGCTCCTAAGCCAGATAACTTTTAATCCACTGGCTAATCGAATATCTTTTGGTAACAAATATCTTTGTTTCACTAAATTATACTACAAATTTCATGCCACTCTCAAATTACACTTTTTTAAGTATTTTACAGCACTTTAACATACACCACGACCATTACTCTATTGGATTCCCCCTATACTTATAGGATTAAGTCCATAAAAATTAAACTTGCCCGAAGCAGTTTAACTTAATAATATTCTCAAAATCGCATATTAATTCGAAAGGAAAAATAATGTCGTCATTTCAATTTATTCACGCCCGTCAAATCCTTGACAGCCGCGGAACCCCAACCATAGAAGTTGAAGTCTCCCTCGAAGACGGTACTATGGGGCGGGCTGCCGTACCATCGGGAGCATCAACCGGAGCCCACGAGGCGGTTGAACTACGCGACGGTGATAAAAACATGTACTTCGGAAAATCAGTTTTAAAAGCTGTTGCCAATGTCAATGACATTATCGCGCCGGCTCTTATGCTCGAAGATGTCGACCCGTACGATCAGGTCACCCTTGACAATACCTTGATCGAGCTTGATGGCACCGAGAACAAAGCCAAGCTTGGCGCCAATGCAATCCTTGGTGTTTCACTGGCAACAGCCAAAGCGGCAGCTGAGTCTGTCGGACGTCATCTTTATGAATACATTGGCGGGAGTAACTGCAAGACTCTTCCGGTTCCAATGATGAACATTCTCAACGGCGGGAAACATGCCGACAACAATGTCGATCTGCAGGAATTTATGATTATGCCGGTTGGGGCTCAGAATATCCGCCATGCCTTACAGATGGGTGCTGAAATTTTTGGACATCTCAAAAAAGTTCTTTCTGCAAAAGGTCATACCACCACGGTAGGTGATGAAGGCGGGTTTGCTCCCAATTTGAATTCCAATGAAGAAGCCCTCGAAATTATTATGGAAGCAATTGGAAATTCAGGTTACAAAGAAGGCGAAGAAATTATGATTGCCCTCGATCCGGCATCGACTGAATTTTATGATGCTGAAACAAAAACATACAACCTCGAAGCAGAAAATAAAAAACTGACCTCCGATGAGATGATCGACTATTATGCAAAACTCGTTGAAAAATACCCGATTATTTCGATTGAAGATGGCTTAGCCGAGGATGACTGGGAAGGCTGGCAGAAAATGACGGCCAAACTTGGTGGTTTGATTCAGATTGTCGGTGATGATCTCTTTGTGACAAATCCAAAAAGACTCATTCGCGGTATTGATGAAAAAAGCGCCAACTCAATTTTGATCAAACTTAACCAGATTGGCACGCTCACCGAAACTCTTGATACGATTGAGATGGCTCAAAAAGCAGGCTATACCTGTGTTGTATCACACCGGAGCGGCGAGACCGAGGATGCTACAATTGCTGATGTCGTGGTTGCCACATCTTCCGGACAGATCAAAACCGGTTCGTTGTGTCGTTCGGATCGTATTGCCAAATATAATCAACTTCTTCGGATTGAGGAAAACATTGGATACAATGCTATCTATCCGGGGATGAACGCCTTTTATAATTTGAAAAAGTAAAATCACTGCACTAATAAAAAAAGCAGGCATCTTGCCTGCTTTTTTTTATTCAAATCAAATTAAACTGTCGATACCACTCACTTCGGGGCTTTGGAAGGATCAAAATCGGCAACGTTTGTTGCAAAGGCCCACTGGTGACCTTCAGGACATTCCATATGACACATCCTATCGCCCCAGAACTGATCAGTCGGTTCGCAATGAGGTGATGCTCCTGCAGTTTTTGCCTTTTCAAAAAACTCATCGACATTATCAACATACAGAAACATTGATACCGGAGAGCCACCCAATGATTTTGGAGATTTGCTATTTTGTTCTAAATTTTCCGTACCCATCATGATAACAGTATTCTTATGCGTCATCTCGGCGTGCATAAAATTCCCTTTTTCATCAGGCAATGTTAATCGGGTTTCAAATCCGAAAGCTTTTTCATAAAATTCAATCGACTTTTTAAGATCTTTAACAATTATATAGGCGTTTACCCATCCCATTCCTTCAGGTTTAGCTGGTCTGTCTGACATTTTATTCTCCTATTTAATGGATTTGTTTTTCTCTATGTATTCTCTAAACGAAAAGTAAGGATAAATGTTTTGGTTTTATATCACAAATTCCGATTATATTTGCCAATGTGATACAACTCAATTCTGAAGTAGAGTTAAATAATTGGCAAGATAGTATTGGGGTCGAATTTCTTTTTGATCTTCCGTGAATAAACCGCATCGGTCTCAAGATTTTTCTCATCCAGCCCCGCAAGAAAATTACCTCGATCAATTTCATTCTGGCGCATTGATTCAAACTCATGTTCGGCTGTTACCGGCATCACTCGAAAAGTCGCGGACACGATCAATCCCAACAGACCCCACGATCCGGCAAAAATTTTGACTATATCATACCCCGATACCGATTTAAAACAGGTCGACCCGGGAGTAATTATCTCACCATCCGGCGTCACAATTTCCGCCTGGATAAAATATTTTTTTAAAGGAAAATCCTGATCGTGATAAACAGTTGTCAACCCGACCGCTAATGCCCCGCCGACCGAACCGACATAGGCAAGATTTGATTGCGGCAAAAAGAGATTGGCTCTTTTTATTTTTTTATTTATCTCTTTTAAGGGAAACCCTCCCCCGACTTTGACATAATAATCATCCGGGGCAGTTTCGATCAATTTATTCAACCGATCTGTCCGTACTGAAATCATATTGACAAACGGTTCATCAATCGGATCAATATTATTTCCAAATCCGGTTATAAATAATTTCTGGGCGTGTTGATTGGCAAGTTTGAATAACTTTGAAGTCTCTTCGGCATTCTCAGGATGAAAGGTAGCGATGGTTTTTTGAAAGGTCAGCCGGTCATCAGGGAACTCGCTTCTGATTATATCCAGAAATTTATTTATATCAGTCATGTCGTGAAGATATAACTGTCAATCGTTTCTGTCAACTGCGGATTTTCGGTGGATTTTACAAATCCGAAAACATAATTCAAATATTTATATTAAAAAATTCAAAATACTTAAACTAATCGAATATCAAAATTTGTCGATTAATAAATTAGGGTTTAAAAAAATAATAATAGAGCACAAATATGGTTTGGATACTTAATGAGAAGGATAAATCTACTCATTAATATTAGTATTTTAACGAATGTGCTAATATTTGTTGTTATCTCATACTTTGAATTTGAATGGGCATGGGGAATTAACCATCTTCTATTTTTACCTGACAATTTTACTTACATATACTATTTTTGTATAGTAATTATATTAATAATTCTTTTTTCTTCATTAAAAACTAATTCACTGGAAAATGTATTTCAATGGTTTGGAGAAATCTTCTTTAAGAACAAATACGTTTATAGATATTTGCTAATCATTTTTTTAATTTTTATTTTCATTCTATTTCGATCCAAAACTTTTTTTCTGGGGGATGGCTACACATGGATTGGTAATTTTGGAAATGATAAAATTCTGATCTTTAAATGGACGGAATCTTTATCCATCTATCTAATCAGATTAATTCAAAATATCTTAAACAGTACCGACAGCAAAACAGCCCTTCTGTCATTTCAAATAATCTCAATAATTTCCGGTGGAGTTTTTATTTATAATATTGTTGAAGTTATAAAAGAAATTTGCCAAAATAACAACATCCGAATTTTCTGCTTCTTCTCTATTCTTCTATCCGGTTCTATTATGCTATTCTTTGGCTATGTTGAATTCTATCCGGCTCTCTGGGCGATATTAAGTATTTTCCTGAATTTCTCCATCAAATATTTAAATAATAAATCAAAAATAATAGGTGTTATAATAATTTATCTGATAGCTATCAGTATTCATGCACAGACGTTATTTTTAATTTTAGGTTTTCTCTTTGTTATTACACACAAAACTCTAAATGTAAAGAAATTCATAAAATATAATAAATATGTTAAATATTCTTTAGGGTGTTTATTGTTAATATTCCCCATAGCCTACTACTTGCTTCATGAAAACATTTTATCATTCAGTTTGACTTTCCTACCATTATTTAGCACAAAACTCTCTTATTACGTTTTTAGCCCATCGCATTTATTAGACATATTGAATCTATTATTTTTATTATTCCCAAGTTTGATAATTATTACTTCAATTTTAATTATTTATAGAGCAAAATTTTCTAAAGATAATGTTTTTTATTTTTTACTTACTTTGTCAATCGGTTCTTTATCTTTTTTGATATTCGTTGATCCAAAACTAGGGATCGGCAGAGATTGGGATTTAATGTCTTTTACATTATTACCACCTTTCTTACTTTTATTTAAGGGATTGGATGCTTGTGCTAACAAGATTGGAATTAAAACTATTCTTTGTAGTATAATTATATGTTTTATATCAACATCTTTTTTTATCACAATAAATCAAAATAAAAACTTTTCTGAAAAAAGATTTTACACGCTATTAAAATCCTCAGGGAAAAAAGAAAGAAACGGGTGGGAAATCCTTTCAAATTATTATGAAAAAAGTGGTTATATTGAGAAAGGTAAATCAATTGCCTATGAATCAGAAATATTATTCCCTGAATATTCTTTACATTTAAAAGGATTTAAATACCTTCAACAAGGCGAGATATCTAAAGCTTTTCAAATTGCTCAACATCTAATTGCGCTTGATTCAAATAATACAAATTATCTCAACCTATTAGGACAGGTTTATGCATCAAAAGGAGATTTAATTCATGCCGAAAAAACTTTAAAGAAAGCTCTCAAAATTAGTCCCTTAGATTCAGGCGTACTTTTATCAATAAGTCAAATTTATATCGCTTTAAATCAAAATGACGTGGCATTGTCTAATTTGAGCATGGCTTTCAAATTAAATCCCAGAAGAGAAACTTATGCTACTATTGGGTTAGTAAATTTTAAATTAGGAAAGTTTGAACGAACAACTCAAATTTGTGATACTTTGTTATATGACAATCCAAATTCCCCCGAAGGTCATATGCTTCGGATGATGATTTATTTATTTAAAAAAAACTACGAGTCTGCAAAATTTCATTATTTGGAATACTGTAAACATGGAGTTGGAAGACAAGAATATAAAAGTATAATTCAAAAATACAAATTCCTTGAATCTAAATAATCTTATTAAAAAACCCCGACTCAATAAATCGGGGTTTTCTATATATAAATCTCTTTGATAAATTACTAAGTAATCATCAATTAGTTCAGCCATAGGCTGAAAAAAGCAACTTCGTTGCTTAGTACATACCCGGCATTCCGCCGCCCATGCCGCCCATGCCACCCATGCCGCCCGGCATTCCACCAGGACCATCGGATTTATCATCAGGCGCATCTGCAATGACACAATCAGTTGTCAGAAGCAAAGAAGCGATAGAAGCCGCATTGGCTAAAGCTGTACGGGTTACTTTAGTCGGGTCAATAACACCGGCTTTGATCAGATCTTCATATACATCAGTCTGAGCGTTGTAACCATACGAACCGGTTTTACCAAGCACGTGGTTAACTACAACCGAAGCCTCAACCCCGGCATTATGTGAAATCTGACGAATCGGTTCTTCCATTGCTTTACGGACAATGTTTAAGCCGATCAACTGATCTTCGTCAACTTTAAGATCATCTAATGAAGAAATAGCGCGAAGTAAAGCAACACCGCCACCAGGGACGATACCTTCTTCAACAGCAGCGCGGGTAGCATGCAAAGCATCTTCCACGCGGGCTTTCTTTTCTTTCATTTCGATTTCAGTAGCCGCACCAACATTGATAACAGCAACACCGCCGGCTAATTTAGCCAAACGTTCCTGAAGTTTTTCACTGTCATAATCAGATGTTGTTTCTTCAATCTGTTTGCGAATCTGATCGATACGAGCTTTGATATCTACTTTTTTACCGCCACCTTCGACGATAGTTGTATTATCTTTGTCGATAGTGATTTTCTTGGCAGTGCCTAAATCTTCTAAAATAGCGTCTTCAAGTTTGAAACCGACTTCTTCAGAAATAACTTTACCACCGGTTAAAGTAGCAATGTCATCAAGCATAGCTTTACGACGATCGCCAAATCCCGGAGCTTTGACAGAGGCAACTTTGATAGTTCCGCGAAGTTTGTTAACAACCAGGGTAGCCAAAGCTTCACCTTCGATATCTTCAGCGATAATCATCAATGGTTTGCCGGACTGAGCAACTTTTTCCAGAACTGGAAGAAGGTCTTTCATGCTGGCAATTTTCTTGTCATGGATTAAAATCATCGGATCTTCAAGAACAGCTTCCATGCTGTCAGGATCGGTCACAAAATATGGTGACAGATAACCGCGGTCAAACTGCATACCTTCAACAACTTCCAAAATGGTCTCAGCTGTTTTGGCTTCTTCAACAGTAATAACGCCGTCTTTACCGACTTTTTCCATAGCTTCGGCAATAAGGTCACCAATAACTTTATCGTTGTTGGCAGAGATTGTACCGACTTGAGCGATTTCATCTTTACCGGAAACCGGTTTAGACATTTTTGTAATTGCTTCGCTGATCTGTTTTACAGCCAGATCAATTCCGCGTTTGATTGACATCGGGTTGTGTCCGGCAGTTACGTTTTTCAGCCCTTCACGATAGATTGACTGAGCGATAACTGTTGCCGTAGTGGTTCCGTCACCGGCAACATCAGAAGTTTTGGAAGCTACTTCCTTGACCATCTGGGCACCGATATTTTCAAAGCGATCATCAAGTTCGATCTCTTTGGCAACTGTCACACCATCTTTAGTGATAGTTGGAGAACCGAATTTCTTTTCTAAGACTACGTTGCGTCCTTTGGGACCAAGCGTAATTCTTACAGCGTTTGCAAGCTTGTCAACACCAAGTTTAAGCTTGGCGCGCGCCTCTGCATCAAAATTTATTTGTTTTGCCATTATAATAATCTCCTGTTTTGTTTAGCTGTTTTGAATGACAGCGAAAATCTCTGATTCTTTCATAATAATTAATTCATCACCTGCGATTAAAACTTCTGTACCTGCATATTTACCATACAGAACTTTGTCACCTTTTTTAACTTCAAGCGGTAAAACTTTGCCATCTTCTGTCATACGTCCAACGCCGACTTCAATAATTTCACCTTCCATAGGTTTTTCTTTAGCAGTATCAGGAATAATAATTCCCCCTGCTGTTACATCAGCGGCTTCAATCGGTTTGACCACAACTCGGTCACCTAATGGTTTAAAATTCATCTCAATCTCCTATTTAATAATTGTTTGTTTTTTATTTTTTAAAAAAAATACAGGCAACGCCTGTTGTTAGCACTCTACACTAATGAGTGCTAATAAGCAATCAATATAGATTTAACGGTGATTTTGTCAAGAAGTTTCAGTTTTTTTTTCAAAAAGAGGAGTTTTTTTATGGTGTATATATCACCCTGCGTAAGTCGTTAATAAACAATAATAAAGGTGATATTTCTTTATGTGCTATTGCTTAAGAGATATACCACCCACACTACCATACTTAAAAATGCTGTTAAGGGAATAAAATAATAAAACGGCAGTTCTATTCCAAGATAGCGTAATCTCAGTATTATACAGTAAAGAATTAGCCATATAAAAACGCATCCTATGCAAAATCCAATTATAAGTTTTAATTCCATTTAAAAAAATTCCTTTATTTATAAAATGATTATTATTGTTATGTCGACTGTTTTTAATTAAACTTTAGCCTTGTTATATATATTATCGGCTTAATTCGAGAATTTTGTATTAAATGGTTCATTTTATTTAAAAATAAATCGTAATCGATTATAAGACATAACATTAGTTTATTATTTAAATAATATCTTGTATTAAATAATCAATTTAATCAATAATTAACCTCTGTCACCAACTCCATTTAACATTACAAAGTTCTCCTATTTCTGGCATCTCTATATATTCTACCTACATAACATTATACGTATTTCAACTTTTTACGTATTTCAACTTTTTATCTTTCTTATGCTTTTTGTAATTACATTTTTATATTAGAATTAATAGTGATTGCTGAACCAGAACTATTTGTAAAGGGGTTTGTTAAGGAAATATGAATCGAATTGGAATGATTTTAAAATGAAATGGAGACTATATGACCAAAGCTGACCAAAACTCAAATGTTGCCGTACTCGGTGCTTCGCCCAAAGAAGAAAGATATTCGTTCAAAGCAGTTAAAATGCTCAAAGAGCACAACCATAACCCAATCCCGGTTCACCCGGTCGGACATACGGTTGACGGAACCCCCGGACTTAGGAATCTGGGCGAAATCGACAAAGAGATTGATACCCTGACCATGTATGTCAGCGCCAAAATCTCAAACGGTTCATTTGATGAAATTATAAAACTGAAACCTCGACGGGTAATTTTTAACCCCGGCTCTGAAAACCCTGAGTTGGCTGAAAAACTAAAATCCGAGGGAATTGAAATTGTCGAAGCCTGTACTTTGGTAATGCTTCAAACCGGACAATATTAACTGACATAGCAGGCGAAGCCTGTATATTCCTGACGAAGCACATAGAATCAGACAATTATATAAAGCAGGCGAAGCCTGTTAATTGCTGACGAAGCACATAGTTCAAGTAGGGTGGGATCCCTGTGATCCCGCCAAAAAGTAGCCAGTAGGGCAGAACCCCACCTTTGGCGGACTATTAGCCTTTAGTGGTTCTGCCAATGTGTCAGGAGCACAGGGCTCACTGACCTACTCAAGACTGACGAAACAGATAGAATCAGACAATTATATAAGCAGGCGAAGCCTGTTAATTGCTGACGAAGCACATAGAATCAAACAATTATATAAAGCAGGCGAAGCCTGTGGAGAAACTTTAAATATGGTCGATATTAGATATTATGGCTAAAAAAAATAAACAAAAAGTAGCATTCCAGGGTGAACGCGGAGCCTTCTCAGAAGTTGCCGCCCGAGACCTTCTGGGTAAATCAACCGTACCGATTCCCTGTCAATCATTTGAGGAACTCTTTGACCGCGTCGAATCCCGCAAAGCAGATTTCGGCGTGATCCCGATTGAAAATTCACTGGTCGGATCAATCCATAAAAATTATGATCTTCTTCTTGAACGCAATCTCCAAGTTATTGGTGAAACCCAGCTTCGAATTGTCCATTGTCTGATTGCCCCGAAAAAAGTCGGCTTCTCTAAAATCAGTAAAGTCTATTCTCATCCGGTTGCTCTTGACCAGTGCCGTAATTTTTTCAATAAACATACCAAAATTGCCCCTATCTCATATTACGATACTGCCGGATCGGTGAAGATGCTTTCTGAATCAGGTCTGAAAAATTCTGCCGCGGTGGCGGCTCCGTATGCGGCTGATATTTACAAGATGAATATTTTAAAAAAATCGATTGAAGATGAAAAAACAAACTTCACCCGATTTTTATTGCTCGCCAAAAAACCGGTAACTTTTAAAGGCAAAGCCAAAACTTCGATAGTTTTCTCGATGAAAAACCAGCCGGGAATTTTATTTAAAGTTCTTTCGGTTTTTGCTCTTAGAGATATCAACTTGACAAAAATCGAATCGCGTCCGGTTCGCAAAAAAGTCTGGCAATATCATTTCTATATTGATTTTGAAGGTTCGATTCAGGAATCCCGCGTTAAATTCGCGCTTGACCATTTAGGTGAAATAACTCATTTCATCAAGATACTCGGAACGTATCCCAAAACAGTAAACGGGGTTTAAAAATAACTTAAGCAATATGAGCCAGTTTCATAAATTTGGCTTCAACCGCTTTTTGTACTGTTCCCAGTAAATCCTCAATATCCATATAAGCCGAATTGACCACCATGTCATAATGGTGCGGTTCATCAATATCCTCAGAAAATAGTTTCCGGACCAATTCCGAACGATGTTTGTCAGATTCTTGCATTTCTCTTTCTGCCTGTTTTGGAGAAAGGTTACAATATTTCATTAAATTTGTTAATCGAATTTCAGGGGGTGCCACAAACCGGATATGGAATCCCTGCCTTGGACCTAAAATAAAATTACCACCCCGCCCTAATAAAATAACCCCGCCAAGTTTCGACATTGAAAGCACAACCTTAAAAAGATGTTTGAAATAATCCTGATGATCAACCGAACGACCGCCAAACAAAGATTCAACCATCAGTTCAATATCGTTTCGGAATGTCTGGTCCAGGGACGCCACGATTCTTTTTCGATACCCCGATGATTTACAGATTGAATCTATTATTTCTTTATGAAGTTTTTGATAGCCGAGTTCCTCCGATAAACGGGTTGCAAAATATGAACCACGACTGCCTCGCTGACGGCTGACCGTTATAATCGGCGGAATAACAGAAATTGTTTTTGGTTCTTCTTCGAGTTGCTTTTTACGCTGGATTTCCCATTGAAGAAGTTGGCGATTTATTAATGCCTCAATAGATGACATAACTGACCACCTCCTTATATATATTATACGAACCAATCTATTATTTGGTTAATTATCTTTTGATGGAACTGAATGGGGCAGACGAGGACGTCTGCCGCCCACACACAATAATCTTTTTTAGAAGAAGGAGTAGGTCGAAACCCCTGTGGTTTCGACATTTTTTTTGAATCCAAGGATATACTACAAATCAAACCACGAAGTGGATGTCTAACCCACGAAGTTTGTAGGGATCAGGCATGCCTGATCCAATAAAAGAATAAAAAATAATTACACAAAGAAAATAAACACACTTAGTGTGTCAAACCCACGAAGTGGGTTAACCTAAGGCTGACTTTATTTTATCGGCATAAAGAGATGCAAGTTCGGATGAGGAATACTTTTTATTAGCGATCAAATAGCCATTCTCAGCAATATTATTTCTTTTTTCATCATCGGTTAATAAACTAATAATCGACTCGGCCAAATTCTGGCTGTCATCTATTTTTACTAACAAGCCTGTTTCATTATGTTTGATAATATCTTTGATTCCCCCCGAATCAGTTCCAATAACCGCCGTACCGCACATCATCGCCTCTGATAAAGTCAACCCGAATCCCTCAAGATACGAATTCAAGACCACAATTGTTGATCGGTTATAAATCGAACGTAATTCGGATTGATCAACTGCCGGAAAAATAGTTACCTTTTCCTGCAAACCAAATTTATGAATCAAACTTTCAATCTCCGGTTGTAAATCACCTTCGCCATATATATGAAGTTTCGCATCCGGTAATTTTTCATTCACCAGCGCAAAAGCCTTGATAAGATAATCGACCCGTTTCTGTTCGGTAAAACGGGTGACCGAGGTTACCAGATTTTTATCTTTAGAAATTAAATCATCTTTGTAAAAAATTGTTTCATCATGCGGCAGCGGGAGCACTTTTAGAATATCTTTAAGAGTTGGATCTAAACTCAAAATTTCATCTTTTAAATAATTTGAGACCATCGTCCAGGAATACAATGAATGACAGAAAGATTTCAAATACCTATAGGCGGCATTAAAATATTTATGGATCAACCGGATATCGGTTCCATGCGAAGACAAAATCATCGGCAGTCCGGTTTTTTTCTTAATTGTTTTCATAATCAACCCGGCCGGAACCAGCCAGTGCCCGCTGACAATATCAATAGACTCTTTATCGATTACTTCAAAAGCAGCTTGTCGGAATTTATCAAGAAAATTTTTGAATTGAAAAATTCCTGAGACCGATCCCAGCACCAGTTTGTGCATCTGTCCCCGATAAGCGATGTTTTCATTTTCATCTGTATCAGCATAGCGAAACCGATATATTTTGACCCCGTCCCATTCTTCATATTCTTTTACCCCGGGATCATGAGGTGCCAATATTACCGGCTGGATATTAAAATCGACCAGTTTCCGGCAAAGCAGATGGATAAAAACACCGGCAAAATCTCCTTTAAATCGGGGGTAATTGTGGGTCAGAACCAGCAGGTTTATTTTTTCAACCATATCATTATCTTAAAATAAATTATTTCTTTGTAAAATAGATTCTTTTCATATTCTTATAGTATTATATTCAAATTAAGATTATGAGCATACAAAAAAACATAAAACTAGATTTTACCGCTGAAATCGACTTTAGTAAGATTCTTACCAACCCTATTCTGGATATTGCCGCCCGGGTTTGGGAGGATGATCAATATCAGGCTTTTAAATCCTGCTATCGGTCGATGCGAATTATCGATGATTTAATTGATGAGAGAAAATCAACCGGCAAAAAATTTTCCTTCCTTGAAAAAGGAAAATATAAAAAAGAGATCAATAACTGGATTGCTAATTTAACCGCAAAAACTCCGGTTGATGATTTCCAAAAAGAACTGCTTGAGATTATCGAACAATTCAAAATCCCATTCACGCCCTGGATTCGTCTTTCTCAAGCTATGATTTATGATATTTACAATAACGGTTACTCCTCGTTTATTTCTTTTTTACGCTACACCGAAGGGGCCGCCATTGCTCCGGCATCAATTTTTATGCACTTGTGCGGTGTCAAAAAAGAGATAACTTCGTTTTCTGCTCCGCCTTATGATATTCGACAAGCTGCCCGACCTCTGGCAATATTTTCATATCTGGTTCATATTATCCGTGATTTTCAAAAAGACCGCCTCGCCGGGTTGAATTATTTCCCTGATGAATTTCTCCGCGAATTTCAATTAGATGACCAGACCCTTTTTAAGACAGCCAATGAAAACGAAATCCCGGATAATTTCAGAAAATTAGTAACTCGTTATAAAACAATTGCCAATCGTTATAAACAGATTGCAAGACAGCAAATAGATTCTTTATCTCCTTGCCTTGAACCAAGATACCAGCTTAGCCTGGAACTGATCTATAATTTATATCTTCAGATTTATGAGAAAATCGATCCCGAAAACGGTTTATTTACAACCGAAGAATTAAATCCAACCAAAACTGAAGTGCAAAACAGGATAGAATTTACCGTAAGTTCTTTTCAGAGAAAAATTTAAAACTTTTCTGGAAGAATATTTCCCCTAATTTGTAAATCAAATGAAATAATTTTTCAGACGGATAGTTTTCTTCGTCTAATTGTATAAACAAATGAGGTTTGATATGATAAAAAGTTTTTCCACTCTAATTACATTACTTCTTTTGGGATCAGTTTTATTCGCCAATGAAATTTCCGTTACGGTTTATAACAGCAATCTTGGCGTTGTGTCCGAATCAAGATCGCTGTCATTTGATAAAGGAACCGGTCGGCTTGCTTTTACCGATGTACCTTCAATGATTGATCCCAACTCGGTTAGATTCGAACTCAAAGAATCATCCGGCAAGGTTACTATCCTCGAACAAAACTATGCTTACGATCTGGTTAGCCCGACTCAGATTTATTCAAAATATATTGATCATGAAATTGAACTTTACGATCAGGATGGAAAACTATATACCGGAATTCTTTTAGCCTTTAGTAAAGGTGAAGTTACGCTCAAAGAAAAATCCGGTAAAATTAAAATTATCCTGCTCTCAAATATCAGCGAAGTAAGTTTCCCTTCTTTACCTGAAGGATTAATTACCAAGCCGACTTTGTTCTGGCTCTATAATTCTGATATCTCAGGCAATAAAAACTGTCAGGTCAGCTACCAGACCGGCGGTCTTTCGTGGAATGCTGAATATGTGGGAGTCTTAAATGCCGACGAGAATTTTCTTAATCTATCGGGCTGGGCATCAATTAATAATTCATCGGGTAAAATGTATCACAACGCTTCCTTAAAACTTGTTGCCGGCGATATCAATCGGGCAACAAAAGCAAGAGGAAGAGGTGAAGCAATTATGTATGCAGCCGGACCGGCTAAAAATGCCGGCTTTGCTGAAAAAGAGTTTTTTGAATATCATCTTTATACTTTGCCAAGAAAAGCCACAATCGCCAATAAAGAAATCAAACAGATTTCACTATTTGAACCGGCTGATTCAGAAGTTGAGAAAGTGTTCATTTACAAACCTGATCGGAACCCAAAAAAAGTCGAAGTTAATATAAAATTCAAAAATTCTCAAACCACCGGTTTAGGGATGCCTCTCCCCAAAGGTCGAGCCAGAATTTTTAAAGCTGATGACGATGGCTCGCTGATTCTTTTAGGAGAAGACTATATCGACCATACTCCAAAAGATGAAGAACTCAATATTATGGTCGGTTATGCCTTTGATATTTCAGCTGAAGAACGCCTGATCAATCAAACCAGAGTTTCAAAACAGATTGATGAACGGGAATATGAAATCGAAATTCGGAATCACAAAAATGAAGATATTGTGGTTGAAATTGAGAAAAAACTGTATGGATTCTGGGAGATTACTGAATCAACAGTTGAATTCACCAGGAAGGATGCCTCTACGGTTATTTTCTCACTTCCGGTTAATAAAGACAGTAATAGGCTTGTTACTTTTAGGGTTAGATTTAGTAATAGATAAGGTAATCATTGTTGACAAGTTAATCTCATGGATGTAAATTCCACCGACTTGAAAAATGAAATGGGATAAGGAGATATTATGAAGTTTATTCTGAAAGTTACATTATTATGTATATTGGCACTAGCTATTGCCGGGAGTTCTTTTGCCGCCAAGAAAAAAAGAAAACTTCCCGAAAGTGCCTATATTAAAGCCGCCAAAATCGAAATTCTTTCGGGTAAATTAAAAAGATATAAAACCGCCACCTCCCTTTTGGATTCTTTATTCTTAAATTACGGTCCTCACGCCGAAGGTTTGAATCTGATGGCAAGTATTTATGTTGATTATACCGATAAAACGGCGGGACCGGTAAATAAAATGCCTTATGTAAAGTCAATGGTTGCGTATTTTGATTCATTACAGCAATGCTGCGACAATCCAGATATTAAGAAAAAATACAGAAAAGACTGTGACAAGTTTACTGAGAAAGCAGACTCAACAAGTGTTAAATACTGGCGCGAATTTTACAACGCCGGCATTGAGCAACTTACCTATCTGCAGGAACTTTCAAAAGAACTTGAAACTGCTACTGATTCAGCTACTATTGCCTACACAACCACAAGCTTTGAAACCAATATTGATTCCTGTATCGCTAATATGGAACTCGCTTTGACAATCGACCCGGGTTCAAATGAACCTTATATCGCCATTGGCAACGCCTATGAATACAAAAAGGATTTCCGTGAAGCCGTTAAATGGCTGGCAAAGGGACTGGATAAAGTTAGTAATAAATCAGATTTACTGTTAGCTATTGCCTACGACTATATTAGAATTGACGAATATTGTGAAGCAATCCCTTATTTCAAAGAATATACTGAATTAGCTCCTGAAGATATGGGAACTCTGTTCAACCTGTCAATCTGTTACACTAATTGTGAAAAAATAGATGAAGCCTTTGAAGTTTATCAGCGGATTTTGGTTAATGATCCTGAAAACTTAAATGTTATATCAAGTGTCGGAAACTATTTCAACCAAAAAGCAAGGGCTGCTACTAATGCTGCCGCTGCTTCTCGCGAAGCCGGCGACACAGCTCAAGCATCGGTTTATATGAAAGATTGGGAACATTCGTTTGATTCCTCACTTGTATATTTTAAAAGACTTTTCGATCTCTCACCTGAAGATCCGTATGCAGCCGAGCAATATGCGGTTGTAAATGCTATTCGCGGTAAATATGAAGATGCCGCGGTCGGATTCTCCCGATTAACTACTCTGGAACCGGATAAGTCAGAAAACTGGACATATCTTGGAGATTGTTACCTGAATTTGAAAGAATTCAAAAAAGCTACCACTGCTTATGAAAAGGTTGTTGAGCTTGAACCGGACAATAAAGAGACCTGGGAACGGCTTGTCGATCTTTATGCAGAAATAGGTGAAACTAAGAAAAAAGCTGCTGCCGAAAAGAAATTAAATAGTTTATAAACTTTTCAAAATTAGATTAAATAAACGGTAGGTTAATTGCCTGCCGTTTTTTTTTATCATATATTCATTATATGGATAAACTTTATCGTTATGCGACAATTGCTGTTTCCGGTCCCTTACGGAAAACATTTGCTTACCAAATCCCTGATTCTATCCCTCAGTTATCCCCCGGTCAAAGAGTTGTCGTGCCTTTTGGGCGTATTAAAAAAGTTGGTTTTTTTCTAAAATACATCAACAAACCAACCGGGTTTGTTACTAAACCAATAGTATCTGAACTCGATAAAAGCACTTTATTCCCTCAAGATCTTTTCGAGTTATGTTTGTGGATGGCTGATTATTATTTTGCTAATCCTGCTGATTGTCTGATGTCTGCTTTACCACCGAAGATAAAAACGAAAAAAGTAATCGACTATTTTTGGGGTAAAGATATAAATTCGCTCTCAATACCTGATTTTCTAAAGAATTATTATAACTCCGGTAAAAAAATCTCCCAGAACCATCTCTCAGAAATTAAAAGAAAACCGGGACAGCTTTTCAAGTTAATTGATAAACTAATTATTGAAGAAAAATTGAATGTTGATCCCGACCAAAAGAAAATTAAACTTTTGGGGTATATCGCCGCGCCTCAAACAGAATGGGATGACTTCTTTTCAAGCCGAAAATATTTTCACTCAATCTTTGAAACTATCAAAACCAGCAAAGAATTAAAAGAAGAAGACTGGACAGATTATATTATTTCAAAAGCGGTTGAAGAAAAAATTCTTATTCCTCAATATTCTGACCCGGATGCAAATGTGCTTGAGTTTATTAAACCGCGCGGAGATGTCGCCACTATTAAACTTAACGAACAACAGCAATCAATCGTAGACAAAGTTTTGCAATCAGAGAATAATAGCTTTAAACCATATCTCCTCCATGGTGTCACCGGTTCCGGCAAAACTATCGTTTATTGTCATATTGCGCGGGAAATTATCAAAAGTGGTAAATCGGTTTTAGTGCTGACTCCCGAGATTGCTTTAACGGGAACAACCCTGGCCTATTTACGGGGCTTCTTTGGTGACAAAGTCACCGTCATTCATTCATCAATGACCGACCGGGAACGGATGGACAGTTGGGATGGTATTAGAAAAGGTGATTTTCAAATTGTGGTTGGTCCCAGATCAGCACTTTTTGCCCCTTTAAATGATATCGGATTAATAATTGTCGATGAAGAACATGACGGTTCTTACAAACAAAATGATCCTTCGCCTCGTTTTCAGGGACGCGACAGTGCGATTATGCGAGCGAAGATTAAAAATATTCCAATTATCCTCGGGTCCGCCTCTCCATCCTTAGAAAGCTACTACAACGCTACCACCGGACGATATGAACTGTTAACTATCAATCACCGACCGGGCGGCGCAGTTCTTCCGGAAGTACATGTTGTCGATATGAAAACCGAACGGATCAAAGGTGATCTCTCTTTTCTTTCATTTCAGCTGAAAAAGAAAATCGAAACTGCTATTGAGAATAATACCCAGTCGATATTATATCTAAACCGAAGAGGTTACTCGCCTCATCTTTCCTGTAACGAATGCGGTCATATTCCTGCATGTCCCCATTGTGAGATTAAACTTACCTTCCACAAAGTCGGAAAAAAACTAAGCTGTCATTACTGCGGCTACCTCGAGCGCAAATTTGATCTCTGCCCCGAATGCAACAGCGATGACGTTACCTATCGCGGAGTAGGCACTCAAAAGGTGGAAGAATTGCTTCCAGTTATTTTCAGCGATGCAAAAATTATGAGGCTTGATTCTGATACAGCTTTTGGGCGAAAACAAGCGTATGATATTTTGGATAAATTCGCAAAACATCAAGGTAATTTACTCTTAGGAACTCAAATGGTGACTAAGGGATTGGATCTGCCTGATGTTACGCTGGTGGGGGTATTATCGGCTGACTTGAGCCTTGATCTGCCAAGTTTCAGATCAACTGAAAAAGTTTTTGCAAAGTTATTACAAGTAGCCGGCAGGTGCGGTCGTTCCGAAAAAAAAGGTGAAGTTGTAATTCAAACATATAATCCCGAGAATCCGGTTATTGATGATGCCGCCCGTCAGGATTATCATTCATTTTACGAAAGAGAAGTATATTCAAGGAAAAGTATAGATTACCCGCCCTTTTCACATATAATAAATTTTATATTTAAAGCAAAAGATGATAATATTCTTAAGAAAGTATCTTTTGAATTTAAAGAGATGCTTCAAAAGAAAATAAACGAATCATCAATATCAGCAAAAATTCTCGGACCGACCGATTGCCCTCTACATTTATTAAGAGGACAATTCCGACGCCATCTTTTTATCAAGACTAATCAGACGGTAAGATTTACCAGAATGCTAACCGAGTGGGAAAACAAATCAGCACGATTTGAATTGCCATCCACAGTTAAAATTATTGTTGATGTTGACCCTGATGATATGATGTAGGGTTAATTAAATAAAAATTCCAACAATACTAAAGACCGCAGACATTATAACCCCAGCAATTATTGTCGAAAAGATTATTTTACCATCTGCTCTTTTTTCCTTTGGGATTACCAAAGTATAGACTGCGATAGAAATAATTAGCCCACTAAAAAAACAGGAAGTGTATGGGAAACCTGCACTTGAAAATATACATCCGTAATATGCCATAATGGCTGTGATACAAATTAAAAGCAAATATCTTATTGGTTTAGACATAATACTCCTCCGTTTTGGATAAATATATTAAATTTATACAGAAAACCGGTTGATATTCAGCATGAAGATCAAGAATGAATAAATAACAGTAGCTTGATGAGTTCCGGTAAATATTTTTTTAAAGAACTGAATGCATACAAAATAACTAATCCTATAATAGGATATAATTCATTCCATTTTAACGCAACAAAAAAATCGGCTAAATTGTATCTTATTTAGCCATTTATATTAAAAACATAAAAAAAACCGCCCAAAAGGGCGGTTTTTGAAAATGAAAACTATTTTCACTTAAATTATTTCGATTTTTCGTCAGATTTGCCTTTGCCTTCGGCAGCAGCGTCTGTTGCTTCAGCACCTTCAGCACCTTCGGCTCCTTCAGCAGCTTCATCGCCTTCGACTTCTTCCTCAGCACCTTCAACAACAGGTTCTTTCACAACTGTTGGAGCACTGATAACTACCACCGTACGGTTTTCATCAGATAAGACATTGATGCCTTCCAGATCTAAATCTTTAACATGGATGGAATCACCAATCGAGAGATTTTCCACATCAAGTTTGATAAATTCCGGGATTTGGCTTGGAAGACATGAAATTTCCAATTCACGCATATTGGTTTGCATGATTCCGCCATCAACTTTCACACCAATTGGAATACCTTCAAAATGAATTGGGATAGATAAGTTAATCGACTTAGTCATAGAGACAGCATGAAAATCGGCATGAACAATTTTGCTTGTAATCGGGTCTCTTTGAAGATCGCGTAAGATTACCTTATTGGATTTACCATCAATATCCAAAGTATAGAGGACTGATGATCCGGCCGCAGATTTCATTGCCGCATTTAATTCTCTTTCGTTGAGAGTGATAGGTTTTGAATCAAATTCCGGACCATAAACTACAGCAGGAATATTACCTATCATCCGTGTTTGTCTGGCAGAACCTTTTCCAACTCGTTCTCTTGCTTCTGCCTTAATTAGAATCTCTTTCATTTTACTTTATAAACCTCCAAAAATTATTTTTTCTTATCAAACTATATTAGACTGATCTTCAAACAATGATGAGACAGATTCTTCATCAAAAATTCTTTTGATCGCTTGTCCAATCAATTTAGAACAAGTTAACACCTCGAATTTGTCGGGCAGATTTCTACCGGTTTGGTCGATAGAATCAGAAATAACCATCTTCTTAATCGCTGAATTATTGATCTTATCAATAGCCTGGCCAGATAATACACCATGAGTACAGGCGGCATAAATATCGAGGGCGCCTGATTTTTTCAAAAATTCAGCAGCATGACAAATTGATCCGCCGGTATCAACCATATCATCACGGATCAATATATTTTTACCTTCAACCTCTCCGATAACATTCATGACTTCAGAGACATTAGCTTTTGGTCTTCTTTTATCGACGATAGCCAGATCGGCATTCAAAGACCGGGAAGTTGCTCTTGCTAATTTGATCGAACCGACATCAGGCGATACGACACATAAGTTTTCCAAATTTAAAGCTCTGATATACTGGTTGAAGATCATCGAAGAATACAGATGGTCATGGGGCAGATCAAAAAATCCCTGGAGCTGGCTGGCATGAAGGTCCATGGTAATAATTCTGTCAACTCCGGCAGTTGTAATCAAATTAGCTACTAATTTTGCGGTTATAGCCACCCGTGGTTTATCTTTTCTGTCCTGTCGGGCATAACCATAATATGGAATAACAGCCGTAATCCTCATGGCTGAGGCACGACGGGATGCTTCAATCAGCATCAGTAATTCCATTAAATTTTCAGCTGGAGGATTAGTAGGTTGCACAATAAACAGATCAGCACCGCGTATATTTTCATTTATTTGTACAAAAACTTCCCCGTCGGAAAATTTTGTAACAGTGCAATCGGTTAATTTAATTCCTAAACTATCAGCAATATTTTTGGCGACCGGTAAGTTTGAGTTACCGGTTACAATTTTAATTTCTTCTCTTAAAATCATCGGTCTAAACCTGAATTTCTTCCATTACTATTTTAGCCGCCCAATATAATACAATAATAAAATAATGGGTGAAAAAAACCTGGGGCGCCAGGATTCGAACCTGGGAATGCCAGCGTCAAAGGCTGGTGACTTAAGCCGCTTGTCGACGCCCCAAAAATAATTTTTCATTGCAAAATGTTATTCTACATTTTGCTGTTGCAACTTCAATTCTTCTTCAAAAGCTTCAAGAACTCTACGTTCTATTTCTTGACGCATGTCACTATTGACAGGGTGTGCAATGTCCTGATGAGTGCCATTAGGGCGTTTACGGCTTGGCATCGCCACAAAATAGCCGTCATTACCCTGAATGATTTTCATTCCTCGAACGACAAATGCATTATCAAAAGTAACGTTTGCAAATCCTTTGAGTCGCTCTTCACCTCGTAGGGTGACCCTGATTTCAGTGATCTCCACGGGTGCCTCCCATAATTAAAAGCTGTGTCTGTTTAGGGTAATTGGCTCCACAATAAAAATTTGCCAATCTCCCCTGCCGTCAAAATCCAGACGTTTACTCTCAGGTGCTCTTATATAAATACCAAACATAGTCGGACCGGATCCACTCATCCGAGCCAATAATGCTTTTTTTTCCAATAGTACATCTTTGATCTTTTTCAATTCTGAAAAAGATTGGAAGTGTATTTCTTCAAAGTCATTTTTTGGAAAACCTAAAGAAACTACTAAATCCTCAGATGAGTAACAACAAGGTAAGCTAAAGGGTGTCTTAAAGTTTGTCAAGCCTCTTTTAAGTCCCGCGTAGCTTTCCGGGGTCGAAATAGAGAAATTAGGGTTGACCAATACAACCGTATAATCAGTAGGCAAATCAACTTCTTTAATGATCTCGCCTCTGCCGGTAATTAAAGCCTGACCCTTTGTGAAAAAAAAGGACAAATCCGATCCAATTTCAGCAGATATATGAGCCATCTCTTTATATTCTAAGCCCAAACTATATAATAAATTAATAGCTAAAATAGTTGCTGCGGCATCAGAAGACCCGCCGCCCAGTCCGGCTGCGATAGGGATTCTTTTGGTCAGATTGATTTTCATGCCTTTTTTAAGTTCAAATTTATCTGCCATCAAGTTAAATGACTTAATAATCAGATTGTCTTCATTAACAGGTATATCTTTGTCATTCAACACTTTTAGGACAGCTCCGGGTTCATCTTTAAGAGTGAAACTTATTGAATCAAAAAGTGAAACGGCTTGAAACAGAGAGTTGATATTATGGAATCCATCCGGTCGCTTATTTAATACTTCCAGAAATAGATTTATTTTGGCGGGAGTATCAATTTCAATTTCAGAATTGGTGATTCTCTTCACAATCATGGTCTATAATTAATCTCTTAATAAATTATCTTTTTTATGAAACCTATTAGCTTGTAATCGATTCCGATGCAAACCGCATTATAACAGATACGGTCAATTCTGACAATAGTTACTTGAAATTAGTCTATTTCTCACTTATATTGCAAATTCATTGAAATTTGAAATATATTGGAGGTTGTAATGGATCCATTCAAAGCCCTTGGAATACTAAAAACGAGCAATGGCTCGGTAGAAATATATCGTCTAAAAAAAGTAGCCAAACAGAATCAGCTTGAAAAAATGCCCTATTCGATTCGAATTCTACTTGAAAATGTACTTCGTAATGTTGATGGAAAAGCGATTAAAAAAGAAGATGTAGAAAAATTAGTAAATTATAATCCCAAAAATGTTGGTCAAATCGAGCTTCCTTTTAAGCCGGCACGGGTTCTTTTACAGGATTTTACCGGCGTACCGGCAGTTGTTGATCTGGCTGCCATGAGATCAGCGATGAAAACCCTTGGTGGTGATCCCAAAAAAATAAATCCGCTGGTACCGGTTGATCTGGTAATTGACCATTCGGTTCAAATTGATAAATTCGGTACTGATGATGCTTTGAATTACAATATGGAAAAAGAATTTGAACGGAACAACGAGCGGTATGAATTTCTCCATTGGGGTCAAAAATCATTTAAAAATTTCAGAGTTGTTCCCCCTGCGACCGGAATTTGCCATCAGGTAAATTTGGAATTTCTGGCTAAATGTATCTCTGTTAGAGAAGGCATTGCTTTCCCTGATACATTGGTTGGCACCGACAGTCATACTGTTATGATTAATGGTCTTGGCGTTGTCGGGTGGGGTGTTGGCGGAATTGAAGCCGAAGCAGTTATGCTGGGACAGCCGATCTATATGCTGACCCCGGAAGTGATCGGTTTTGAACTAACGGGCAAACTTGCAGAAGGTGTCACCGACACTGATTTGGTTTTGACTGTTACACAAATACTTCGTGAAAAAGGTGTGGTTGGGAAATTTGTAGAATTCTTTGGTGCTGCTCTTGACCATTTATCTTTGCCGGCTAAGGCGATGATTGCAAACATGGCGCCCGAATACGGAGCAACGATGGGATATTTCCCAATCGACAAAGAGACTCTTAACTATCTGACAATGACCGGACGTACTCCAGAGGAGATTGACCTCGTAGAACGATATGCCAGAGAACAGCTGTTATTCCGTGAAAAAGGTTCTTCAGCTCCTGAATTTACAGATACGGTTCAATTGGATATTTCTTCGGTCGAACCATCCCTTGCCGGACCGAAACGGCCACAGGATAAAGTCAAACTTTCCAATATGAAAAAAGAATTTCAGGAAGGTCTTAATAAACCGATCAAAGAACGCGGTTTTGAACTTGCTCCGGAGAAACAGAATGTAATGGTTCAAATTGAAAATGGTTATGATGTTCCAATCGGACATGGCGCGGTGGTTATTGCCTCAATAACATCATGCACCAATACATCCGACCCCAGTGTTCTCATTGCTGCCGGATTAGTTGCTCAAAAAGCTGTTGAAAAAGGACTTAAATCCAAGCCGTTCGTTAAGACATCTTTAGCTCCCGGCTCAAGAGTCGTAATGGATTACCTTGAAAAATCAGGGTTGATGGAACCGTTAAAAGAACTTGGCTTCCACAATACCGGTTTTGGATGCGCCACCTGTATTGGCAACTCCGGTCCTATTGCCGAACCGATTGTAGAAGCAATCAATACCGGTGAACTTGTTGTTGCCGCTGTTCTTTCGGGTAATAGAAATTTTGAAGGACGCGTCAGCCCCCATACAAAAGCAAATTACCTCGCCTCGCCTCCGCTGGTTATTGCCTATGCCTTAGCGGGTACCGTTAATCGTGATTTGACTGTTGAACCAATCGGTAAAGACAAAAATGGCAACATGGTTTTCTTAAAAGATATCTGGCCCACACAAAAGGAAGTTAACGAACTGGTTTCAAAAACAATTACTCCGCAGATGTTTAGAGAACAGTACAGTTCGGTATTTGAAAGCAACCTGGCCTGGAATGCTATTGAAAGTCCTGACAGTGAGCTTTATCAATGGAATGAAGCATCTACTTATATTCAGCATCCCCCATTCTTTGAAGGAATGTCAAAAGAACCGGGTGATATTGAACCAATCTCCGAGGCTCGGGTCTTGGCGATGCTTGGCGATTCAATAACGACCGATCATATCTCACCGGCGGGTGCAATCAAAGCTGATTCTCCGGGTGGTAAATATCTGATGGACAACAAAGTTCAGTTTGCCGATTTCAACAGTTATGGATCCCGACGCGGGAATGACCGCGTGATGACTCGCGGAACGTTTGCCAATATAAGACTTCGTAATCAACTTGCAAATGGCACCGAAGGCGGGGTTACGATTCATTTACCATCAAACGAACAGATGTCTATTTATGATGCGGCGATGAAATATAAAAAAGAGAAGGTTTCTCTAATCGTTATCGGCGGTAAAGATTACGGTATGGGTTCCTCGCGGGACTGGGCTGCAAAAGGTACCAATTTGCTTGGTGTAAAAGCTGTTCTGGCTCAAAGTTTTGAACGAATTCACCGTTCTAATCTGGTCGGAATGGGCGTGCTCCCGCTTCAGTTCAACGAGGGTAACACAAGAGAGTCGCTTGGTTTGACCGGACATGAAGTTTTTTCGATTGAAGGTTTATCAAATCATATAAAACCAAAACAGCAGGTTACAGTTAAGGCTCTTTCATCGAAAGGTGAGAAAACTTTCAAGATGATAGCGCGACTTGATACCCCGGTCGAGATTGATTATTACCGTCATGGCGGAATTTTACATATGGTGCTTCGCCAATTATCAAGGTAACAAAGTTACTTTGAAGTGGCTTCGCCACTAATTTCGATATATAGTATTAGTAAAGGCAGTCCGCTTAGGCGGACTGCCTTTTTTGTATAAATGGGTCAGTTTTATTCTATTGACATGACGGAGGATATAGTCCACCGACAAATAAGAAGTCGACAAGAAATGTTAAATCGGAAATATTTATTGGTAAATCGCCCTCCGATATACCATCGGAATTCCCTTCTTCCATGCAGATTGGTTCAGGACCATCTCCAAATATAAACGAGACCAGATAAGTAAGGTCAGAAACAGTAATTGGTATACCCGGACCGTTGATGCCATCGACATTGCCGCGATTATAACAACAACTTGACGAACCTTCTCTTAAGATTACAACCGGAATATAAGAAATTCCGTCGAAAGCAACTTCTCCGTAGAGAAGATGTCCCTCACCGGTATAGTCAAATATTTCTCCCTGCTCGATAAGAAAACTATCCGGGTAGGAACCAGGCCCAGATAATTCAGGAGAAATAAAAACCTTTGTATAGGGATCAAGATAATTATGTCCGCCAAGAAATGGAGGGAAATCATATACAGGATTTATTGAATCTCCGAAAATTAAATAAATAGCGGTTAAACTGTCAGGGTAAACCATTGAAATCGTTTTGGTTTCGTAATTCTGGACAATATAACAGGTGTCAGGTTCAGCTAAGGGAATTTTGGGATAAGGCAAAGCATCGCCAATTACAACACGATATAAATAGATCCAGTCGTTAAGGGTCAAAGGAATCCCATCAGCATTGACATCCGAGGCCGCTGTTTGAGCTTCAACATTTATATTAAACGCGATGGTACCATATAAGAAATAATTACTAAATAGAACTGCGTCTGCTATTTCATTTGAAAGTCCATTTAGATTGATATCACCCCTTTGATCGATACTATCAGTACAGGTCAGATCAAAGCCGCCGTTATAGTAATTCACCCCCCTGACACTTGTCTTGCCCGGTTGCAACTCTCCCAGGCATTCATAGGGAGCGCCGTATCTTGTTGGGAAGGATGAGTTTTGTCTGATTGATCTCTGATTTTGATCATAATCAAAAATATCATTTGAGGCAAACAACGTGTCAGCATTATTATCATAAGCGATTGTGTTATTATTACAATCGTGCCACATGAATTGTATTGGAGAGTAAATACATTGGTAATCATCAATATTATCAGTGATTGTAAAATTCAAAACTGCCAATTCCCCGAGGGTATCAGCCAGACAACTGGGATGAGCCATGCCATTGTCGATATCTGCTATACCCTTTATATATACTAAACCATCAGGACATGGTTCCCCACCACAATCCGCATTTGAACCATCTGCCCAAGTAAATGATTCCCAACCGCAATCTATCATCAATTGTCCGGCTGAGACAGAATTTAAAGTTGCGACATTCGGATCATATTTTATTAGAAACTCAAAACTTCCAAAAGCCTGACGATCATCATTGATCGACGAAATATAGGAAGTTATACTAACTTGTTCAGTTGAATCAAATTGTGTGTTGTGTGTTTTTTCAATGAAGATATTATTCCTAATGGGCATAGTTGTATCTATGGCAACAAACTGAACTCCACCATTGTAAAAATCTATTGCTCTGGTTCGAAGAGTATCAACTGAGCTGGTTAGACAATCATCAGGAGAACCTGAATAAGTTGGGAAAGAAAGATTATCGGTAACCTCTGCATCATTATAATCAAAGATGTCATTAGAGACTAAGAGTGTGTCTTTGGTTCTTGATAAAGATATAGCATTATCATCACATTCATTCCAGAAAAATGTCAGAGGATAAAATTGTCCGATTTCACCGTGGGTATTAAATAATAAACTTATCAATTGAAGTGAACTGTCTATTGTACAGGGATAATAAGATAATCCCTTTTCCAATTTAATGCGAACAAAAGCAGGTGGACAATTTTCGCCACTGCAATCAGGATTAGATTCAATAATAATCTCATAATTACGCCAAAAGCAATTGTTGTATGAAGGGAGATTCCCCGGATTGTATATTGGTGTCATAGCATCGGGATCGTATGCTATAACTAAATCAATATTATAAAGGTTTATTGATGGTGAGAGAAGATCCAGATAAATTGGAACTTCATATAATGATCCAAAGGTAGCGTTGTTATTTGTTTCCAATCTAATAACAGCTTGCGGTGTTTGCGCAAACGCAGGAATAGCCATTGCAATTAATAGGATAATTGAAATGGTTAAAATTTTCTGTGAGGTGTGGTTTTGCATAAATATGCCTCGTTTAAGATTGTAATTTTCCCCAATACAAACTATATCGGGTTGGGATTTCAAAACGATAGCAATTTTTTTTAAATAGGTACTAAATAGCCTTATTTGATACGTATTAAAGAATATCTATATCTCTATATACTATCTGAAGTAAATTATGTCAACAGGTTTTATGCACCCACACTTCGTGTGGGTTATAATCAAACACATTTTGTGTGATTATTATTATCAGGTTTCGCTGTAAACCTTTCTGTTGTTATTATTTATAAAGAAATGGGTTCGTTTGCACACTTTTATGTTTTTTGATGAATTGGCAGAACCACTAAAGGGTTCTGCCCTACGAATATTATTTGATTTTGTAGTTGCAATTATAGACATAACTCTCCGTGCCCTTTTACTTAGGGTTATTGATTCTGATTCATCAATGAATTAGGGGGGGGGGAATTTGGAGTATATGATGAAAGGGATTTTTAAACTTTAGGTAAGAAATTATTCTTACCCAACATCTCAATAACACCTCTTAAAAGGTAATTATTATCAAAGCTTATTAAATATTTCCTTGAACTATCCTTGTCAGAAATTAACATTTTTTTATCTCTTAGATTTCTAATCATTCTTGATATTTCAGCAGGAATTTTATTGGGAAATAACTTCCTGATATCAGATGCTTGAATCACTTGTTCTTTGACAGCAACTTGCAATATTTTTGCATCGTCTGGGGTAATCATTTTTTTCTCTAACGAAGTTTTAATCATTGGCGATAATATTTTGTTTGATAAAAATTGATAGTCAAGTAATTTATCAATCTTATCTATTTCATTTTTTAATCCACTTAAAACATACTCGCACCATTCTAACATATATTTATCTTTACCAGAATCAGCTTTAGACAAATAATCATAATATTTATTTCGGTCAGTACAAAAAATAGCGGTAGGATTTATAATTCGCCCATCCCGTACATTGAAGCCTTGCTTTACTAACATGGCATAAGTTAATAATCGAACAGTTCTTCCATTTCCATTATCAAATGGATGAATCCATGCGAATCGATGATGAGCAATAGCAGCTTTTATCAGATCAAATTGTGAAGGATCGCTATTATTAATAAATGAAATCAATCCATCCATATATCCTGTTAATTGTAAACTATCCGGAGGAATATGTTTAGATTGTGTAATTCGAACATTTTCTTTTCTGTATTTACCGGGAGATTTACTCCCCTCTTCCGTTAAATCTCTTACAACTATTTTATGAAGTTCGCTTATAAATAATTTATTGATTTTTGATTCACCAATATTTGCATCTATAAACGTATGTGCCTTTTCCATATTTTGAATTTCGATAATTTGCTCATCTTTTGTAGTAGTGCTTTCAATTTTTGTTTCAATAAATTCAGCTATAGTTGTTCTATTACCTTCAATTCGAGCCGAGCCTATGCTTTCTAAAAAATGATAGATTTTTTTTAATTGAAAAAATATACCTGGGTGTGTTGAGCCCCATAATGGTTTTTTCCTCAAGTGGTCCAATTCAATTATGAGTTTCGTTAAATTGGATCCAAATACCGGTTCAACTAATTTTAAATCTATATGCATATATTTAACATCCTCTTTTTGAGTATTTAACACTCTACACTCTACACTCTACACTCTACACTCTATACTCTATACTCTATACTCTATACTCTATACTCTATACTCTATACTCTA
>CBDVDR010000011.1:0-107722 GCA_965372795.1 uncultured bacterium
TATTATAAAGTTGCAATTGATCAATATATAAAACAAAATAAACCTCTATTGAAATTATATTCAAATATGAATTTAGCTTTGGTTAAGATTGAATATGGAGATTTTAGAAATGCTATTCCATTATTGAAAAGAGGAGTGGAATATTTTAAGGAAAATAATAAACCTATTCAATTAGTTATTACTTATAAGAATTTAGGATTTGCATACTTTGAATCTAATAATATAGACTCATCTTTAAAATATTATTATCTGACTATTCATAATGCTGCAAAAAACTTAGAAAAAATTAAAATTCAAGCAAATAGCGGTATAGGGTTAATATATCTTCAAAAAAAACTATTCGATAGTTCTTATTATTATTTTAACTCTGCATTTCATCAAGCAAAAGAAGAACATGAAAAAAATAAAATTAATTATGAGATGGGTCTAGTATATGGGAATTTTAGTATTTATTATTTCGTGCTTGGAGAAAATGAACAGGGTTTTGAATATCTAGCCGCTTCAGGGAAATATTTTAAAAATTCTATTTCACAAGAAAGTATTGCAATCTTCTATTCAAATATGGGGGATTACTACTTTAAGAATGAATTTCTTCAAGAATCATATTATTATTACGATTCTGCGAGAGTTATTTATGAATTGATAGATTTAAAGAAGGAGCTTTCTGAAACTTATAAATGGATGGGCAAAATCTGTATTATGCAACTTCAATGTGAAAAAACTATCGAATTCTACAAGAAAGCAAAAAAATACTGCTTGCAAACTAATTTCCCTGCAGAATATTGTAATGAATATGATAAGCTAATTATAAATATAAAAAGAAAGATTGAAAAGGGAGATTGTAATTGAAGTGCCCGAAGTGTGGACATGAAGAAGATAAAGTAGTCGATAGCCGACCGGCACAAGAAGGTCGCGCTATCAGGCGTCGTCGGGAATGTCTTAAATGCAGCGAACGCTACACGACCTACGAATTTATCGAACAGGGAACCCTGACCGTTTTAAAATCCGGTAACCGAAGAGAACCGTTTGACCGGCATAAATTGCTTTATGGAATCAAACTTGCCTGCAATAAACGTCCTATTGCCTTAAAAGAGATTGAATCAATCTGTGAAGAGATCGAGAAACGGCTTTATTCAAAGTTTCGCAATGAAGTTCCCAGTAAGGAAATCG
Organism: uncultured bacterium; assembly: GCA_965372795.1. GTDB lineage: Bacteria > Zixibacteria > MSB-5A5 > GN15 > FEB-12 > QNAD01. The sequence goes on from CBDVDR010000011.1 coordinate 1,171, forward strand.
GCGAGCTGGTGATGGAAAAACTAAAATTGATGGATGAAATTGCTTATGTGCGATTTGCATCAGTATACCGTAAATTTAAAGACAAAGCTGAATTTTTAGAAGAGATGAAAAAATTATTAGAGTAACACCCTTCGGGTGATTGATACCCTTCGCACCCTTCGGGTGATTTTCCTGGCGAAATATGAAAGTTTCTATCAAAGATCAAGACTCTCTTTCTTTAGAGAACTGAAAAATACCAGTACAATTTCGAATTTTTATCTTATACTTTTTATTAAAACGCAGATGATGCGATAAAACGTCGACACCTCAATCAATCCTTGACACAATTTTAAGAATAGATTATATTTATAACAATAGTGCAAGTCTATATTATCTAAAATATAAATCTATTTGGGAGGGAATTATGCGGAATTCTTTATTTTTCATATCAAAAGTTATCCTTTTAATTTGTCTCCTATCCATCACAGCGATTGCTGATCTTCAAAATGTTGGGCATACTCCTGAATATCCAACAACCGATGATATTGTATCTGTATATGTTAATGGTGCTTCCACAAGTACGTGTCATGTTTTAGATGGTTCTGATTTTAATATAAATGGAAATACTTTTAACTTCGAGGTATTTTCACATTTCTCCGGGGGCGCTTGTCTGTTTCTCTATGCTGAATGGAGTTTTTTGGAAACTTGGGGAACATTACCTGCCGGGGAATATACAGTAACAGCATATGAATCAGCTCCTCTGATAGGAGAATTTTTTAAAACTGAAACATTTCGGGTTGTTGATTGCTCGGTATGTATTACCGGTGATCTCAACGGAAGCGGGAGTATCAGTATTGGTGATTTAACGCTTTTGGTCGAATTCTTGTTTGGAAGCGGAGCCGCGATTCGTTGTCCGGGCAGATTTGATATTGACGGTAGTAATAGCGATCCTGAGCCAACCGTATCCGACCTCACATATTTGGTGGATTATTTATTCGGGGGCGGAACCGCTCCGGTATCATGCGAATAATTGAAATAGAATAGGGCAGAATCGATTAAAGGTTCTGCTTTTTATTTGTCAAATCTTTGAGATTAAATTTTTTATCAAATCAAAAACACCCCTAAACAATATGATTGACTTTATTCATCTTTTTGCTGACTTTGCATCCTATGGATGATAAGGATAAACAGGAAAATCTACTCAACAATGAGGATAACTCCGCCAATAACGAGAGTGAGCCGGTTTCGGAAGAATTTAAAAAAGGGGCAATGGGGTTTTTGGGTCATCTGGAAGAACTTCGTCGTCGTCTGATTAAATCTGTTTTTTCTGTCGTTATTCTGTCATTTGCTGCCTTTTATTTTGCTGACTACATAATGGAGTTTATTAAAATTCCGTTACCAAGTGAAATAGAACTTTATAATATCGCAGTTACCGGTTCATTTTACGCCTATCTGAAAGTGTCTTTGATTTGCGGTGTTTTTGCCGGATTGCCGTTTCTTTTTTATCAGCTCTGGTCATTTATATCGCCCGGTCTTTATTCAAGGGAAAAGGTCTTTATTTTACCCTTAGTGCTATTTTCCACCCTGCTGTTTTTAATCGGGGCTTCTTTCTGTTTTGTACTGGTTTTACCGCTTTCTTTTGCATTTTTAACCGGTTTTTCCGGCGATACCATTATCAATACAATTACTATTGGCAGTTATATAAGTTTTGTAGGTCTTCTGTTAATGGCTTTCGGATTTGGTTTTCAAATGCCGATTGTCGCTTATGTTTTAGGTAAAATGGGTATTTTAACCAGTACTTTTTTATCAAAGGGAAGACGATACGCCTTGGTTATTATTCTGATTGCCGGTGCAATTATTACTCCGCCTGATGTTTTTACTCAGCTTTTATTAGCTATCCCGCTTTATATATTATATGAGATATCAATTTTGGTTGTCAGGTTTACAGCTGATAAACCCAAAGAATAAGCTTAAATCAAGCACGGTTGACAATTTTGGATTCTTAAACTAAATTCAATCAAATTGTTTTTTGCGGGCGTAATTCAGTGGTAGAATGCTTGACGTCGGGAGTTTGAACCTCCTCGCCTGCTAAATGAAATGTTTTTGTAGAAGGAAGTAGATGAAAGTTGCTAATATAGACCCCGGATCACCACTGTTTGGATATGTGAGACCCGGAGACAAAGTTGTTTCGATAAATGGAACTGAAGTTCTCGATTCAATCGATTTTTACTATAAGACCTCTCATGAGAAGGTTGTGATTCTGTTTGCTGATCCCAAAGGTGAGCAAATAGAGTTCGATTTTGATGAATTAATGCCCGGTGAGCTTGGTTTGACTTTGGAAGAAGGGAAAATACGGGTTTGTAAAAATGATTGTATTTTTTGCTTTATCCGTCAACAGCCACAGGGGATGAGAAGAGCCCTATATGTCAAGGATGAAGATTATCGCTTATCATTCACTCATGGTAATTTTGTAACACTCTCCAACACAACTGATGCTGATATAAAGCGGATTATTGAACAACGGTTGTCTCCAATGTATGTTTCAGTACATGCTACAGATGATAAACTTCGGCGCTGTATGTTACGCAATGAGAAACTTGACCCAATCATCCCAAGGCTGAAAGCATTAACAGATAACGGAATTACGGTTCATACTCAAACGGTTCTCTGTCCCGGTATTAACGATGGGGAGAACCTCGAAAGAACAATAACTGATCTTGCATCTTTACACCCCGGAATCGAAACTTTGGCGGTTGTCCCGGTAGGACTGACCAAATATAGAGATCATCTGCCCGGGCTGAGGAATTATAAGCCGGATGAGGCAAAGCAGATAATAGATTTTATTGGTACTTTACAGGATAAATATTTAAAACAACACGGGACCAGATTTGTCTGGGCGGCTGATGAGTTTTATGTGGCGGCTAATATGGAGTTTCCCAATAAAGCTTTTTATGAAGAGATGTCTCAATTTGAGAACGGAATAGGCATGGTTCGGGAATTTATAACCATGTTCAATCGGCGACGCAAACAGCTAAAAGAAATAAAGTCAGATAAAAAAGCCTTGTTTTTGACCGGCTATTCAGCTCTGCCGTTTTTAAATAAGGAAATAGCGCCTCAAATAGAAAATCTAAATATCTCTTTTGAACCGGTTAAAAATGACTTCTGGGGTCATTCTGTCACAGTTTCCGGTCTTTTAACCGGCCAGGACCTTTTAAAACATGCCCGATCAAGAATAAATGATTTTGATGTTGCCGTTTTGCCTCCAAACTGTTTAAATAACGATGACCTGTTTTTGGATAATATGTCATTGGAGCAGTTTCAAACCGGGTTAGGTAAAGAAGTATTTATTGGACAATATAACTTAGCGGAAACAATCAAAGAAATATTTGCATAATATGTTTACAGTAGCACTTATCGGTCGACCAAACGTAGGGAAATCTTCACTTTTTAACCGTTTTCTTCAAAGAAGAATTGCAGTTGTGGATGGAGAGCCGGGTGTCACCCGTGACAGGAATTATGCTGTCTGTGATTGGAATGGGGTGCCATTTAATCTTATAGATACCGGTGGAATAGTTCCCAATTCTAAAGATTTAATGGAAAAAATGATTTATGATCAGACGGAGTTTGCAATTCATGAATCCGATCTGATCGTACTTATGGTTGATAATCAAGTGGGCACCGATCCGGTTGACCGCAGGATAGCCAGCAAAATTAAAAAGTCAGGAAAACTGTTTGTCCTGGTAGCTAATAAAGTTGATTCTGAGTTATTAGAAAATGACATTTATGATTTTATGAAACTTGGACTGGGAGACCCGATGCCTATCTCGGCAACAGTCGGCCGTGGGATAGGGGAGGTTCTCGATAAAATTATCGAATCCCTGCCGGTTTATAATTCTGAAAAAGAAGAGGATGAAGAGACTATCAGAGTTGCTCTTGCGGGCAGACCGAATGTTGGTAAATCATCTTTTATCAATACTCTTATTGGTGAAGAAAGACATATTGTTACGCCTATTGCCGGTACTACCCGGGATGCGACAGATACCCCTTTTGAATTTGAAGAACAAAAATATGTACTGATAGATACCGCCGGATTGAGAAAAAAATATAAAATTCATGAAAACATCGAATTTTATACCAGTCTGAGAACTACCCGGGCGATTGAACACTGTGACGTTGTTCTGATTATGATAGATGCCACGAGTGGCTTGACATCTCAGGACCAGAAAATTCTGGAGCAAGTCCATACTGTCAGACGTCCGGCAGTTTTAGCTATTAACAAATGGGATCTGATTGAAAAGGATTCATACACTGCGGATAAATTTGCTAAAGAGGTTCAGGAAGAACTGGCCAAATATGGTCATCTTCCAATAATTTTTATATCGTCACTTTCAGGTCAACGAGTTCATAAAGTATTAAGTCTTGTGAAAAAAGTCTACCACGAAGCCCGCCGTCGTATTCCGACTCCGCTTCTAAATGATTTTTTAGAAGAAACAATTTCGAGAAAACATCCTCCTGCAAAACAGGGGAAGTATATTAAATTTCATTATGTTACTCAATCTGAAATAAATCCGCCGACTTTTATTTTCTTTGCCAATCACCCCAAGTTGATAGCCAAAGCATATGTCAGCTATATAAGTAATCGAATCCGCGAAAAGTTCGGGTTTGACGGGGTACCATTCCGAGTGAAATTTAAAAAGAAATAAGAAATATTTTCTTTTAAATACACCATCTAAACTATTATCAATTAACAAAATCATAGTTTCTGTCGATAACTATATGTATGTCAGAAGCTTTACAACAGGAACAACTGCTTTACGATGTTGAAGCACGGCTTCAGATTTGCAGGGCAAACCTGCATGATCTGGCAACAATGGGAGCAGTGATAACCTCAATCCATGAGTTACAAACGGTTTTATCAGTTGTTATGGAGATGTCAATTCGGCTTGTAAATGGAGAAGTCGGCATCATTCTGTTGTATGAGGAAGAGGAACTTTCTCATAAAATCTCATGGGGCGTTTCTGACGATTTTGTTAAGTCTTTGATCTATCAGGATGGGATGGATATCGCCTCCTATTGTTACAAAATTAAGGAAACGATTATTCTTAGCGATCTTGGTGTTAGAAACGAAGACGGCAATTCAATTGACTCAATTATTTGTTCTCCGATAAAAACTTCGGAAAAGTGTCTTGGTGTAGTTGTTATTATAAACAAAGCCACCGGGGAGAGTTACACGGACGAAGATAAAGAAATACTTGAGGTGTTATTGAGTTTTGTCGCGGTTGCAATCGAAAACTCCAATTTAATTAAGGAAAAACTTTTAAAGCAGAAAATTGATCAGGAAATAGCAATTGCCAAGCAGATTCAAGAGACGATTTTGCCTGATAACATTGACATATTAACCGGTTTGGAAATCGGTGCGGTTTATTATCCAGCGCGAGAAGTTAGCGGTGATTTCTATGATGTTATAAAAATTGATGATAACAATGCAATTGTAATTATGGGTGATGTTTCAAATAAAGGAATTCCAGCCGCTATGGTGATGTCTGCAGCTGCCGGGATTATTAAGTCTACAGTAGCATTAAATCCAAATATTGAAATCTCAAGTTTAGCCTCGATTGTAAATGATACTCTATGTGAGCATATCATTAAAGACAGGGACATGTTTATAACACTTTTTTTCAGCAAATTTGATTTAAAGAATCACAAGTTAACTTTTTGTAATGCTGGGCATGTTCCCGGATTGTTCTGGAATAATTCTGAGCAGAGAATCAAAGAATTATCAGAAGGTGGAACTATCATTGGACAATTTCAAGGCATAAAATTCAAGCAGGGAGAATGCAGTTTAGAAAAGGGTGATCGACTCTTTTTATTTACTGATGGATTGACTGAGGCTGAAGATGCCGAAGGACGGTTATTCGGAAGAGAGCGAGCTGAGCAGGTTTTCTCAGCCGAGATTGGTTTATCACCAAATGAGTTCTGCGCCAAAGTTAAAGAATGGGTCGATAGATATGCCGAAGGAGCAGCTGAGGACACTATTGATGATTTTACAATTATGCAAGTGAAGGTCAATTAAGTGGCAACCTTGAAATTAAAATATAAGTCAATACCTGAGTCTGAAAACCAGATGCTTGATGCGGTACTTGAATTTGTAGTAGACAATCAGGTTAATGACAATACGCGACACAAATTTATGCTCTGCATTTCAGAGGCATTTACGAATGCTTTGACTCATGGGAATAATTTTAATCCTGAAAAAGATATTAATATAAATATTGTTATAAATGAATGGGTTATTACTGCCGATATAATCGACGAAGGAAAAGGTGGCTTGGACAATATAAAATGTAAGAACCCACCCAACTTGATGTCTGAAAATGGTCGTGGTGTAGATTTGATGCGCCACTTTTGTACATCGGTTGACTTTCAACAAACATCGCTCGGCGGGTTGAAAGTTTCATTCAAATTTGAATTAGAAAATGAAGTTGTTAAATAATTTATGAATCGGAGGAAATCATGGAAATCGTCCATAATGACCAAGGGCAAATAAGTATTTTAAATCTTAAGGGAAGACTTGATCTTGCCAGCGGTACTGCTTTGAAAGAAGAAGTCAAACGCTTAATTGAGAACGAGAAAAATTTGGTACATCTGAATTTGGTTGAAGTTGAGTTTATTAACAGTTCCGGTTTAGGTGCATTGGTTTCGATTATGAAAGAAGTTCGTCTTTGTAAAGGAAGATTAACACTTTCAAATTTAGCCAGTTATGTAAACGAGATATTTGAGATAACTCAACTTTCTCACATCTTTGAAATTTTTGAAACAGAAGCTGAAGCTGTTAACTCATATCAGTCCGTTCCTTCAAACTAGAACTGGTTAGACTTGGGGATTAAATAATGAATAATTCTGTTGATCGAATCAGTGAATTGCTGTCTCAACTGCAATCATCAGATTTTTATGAGCGAGAACAGGCTGTTACTGAGCTTGGGTCATATAAAGCTGATGAGGCTGTTGCCGGGCTGGTAATGGCAATTGAAGATCCAGATGCTGGAATTCGTGAAATTGCTGCCGATTATCTATCCAGAATGGATGGCGATATTACTCCTCGACTATTGATTAATTTTCTTGCTCATGATGAAATCACAACCAGGAATCTTGCGGCGGAGATAATTGTTAAGATCGGACCAAAAGCTGTACCATTTCTAATTAGTTCTATTGATGTAGATGATTATGATGTTCGGAAATTTATCGTTGATATTCTTGGGCTTATCAAAGATGAGAGGTCTGTTGAAACCTTATGTCAGCGATTATGGGATGAAAATATAAATGTTGTTTGTTCTGCTGCAGAAGCCCTTGGAATGGTTGGAAATCCCGAAGCTATTCCAGCTTTAGTTGCCGCTTTTGAAAAGATTGAAGATACTCAACTTCAAGCTCTTGAAGCTCTTGGGAAAATTGGTGATCCTTCATCATTAGAATATCTCTATAAATTTATTCAGACTGATGATTCAATGATATTGTATGCCGGGATTGAGGCGATAGGGTTGATCGGTGAGCCATCTTCGGTAAAGATTCTGACAAACTACTTAAATTATGAAGATTCTTCAATATCAGAAATTGCATTAATGGCAATAATCAATATAAGTATCCTCAATGATGGGAAAATTGATTATGATTTTCCATTGGATAAATTTTCGGATTTTCTCTTTGAAGGCATAAAGAATAAAGATAAAAACATTACTGATTTTACTTTAGATCGCTTAAAACATTGGTTTGGTAATAATGTAATTCATGGATTGGTTGATGTAATTGATTCTGTTGAAGTTGAAGAGAAAAAATTGATTGTTGAGACGCTTGGACAAGTAGGCGGTTCGGCCACAAAAATAATTCTTGAAAAGTTTCCCGGTGCTACACCCGAAGCGAAGAAAGTACTCCTCGATATTATTAAACAATCTATTGATGATGATGTAACTCAGGAATTAATATTATATGCAAAAGACCCCGAACCTGAAGTACGACAGAAAATAGCTCATATAATCGGTTTTTCAAGTTTAGAAAAAGGACCGGAGATTCTAAAAAAACTTGCATCAGATGAGATTGGTCATGTTCGTTCAGCTGCTTATGCCGCTTTAGGCTGGTTATGTGGCGAAGAAGAGGTTGATTTCATTAATCAAGGATTAGATGATAAGTATAAAGATGTTCGTGAAGCTTCAGCCGGAGCTATGATGATAATTGGCGGTCCAAAAGTCATTGAAAAATTTCATGAAGCTCTTTTTCAGGATGATGCTGAAAAGCAACGCATTGCTGTGATGGCGTTAGGAATGATAGGAGACGATTCGGTCGTAACTCCTCTTATCGAAGCCATTAATCATCCCGAAGAATCTGTTCGCAGATCAGCAATTATAGCATTATCCAGAATCGGAGATAAGACCGCAATCGAATCAATTACTGTTGCTTTAAATGATGAAAGCAGCCAGGTAAGAAAAGCGGCAGTTTCCGGATTGTTGGAATTGGTGGGGGAAGAGGCCGTCCATGAAATCAGATTATTGCTCGAAGATGTCGATCTTTGGGTGAGATATCATACTATAAATGCAATTGGAGAAACTTGTAATATTACATTTAGTGAATACATCATACCCTATTTGTCCGATGAGCAGGATATAATAAAGATTGCAGCTTTAAAAGCTGTGACCCGGATGGGTTGTAGGCAAGTTGTGCCATCAATCAGTAAATTATGCAATAATGCGAATGAAGATCTTGTCAAAGCTGCCAATCAAGCTATTAGCAGTTTGGAAGGAGCAATGTAATGGAGCAGCATACCATCTTAGTTGTAGATGATGAACTCTTAATAAGAGACCTGTTATATGATTTTTTTAATAGCCAGGGATGGGATATTAAAGTTGCTGAGAATGGAGAACGGGCTCTTGAAATAGTTGAATCTGAAAAGATTGATTTAATTTTAACAGATTTAAAAATGCCAATAATGGATGGCATGGAACTAACCAAGCAAATAAAAGAAAACCATCCGGATTTACCAGTCATCGTAATGACCGGATATCCATCGGTTGACTCAGCCGTTGAGGCACTTCGCAACAAAGTTGCAGATTATATTGTAAAACCATTCAATATCAATCAATTGTATAAAGTGGTTGAGTCAGAAGTAAGTAATAAAGAAGGGGCTAAATAAACCTAATAGGTTTATGTAAAGGAATTATATGTTAACTAATCCTGCAATAGAACCGGAAATGACTCATGAAGAGTTCGTTTTAATACGGGATTACATTCACGAAAAATCTGGAATGTTTTTTGCAGATAACAAAATGTATCTGGTGAAAAACAGGCTGACTAAACGAATGTCAGATTTAGATATAAAAAGCTTCAAGGATTATTTCTATCGAGTAAAATATGATACATCATTAAAAGAATTTAACTGTTTGATGAATCTTGTTACAACCAACGAAACCAGTTTCTATAGAAATGAACCGCAATTATTATCCTTTTCTGATGAAGTTCTTCCTCTGATTATTAAGGAAAAAACAGAGAACAATCTGCCTAAAACGATTAAAATATGGAGCGCCGGTTGTTCGACCGGAGAAGAACCATATACAAACGCTATTATACTGCTGGAGAGATTTAAAAATTTGCACAATTGGCGTTTTGAAATAATTGCCAATGATATTTCAGAGCAAGTTCTTCAAAAAGCTCGAAAGGGTGAGTATAGTGGCATAACACTCCGCAATGTCAAACCTGAAATACTTGAAAAGTATTACACAAAAGTTGGAGATATTTATCGAGTAAACGCTGAAGTAAGAGCGGTAGTTAAATTTACACATATGAACTTAAATGATGACCGTAAGATATCAATGAATAATAATTTTGATGTCATTTTTTGTAGAAATGTTATGATATATTTTTCAGATGGAGTAAAAAAGAAAATTGTTAGAGGATTTTACAATGTCTTGAACCCGGGCGGGTATTTTTATATCGGTCACTCAGAAACTCTCCATGGAATTTCAAAGGCATTTAAATTAGTATATTTTAAGAACGCATTGGTTTATCAAAAAGAAGCAGTCAGATCTGAAATAGAAAAATCACCAACACCGGAAATTGGAATCACAAAAAGGAAAAATGTTGATCTTATAGCTGGAAGCGGCGCTTCAAGAGCGATGGAATTATTGAAAAAAATTAAACCAATGACAGTAAACAAGTAATTAATAAATAAATATACAGGAATAAGGCATGGGACAAATAATTTTAGTTGTAGATGACTCACCAACAGTGGTAAAGTTTGTATCTTTTTCACTGAAGAAGAGTGGCTACACGGTCGTTACTGCCTGTGATGGAATGGATGCGATTGAAAAAATATCAAATCTTCCAAACGATGTCAATCTGGTTATAACTGATTTGAATATGCCAAACCTAGATGGATACGGATTGATAGCTACTCTGAGAGAAAATCAGGAATATCAGGAAACACCGATTATTATCCTGACTTCAGAAGATGGCGAGGAAGATAAAGATAAAGGCATTGAAGTAGGTGCAAATTCTTATTTGGTGAAACCTTTTAAGTCGTCGCTTCTGTTAGAGGAAGTTTCGAAGTATTTGAAATAAAAAAAAATGATTATAAACTGGAGGCACAATGGCAGATTTAAAAATACTTGCCGTAGATGACAGCCCAACGATGAGACGAATCATTGTGAACACTTTGAAAAGAGCCGGATACAGTGATGTTATTGAAGCTACCGATGGCAAGGACGCATTAGCAAAACTTAAAGTTGAGACCATCAACTTTGTAATTACAGATTGGAATATGCCTGAAATGGATGGTTTAACACTGGTCACACAAATTCGTAAATCAAGCGAATTGAAGCAGTTGCCAATTCTTATGGTAACTACTCGATCGGTGAAGGATGATATCGTTGAGGCGTTAAAAGCTGGAGTAAATAATTATATTGTTAAGCCTTTTACTCCTGATACACTCAAAGAAAAAATTTCAGAGATTTTAGGTACCTAGTAAAATATTATGGAGGAAAAAATGGCAGGTTTAAATAGTTTACAAGATAAGATAAGAAATGAAGTCACGGAATTAGCGGGTTCATTAAAAGAGATTGTTGATAAGTTTAACCAACTACAACACCCGATTGAGGAATCTCATGTAAAAGTTCCGAAGGCTACCAAGCAGCTTGATAAAATAAGTGAACAGACAGAAGTTGCGACTCAGCGGATGCTTGATACAATTGAAGCTATAACCGAAAGAGAGCAAGAAGTATCTTCCGGATTAAAAAAGATACAGGATTGTACAACGGTCGAACAAATAAATTCATCAAAAGAATTAATTGCAGAATTGATTGAGAAATCAGATGCTAATTGTAATGATGCTTATTCTATAATGGATACACTCCAATTTCAGGATATTACCGCCCAGCAAATGGACCATGCCGCTTCATTGCTTGAAGATATAGAAGTGAAGCTTCATCAGATAATTAAAGTTATGGACGGTGATCAGACAGAAAGTAAGCCGGAAGATAGCAATAAAAAAGAGCGTGCTTATGATCCTCATGCTGATATGTTTGAAAGTAAAACCAATCAGCAGGATATTGATTCTATATTTCAAAAAAAATAAAAAAGGGCTATTTTTAAAATGACTTCAGATGTAGATTTTGAACTGGATGAAATGCAGGAAATCATTGATGATTTTCTAGTTGAAGCGGATGAACTTATCGATTCACTTGATAATAATTTTGTGAAACTGGAAACTAACACTGATGATCCTGAATTGTTAAATGAAATATTCAGAGCTGCCCATACCATTAAAGGAACATCAAGCTTTCTCGGCTTTGATCAGGTAACTACTTTATCTCATCGGATGGAGGATATTTTAAATAAACTCCGTAAATCCGAAATGCAACTATCTGCGGAAATTATGGATGTTTTGTTAGAGGCCCTGGATAACTTGAAAGTGCTTCTTGATAAAGTAAGAGAGAAAGATACAGAAGAATTAGATATTAATAATATTCTTCAAGGCTTACAAGCAATACTTGATGTTGAATCTAATGGAGATACTGAAGCAGCAGTAAAAGAAGAACCAGATCCAGATCAAACAGATTCATTTGATCAGGATGCAGAAATAAAAGCTCTTCTGGAGGCATCGGCAAAAAAAATAGATATCCCAAAAGTTGATATTAATACTTCAAATGTAACTGCGACTCAAAAGGTTAAAACTAAAGCTCCCGTTAAAAAACCTGCCACCGATCAAACAATTCGCGTTGATGTTAATCGTTTGGATTCACTGATGAATATGATGGGTGAATTAGTTTTAGGCAGAAACAGTTTAGTTCAAACTATGAATAAATTGAATTTGGAGAATGAAGGCGAATTCAAACTTGAACAGCTTAATCAATCGACTAATTCAGTAAATTTCATTACAACTGAATTGCAAATGGCTGTGATGAAAATGAGAATGCTTCCAATTGGAAAAGTATTCAATCGGTATCCTCGTTTAGTACGGGACCTTGCACGAGATGCAAAAAAACAGATTGATCTTGAAATTTACGGTGAAACAACCGAGTTGGATAAATCCGTTATTGAAGAAATTGGTGATCCATTAGTTCATATTATTAGAAATTCCTGCGACCATGGGGTGGAAACTCCTGAAGAACGGCTGGCAATTGGGAAACCTGCCAAAGGAACCGTAAAGTTGGAAGCCTCTCAGGAAGGCTCTAATATTATAATCAAAGTGACTGATGATGGACGAGGGTTTGATATTAAGGCAATTAAACGAAAAGCCGTTGAAAAAGGAATGACGACAGAACTTGAAGTAGAAAAAATGACAGATAAAGAAGTGTTTAATTATATTTTAGAACCGGGATTTTCAACCGCAAAAAAAGTAACAGATGTTTCTGGTCGCGGGGTTGGAATGGATGTGGTTAGGACAAATATAGTTAAGCTTAATGGTATGGTTGAACTGGATTCAAAATTAAATGTAGGTACTGTTATTACCATTAAACTTCCATTAACATTAGCAATTATTCAGGGATTACTTGTTGAAGCAGATACCGAAGTATTCATCCTTCCGCTTGCGTCAGTTTATGAAACAGTCAAGACCGCGAATTCAAGCATGCACTATGTTAATCAAAGACCGGTTCTGAGATTAAGAGATGAAATTATACCAATTATTAATTTAAACGAACTTCTAAATTTAAATAGCTCAACCTTTGATTTATCTGATAAGCCATATATTGTAATTGTAGGATTAGCAGAAAAGAAATTAGGCATAATTGTTGATCGTTTCCTCGGTCAAGAAGAAGTTGTCATAAAATCATTGGGAAGTTTTCTTGGTAATACCGAAGGTATTGCCGGTGCTACAATATTGGGCGACGGCAGGATTCGGTTAATAGTCGATATGATGGGAATGTTTAAAGTAGCTAAACAAATATGTTAATTGGTGTCCATTATGGGATCTAAAAATATTAACAAAGTAATCAAAGTATTGATAGTTGATGATTCGGCATTCATGCGAAAAGCTATAGGCATGATGCTCGAATCTGATCCTAATATAAAAGTTATAGGTACTGCCAGAGACGGTGAAGAGGGTGTTGAAAAAGTTAAAACTCTTAATCCTGATTTGGTTACAATGGATATTGAAATGCCCCGGATGGATGGTCTTACGGCATTACGAGAAATCATGAATTCCAATCCAGTACCGGTGATAATGTTATCGTCATTAACAACCGATGGAGCCAGTGCTACCCTTGATGCCTTTGAACTTGGTGCGGTTGACTTTATACCGAAACAGTTATCATTTGTTAGCTTGGATATTGTTAAAATAAAAGAAGATTTGCTGAAAAAAATTAAAGATATTGCCCGACGCAAAAATATATTGATGGCGCAGTATCGCCGCAAAAAATTCAATCAGATTAAATTTGGCGTTGGAACAAAAGATACTAAAATTTCCCATATCAGTTCTGGAACTACACTACGAAGAGGAATATCAAGAAGAAATCACCCGATAAGAATGATAGCGATTGGTTCCTCAACCGGCGGACCGCCGGCTCTTCAAGCAGTTATAACCAAATTACCGAGAAATTTACCAGTAGGTATCTTGATAGCTCAACATATGCCGCCGCAATTTACAAAATCAATGGCTGATAGATTAGATTCCCTTTCTCAGGTAAGAGTAATTGAAGCTAAGGGTGGAGAGAAAATTTCTGCCGGAACTGTATATATTGCCCCGGGTGGAAAACATTTAACAATCAGAAAATCAGGCTCATGTGTTTATACCGTAGTGAGTGAAAAACCTGTTGATTCTGCTTATAAGCCGAGTGTGGATCTTCTAATGAACTCTATTGCTAAAATTTATGGTAAAGTAGGAATGGGAGTTATTTTAACCGGTATGGGCAGTGACGGCGTGAACGGAATTAGGAATCTTAAATCAAAGGGTGGCATCATAATAGCTCAAAATGAAGAGTCCTGTGTTGTATATGGAATGCCAAAAGCAGTCATAGAAGCCAAAGTGACCAATCATATTACTTCAATAGATAATATTGCCCACGAAATTATCAGTTATTTTTGATTAAAAGTTTTTGTTGAAAAGTTTCCCTTGTATTTCTATTCTCATTCAAAAAGGGTGGTCGGAGATTTTCATGGATGAGAAAAGGAATGTCATGCCGGAATATACTTCAGAATCTGCTGAAATATCAAAATTTGCTGATTCCTATGCATCTTTTAATAGGATCATTAATACTCTTCAAAGGAAATATATTGAGTTAAAAGATGATTTTTCTCAACAAAATGAAGAGTTGTCGCGAACTAATATCAAATTAGTCGATCTCAGCGAAAAAAATATCGTTGCTACCGAGTTTTTGAACAGTATTATCAATTCTATTTCAATCGGTGTTATAGCTATTGATCAAAATGGAAGAATTACTCATTTTAATCCAGCAGCCTCAATAATCTTAGGTGTTCCACAACAAGAACCATTTGGGAAACATTATCGGGATGTCATACCAGTCGGAAAACCGGTTTATGCCAACGCTCTAAGAACTGTAGAATCAGGAAGAATGGCTGACTCGATTGAGAAAAACATAGAACTGGAAGATGGTACAATCCTATATTTGACGGTTTCGACTTCACTTTTAAAAGATAGCGAAGGAACAATTCAGGGAGCGGTTGAAGTTTTTCAAGATCTGACAAAGATAAAAAAAATGGAGCAGGAAATTGCCCGTTTGAATACTTTGGCGGCGCTGGGGGAGATGGCTGCCACAATTGCTCATGAAGTAAGAAATCCTTTGTCCGGTATCACCGGATTTGCGGCTCTTCTCGAACAGGACATGGATAAAAATGATCCGAATCGGAAACTTGTTAAAAAAATTATTCGGGGAGTTAACAATCTTAACGATACCGTAACCTCATTATTAAATTACACTCGCCTTGAAGAGATAAATAAAACAACAATAGATTTCAATAAATATATCAAAGAGACCATCCGTCAATATCTCCAGGAAAATCCTGAAGCGGCGGAAAAAGTAAAAATAAAATTTTATTTTTCAAATGATAGTAATTCAGAAATTGCTGCTTCGCTAGATAAACTTTTATTTCGTCAGGTTTTTTATAATATCTTCACCAATGCTGTTGAAGTCAGTGAACATAACAGCATTGTTGATATCCAGGTGAAGAAACTTCCCCGACAAACGGCCGTGTCCAAGTACTCAAAGAGATTGTTGCTGGGAGTAGATGAAACAGTTATTGAAACTATTATTTCCGATAATGGCACAGGTATATCAATGGAAAACCTTGATCATATATTTGCTCCGTTTTTTACAACGAAGCAGGAAGGGAACGGTCTTGGTTTAGCAATCTCATGGAAGATAGTGAAAGCTCACAGCGGAGAAATTTTTGCTGAAAGCAGTTCTAAAAAGGGGACGTCTTTTACAATCCTTTTACCAGCAAAAATTGGGTAATAATTAGATGGAGTGCTTGTTATGAAATACAGCGTTTTAGTGGTAGATGACGACAAACTTGTAAATGAATTCTTAGTTGAGACCTTAGAGAGATCAGGATACGATTGTAAACCAGTTTTTTCAGGAGAAGAAGCTGTAAATGAATATACAAAAAAATCCTATGATATAGTCTTAACTGACTTAAAAATGAAAGTTATGGACGGGATAACTCTGATCAGTAAATTAAGAAAGATGGATCCCGAAGCTATAATAATTATGATGACCGCCTATGGCACAGTTGAGACAGCGGTAAAGGCTATAAAATTGGGCGCCTTTGATTTCCTTTTGAAACCGGTTCTTCCTGCAACTTTAGAACACATCCTTAAAAGAGTTTCCGAATTATTAAGCCTTCGTATGGAGAATGATATTTTACGTCGGGATGTAGCTGATCGTTTCCAGAATATGATCGGTAAATCCAAAGAGATGAAAAATATTTTTGAACTCATTCAATCGGTAGCTCCGGCAAGATCAACGGTAATGATTACCGGTGCGTCCGGGACCGGTAAGGAGATGGTTGCTCGAGCGATTCATTTCAGCTCTGACCGACGAGAAGGTCCTTTTATAAAATTGAATTGTGCTGCCATACCGGAAAGTCTTGTCGAGGCAGAATTGTTCGGCTATGAAAAAGGCGCTTTTACCGATGCCAAAAGAACAAACCGAGGTAGATTTGAACTTGCTGATGAAGGCACGTTGTTGCTTGATGAGATTTCTGAAATGCCACTAAATCTGCAATCGAAACTTCTAAGAGTTATTCAGGAACGTGAATTCGAACGGGTTGGGTCAAGTATTACAATAAATGTTAATGTCCGAATTATTGCTACATCTAACCGGAATATGAAAGAATTCATTTCAAAAGGTAAATTTCGCGAAGATTTATATTACCGTTTGAATGTTATTCCAATTACTTTACCACCGCTTGAAGAGCACCCTGATGATATTCCATTGCTGGTTAATCATTTCATTGATAAGCATAATCGTGAGAACAAACGTTCAATAAAAAGTATTGATCAAATTGCTCTGAGAATGTTAATGAAATATCATTGGCCCGGCAATGTGCGTGAATTAGAGAATATGATTGAAAGAGCAGTCGTTACTTGCAAAGTGGATATTCTGACCGAAGATGATTTTCCTGTCGAACTCACAATGGGGAAACTTGTCAATGAGGCTTCAACTTTGAAAGTACCGATGAAACTTGAAGATGGAAACCGATTCCTGATTCTCAAAACGCTTGAAAAATATAACGGCAATAAAACCAAGGCTGCTGAAGCGCTTGGTATTACGACCAGAACAATAAGAAATAAGCTTGCAGAGTATGAAATAGTTGACAGTTGATATGTATAAGTTGTTAATTGTCAATATCTTTACTTATTAGCTGTAATATATACCTATATTTTCCCAATTAAATGCCGATAATTTAACTATTACCGGGAGCTCGCTCCCGTAGTGGTTAACTATATATAAACAAGGCATTTAAGTCTATGGATTTTGCTACAATATTGGGATTGATAACCGCTTTAGGTGCTATAAGCGGCGCATATGTTCTTGAAGGTGGGAATCTAAATTCTATCTTTCTGGCTGGTCCGCTGTTGATTGTAATAGGCGGCACCTTAGGAGCAACAATGATTACGACTTCAATGTATACCGTTAGAAGAGTTCCACTGTTTTTGAAACTTGCCTTTTCCGGTTACAAATTTTCACATCAGGAAACTATCGACTCAATTGTTGATCTCGCTGAAAAAGCAAGGCGTGAGGGGATTCTCGGTCTCGAAGCAGTATTAAATGAGATTGAGAATAAATATTTCAAAAAAGCAATTCAACTGGTGATAGACGGCACCGAGGTAACAGTATTACGTGAAATTTTAGAGACTGAAATTATGTATATAGAAGATCGCCATAAAAAAGGAATTCTGTTTTTTCAAAAAGCCGGTGGATTTGCACCAACAATGGGTATTCTGGGAACTGTCTTAGGTTTAATACAAGCTCTTGGACATACAGCAGATGCTACCAAAATGGCTAATGCAATTGCAATAGCTTTTATAGCAACTTTATGGGGCGTAGGCATAGCGAATTTATTTTTCCTACCTATTGCAGATAAACTTAAAATGCGTCACGAAGAAGAAATTGGTCATCTTGATCTGATTCTTGAAGGTGTTGTTGCTTTGCAATCGGGAGATAATCCAAGGAATATCCGCACCCGTCTTTTATCGTTTATATCACCACACAAACGCATCAGCGAGGTGTAAAATTGCGCTGTAAAAGGAAAAAAGATGATTTCGATGAAAATCCTGATCGTTGGCTTCTGACTTATGCTGATTTAATTACATTATTATTGGCATTTTTTATTGTCATGTATTCTATGTCGCAGATTGATGCGAAAAAATTCGGAAAAGTACTCGAAGCTCTCAATGGTGTGTTAAGAGGCGGCAATTCAATTACAAAACTGAATAAAGAAATTGATCCTTCAAAAGGTCATGGTCTATTGAAACTTGGTAATTTGAAGATGCTTCAACAGGTTATTGAAAATAAATTTAAAATTCTTGGCAAACAGGAAGAAGTTGTCACTGAAATTACAGAACGCGGTCTGGTAATTCATATCCTTGAATCAGCGTTATTTGATGAAGGGTCGTCAAATTTGAAACAAAGAGCAATCGAGCTGTTGGATATTGTTTATTCTGATATTGGTGATAAGCCGAACCATGTTCGAATTGAAGGCCACACCGATAACCGTTCAATTAAATCGAATCTATATCCTTCAAATTGGGAACTTTCAGCTTCCCGAGCAACCGAAGTTGTCCGTTATTTTATAGATAATTATAATTTCCCGGCTGACCGTATTTCCGCTTTAGGATATGGTGAGTTCCGACCGATTAAACCTAACAACACAATCGAGAACAGATCCATAAATCGGCGCGTTGATATTGTGATTTTAACGATGGAGCTTTCTTTGAAAGAGCCAACCTCGCAGCTTTATGATTTTGTATCAAATTAAGCAATTATTTCACAGTCAAATGGAAAATATTTCTTTTACCGTTCATTTTTAGCAAATCAGTAAATCTCCAAAAACTAACTAACCTGTTGAAATGCAATGTGATAAATATAATTATTACAGTTTGGCACTGTTGTTGCGATATGGATAAGTGGAAAACTGGAGAAATAAATTTATGTCGAACAAAATAGCGAATTTAATTTTTGAAAAAAGTGGCGTTCCGAAGCTTGAGAAGTATCTAAATCTTGCTTCACTTAAGCACAAACTGACCAGTGGAAACATTGCGAATAGTTCAACGCCCGGCTATCGCAGCCGCAGTATTAATTTTCAGGAAGAATATTCAAAATTGACTAATGATAAATCCCGGTTAAGTGGTGCAATAACAGATAATAATCATATCCCTCTTGGACAACATAAGAACAGCCCGGCAAAAATTAACCAGGTTAAAGTTCAGGAAGGTGATCTTAACTCTGTTGATATCGATCATGAAATTGCTGATATGGCTCAAAATGAGCTTCTCTTTTCAATAGGTGCCAGATTGTTACAACAAAAATTTCAAGGCATTAAGAAAGCTATTACAAGTAAATAAGGATAAATTATGGGTGGCATATTAAATGCAATAGAGATTTCATCGAAGGGACTTTCGGTACAGCGTTCAAAAATGAATGTTGTGGCAAAAAACATTGCCAATGCTGAAACAACTAAGACAGAAAACGGCGGACCATATCGCAGACAAAGAGTTGTGGTTGAGGAACAGCCGGTTCAAAGTTCGTTCAAATCAATGATAAAATCAGCAAACTCCTCTCTGGCAAGAACGAATAGCAAACATATTGGCGGGAAAACTTTACGAGTTAATACTGCTAAAGATATTTCCTCAGTTGAAGAAAGAGTAATTTCAGAGGATAAGGAAGCTTTTAAAACCATTTATGACCCAACCCATCCTCATGCTAATGAAGAAGGATATGTAGCAATGCCGAATATCGAGATTATAACCGAAATGGTCGATATGATGGCTGCCTCAAGAGCTTATGAAGCGAATACGGTGGCAATCAGTTCGGCTAAAGAGATGGCAAAAAATGCGTTGGATATATAAACATACTTATAAAGGTCTAAGGTCAAGGAATGAAAATTAATCCCGTTGCAATTCAAGCTTATGAGCAATTGAATCAGAACGAAAAAATGTCTCGTTCAAATGCTGAAACTCAAGCTGTTCAAAAAGAGAATTCTAAAGTAAGTATTTCTCCGCAGTCGGAACTGACTAAATCAAAATTATCAGTTAAGGCACCGGTGGGAAGTTATGAAGAGTTCTTGAGTCCGCAGGAAAGACAGGCGCTTGATCTGTTGTTTAACAAATATAGAGACAACGGCCGTTTTGGTACAGCGTTCAATAACCGTTCGGATGTTGAGGCTGAAAGTAAGACAGTCGGTAATTTTGTGGATATTAAGGTTTAAAAAATGGCTATTAATATTGGAAATGTTCAGCGCTTGGTCCCCGGCTTAATAGAGCGACTCGATGGAGCCGCCAAAATTGGGACACCAAAGCCGGCTGAAACTCAAGAAGGAAGTTTTACCGAACTTTTTTCCAATTTATTAAATTCTGTTAATGAAATACAAGGCGAGTCTGCCCAGATTCAACAGGATATGCTAAATGGCGAACCGGTTGAACTTCATGAAGTGATGATTAAAGCTGAAGAAGCCGGAATAGCAATGGACCTAATGTTAGAAGTTAGAAATAAGCTGATGAATGCTTATAACGATTTAATGAAAATGCCAATATAATATTTTGTTTTCCTAAGACCATGGATTGGTTATAACGGAACTATATAGGACATAAAATGGAGAGTATAAAACAATTTTTCAAAAACTTGATGGGTATTGTCGGACAAATGACAGCCAGTCAGGTTATGATGCTTTTTGGTGTCGGTGCCGGTACAATTGTAGGAACTTTTTTAATCATTGGATGGATTAGCGATGTTTCTTACGCTAAGTTATATACCGGTATGAACGCAGAAGAAGCTGCCGATATCACGATTCACCTCGAAGAACAAAAAATTCCTTTTAAAATTACTGATGGAGGTGGAACAATTGAGGTTCCATCGAATGTCGTATATAAGACTCGTATTTCCTTGGCGGCAGAAGGATTGCCGAATTCGGGGAATATTGGATATTCAATTTTTGATAAAAACAATCTTGGTATGACAGATTTTCTACAGAAGTTGAATTTCCGAAGAGCTCTTGAAGGCGAATTAACCAAAACAATAATGCAATTACGTGAAGTGAAAGCTGCTCGTGTACATATCTCGATGCCGAAAGATCGACTTTTTACAGAAGACAAAAAGGAAACGACTGCTTCTGTGATGGTCAAACTTCGAGGGAGTGGAGAATTAACCAAGCGTCAGTTAAATGGTATAACTCATCTTATAGCTTTATCTGTAGAAGGTTTAAAACCTGAAAATATTGCTATTATTGATTATAATGGTAATCTATTATCGTCTTCACAAAAACGCGATGAACTTGCCGGTTTATCATCCTCTCAGCTTGATGTTAGTAAGCAGGTTGAAGGTCACTTGCAGGAAAAAGCACAGTCGATGCTTGACGATGTCCTTGGCCGTGGTAAGTCTGTAATCAGACTCACAGCCGACTTGAACTTCCGACAGCTTGAACGTACAAGTGAAAATTATGATCCAAACTCTCCATCAATCAGGAGTGAAGAACGTACTAAGTCCACTTCAACCCTTGCAGATAAATCAGATGAAATAAGTGAACGAAACGATGAAACCGATAATGAAATTACGGTTACGAATTATGAGCTTAATAAAACGGTAGAACATGTTATCAATGCAGTCGGCGGAATCGAAAGATTGTCTGTGGCTGTTATGGTTGATGGAATTTATGTTCCTGTAGAAAATGAAGACGGGGTTACAGAAATGATCTATCAACCAAGATCACAGGAAGAGCTGGATAGAATCTCAGCCATTGTGAAGAATGCGGTTGGGTTTGATCAACAACGCAATGATCAGATCGAAATGGTAAATATCGCTTTTGACAGACAAAATTTTGAAGGTGAAAGAGAACTTCTCGACTCAATGTATCTTCGCGAGTTCTATATGGATATCGCTCAAAAAGTAGGTTATGTCTTACTTATGATTATGGTCTTTCTTTATTTTAAAAAGAAATCAAAAACTCTTTTTAATGCTCTGTCAAAACTTGCTCCTCCATCTACAATGGGGCGCTTAAGAACGGCTGGGATTTCGGTACCGCAAACTCATGGCATAGTGGATGAGCCGATTGAGCCTGTTGTCGCTGAGAAGCGAAAACCAAAGCTGGTTGATAAAATGCAGGAAACTGCCAAAGAGCAGCCGGAAGAACTTGCCAAAGTAATTAAAACTATGATGGTTGAATAATATGGAATTACAATACGATAGCATGACCTCAATTCAAAAAGCTGCTGTAGCTTTAGTAGCTTTTGGTCCGGAAGTTTCAGCCCTGGTATTAAAAGGGATGAATGAATCTGATCTGGAAAAAATTACTATTGAAATAGCAAATCTTCGTGATGTCCACCCGGGGATCGAAGAGAAAGTAATGGAAGAGTGTCATCAGATTTTTATGGCACGTACCTATGTTACACAGGGTGGTGTAGATTTTGCTCAGGAAATATTAGAAAAAGCTGTCGGTATAAAACGCGCTAAAAATATTTTACAAAGACTTGAACATTCGATTCGTGCCGGTGGATTTTCAATGTTAAAAGACATTGACCCCAAACAATTGACAGGTTTTTTACAGAATGAGCATCCTCAAACGATTTCACTTGTCATGACCCAGTTAAATGCTCAACAAGCGGCAGCAATTCTGGCGGAACTTTCTCAGGAATTACAGGCTGAGGTTTCACTAAGAATAGCGACGATGGAAAAAATTTCACCGGAAGTTCTCAAAGAAATCGAGCAAACCCTTGAAGGTCACTTTGAACAATCCGGCTCCAGTCAGATGTCCGTATCTGGAGGTGCGAAAGCTATTGCGGAAATTCTTAATTTAGTAGATACAACGGCAGAGAAAAATATACTCCAATCTCTTGAAGCCGATGATCCTGATCTGGCTGCGGAAGTCAAAAATATGATGTTTGTCTTTGACGATATTATACTTCTTGACGATCGTTCGATTCAAAGACTGCTTAAAGAAGTCGAGACCAAAGACCTTTCATTGGCACTTAAAGCTGCCAACGAAGAAGTTAAGGCTAAGATTTTCGTTAATGTCTCTGAACGTGTTGCGATAATGATCAAAGAAGAAATGGAATTTATGGGACCTACCAGATTATCAGATGTTGAGTCGGCTCAAGGTAGAATCGTAGAGGCTATCAGACGTCTGGAAGAAGAAGGTCAAATTATCATTTCAGGTCGCGGTGGAAAAGAGGAAATTATTGTCTAAAATTATTAGATATACAAAAAGTGCTCCTACTATTTATATCGGTGAAAAACATCTTGATTTCGAAAATGAGACCCTTGCTGAAGATAGAATGAGTGAAATCTTGCCGTTAGTCAGTGTTACCACTGATGCTGATGGTTCGAAATATATTCCTATCGCTGAGGTATCAAAAATTGAAAAAAGAATCACAGATGAAAGAGAAAAAGCATTTCATCAAGGAAATACCGAGGGACATCAAAGAGGACTTTCCGAAGGATTAAAAGAAGCTGAAAAAGTTTTACAAAATTTGAATAAAGCCATTAACGATTCCATTACTCAACGAGAAGCATTGTTTGAGGAATCCAAAGAGAAAATTCTGGAATTAGTTATTCAAATCAGTAAGAAAGTAACTTATGGAGCAATAACTATTGATCCTGAAAAAACCCTCGATATCATTGTTGGTGTCATTGATACTTTGATAGATAGAAGTAATTTGAAAATTAAGGTTAATCCCGATCATCTTCCAATAGTTGAGCAAAATATTGATAAATTTTTGAGAGGTTCAGCTACTATAAAAGAAATCAAAATTGAACCGGATCCGCGTGTAAAATACGGGGGATGTTTTATTGAAACACCGGTTGGTGATATTGATGCTCGGTTGGATTCTCAATTTGCAGTGATTGAAGATGTGCTTTCCTCTAAAGAGGATGAATTGTGAACCAGATCTCTTATGAAAGCTACGCCGAGAGAATCGAAAATGTTAGCTGTATCAAACATTTTGGAAAAGTCACTCAAGTAGTTGGGTTGGTGATTGAATCCGCCGGACCGGCTATTTCTATTGGGCGATTATGTAATATTGAAAATCGTAAAACCGGATCTATTGTTAAAGCAGAAGTTGTTGGCTTTAGAAATAATAAATTATTATTGATGCCGCTTGGTCCAATTACGGGGATTTCACCGGGTGCTATTGTAACATCTACTTCCGATCAGCTTCGCATCCCTGTGGGACATGAGCTTATCGGGCGGGTGATTGGCGGGCTTGGACAACCGATTGATAATAAAGGTCCTTTGTACACCAAATCCACCAGGAGTATTAACGCTGATCCTATCCCAGCATTAATGCGGATGCGAATTGACAAGCCTATTAGGACCGGAATAAAGGCGATAGACGTTGTCGCACCATTAGGCGAGGGGCAAAGGATGGGTATTTTTGCGGGGTCCGGTGTAGGTAAATCTGTTATGTTAGGGATGATCGCACGAGGGTCTTCGGCAGACATAAATGTAATTGCCTTAGTAGGTGAGCGCGGGCGAGAGGTCCGTGAGTTTATTGAACGGGATCTGGGACCGAAAGGAATGAAGAATTCTATTGTTGTAGCTGTTACCTCAGATCAACCAGCTTTGATAAGAATTAAAGGTGCTATGACAGCAACTACAATTGCTGAATATTTTAGAGATCAGGGAAAAAGGGTTTTATTACTTATGGATTCGTTGACTCGCATTGCGCTTGCTCAACGAGAAATCGGCATAGCAATCGGCGAACCGCCAACCACCAAAGGATACACACCCTCGGTGTTTGCAATGATGCCGACACTTTTAGAAAGAGCCGGAAAAACTGAAAAAGGATCAATTACGGGAATGTACTCTGTTCTGGTTGAAGGTGATGATTTTAACGAACCAATCTCGGATGCGGTTCGTTCAATTCTGGATGGACACATTGCCTTGTCGAGGAAACTTGCCTCAAGGAATCAGTATCCGGCGGTTGATATTCTTGATTCTATAAGTCGACTTATCAAAGAGATTTCATCGGAAAAACAGATTAAGCTGGTAGGTGATGTCAAAGAACTCGTTTCTATTTATCGGGAAGCGGAAGATTTAATAAATATCGGAGCCTATGTAAAAGGTTCTAATCCGAAAATTGATCGAGCTGTCTTAAAAATTGATAAGATTAATGAATTTTTCAAGCAAGGCATTTTTGACCTTGTGGAACATGAGATTGCCATAAAACAATTGAATGAAATCATGAATTCGGAGGATCCGAAAGAATGAAAAAATTCAAATACAGATTAGAAGCTCTGTTAAAAATGAAAGAGCATATTGAAAAAGAACGGCAGAAAGATCATGCGACTGCTTTGTTGAAAGTGAAAACTCAGGAAGAAAATAACGGCAGTCTAAACGATAAAAAAGAAAATACAATTATTGATCAAGCTAAGGTTATGCAGGGGTCATTGTCGGTAGCTGAACTATTGGTGTATGGTCGCTATATTATGCGGTTAAAAAGAGAAAGACTTGCCGGAGAAGAAATGCTGAAGGTGCTAAATCAGGCGGAAAAGGAAAAAAGAGAAAAATTAGTAGATGCCACTAAAGAGAAGAGAATTCAAGAAAAGCTTAAAGAAAAGCACCGGGGGAAATTTGATGATGAGATAAAGCTTCTTGAAGGTAAAGAGAATGATGAGATCGCTGGAAATAGTTTCCGTCTAAAACAGAATAATTTATTATAGCTCAACGATTTTACGGACATGAAGCAGGGGCAGGACCTTGCAGGAAAATATAATCAATTAAATAAGTTAAATCCAAAATGTTAACCTCTTCATAGGGGTCGCCGTCTACGTTAGCTTCAAAGCGACAAACTGGTGGATCTCCACCTTCAAAGAAGTAAGCTATCATATCTGTTAGATCAGTAATGCCAATTTCATTATCATCGCTATTATTAAAATTACCACGCATACCAATACAACAGGAGACATCTGCAAATACTACCGCACCTTGTATAAACTGGGGTTTAAATTGATTGGCAAAAGTATCAGAGAAAAAATTGGAATGGACAATATTACCCTGTATTATTGTTAAACTATCAAGCAGCAGAGTATCACCAACCAGATCGGTTGGGTGAGAAAAGTAAATATTACCAAGTAAGCCTGAACCACTGGCTATTACGTTTAACAGGATTGGAAAAGAGTATACCATCATTGAATTTGAGCCTATTGTCGCACCCTTGAAGGTAAAATCACTAGTGCGACCATTTACAAAAGAAAATGAATCGGCAACAATCAGAGGATTGGACCAGGTTACAACAACTTCAAGCCCGGCTAAATCCTGGTCGTTATAAAAGGTAACAGGTACTACTGTTTTTCCGGAAGGACTGGCATGGACATATCCGACTTTAATAGTATCAGCAATACCCGGATCTTCACCAGAAATTTCGCTGGAAAGGGCGTTTGAAGTTAAAACTATCAAACTAAGCATTAATGTTAAAATAATAAATTTTTTCATAATATTCATATATAATTATACAAGCCTTAAAGCAAAAACAGTGCTAATTCTTTAGAAAAATATTAAAAAACCAAAGTTATCAAATTCCGCAGACCTAAAGTAAGTACAGTTCAACTAATTCGGTGTAGCACTTGAATATAATTTGTTCCCCACTGTTATGCAAATGAATTCTAGAGATGCTTATGTTGCAAAAATTTTCGTAAATAGGTGAATAGTAAAGTAATTATACTCTTTGATAAGTAATTGCTATATCAATTAAGAATAAAGTCGATAGTAATCCTATGATTAAGAAAAAGACACCTCAGCCAAAAGGGCGTTGCGCCTATATAATTCCATGTTACCTTGCCGAAGAACTTAAGTGTTTTGGATATAAAACAGATTGTCCACTTTATCAAAAATCCAACGGAGAGTTTTATAATGAATCACGCTTTAATGATTCGATGGATAAGCTTATAGATAAGACACGGGCAAAGCATCTAAAACTCACTGAATAACTAAGTTTTGATATAATAAATATTATTTTATTGTTCGTTGTTCAGAATTTGAACATTGAGCCGAAAAAATAATAAAATGATAAAATTCTGAAAAGTTGGATTAATGATACTTACCGGTAACAAAGAAAAAGATGTCGAATATTACGATAATATCTATAGTAATTGCTATAATACTTCAAATTATATGATTTTATATCAGGAGGTGACAAAAATCGTCAGTCAAGTCGCCAATCCATCAGTACTTGAATTAGGATGTGGTCTTGGTGATCTCGGAGAACTGTTGATGAAACAAGGAACTCAGTACCGAGGTTTCGATTTTAGTGAAATAGCGGTTAATCAATGTTTAAAGAAATATCCGCAGGGTAGTTTCAAAGTAGGGAATGTATATGATCACGAATCTTTTAAGCCGTTTGATTATAATATTGCCATTGCATTGGAAGTGTTAGAACATATTAATGATTTAGAAGTAATAGAACATCTTCCGCCAGGTTGTACGTTTATAGCATCAGTTCCTGATTATAACGACCCAGCTCATTTAAGACTTTATAAAGACCGACAAACTGACATAGTTGAACATTTTAAACCGTATTTACACATTACAGAAATACGATCTGCCCAAATTCAAAAAGGTTCAACCATCCATCTATTTACAGGGATAAGACAACAAGACTAAAGCTATATTTTGACAGTTTGATAACCCGGAATCCAGAAAATTCTTCCTGAATTCAAAGAAATATCTTCCATTTTATAAATATCCGACTCATTAATAGATCGTTTGTCTGTTTCGTAACCTGATGTCAAACAATGGATAAGGGCGACTGCGTCGCCTTTGGCATGGCCTCTGCTTATATGAAAGTGGAGGAATAGTATGATTAAAGGTATTTACACATCAGCATCGGGAATGTTACCGAAAATAAAGAAGCAGGAAGTTACGGCTAATAACTTAGCTAACGCTTCAACGCCCGGTTTTAAAAAAGATCGGATATTTGCAAAAGAACTTACCCGAATAGAACGTAAAAATGCTCCAGTTAAAACTGATTGGGAGCAGCCGATGGTAAATAACGTTTATACCGATTTTTCTCAGGGGATTTTCGAAAAGACCGGAAACTCACTTGATTTTGCAATTGATGGCGATGGTTTTTTCACCTTACAACTTGATGATGGTTCTCAGGTTTTGACCCGTTCAGGATCATTTGTCGTTAATCAGGATGGGATGCTTTCATTTCCCGGCGGTGCCTTACTAATGGGCGAGGGCGGTGCCCTTGAAGTTGGTAATGGAAAAATATCTTTAGGTCAGACCGGGGAAATTGAATCCAATGGATTATCCGTAGGCAAAATTGTTCCGGTAACAGTTGAAGATCTATCCCTATTGGATAAAATCGGCGGATCATTTTATAAAGTACCGGAAGGAACCCAACTAATTCCAGTAGAAACTACATCATTCCAGCAAGGATATGTTGAAGCTTCAAATGTTGATATCGTTGCTGAGATGATTGAAATGATAATTTCATTTAGAGAATATGAAGCTAACTCAAAAGCCATTCAGGCTCAGGATCAATCTTTGAGCCAGCTCTTCAATCGAGTCGGTGGCAATGGTTAGA
This sequence comes from uncultured bacterium, assembly GCA_965372795.1. Classification (GTDB taxonomy): domain Bacteria; phylum Zixibacteria; class MSB-5A5; order GN15; family FEB-12; genus QNAD01. The sequence continues at coordinate 29,888 of CBDVDR010000011.1, forward strand.
ATTAATTACATAGGAGTTAATAATGATTAAAGCAATGAGAACTGCTGCTTCAGGAATGATGGCACAGCAGATGAATGTCGATAATATTGCAAATAATCTTGCCAACGTGAACACAGCCGGATTCAAGAGGAGCAAAATCGAATTTCAGGATGTTTTATATCAGAACATCCGTAAAGCCGGGACAGCATCAGCTGTTGGGGTACAAGTTCCTGCCGGTTTATCAATCGGGTATGGAACCAAGGTTGTAGCAACGGTCAGGGAATATTCTGAAGGTGATCTCACTCCCACCGGCAACCCGCTTGATTTAGCAATTTCCGGAGCTGGTTTTTTCCAGGTTCAGGCTCCTGATGGATCTACCGCCTATACAAGAGATGGTGCATTTAAAATTTCTGCAGAAGGCCGGTTGGTAAACTCAGATGGTTTTATGATGATTCCTGAAATTTCAATTCCTGAAGATGCAATGTCTATTTCTGTAGGGACGGACGGAATCGTTGAGGTTCAACAGTTCGGTCAGGATGTTCCCTCTGAAATTGGTCAAATTGAACTTGCCCGTTTTATAAATCCTGCCGGATTGAATGCAATCGGTAGAAATTTATTGATGAGAACCGGTGCCTCAGGTGATCCTCTGACAGATATTCCCACCCAGAGTGGATTAGGACAGCTTGACCAGGGGTATTTAGAAATGTCAAATGTTAAGGTCGTTGATGAAATGGTTAATATGATCGTTGCCCAGCGTGCTTATGAAATGAATTCTAAAGCTATTCAAACTGCCGAAGATATGGCACAGATTGCTAATAATCTAAAAAGGTAGTTAACAAATGAAAACTTCTTTTAGAATTATCCTTATCGAAATTTTGTTAGTAATGGTTGTAATGTCTTCGGGTTACAGCATGAATATCGAAGAATCCATAGTTGTCAAAATGTTTGATAAATATCAACTGGATAAAGAATATTACGAGATCGAAGTATTATCGCACCGATTTAGTAATATTGAAATTGAATCAGATCAGATTTCAATAAGACCAATGACGGAAAAGGATCCTATCGGGTTATTTACAGTCGCAATTACGGTTAAGCAAGAAAATCAGGATGTGATTTCATCACAGGTACGATTGCGAATCAAAAGATTTGCCGAAGTTATTACAGTTAATGACCGCATTAAGAGAAATAAAAAAATCAGTTCTGATCTCCTCGAACTGCAACGCAAAGAGATCACTAATCTTAAAGAAAAACCTATTACAGATATAAATGAAGTGCTCGGTTTAAGGTTTTCAAGAAATTTGAAACGAGGACAGATATTAACAACGGCTTCAGTAGAAACCTTTCCTGATGTCATACGAGGAAGAGAAATAAATATAGTTTATTTTGTCGGCTTATGTAAAATCAGCGCTCTTGGTGTTGTCTTACAGGAGGGAAGAGCCGGGGATTATATCAAAGTAAAAAATAAATCTTCTGGAAAAATCATTATTGCTCGCGTTGTCGATAACAGCGCTGTGGCAGTTGATCTATAATTGAAAGCTGAGGAAACGATGAGATTTAAGAAAATTATAATACTTATCACTTTGTTGGTACTCCTGCCATTTTCACTTAAACTTAAAGGTGAAGAGTATGGTCAGTATCAATCTTTATTTACTGATATCAAGGCTCATAAAGTTGGAGATATTCTGACAGTCATAATCTCCGAACAGAGCCGCGCCACAAATCAAGTCACATCTAAGAGTGAAAAATCTACCAAAGCTGAGATGTCCGGTGGTCCCGGAGTAGGTCCGCTTGATTTTATCCCTTTGTTTGGAGTTGATGCTCAAAACAAATCAGCCTTTGACGGTAAAGGTGAAAATACAAGAAATAATAATTTACAAGCCCGAATGACGGTGACTGTTACCGATGTTAAATCAAATGGGGATTTGGTCATTCAGGGATCACGCACTCTGGGAATATCAGGCGATAAAGAGACCATTGTTTTAAACGGGGTCGTGCGCCAGAAAGATATCTCAGTCAATAACACAATTAAATCATATCAAATTGCAGATGCGGAAATTCATTTTACCGGAAAAGGGCAATCCTCAACTGGATCTCGACCCGGTTTTGTAACCCGTATCCTCAATTTCCTGTTTTAGGAGCATCTCATGAATAAAGCAATTCAAAATATGCTGATAACACCTGCCGGAATAATCTTATTGATGTCAATTGTTATGTTTTTTGCAACTCCGGTGGATGCATCCAAAGTCAGAATAAAAGATATCTGCACCTTTCAGAATAAATCTGATGTCGATTTAATCGGATACGGTTTAATCATCGGTTTAGACGGAACCGGGGATGGAACCGGAACTCAATTTACAACCCAATCACTCGTTAATATGATGGAAAGAATGGGATTGACTGTAGATGTGAAAAGGGTAAAAGTCAAAAATGTTGCCGCTGTAATGGTCACAGCCAAAATATCAAGTATTCAATCACAAGGTTCATATTTTGATATTACTGTTTCATCGGTAGGTGATGCTTCATCATTACAGGGCGGTACTTTGCTAATGACTCCATTGTCCGGACTCGATGGGAATGTCTATGCTACTTGTCAAGGTCCTGTTTCAATTGGTGGTTTTAATGTTCAGGTTGATGATGCTAATAAAATTGTAAATAACTATACCCTCGTCGGCCGGGTGCCTAATGGTGGTAAAATTGTTAATGAAGTCATTGAACCGAAAGGATATGATAGAGAACTCTATTTATCACTTCATTCGCCGGATGTAACAACCGCCTACAGAATCTCGGAAAGAATTAATATAAAATATGGTTTGTCAGCATATCCGATTGATGGTGGCAGTGTAAAGATAATTATTCCCGATTCGTTATCTAATCAGATTAATCGGATGAAATTTGTATCTGATATTGGTCTGTTACAAGTGGTCCCAGATATTAACGCTCGCGTTGTAATTAATGAAAAGACTGGTACAATTGTGGCTGGTCAAAATGTAACAATTGAGCCGGTAGCGATAGCGCATGGTACAATTACTGTAGATATCCGTTCAACTCCGATAATATCTCAACCGGAACCGTTTAGTTCAGGTGAGACAATATTAACTCAGGAATCAAGAATTTCTATCAATGATGAACAGGCTCGCGTAGTTCATTTAAAAGGTGCAGTGTACCTTTCTGATGTTGCCAAGGCTCTGAATAAGATCGGCGCCACCCCGCGTGATATAATTGCAATTTTTCAGGCTTTAAAACAGGCTGGAGCATTGAGGGCTGAATTGATAATTCTCTAATGACTATAGCAAGTATTAAAAATTTACCTTTTGTAAGTCCACCGACAGATGTGGAAAAATTGAAAGGGACAAAAGCAACTACTCTTGAGGGTGAAAAAGAACGTCTTCAAAATGCAGCCAAGGAATTCGAATCTTTTGTTTTTAATGAAATGTTAAAAACAATGAGAAAAACCATTCCGGAAAGTTCCCTTTCCGAGGGATCGCCATTCTCAGGCGGAATGGGGAAAGATATCTTCACCGAAATGTTTGATGTTGAATTATCGAAAAAAGTATCAAACGGAGGAAGAAATTCGATCTCTGAAATGCTAACCCACCAACTATCGAAGTTACTTGAGGCAGAATATAAACAGGATAGTGAACCGGGTAAACTTGATGCTCTTAATAGTAATGATCGAAAATTAATAGAAATTAATTCTAAAAACTTTATCGAAACTCCCAGGAAAATGATTCCGATAACCCCGACAAAAGAACCGGTAAATACGACAATTTCTCATTCATCATCACGAAAAAAGAGTAATAATCCAATTATTGAAAAATATGGCGACCTGATAAATCAAGCTGCAGAAGCACACAATCTTGATTCCGCATTAATCGCATCAGTGATAAAAGCTGAGTCCAATGGCGATCACAAGGCTGTCTCACATGCCGGCGCCAAAGGATTAATGCAGTTGATTGACTCTACTGCCAGCGATTTAGGAGTGGAGCATGTCTTTAATCCAAAAGAGAATATTATGGGTGGAAGTCGCTATCTGAAAAAGCTTTACGATAAATATGGCGATGTGAAGCTGGCTCTGGCGGCGTATAACGCCGGACCGGGGAATGTCGATAAATTTGGAGGTATCCCACCGTTTAAAGAAACAGAAAATTATGTTAAGAAAGTAATGTCAAATATCAGTGAGTTTAATATGACGGAGAAAATAGACTAAAGAGAGACAATAAAACCGCCGATAAAACGATTACAATTTGGAATTGAGAATATTGGATATGATTAACAAACTAATTGAAATAGTTGGCAAGGAAGCCGAGCTTTTTGAAACTTTCCTCGCATTGTTGGAACAGCAACAAAAGCATCTTGTCGATAATAACACAGACGGACTCAATGAAGTCACCCACTTGCAACGTGAGAAGATGGTCGAAAGCCAGATTCTTAATAAAGAGCGGGAATCTCTGGTAATTGAGATCAAAAAAGATAATGCAATCGACGGCGATCTCAACATTTCAAAACTCCTGGATTTAGTAGATAAAAATCAGGCCGAGCGATTGGTTCAGCTTAAAGAATTAATTGTCAGCCTTCACGATCAAATTGCTGAAGTCCGGAATCAGAACGCAGTCTTGTTAAACAGATCCCGTTCATATATCTCCCGTATGATGAATACGCTTTCTAAAATTAATAGCCCGGCACCGAACTATTCAAAAAACGGAACAAATCAGGAACAACAGCAAACTATCAGTATAGATAGGAGAGTCTGATGCCAGGATTATTTCAAGGATTAGAAATAGGAAAACGGGCGCTTTTAACCCATCAATTTACACTTCAGACAATCGGTCATAATATTGCGAATGTAAATACCCCGGGATATTCTCGTCAAAGAGTAAATATCACAACTATGATTCCAGAACAGTCAAATGTGGGATCAATTGGTTCTGGTGTTAAAGTTGTAGATGTTCGTCATGCCCGCGATTTGTTCCTTGGTGAACAGGTTCGTGAAGATAGTAAATTACTTGGACAATGGTCATACAAATCAAAAATATTATCACAAATAGAATCACTTGTAAATGAACCTAATGAAAATGCTTTAGGTGAATTACTAAACAATTTCTGGTCAAGCTGGTCAGATCTGGCGACCGGCGATCAAGCATCACGCGATGCTTTGGTCAGTTCCACCCAGGAATTAACGAATGGTTTCCACCAGCTTGCAAATCAGCTCGATAATCTTCGTTCATCAATTGATCGTGATCTGGTTAACTTGACTCAGGAAATTAATCGGTATACTTCTGAAATAGCTAATATCAACGGACAGATTCATTCTCAGGAAGCAGGATCTTTTAAAGCTAATGATCTCCGTGATGTTCGCGACAGGCTTGTCGATGAACTATCGTCGATTGTCGATGTAAATACCGTTGAGCAAGATAATGGTTCTTACACAGTCTATATCGGTGCTATGACTATCGTAGATGGTAAAGATGATTTACGTATCACAGCTGATGTAGTAAACAAAAACGGAGTTGTAAGCAACCGACTTGTCTGGGAAAACACAGATAATGAGCTCAAAAACTTTAACGGGCAACTTAAAGGACTGGTTGATTCTCGGGATAATATTATACCGGGTTACATAGATGAACTTCACAAATTAGCAGCATCATTGATTGATGAAGTTAATGCTGTTCATCAAAATGGATATGGTTTGGATAATTCAACCGGGCTTAATTTTTTCAAAGATACTTATAAAGATGCTTTCAATATTGAAATAAATTCGGCACTAATTTCAAATCCGTCCCGGATTGGAGCATCTGGCTCTGTTGATGCAAACGGCAATGTAAATACAGGCGACCAAACTATTGCCTTAGCGATTTATGAATTAGGTGAAAAGAAAATATTGGAAAGCGGGACTGCAACTTTTAGTGATTTTTATACAAGTATGATTGGAAAACTTGGCGTTGAATCACGTGAAGCTACATCGTTTACAAATAATTACGAACTGCTTTTAAATCAGAGAAATTCTGCGAAAGAAGCGGTTCAAGGAGTTTCTTTGGATGAAGAGATGACTAATATGATAAGAGCACAGCATGCTTATGATGCTGCAGCGAGAGTTATTACATCCATGGATCAGGCTTTGGATACGGTAATTAATGGTATGGGAATTGTTGGAAGATAAAAAATAGAAATATAAACAACGGATAAACCAAGGAGGGTTTAGTGCTTATTCTGACAAGGAGGTTAGGTGAGTCGATTACTATTGGAGACAATATAAAAGTCTCAGTGTTGGGTGTCAGCGGTCGCCAGGTGCGATTGGGAATTGATGCTCCAAGTGATGTAGTCGTTCATCGAGAAGAGGTTTATGTCAGGATCCAGGAAGAAAACCGAAAAGCTTCAAAATCGCTAAAAAAGGATTTAGCCGATATGGTGAAGTTAATTAAAGGTAAAATGAGGAACAAGGATTCTACAAATAATTCGATGCCCGATATTGATTTTAAGAACAATCAGAGGGATAGAAAACATAGACGAGATTAAATGAGTATTTATAGCAGTACTCTTTAATTGAGGAAAGTAATATGCGTGTAACAAATTCGATGATTTCAAACAGAGTCGTGTTCAATATGCAACGCACTCTCACCCGTCTCCTGACTTTACAGGGACAGATGTCTTCAGGAAGAAGGATTGAGAAACCATCAGATGATCCAATCGGTACTTTGAGGGATCTAAATTATCGTACCGAGTTGAATAGAAACGAACAGTACATTAAAAACATTAATAAAAGTTCGTCTAAATTAACCAGTTATCAAAATATTCTGTCTGAATTAAATCAGTTGGTTGTAGATGCCAAAGATGAAGCAATAGGCATGTCAAATGATGATGCCGGAGCTGATAGTCGGGCGTTAATTGCTGTTGTTATTAAATCAAAATATGATTCGATAGTTGCCCTTGGGAATAAATCACTCAATGGTAAACATCTTTTTTCAGGATTCAAGACCGATACCGCTGCTCTTTCCGCATCTGCTAATGGGGTAGTTTATAATGGAGATATGGGGAAAATTGAATATCCCATTGAATCATCAACAAAAATGACCGTTAATTTAAACGGCTCCGACATATTTTTTAAGCCGTTAAAAGGAATTGAAAATGTCAGCAACCTGCATACTGCTGTAACCGGGGTAACACAATTAACCGACTTAAATGGTGGTACTGGAATTGATCAGACCGCTGGTTCTCTTACAATTAGTGATAATAATCTGGGAATCACTTCTACGGTTGATATTAACGGAGCAACAGACATCAATGATGTCCTGACTGCAATAAATAACCAATTAGCAGCTGATGGAATAACCAATGTTACCGCTGTTATTGGTGCTGAAAAAAATAATATAAAGCTTGAAATTGACGAATCAATCCCCAGACAAATTAACGACAATACCAATTTATTTAATTTAAATAATGGTCATGGTCTTGACATGTCTAATGGATGGATAAATGTTTCAGATGGTGGAGCAATAAACGAATCAATCGATTTATCATCTGCTGCTACTGTTGGTGATATAAGAACAGCATTCAATAATCATATGACTGCTCTTGGTCCTCCGATGGATAATGTGTCGATGCAGATCAATGCGGCTGGAACCGGTTTTGAAATAACCGACACAAATGGAGTTCCACTCGGTTTAACAATTCAAGAATTTAACTCTAATTCAACCCTCGCAACCGATTTAGGAATCGCCGGAAATATCGGAGCTATGCTTGTCGGGGGAGACTTAGACCCTGAATATAACTTTACCGTCGCAGAAAATGGTGGAACAACGGCAAATGATCTCGGTTTGTTAGGGAATTTCAATTACGATCACGTTGGTTCAAGTATAAAACCACAATTATCCGCAACTTCATTAGTCTCGGATTTGAATTATGGTTTGGGTATTGATTTGAATGAGATTACTGTCTGGCAGGGCAATGAAAGCAGAGTTTTTGATTTAACCGATCCGGCAATAAATACAATTCAGGATGTTTTGGATTTGTTTAATAATTCAGGGTTGGATATAACTTTATCTCTAAACCAATCAAGCGGAACATTTAAAATTGTCAATAATGATCCATATAAATCATTAACAGTTGAAGATTCAGTCGGTGGAACATTGACGAAAAAGATGGGAATCTTCGGATCAACTGATTTACTCGGGTCAATGCTTGTTCTTACTCATGCTCTTGAAAACAACGATCGAGAGGGTATTGAGCTGATGCAAGGGAATCTTGACCAGGCTCTTACCGGCTTAAGACATAATATTTCAGTTGTAGGTTCAAAGAATCAAAGACTCGAATCAACTTTGTCGAGAATCAATGAATTAAATTTTAATTATACAAAGTTACTATCTGAAGTAGAGGATGCTGACATTGCTTTACTATTGACTAACCTTGCTATGTCAGAGAACAGTTATCAAGCAGCACTGTTAGCAAGCGCTAAAATTATACAACCATCACTGTTAAATTTCCTTCAATAGGATGGAAAAGGGAAAAAAATGAAATTTTATACTCAAAAATTTGGAGAAATTGAAATCCCCGAAACAAAAATCATTTCGATGATGAAGCCTATTCTGGGATTTGAAAACTTAACCAAATTCTGTTTAGTAGAAGCTGAAGAAATGTTGCCCTTTTTATGGTTTCAATCTTTAGAAGATAGTACGATTAGTTTTATTATAGTAAATCCTCGTGCTTTTTTCTCGGACTATAAAATTGAAGTCAACAGAAATGAACTTTCAGAACTCAATATTAACAATGCCGAATCAGTGGAAACTTATGTCATTGCTACAATTCCTGAAGATCCCAAAGATATGTCAGTAAATTTGCAAGGACCTATTTTAATCAATACTGAAAATAATTTTGCTAAACAGATGGTGATGGTTAATTCCAATTATAAAGTTTCTCATAAATTATTGGATATGCTCGAACAAACAGAAGCTGAAAATGAAAAACATAAAGAACCTGAACTTGCAGGTGTATAATATTCTTCTGTAAACAAAGTTATTCAAAAGGATTCGAAATGGAATTCGGATTGTATCATTCAGATTTATCATCAAATTACCTTTCTCAGGATATAAAAGGCATTTCCCAAATTAGAATGGAGCATCATTGTGCCTAATAAACTAAAAAAAATGCGAGCTTTAAGAAAAGTAGAAATAGTAACATCCGAAACCTGTTTTGATGCTGCACTATCTCATTATCAAATGAAAGAATATGACAAAGCAATCAGCTATGGTAAAAAATATTTTGATTATTCTTCTGAAAATAATCAATCAAAAGCTGTTATTTTTGAAATTTTAGGGAACAGCTCAAAATACACAAACAATTTCAAACAAGCTGAAAAATATTATAAACAAGCACTTCAACTATCTCAGACTAAGCCACAAATTTATATCGAATATGCATTACTTCAAATTCATCTGGAAGAAACTGATAAAGCCCTTATTATTTTAAATGATGGAATAAATAAATATCCGAATTCAATCGAAGTCGAAATGTTAAAAAATCAGATTCTTGGAAACAGGGGATTAGATTCTCAAATTGATGATTTACAAAGTCACTATAATAATAATTATTATGATAAAGTTATTGAACATAGTAATGCTCTTGAATCAAAATACCCTATTGAAGATACAAAACAAAAATATTTATATGATCGAATTTTAGCATTCAGTTATTATAAGGTTAACAAAATTGTTGACGCCGAAAAAATTATAAATCGTGGAATTGAATATTCACCAAATTCAATCGATTTTTTCTATCTGAAGACTTCTGTCAGCCATACTATGAAGGAGTCTGAAAATACAATCTCGTTTGGGTCTAAGTATTTTAAACTTATTGAAGAAAATAAAAATTCCGGCTATTTTGATGAAGATTATACAGTATCAAGTATTCATCAATGCAAAATCTCAAATAATATTGGAAATGCTTATGCCGATAAAGATGACTTTAAAAAGGCATCAATACATTTTCAAAATGCGATTAAAGCAGATTCCGGTAATCATGTCTCCTATCAAAATTATGTCAGATTATTAAAGCATAATGATTCCGACGATAAAGCTTTGGAAGTCCTTCAGGATGGAATCAAACACAGCCGTCAAACCCAGGAGTTAAAAATGATGACTGAATCATTTAAGCAGCGACCTTCTATTTCAGCTAGCATGATTGTTAAAGACGAAGAAAAACTTCTTCCCGGATGTCTTGATTCTATCCGTGACTGGGTTGATGAAATTATTTTGGTCGATACCGGTTCCACTGATAAAACAGTAGAAATTGCAAAGTCATACGGCGCCAAAATATATCATCAAAAATGGGAAGGAAACTTTTCAAAACATCGTAACTATTCCATTGATCTGGCAACGGGCGATTGGATTTTTATTATCGACGCTGATGAACGATTTGATATAAATGAGGTTGCACCGCTTCTTGAAATTTTGAGGAACAGCGATCATCAGGCGATTTCTGTCAATGTATATAATTATATAAAGAAATCGCGCTTAAAGGTTACCTTGGCTAACTCGGTTCGTTTGTTCCGCAGAGAGACAAAGTTGCGATATGAAGGAATTGTTCACAATTCATTAAAAATTCCTGAAGGTATAAAAATATTGCGGGCACCTTTTTCAATGGAACATCTTGGATATGATCTTGAAAAAGAATCGATGGATAAAAAATTCCTTCGGACCAAAACTCTTTTAGAACAACAAATAGATGATAATCCGGAATTTACTTTTGCATGGTTCAACTATGCCCAGCTTTTCAGAGGGAAACTGTCTGAAGATATAGAAAAATATGCACCCAAAGTTATCGAGGCGGCACTAAAATCTCTGTCTTTATCAAATCCTGGCCACCTTGAAACCCGATTTATTCATTTGATGTCGCTTGATTTATTAGCCTGCACTTATTTTTCAATCGAAGATTATCAAAAAGCGAAAGAATATGCAGAATTAGCCTTGAAACATAAGCCGGAATACCTTGATCCATTGATGCTGATGGGGCATATCTATTGCAAAACCAAAGAATATGATTTATCTGTTGAAGCTTATAATAAATATCTGGAAGTTCAGAAAAATTATAATGAACATCGTGAAGTTGATTCAATAACCCTATATCATTCAGATTCTGTTAATACCGCTTTATATGGCATTGGAGCTGTAGAGGAATTAAAAAATAATTTTGGTAAAGCCAAACAGTTATATCATAAAGTTATTGAAAACAGTTCCGATTTTTACGAAGCCGCTCTTTGTCTGGGTAATCTGTATTACAAAGACAATGATCTGATCAAAGCAGAAAAATATTTTAGACTGCAAATAGAAGAGGGCATGCCTTCTCCTTCGGCATCATTAGGCCTGGCTCAATTATACTTTCAAAAGCAGGCATTTAATAAAGCTGAAAAATATTTGCTAAAGGCGATAGAATTTGATCCTAACAATCCGGAAATAAATTCAAGAGCCGGACAATTTTACTTTGAAATCGGTAATGGGGAAGAGGCTGCAAAATATTTCACTATAGCAATTAGTCTTGGCAAAAATGATTTAGAGATTCAAAATAAATTAGCCGAGGCTCTTTTTAAAATTGAAAATTATGATCAGGCGATTAGGGTATATAAGCAGATTCTTGAGAAAGATTCAGATTCTCTCACCGTTTTAAACGATTTAGGTAATTGCTATTTCAAAATTGAAAACTATTCACAGGCTGAACTATACTATCAAAAAGCGATTTCGAGTGAGAAGGCTGAAGCAGTAACATTTCGGAATCTGGGACTAAATTTCCTTAATCAGTCAAAGCACAAATCAGCCCTTGAAACCCTTAAAATCTATATGAATCTGGAGCCAGATGATATTGATATCACAAATTTGATTGGAGAACTTTGTTTAAGATCCGGAGAATATCAAACTGCAATCGAATATTTTGAACAGATATTAAAGAAAATCCCAGACTTTGTGCCAGCCATATTCAATTTGTCAGAATGTTATCTGGCTATGGGGCAGGGGGATGCGGCTGTGATGGGTTACCAGCGGGTATTATCAATCGACCCTGATTTCAAACCAGTGATAGAACGGTTAAAAGAGCTGGAACAGCTAATTTCATCCCAATAATTGATATTTAATAATAATAAAATATTGAGTTAAGGCTTTAAAACTTTGTAAAGTTGTCGACTGATCTGCCGATGTTAAGGCTATGATAATGAAAGAATAATAATATGATAATGTATTCTCAAATGTCAAAAAAAGGGAGGTTCTAGTTTTTAGGCAGAGAAATTGGACTTTTTCTGCACTGACTGACTGCACATGGAAGTGATATTTAATGTGTCTTTTAAAGAAACTTAATCACATAAAATCGGAGTAAGGATACTCCACGAATTCTCAAGGAGGATTTGAAAGATGTCACTTCGTATTAATCACAACTTAGCTGCAATGAATGCACACCGTAACTTGGTCAACACAACTGAAGCTTTGTCCAAGTCAATGCAAAAACTGTCTTCTGGTTACCGTATCAACCAGGGATCTGATGATCCTGCTGGATTGGTAATTTCAGAACAGTTCCGCGCTCAAATCGCCGGTATGAACCGTGCAATTGAAAACTCAGAAGGTTCTATCAGCATGATTCAGACTGCTGAAGGAGCTCTTACTGAAATTAATAACCTGTTGGTCTCTATGAGAGAACTGGCTATTCACGCTGCTAACGAAGGCTTCAATGATGCCGACCAGTTGGCTGCTGATCAGGCAGAAATAACCAACGCGATCAAAACTATCGATCGTATTGCTGCCAACACCCAGTTTGGTACCAAAAAACTGCTTGATGGAACAAAAGAAAATGTTGCTACGATTACATCGAACAACACTTCTGGCGTGAACTTAGGTGATTCTAATCTGAAGACCGGCAACTATTCATTGACAGCCGTTAAAACTGCCGATGCAGCTGCCTCTCTTAACACTTCAGCCTATGGTATTTCTCTTGCAAATACTGATGGCGATCCGACGAATATTGGCGAAGGTATCCACAACGTAGACGTCATCCAAGCTTCTGATGTAGCTCAAAAAGTTGGTTCTTCCATGGCTATTACCGATGCCTGGAATAACGGACTCGAAGTAGCCGGTGCTGCAACTGCCGCTGCTGTAACATCAGGTGGTACAAACTACTCCGCTGCTGTTGCTACTCATGCTGGTACTTATTCTTTCAGTATGTATTATCAGGACAGCTCTGCAGGTACTGGTCAGGCGTCTGCTCTGCAGACTTTTGATGTTAATATCCAAGCCGGTGACTCAGCCGCAACTGTAGTATCTGCAATGCAAACTGCGATAGATGGTAGTGGTGAAACGCTGGCAAATAAAGTTACAGTTTCCTCAACTGATGCTGGTGGCGGTAACTTCAGTTTTACATTTACCACAAATAGTGAAGGTGCTCAGTATTCACTGAAAACAGAAGCTTCTTCAACAACAGCTAGTGGTGGTCTTTCCTTTGCTGCAGCCAGTGACCGTGGTGCCTCTTTAGGTGTTCTTCGTTACACTACTAACACCTATGGCACTGCCGGTACCGGTGTTATAACTAATGAAGATGTCACCGTTGCAAACGCAACTTATACTGATATGGCTACATTGGTTGGTGCAGTGAACACTGCTGTCGCCGCTGCAGGTAGCTATGATGCTAACGATCTCGTTGCTTCTGTTGGTGCCGGTGGTAACTCAATCGACATCAAAACAAAAGACGAAGGTTCATTATATTATGTCAAACAGGTTGCCACCGCAGGTGCATCTTCTGACTTGAATAATGTTCTTGGTCTTTCAGTTGATGTTCAAAACAACTTTGGTGTGGATGCCCAGGTCAGTTTTGATAATTATGTCAACAACATTAATGATGTTCGTTTTGCCCAGACTGGTACTTATACTTTGAAATCAGACGCTGATAGCTCTTCCACTCAGGCTACGATGGATATCGTAACTGATAAAGCTTCGGCTGCTGCTGGTTCAAATGGTATTACTTTTGGTCAGATGCTTGCCACAGTTACCGGTACTAAACTTTCCGTTCGTTTGAACGGTGGTTCAGCAGTTACCGCAACTGTTGGTCAGCAATCAATAATTTACTCACCTGATAGAGAAGAATCAATTTCAGTCAATTATGCATTAACCTCTAATGGTGGTAATGAAACTATCAGTAATACTGATCAGTCACTGGTCTTCCAGATTGGTGCAAATGTTGGTCAAACAACTCGTATTTCTATGAGAAATATGGCTGCATCATCATTAGGTGACGGCATTGTTGGTAATATGTTCTCAAGCCTTGCGAATATTGATGTTACCACTGCTCAAGGTGCCCAGGATGCTCAGTCAGTTATTGACGCTGCAATTAACGAAGTTTCCACAACTCGTGGTGCTCTTGGTAGTTTCCAGAAGAATACTCTGGAATCCAACTTAAGAAACCTTCGTATTGCTGCTCAGAATCTGACAGCTTCCGAATCAATGATTCGTGATACTGATATGGCTAAAGAAATGTCAAACTTTACTAAGAACCAGATCCTTATGCAAGCCGGTACATCCATGCTTGCCCAGGCTAACCAGGTTCCTCAGTCAATCTTGTCATTATTCTAAGTCTATTATAGATGGAGAATCGGGGGAAGGAATTCCTTCCCCCGAATATTTGAAATGAAAATAAACATAATGACATTGAAGTCATTCTCTTACAGGAGTTAATCGTGCCAGGATTTAATTCAATTGATGGTCTCAGTTCTGGTCTTGATACAACAGCGATGGTTGACGCCATCATGGATTTTGAACGACGACCGGCAATATTACTCGAAGTACAACAGGCAGAAAAGCTGGCTGTTGTTTCTGCATATCAGGCCTTACAGGCAAAATTTTTAGCATTATCCTCTGATTTAAGCAATCTTGTTAAGACCAGTACTTATGAAAAAGCTACAATCGATGTTTCCGACGAATCATATTTAACAGCTGCCCGAGGCAGCCGGGTCGGAACCGGAAGTTACAATTTTCAGGTTTTAAGTTTAGCAAATAATAATCAGCTTGCCTCGCAGGGTTTTGATGATGATAGTCTGGATTCATTTGGAACGGGAGAAATTCTTTTAAAAGTAGGCGATGGGGCTGAAAAAACAATATTAATTGATACCAATAATAATTCCTTAGTTGGAATTAAAACCGCAATCAACGAAGCTAATGCCGGTGTGACAGCATCTATAATAAATGATGGAACAAGCTCAAATTCATTTCGATTGGTATTAAGTGCTGAAAAATCAGGTAAAGAAAATGCAATTTCAATCACTTCAAATTTAGTCGATGGAAGCAACCTTAATTATTCTTCATCCTCTTTTGATATTCCTGAAACAATTACCAAAAATTTAAGCTCAACCTCGCAAATTTCTTTGGGAGCAACCGCAGCCTATACCGGATCTGAAAATACATCCTATACATTTACTGTTGCAGGGTCAGGTACCCAGACAATCGGAACCGATACAATTACAATAGACTGGGTTGATGATAACAATCCGGCAAATAGTGGTTCGATTGTTGTTACTCAGGCTGATTTTGAATATGAAGCTGTTGGTGCTGAGGGGTTGTACATGTCATTTGGATCCGGAGATTTAACCGCCGGTGATAAGTTTAAGATTGATACCTTTACGCCGCTTCTGCAAAACGCCACTGATGCTAAAATTGCTATCGGATCAGGTGATGGCTCCGGTTCGCCTATTACGGTAACCTCAAGCACAAATAGTTTTACCGATATAGTTGGCGGATTAAATTTAACCGTGAATAAACTGACTGATCCGGGAGATTCAATTACAGTTAAAACTGATGTAGATGTTAAAAGCATAAGGGATAGAATTGGATCATTCATTGCTAATTATAATAATCTGAATGAATATATAGACAAGCAAAATTCATACGATCCAGAAGCTGGGGGAGCACCGGTTCTATTCGGTGATTTTACAGTTTGGAGAGTTCAAAACTCCATGCGAAAAAAACTGTCTTCATTGGTTCAGGGTGCTGATGGCTCATTTAACCAATTATATTCTATTGGGATCAAAACCGATGTTAAAGGAAAATTAACGATTAGCAATAATGCAAAACTCGAAGAGTCTATTCGTAATAATCTTGATGAAGTAATTCAGTTATTTTCAAAAACCGGTGAATCCAGTACTACCGGATTAGAGTTTGTGTCAGCAACCAATAAAACTAAAGCCGGTCAAGATTTTCAGGTTGATATTACTCAGGCTGCCACTCATGGTTCATTTGAAGGTGGGACCTTGAATGATCCTGCAACTACACCTCTGATAATAGATGCTTCAAACAAAAAATTGAAATTCAAAGTAGACGGGCTTGTTTCAGGTGAAATTTCTCTTTCAGAGGGAACCTATAATACTCATCAGGATTTAGTCAATGAAATTCAAGCTCAAATATTAGCAGATTCTAAAATTGGCAAAAGAGGTGTGACTGTCGAGTGGGTTGAAGGGGAATCCGGAAAAGGAAGCATCAAACTTACCGGTTCATCTTTTGGTATCCACTCGAAAATAGAACTCGACACTGCAATTGCTGATTCAGCCTTTAGTCTACTCGGGTTATCATCAGGAAGTACGGTTAATGGAAAAGATGTTGTCGGAACCATAAACGGTGAAGAAGCCGAAGGCTCTGGAGTATTGCTTAAAGGCAAAGAAGGTAATGAAACAACCGAGGGTCTGGTATTAAAGGTTACCATGGATGAAGCCTCAGTTACAGATGCTGTGGAGGGTGTAGTGTCCTATGTACAGGGGTTGGCTTCAATTCTGCAGGACGCAGTGATTAATATAACCCAAATTGATACTGGAATTATTGACAGCCGAATAACATCTTATGAAAAACAGATCGAAACAATTAAAGATCAAGTTGAGAATATTGATGAGCGACTGGCTCTAAGGAGAGAATCTCTTTATAAGAAATTTTATGAAATGGAAACTATTTTGGGTAAATTGAATGCTCAAAGTCAATTTTTGGAAACTCAGTTTGCCGGAATAAATGGAAACTGGGGCGTTGGCAGTGATAGAAATTAAATTTAAATGATACATAGGAGTAATCATGGAAGACAAAGTAGCAGCTTATAGGAATATTGACACTCAGGGGAAATCACAAATAGAACTGATTCTTCAAGTATATGACGGGGCGATTTCAAATTTAAATAGTGCAAAAAAACATTATGAAAATCTTGAAAATCAAGAAGGTTTTGAATCAATTGACAAAGCTCGTAAATTTGTCACCCACTTGTACACGACCTTAAATCCTGAAAAAGGTGGGGATATCGCAAAAAATTTAGGCAAATTATATGCTTTTATTATCAATCAATGCAGTTTGATAGAAGCTACCAAAGAATCAGCGCAAATTGACGATATTATTATTGTATTGAATAATTTAAAAGAGGGTTGGGTTGGTATTAAAGATCAGCAGAATAATAGTAATTCTGTGAATCCAAACGACTCAAAACCCAAAGCAACTAAGCTGTCAATTACCGGGTAAGGAATTATGAATTTTACCAATATTGAACAACTCGAACGGGAACTTCTTTTTACATTAAAAGAAGAATTTTCATTTTATCAGTCATTGTACATCATGCTGGATAAACAGCGTGATGTAATGAAATATGATAAAGACGATAATATACTTGATCTTTTTGCAGAGATTGAACGGTGTTATAAGCGGATAAAAAAATCTGAAGAAAAAATTTCTGAGATGAAAGAGAAAAATCCTCAGATTTTTAAATTAGCAACCGCTTTGCCCGATGTAAAAAAGATTGTTAACAGTATCGCAACTTTGGTTAAGAAAAACATCAATCTCGTAAACGAGAGCGAACAATATATGAGAGGGCGGTACGAACGGATAAAAACTGAAATGGGTGACTTAAAAAACAGCAGTAAAATATTGCAGTATATGTCGGATGCGCCGATAAACCCTCAGTTTATAGATGGGAAAAAATAGGAAATTGTTAAATCGCACACCTTTAAAATAGGAACGAAAAGGTGATATTATGAAAATAGGATTTATTGGACGTGATCCAGTCAGTAGCCAAAACTCAGAGAGTCTGAGAAAGGAAACTAAAACCGAAACAAATAACGGAGAGCCAAAGAAAAAAATATCTCTGAAAGAATTGTCGAAAACTGTTGATGAATTTAAAAGAACTTCAGAGGTAAATAAAGAAGATGATAAAATTATCTCTTCTATTTACTCAAAAAATGAGATTAGCAACAAAGAAACCAATCATGAAAAAAGGCTGGGATCAATTAAGCAGAAAATTACCGATGGGTTTTACGAACAAAACGATATTATAAAAATAGTTGCTGATAAATTAGCAGATAAATTTGAAAACGATATATAACGGAGATTCTCGACAAGATGGATGTTGCAACAGTTGATAATAAAGTAAAACAAGTTGTCTCGAATATCAGAAACTTGCCTACTCCTCCAATTGTTTTTCACCAGATTCAAAAAGTGATGAACGATCCCAATGTATCGGCAACTCATGTTGCTGCTATTTTGGCGGAAGATCCAGCGATGTCAGTTAAAGTATTAAAACTTACAAACTCGGCATTTTACGGTTTGGCAAGAGAAATCGATTCGGTGAAACATGCTGTCGTAATTGTTGGTCTGGATGCTATTAAAAATCTGGTGCTGTCAGCTTCAGTTCTTGATATGTTTAAAGGAAAAGAAATTGATCAGGAATTTCATGAAAAACATTGGCGCCATTCATTAGCTACCGGTTTTTGTTGTCGAATCTTAGCAAAAAAACTAAGATCTCGTGGAATGATAAGTCCTGATTCTGCTTTCTCAAGCGGCTTATTGCATGATATTGGTAAAATAGTTATATCAATGTTTCTGCCGAATGAATGTCAACTTGTTAAAAATGAACGAGAAAATGATACTCAATCAGCGGATTATGAAATTGAAGAGAAAGTTCTTGGGTATAATCACGCTCAAATCGGAGGAATATTGGCAATGCAATGGAAATTACCTTCACTATTGGGTGAATCTATATCATTTCACCATCAACCTCAATTAAGTGAAGCCCAGAATCCGACTCCATATATTGTAAATATTGCTAATCATATTGCAAAGATGACGTTTTACGAAAGAGATGAAAAACATCTTATTGGAACATTAGATCCTCAAATTAAAGAATATATGGAATTCGATGACTCTTTGGTTGAAGAAGTAATTGAGCTTTTAAGAGAAGAATACTCAAAATCTGAGACATTTATGCAAATGGCTGGAATTAGTGATTAAATTTCCTCTAAGTCATTAAAATATATCAAAATTGGTCTTGACAACAAACCAATACTCGCCTATTATTAGAGGCTTCGGCTCAACAGCTAAGCTGTTTTGATGTGGGCGATTAGCTCAGTTGGTTAGAGTACTTGCTTGACATGCAAGGAGTCACTGGTTCAATTCCAGTATCGCCCACCATAAATTAGAGCGGATTCTTAAGGCAAGAGTTGTCTTGAATCCGCGTTTTAAGTATTTAAGAGGTTTTATGGCAGTTGCACAAATTAATCTACCCGATGGTTCCTCGAGGAGTTTCGAGCAAAATGTGACCGGGTACGAATTGGCAAAATCAATCTCGCATGGACTTGCCAAAGCTGCATTAGCAGTTAAGGTAGATGGCGAGATACGCAATTTAAACGCTGATCTTCCCAATGGTTCAACGGTTGAAATTCTCACTTTCAATAATCCGGAAGGTAAAGAAGTTTTCTGGCATTCGAGCTCTCACATCATGGCTCAAGCAGTCCATGAAGTTTTCCCAGGAACCAAACTTGCCATTGGTCCGCCAATCAGTGAAGGCTGGTACTATGATTTTGAAGTAGAGAAGCCGTTCACTCCTGAAGATTTAGTTAAAATCGAAAAAAAGATGGCGGAAATTATTAAAGAAAATGATGAGTTTCGCTATGAGGTTAAAAACCGTCTTGAATCAATTGAATATTTCAAATCAAAAAATGCTAACTATAAAGTTGAACTTTTAGAAGGCATCGAAGGCGACGAAGTTACATTTTATTATCATTCACGTTTCGAAGATCTCTGTCGTGGACCACATCTGCCAAAAACAGGTTTTGTAAAAGCTTTCAAACTGATATCAACATCGGGTGCTTACTGGCGGGGTGATGAAAAACGGACTATGCTCCAGAGAATTTACGGTGTCTCATATCCTAAAAAAGTGATGCTTGAAGAATATCTTACACGTCTTGAAGAAGCAAAAAAACGTGACCACCGAATTCTTGGAAAGCAGTTGGAATTATATACTGTTAACGATGAAGTCGGAGCCGGCTTAATACTTTGGCTTCCCAAAGGTGCTCGTATTAGAAATGAAATAGAAAATTTCTGGCGGGAAGAACATCTCAAATCCGGATACGAATTAGTCTATTCACCTCATATCGCTAATCGTAAAATGTGGGACAAGAGCGGACACACCGATTTTTACAGCGATGATATGTTTGGACCGATTGAAGTTGAAAACCAGATGTTTCAGCTCAAACCAATGAATTGTCCGTTCCATATTTATATGTATAAATCCCGTATGTGGTCATACCGTGATTTGCCGCTTCGCTGGGCAGAACTGGGAACTGTTTATAGATATGAAAAATCTGGGGTGCTTCATGGACTGATGCGGGTTCGCGGATTTACTCAAGACGATGCCCATCACTTTGTGGCTCAGGAGAATATGGAAGAAGAGCTGGTTTGGCTTCTTGATTTCTGTACTCATATTCTGAGTGCATTCGGTTTTTCAAATTATGACATTTTCCTGTCAACCAGACCTGAAAAAGCGATTGGTGATATTGAAGACTGGGACAGGGCCGAAGCTGGTCTTAAATCTGCTTTAGAAAAAGCTGACCTTGAATATCAGGTTGATGAGGGCGGCGGAGCCTTTTATGGTCCCAAAATTGACATTAAAATTAAAGATGCTTTGAATCGCAGCTGGCAATGTTCGACTATTCAGTTCGATTTTTCCTTGCCGGAACGGTTCAATATACATTATATTGATTCAGAAGGTAAACAGCGACGCCCGTATATGATACATAGGGCATTACTAGGATCTATCGAGAGATTTTTCGGTATTCTAATAGAGCATTATTCCGGGAATTTCCCGTTATGGTTGGCTCCTGTGCAGATAAAAGTTCTGCCAATAACCGATAGCTCTATTGATTATGCTGCTGAAGTTGCCAAGAAACTCAGGAGTGAAAATTTCCGGGTACAAGTTGACAACCGTTCTGAAAAAATTGGTGCTAAGATCAGAGATGCTGAGCTTTTAAAAGTACCATATATGCTGATTGTCGGATCTAAAGAGGTTGAGTCAAACTCAGTCTCATTGCGCAAGCATGGTGCTGGCGATCAGGGAAGTAAAACTGTTGAGGAATGTCTTACTTTATTCTCAGAAGAAATAAAGAATAAGGCATAACCTTAATTTTGATTATAGGAGGATTTCATAGCCAATAAGAGCCATCGGGTTAATCGCCTGATAAGAGTTTCACCGGTTAGACTGATCGGTCCGGAAGGCGAACAACTGGGAATTTTACCGGTTGATGATGCCATCAAAAGAGCTATAGATGCCGGACTTGATTTGGTGGAAGTTTCGCCAAACAGCAGACCACCGGTCTGTCGTATTCTTGATTATGGCAAATTCAAATATGAAATTGCTAAAAAAGATAAAATGGCGAGAAAAAGACAACACAATCAGCAAATGAAAGAGATGCGTTATCGACCTAAAATTGATGAACATGACTTTCAATTTAAAACGAAACACGTAAGAGAATTTTTGCTCTCGGGCAACAAAGTTAAAGCCTTTGTAATGTTTCGGGGTAGAGAAATGGCGTATCAGGAATTTGGTGAAAAAGTTTTAATACGACTCGTGAAAGAACTTGACGAGATTGCTGTTGTTGAAGTGAAACCAAAAATGGAAGGAAGAAATATGAATATGATTTTATGTCCTTCTGCTGAGGTTATGAATCAACTGAAGAAAAGCAAAGTCTATGACAAAGATGCTTCTAAACCCAAAACAGAAGCAAATACTGAGAAAAATGATAAAAAAGAAGAAATTGAAATAGAGGAATCCTGATGCCAAAGATGAAAACAAGACGTGGCGCTGCTAAAAGGTTCAAGAAAACTGCAACCGGAAAGATCAAGCGTAGCAAAGCTTTCAAAAGCCACATCATGACCAAAATGAGTCCAAAAAGAACCCGTGATTTGCGTAAATCAACATTAGTCTCTCCTTCGGATATGAAGCGGGTTGAACGGATGTTGCCTTACTAAATTGGAATTTAATAGGAGTTAATATAAGATGCCACGTTCTATGAACAATGTCGCTGCCCATCGCCGACATAAAAAGGTTTTAAAAAAAGCAAAAGGTAATTTCGGTGGAAGAAGAAATCTTTACCGCACTGCCTTAGAGACGGTCCATAAAGGTTTAAAATATGCCTATCGTGACCGTCGCAATAAAAAACGTGTATTCCGTTCATTATGGATTGCCCGTATTTCAGCAGCAGCCAAAATGTGCGATACTAATTATTCGACATTTATACACGGATTAAAAAAAGCCGGTGTAAATCTTGACCGCAAAATTTTAGCTGATATCGCCGCCAGAGATATGGCTACTTTTCAAAACTTAGCCAAAATGGCTTCTGAAAATTAAGTCGTATAATATCGCTAATGGCGCTATTAGATAAAATTTTACAGATTAAGCAAGAAGCGATCGATCGGATCAATAATATTGATTCGATCGATTCTCTTAATGAGGTGCGGGTCAAATTTCTCGGACGCAAAGGGGAATTAACGGCTATTTTAAAAGGGCTCAAAGACCTGCCGGTTGAAGAAAAAAAAGCGGTGGGAGCCGAGGCTAATAAATGCCGGGTCTTTCTTGAAGAGCAAATCAACATTGCTTCGGAAAAATTCAAAACAGACAAAGTTGATTCATCATTTGATCCAACTTTGCCTGGAACAGCACCCCGTATCGGAGTAACCCATATTATAAATCAGGTTCTTGATGAAATTTGCCATACTTTTCATGGTATGGGTTTTGAAATAGACCGCGGACCTGATGTCGAGACTGATTTTTATAACTTTGAAGCTCTGAATTTCCCTCCTGACCATCCGGCAAGAGATATGCAGGATACCATGTTTGTTGAAGGGGGAAGATTATTACGCACTCATACGACTCCGGTTCAAGTAAGAAAACTTGAAAAGGAAAAACCTCCGATTAAAATCATTGCTCCCGGAAGAACTTATCGCCACGAAGCGATTTCAACCAGAGCACATATTGCATTTCATCAGGTAGATGGTTTTCTGGTTGATGTTGGCGTTACTATGGCAGATTTGAAAGGGGCTTTGCTTGCTTTTTGTAAAGCATTTTTTGGAGAGGACTTGAAGCTTAAATTTCGCCCTTCGTTCTTTCCTTTTACTGAACCTTCCGCTGAGGTAGACATCTCTTGTTTTCTGTGTAGCGGTAAAGGTTGTCAACTTTGTAAATACAGCGGTTGGCTGGAAATTTTAGGCTGTGGCATGATCGATCCGAATGTGCTGATTAAAACCGGACATGACCCTGAAAAATATACCGGATATGCCTTCGGTATGGGAGTCGAACGGATTGCAATGTTGAAATACAAAATTAATGATATAAGATTATTCTTTAATAACGATATAAGATTTCTTAGACAGTTTAAATAAACATGAAAATTTCATACAAATGGTTATTAGAATTAACAGGATTGGACTGGCCTGTTGAAGAGGTTGCCGAGAGATTAACTCTCTGTGGTACTGCCTGTGAAGATTATGAATCCACATCGAAGTACTTAAATAATGTAATTGTTGGTGAGATTCTTGAAATTAACCCGGTTGAGGGTGCTGATAAAATCAGATTAACCAAAGTTGATACCGGTTCTGAAAAATTAGATATAATTTGTGGCGCCCCTAATATTGAAGTCGGTCAAAAAGTCCCGGTAGCTGTGATAGGTGCTGAACTGGCAGGCGATTTCAAAATAAAAAAAGCTAAAATCCGCGGAGTTGAATCATATGGTATGATTTGTTCCAAACGGGAATTAGGCATCTCTGACGACCATGCTGGAATTTGGGTTCTCGAGCCAACGGCTAATACCGGTACTCCTTTTGCAGAATACCTTGATTATGACGACTATATTCTGACTTTTGAACTTACTCCTAATCGTGCTGACTCTACCTCTGCAATAGGAATTGCCCGTGATTTGGCAGCTTTGGCAAAAACATCGGTTATCAAACCGAAATTTGAAATTAAAGAAACTGCTGAAAAAGCATCTGATTTAATCAAAATAAACATTGAAGATACAAAAGCATGCCCAAGATATGCTGCTCGAATAATTAAAAATGTTAAAATAGCCGAATCTCCATGGTGGTTGCAGAAAAAGCTGATCACTGCCGGTGTTCGTCCTATAAATAATATCGTTGATATTACAAATTTAGTGATGTTTGAAATTGGACATCCATTACACGCTTTTGACTTAAACCGTTTTGGGTCTGATGAAGTCCTGGTCAGAATGGCAACTAAAGGTGAAAAGTTCACAACCCTTGATGCCAAGGAGCATGAGCTTACTCCGGATGTTATTCTAATTACAAATGGTAAAGAAGCTGTTGCTGCCGGTGGAGTTATGGGTGGTTTAAACTCTGAGGTAGAAGCTGACACTAAAGATATACTGCTTGAGGCGGCATATTTTAACTCGTCAATGATTCGTAAAAGCCGGAAGATTTTAGGTAATGTGACTGAATCATCAACTCGTTTTGAAAAGGGTGCTGATCCGAATCAGGGATTAGAATACGCAATCAATCGAGCTGCATATTTATTTCAGGAAATATGCGGGGGTGAGGTTTTATCCGGAATAGTCGATTGTTATCCTGAAAAAATTGAACCGGTTACAGTATCACTTCGACCCCAACGCTGCAATGATATTCTTGGAACAAATTTATCGACAGAGCGAATTAAAGAGATTTTAACTTTATTAGAGCTTGAAGTCAAAGATGGCGACCCGCTTCAGATAACAGTGCCGACCTTCAGACCTGACCTCGAAAGGGAAATTGATCTGATTGAGGAAGTCGTCAGGATAGAAAGTTACGACAATGTTCCTAACTCGAATACTAATATAGGGTCACTATATACGCCCACTCACTTCGAGGATAACTTTAAGTCCGAGCTGAGAACGTTACTGACTTCTATCGGTTTTGATGAGATTCTTGGACATGGCTTAGCTGATAAAAAATTAGCGGATAAATTGAATCCGGGCGTTCCTCAACTAAACCTTGTCAATCCTGTTTCTGAAGATATTAACATAATGCGGAATTCTCTGGCACAGACAGCTTTAAAAGTTATCGAGTTAAATGTTTCGCATCGTAATATAGATTTACAGTTATTTGAAATCGGTAAAGCTTATTTCCCGCCTGATAAAGATGATAATTGGGTGGAAAATGAAAAACTCCTTCTGACTGTTACTGGCAACAGTGAACACACCTGGCGAGAAACTCCGAGGGCGTATGATTTTTATGATATCACCGGAGCCTTTGATAATATTGTAAAACATTTTGGTGTTCCGGGATTTGAATTAAAATATTCCGGAAATCATTGGTTTACTTCGGATATATCATTTGATGTGATTTTTGAAGGTGCTAAAATTGGCTCAGTAGGAAAAGTCTCAGCTGATATTATGAAAGCCTTTGATATAAAACAGACTATCTTCCTTGCTGAAATTGATCTTTTACCTTTAATTACATATGGCAAGCAGTTGACAAAATACGAACAGCTTCCGGTTTATCCAGCAGCCCCGAGAGACCTCGCAATCCTTGTAAAAGAAGAGATAAAAGCCGGTGAGATTATAGAAGTTGTTAAAAAGGCTGCCGGGAAGATTGCTGAATCGGTCTCAATATTTGATTTATATACCGGAAAGCAAATTGAAAAAGGAATGAAATCGATTGCGATTTCGATAAGCTATCGTTCTGCTGAAGGTAATCTTTCAAGTGACGTAGTTGATAAAAGACAAGCACTTGTAGTTAATTCATTAAAGAAAAACTTCAAGGCTGAAATTAGGGACAAGTAAGATGGAAGAAAAATTTGAACAATTGTTTGGCAAGGTTGAGCGGCTGATTGATGCCCTTGAAACCTTAAAGAAACAAAATGAGTCCCTTAAGATTGAGAATGTACATTTAAAAAAAGAACTTACTCAAATTCAGAAAGAATATAATTCCATAAAACTTGATGATTCTGACAAAAAAGAAAAAGTACGCAACAAACTTGTAAGCGTTCTTCAAAGGCTGGATCAGTTGGAAGAGATTGCAGGATAGTTTTTTCTTGACAATTATTTCTGAATTTAGATAAATTATTGTAAATTAGCAGGATAAGTAAAGGAATCCTGATTAGTAGTTATTTATAAATAGATAGCAGATTTTATGAGTGATAATAAGGTTGTCGTAAAAATTTTTGGAGAAGAATATCCCATCTCGGGGGTAGCTGATCCATCCTATATTTCAAGAGTTGCTGATTATGTTGATTCGGTTATGAAAAAAACAGCCAAGTCTAGCCAGATAAAATTGAAAGACAGGGTAGCAATACTGGCAGCAATGTCTATTGCATCTGAACTTCATGAGAAATCTGATAGCTTGGATTATATAGAAACCCGAATTTCATCAAGGCTTGACGATTTAAACAGTCAAATCGATAATGCTCTTGACGGTTTACCTTAAGATTCTCTTAAATCAATACTAAATCAATGTCCTTTGTCTTATCCATGCCTTTTCATATATAGTGACATCCAACCGTTGTTGGGTGGGAGGAACACATGGATTTAGAACTAGTATACATAATCGTAATTGCAATCGTTGTAGCTATTGTTTCTTTTCTGATTTCCTGGAATGTGGCTAAGAAAGCAAGTGCCAAGAATATTCAGGATGCTTCTGAAACAGCCAAGCGAATGCTTGGTGACGCTGAGAGCCAGGCCAAAATTCAGAAAAAAGAAGCTCTTCTGGAAGCTCGGGAAGAGTGGTTAAAATTAAAAAGTGAGTTTGACCAGGAATCTGATAAGAGGAAAAAAGAACTCGATGCAATGGAAAAAGACCTTTCTGAAAAGATGGGCTCTTTAAATAAAAAATTAGAATTTGTTGAAGTTAAAGACCGCGAAATTTCAAATCGCGAAAAGAATATCCAGGCACGCGAAAAAGGGATTGAACTTAGACAAAATGAATTAGAGCAGGTTCTTCAACAACAGAACGAAAAACTGAGAAAAATCGCTCAAATGTCTCCGGAAGAAGCTAAACAGCAATTGATGGAGAATATGAAAGAAAAAGCTCGGTTAGAAGCCGCAGCTTATATTCAAGAAATAAAAGACAAAGCTGAAAAAGACGCTGAAAAAGAGGCTCGTGAAATTATTCTATCTTCAATTTATCGCTGTGCCGCTGATCATACGGTTGAGACTACCGTCTCGGTTGTAAATCTTCCTAATGATGAAATGAAGGGAAGAATCATCGGGCGAGAAGGCAGAAATATCCGTTCATTTGAAACAGCGACAGGAATTGATGTTATTGTTGATGACACTCCGGAAGCTGTAATTTTGTCAGGATATGATCCTGTTAGACGTGAAATCGGTAGAATGGCTTTGGAAAAACTGATTGTCGATGGTAGAATTCACCCGACCAGAATTGAAGAAGTTGTTGAAAAAGCACAACAGGAAATGGAAGTTATCGTTCAGGAGGCTGGCGAGCAGGCTTGTTTTGAGCTTGGTGTTCATGGTCTTCATAAAGATATTATCCAGCTTCTCGGAAAGTTAAAATTCAGATCGTCATACGGTCAAAATGTTCTTAATCACTCCAAAGAGGTAGCGATGCTTTGCGGATTGATGGCAGCCGAGCTTGAACTTGATGCTGTTATGGCAAAAAGATGTGGTTTGATGCATGATATTGGTAAAGCGATCGATCGGGAAACCGAAGGTACGCATACTCAAATCGGTGCTGATTTTGTAAGACGATTCCATGAAAATGAAATAGTCATTAATGCAATTGAAGCTCATCATGGTGATGTTCCAATGCTGGGACCATATCCGGTTTTAGTACAAGCGGCTGATGCAATCTCTGGCGCCCGACCGGGTGCCCGCCGTGAACCTCTTGAAGCTTATATCAAGCGCCTAACTCAGCTTGAAGAATTAGCTGATAGTTTTAAAGGTGTTTCAAAAGCGTATGCTATCCAGGCTGGTCGTGAAATTCGTGTTATTGTTGAAAATGAAGCAATTGATGACCTTACCAGCACAATTTTAGCGGCTGATATTGCCCAAAAAATTGAAAATGAAATGCAATATCCGGGTCAGATCAAAGTGACAGTTATTCGTGAGACCAGATCGATAGAATTTGCAAAATAGATTTCTTGTTTTAAATTGTTGATTATAAAGTGGAGTATTGTTAAACTCCACTTTATCGTTTATATAGAATCTGATTATAAGGGCAGCAGGATCAGATTCATTTAAAAGCTGCCTTAGAAAGTATTTTAAATGTCTTTAATAACATTGATGTTTGTTGCTGATATCAATGGGCAATCCGGACGGCAGACAGCATCGTATCTGATTAAACCTCTCCGTGAAAAATTTAATATCGACTATGTCATAGCCAACACGGAAAATGCTGCCGGCGGGTTTGGTATAACGCCTGAAATGGCTCAAAAAGCATTCAGTTATGGAATCGATTTTCAAACATCCGGAAACCATATCTGGGATCGTTACGAGATAGTTAGTTATATTAAACGCAACCCAAAATTAATTCGTGCGGCCAACTATCCGCCCTCAGTTCCGGGCGCAGGTTTTTATATTGATCAAATTGGGGATTATAAAATCGGAATAATATCTCTGATGGGTAGAACCTATATGAAGGATCTTGACTGCCCCTTCAGGGTTGGTGCCAGGATTGTAGAGAGTATCAAAGAAGAAACAGATATGATCTTTATTGACATGCATGCCGAAGCTACCTCTGAGAAACAAGCCCTTGCTTTTTTCCTTGATGGAAAAGTTTCAGCCGTAATTGGTACCCACACCCATGTTCAAACAGCTGATGAATCAATCAGCCATGCCGGAACAGCCTATTTGACCGATGCCGGCATGACCGGTCCCCACGATTCAATTATCGGGATGCAGAAAGATCCCGCTTTGCAACGGTTCCTAACCGGAATGCCAAAAAGATTTTCCACTGCCGAGGGAGATTTGAAGTTATGCGGCGTGATTATCAAAATCGATCCCGAAACCGGTAAAGCTCACGAGATTAGAAGAATTAAATATGATTATAATCCTGACACCTTTGATCGTCAGAAATTCGTAGAAGAAACGGAATAGTAAACATAATGACTGCTCAATTAATTGATGGTAAAATTGTTGCCGCCCAAGTTACTAAAGCCCTTATACCAAGAATTGAAGAACTCAAAGCAAAGGGAATTACTCCCGGATTAGCAACTGTTCTTGTGGGAGATGATCCCGCCTCGGCAACCTATGTCCGAAGCAAGGGGAAAGCTTGTGAGAAACTTGGATTATATAGCGAACAAATTACAAAAGATGCTTCATTCTCACAGCAGGAATTGATTGAGCTGGTCCAGTCATTAAATCGGAACGATAAAATTCATGGGATATTAGTCCAGTCTCCACTTCCTTCGCACATGGATGAATTGACTGTGACAATGGCGATTAATCCGGCCAAAGATGTGGATGGTTTCCACCCTTATAATGTCGGGATGATGTTAATCGGGTGCAGTCAGTTATTGCCTTGTACTCCTTTTGGGATTATTAAATTGCTCGAAGCTTATGAAATCGACCCTTCCGGAAAGGAAGTTGTCGTTATCGGACGATCCAATATAGTTGGGAAGCCTATTGCTGTTCTGTTAATGCAAAAAGCAAAAACAGCCAACGCAACGGTAACAGTGGCACATTCTCGATCAGGAAACCTTACCGAGATCTGTCTGAGGGCAGATATAATAATTGCCGCCATTGGTAAACCACACTTTGTTAAGCCTGAGATGGTGAAAGATGGGGCTGTTATTATTGATGTGGGAATCAACCGAATTGATGATCCCGGAAGTAAAAAAGGATATAAAATCGTCGGAGATGTTGACTTTGATGGTTGTTTAGAGAAAACCTCGTATATTACTCCTGTTCCGGGTGGAGTTGGCAGAATGACGATTGCTATGTTAATGGAGAATACTGTCAAAGCCGCTGAAATTATTTCAAAATAACATTACGTAATGCTCTGCATATATGTCGCAGTAGGTTGCACTGTGTCGTCATTGAAGTAACATTATAAATAATGTATTACTACCATAAACATTATTCTAACACTAAAGATGTGTAACGTAAGATGATGAATAATAATAGATTATGAGCATAGTAGAGTGTGGATAAGAAAGTTTTTAAAAATCGTTTCATAATGTAACAAGGCATGGACTTTGCTCTATAAAGCTTGATGAATAAGAATTTTAAAATAGCAATAATGAAATTTCTAACGATATCCTTGTTAGCTTTTTGTCTAATTTCGATTCAGGCATATGCTATTGAGGTTGAGTCCGGCTTTGATGATGACTTTGTAATATCTAATCTTTTCGATAATAGTTCATCTTTAGTAACAAATTTTGAAATACACCAATTAGATAATTTTACAATCGACTTATCTAATCCTAATGTTGAAGAGAGTTCAACCTATCTTCTTCAATTTGATATTTCACGCTCAGATTTTTTGAAACTTGGAAACGGAGGCTTCTCATTTTTATTCCCTCCGGGATTTGATTTATCAAATGCAGATGTTACTGATATTCAAGACTCGGTTTCTCAACATGAATATTCAATTTATAGCGCATCGGTCTTTGGTCAATTGTTAACCGTGCGTGTTTTAAGAAGCAAAAACGATGAATCGAGTGACGAAAGTTTAGATTTTGCTGTTACGATTCGCTTAGAGAATGTTATAAATACTAATATCGCCGGGCAATACGCTTTATATGGATTAGCTTTTGATAAAAAATTGCGCCTAATTGCTGGACCTACCAAATCAAATTTATTTGAAATCCTTGGTTCCAATGGACTGACTATTGAACTGACTCCTTCTGAGGATTTAACAGTTCAAGCCGGTGACGATATCAATTTCGAATTAACTGGATATGACTTAAATGGAAATCCGGTAGATCTTGAAAATGTAAGCTGGCTTTTAAAACCGGGCTCTGATCAAATTGGATATTTTGACGGTTCCACTTTTAAAACTCAAAAAGTCGGACAGGGAATTATACAAGCTGTATATAAAAGCGAAATTATTGAAAGTGGACTCATTACAGTGATACCCGGAGAGTTAGCTTTTATCGAGCTTGATATTTCCCATAACCAGGTGGTTGGGTATCCGCTTCAAACCAGAGCAAAAATATATCTTTTGGATAGTTTCGGAAATTTCAAAACTGATTATGATCTTCTGAATAATCCGCTTGAGTTATCAATTTCCGAGGGTGTGATTTCTCCTGATTTAGTTAATGATAATTCATTGTTGATTGAAGGGGTTATTGATCTTCTACCATTAGAAATTCAATATGAAGGTCAATCAGTTACTGTTGAAATGTATGCATCTTCTAACGGAATTCAATCAAACAATTCGGTTGTTTCATTTAATGGATTTGAAATACTTGATGTTTTAAATTCAGATGGTACAGCTCTTTTCCGGGTATTGCCCAATCAGAGTCTTGAAATTAATCTATTTGCTTCAAATAACGGAACTCAAATAGCTTTAGACAAGCCTAAGTTGACAGCCTTTTATAATTCAAAGCCTGATGATTTCGTGACAACATTATTTGATGGAAGTTACGGTGGGATTATTAAAAATATTCCTATTATCTTACCGCCTCATACAGGGGATCCATCAGAAGATATTATAACATTTCAGATTTCGGCTGATTATTCTATCAACGGCAAGGTATTAAATTATTTCACTGAAACAGAAATTCAGATTTTTATTGAAGAAGAATCCAAGCCGGACCTCTCGGTTGCAAATCTATTTCCAACAGTTGTCTCAGCCGGAACAGATGCAGCATTTGAATTTGATCTGCTGCTTGAAGAATCATTTGGGGAAGTTTTGGAGGTTATTCAGGCTGAATTTAATTTATCTGGAAACTCTTTTAATTCATCATCGGAACTCTTTTTTATAAATAATCAAATTCTACCGGGGAATAATAAAGTAACCAGTGGACCGATATTTATTCCACCGGTTTTATCTGACAATGAATTGGAAGCAAGTGTCTCGATCACTTATTCGGATTCAAAGGGGAAAATATCACAATTTAATAGTCATTTTGATGATATCTCTGTTTTGATTACGTCTGAAACGATTGTTGAAATTACAAATTTAACCATTATTTCACAAAATTCACCAAGAGTAAATATAAATCAGAACTTTACAGTTGAAGCAACTATAACAAATAAATCTGATGTTGAGATTGTTGATCTTGAAATTCAATTAGCATCCAATGGAAGTTCTATTTTTGATGGAATAAGACTTGTTGAATTATCCGCTCTTGAATCAAAGATAATAAGTTTTCCCGTAACCGCTTCATCTGTTGCGACGATTAATGAAACTTTCATTTTGAGTCTGGTTTCTTCAAATGTAATCCAGTCCCCAATACAATCACCATCAACATTTATTGTTATTGATGAACCGGCTGAACTTACATTGAGCTATTCATTGATTGGTATAACAAACAATCTCATTGAAAAAGGTAAAACCTTTTCATTGTTGGTGAATCTGACAAAAACCGGAACATCTGAAGTTTCCGATGCCTCGTATAAATTATTAATAGAAAATGATTTTGTTTCTGATCTGCCTTTAGATGGATTGTTAAAAGTAAACGAACAAATGATATTCAATATCACCGTTCCTGATTTTGCTGTAACAGCTAATTTTGATTTTAGTTTAACAGCTATACCTATTGAAACTAATACCTCTGTGAATGCCAGTATAAATCAAGAATCATTTAATTTTGATATTACAGTCTTATCAGATTCTCCTGAGCAAGCCACAGTGCGTATTCGTCGAGTAATTGTTGAGGCGCCTAATGCACCAAGAATAAATATGAATCAAAATTTTGAAATTATTTGCTTGGTTGAGAACCTTTCAGAATTTAATATTGCTGATCTTCGACTCAATCTGTCAACTAATGGATTCTCAATATTAACAGCAGAACAGTTGGTTTCGATTCCTGCCAATGATAGTATTGAAGTTCGGTATCAAGTTACCGCAGCTTCAGAGATGAATGATAATGAAGTGTTTACTCTTGAAATTTTATCTACCAATGTAAATATTTTAAATCCGGTTGATAATATCGCTTCTGTAATAATAGAAGCACCAGTAAATATTGAACTGAATCATAATCTGTTCAATGTGCATAATGGCGTTGTCAGCAGGGGCAGTAAATTCTCAATAGCTATTGAGTTAAAAAATCTTGGCACCGCCCAGGCAACTTCAGGATTTTTTGAGTTGAATACTTTTGGAACTGACCTTGGACGGGAATACCAACCACTTGGTGAGATTGCTGTAAACGAATATATAATTTTCAACTTTACCGCTCCAATGTTTGATACAACTTTTGAAATAGAATTTTCTTTAACCGAAATACCTATTGATGTAAACACAAATCATCCCGCACAAATAAATAAAACTAAGCTGAATTTTACCTTTACAGTCAAATCACTTGACGGTTCACTCTTTGTTGAAGCAAATAAAATTGGCACTAATCTTTTAATCCCGGACCGGGTTAAAGAGATGTTCCAGATCGGTTTCACTAATCAGGGTCATCAGGATCAATCAAGAATAGATGTAAATTCACTTGAGGTATACTTTACTGATCAAAATAATTTACCGCTTAACATTGAAGATAAAATTGCTCTTGAAGAGACCGGTTTTTATGACGGAAATATCCTGATTTCGACGGCGGAAATATCAGACAATCGGATTACTTTTACATTAAATAATTTTTCGATAAGTCCATTAGCTACCAACAGTTTAAAATTCAAATCAAAATTCACCAAAGCGATCAATTCCCCGTTTAATGTGGTGCTTGATTTAAGAACTATCAAAGCTGTTTATGCCGAGGGACCGTTTATCAATCAATCTCCTGAGATTAGAACTAGTGGCGATAAGCTTATTCTTGAGATAAAGTATATCTTTAAAGGCAAGACTCTTGAAAATTCAGTAGTTGTTCAAAATAATCCATTCGATCCCCGAATTGAGCCTCTGATTTTTACTTATGAATTGACCCTTGTGTCGGCGGTTGAGTATCGAATATTCACGTTGATCGGAGAAGAGGTTTTCTCTAAAAACGTAGCCTCCGGCCAATCAGGTACTATTGTCGGTGAAAATATTTTTGAATGGAATGGTTTAAATAACAATGGATTGCTGGTTCTGAATGGTGTCTATATCGTATCTATAAAAGTTCTTTCTACCGGAGAAGTTGTCCGTACAAAAGTGGCGGTGGTTCGATGACAAAGTTAACTTTGACTATTTTAACTATAATTATTCTGTTTTCAAGTACTTTTGTAAATGCCGGCGATGCCGGGCGTGAGTCGCCATTTATCATTGGTGCCGGAGCAAGAGCACTTGGAATGGGTGGCGGGTTTACTTCAATTGCAGATGATGCCACCGCGATCTACTATAACCCGGCGGCACTTGCTTCTTTGAATTATCAGGAAGTGTCATTTATGCACTCGACCTTTTTAGAAGGCACTCAATACAATTATGTTTCCTGGGTATATCCTACAATGAAATTAGGCGGCTTTGGTATTGCAATGATGCGGATTGGTACTGATGATATTATCAGAAGAAACAATTTTATCGAAGAAGGCAGCTTTAACTATTCTAATATGCAAATTCTATTGGCATACGGCAGCAAAGTTCACGATAGAATTAGTCTGGGGATAAATGCTAAAATAGTTCATCAATCTCTGGCGCAGTATTCAGATAACGGCATGGGTTTTGATTTTTCGATCAAAGCCAATTTAAATGATAATTTCTCTGCGGGCGTTATTGCCCGTGATTTGATCCCGCCAGAATTAAAAATAAATTCAAGCAATGAATCGGTCCCAATGTCTATAATGGGTGGAATTGCATTTCAAAAGTTTTATACCGAAAATAATGTTAATCTTCTGGCATCTTTTGAGTTAGAAAAAATCGAAGACCGCTCAGTTAAAATTCATACTGGCATAGAAACTGTATTTAGTAATATCTATTCTTTACGGTTAGGTTACGACCGGGATAATTTTGCCTTTGGTTTAGGATATAAGTACAACCGGCTTAATGTCGACTATACTTATAAATTTATTGATTATGTCGAAGACAGCCATCGTTTTTCATTGTCATTTGTTCTTGGACAATCAGTAAAAGATAGGAAAGCTAAAGCTTCTCAAAAAGATAAAGAGATCGGCTCAAGAATTCTACTGGACGAAAGACAAAAGCAATCCGATTTATTTAAAGAACAGGCTGATTCTTATTATTATAAACTAAAACTTGATTCCGCCTTAGCCTTCTATTATCGCGCTTTGGCATTTGATGAAAATAATGAAGAGATAATTGGAAATATAGCAGTTATTGAAAAATCTCTAAAAAATAAAGAGCGAAGTCAGCAAAAGTTATCTCAGATAGAAATTGAGCAGAACGTCACTCTGAATAATTTCCTTGAGCAGGCTAATAAATTCTATGATAAGAAATTCTATCTGGCTGCTATGGATATGTTAAATCTTATTTTTGAAATTGCTCCTGATCATGAAAACGCAGCTCAGCTGGAGCTTAAGATTAACAATACAATCCAAACTGAAATTTCGGATAATTTTGAAAAATCAAAAAAAGCTGAAAAAGAAAATAATTATGTCATGGCTGTTGAAGCCTACAACCGGATATTACAGCTTGATCCAACTAATAAAGTTGCCAAAACAGCCCGAGATGCTATGGGGGCAAGGCTTGATGTTGCCCATCAGTTGAATCTTGGAATTAGATTTTATAAAGAAGAGAATTTTACTGAAGCATTAAAACGTTTTAAAGCTGTTCTTGGAATTATTCCTAATGAACCGGTAGCCCTGGAATACTTTAAGCGACTTCAAGGACCGGACAAAAAAACAACGACTCTTGAAGATTTACAAAAAGATAAAGATGCCTGGAAGCTTTATCTTGATGGCTTAAGATTTATGCGCAACAATGAGTATGGCAAAGCGATAGAGGCGTGGGAGAAGGTTCTCAAAAAGTACCCGCTGAGTGTAGATACTCGTAACAATATGGAACAGGCAAAACTTCGTCTAAAGTCTGAAAAATCTAAATAAAGTTTTAATAGACGCATCGAAGTTGGCACCATAATATATCATTATGTTTGAACGTCCCGCCAAAGAGATAAATGCCGAATTTATGGCAGAGGAGCGGTTCCTTGATAGTATTCAAAGAATTGTCAGGGAAAGCTGCGTTATTGCCGGATTAAGTAAGAAGATTACTTCCACCGTCCAGCTTGCTATCGAAGAAGGTGCCACCAATATAATCCGCCACGCCTATCTCTATAAAAAGGGAACGATCAGACTTCGAATCGTTATTTATAAAAAACAGATTGTCTTTTCTTTAATTGATACCGGAAAATCGTTTAATCCCGAAGGAACCTCGAGCCTTAATCTCGAACGGCTGGTAGAAACCGGACGAAAGGGAGGCTTAGGTTTCTACATGATCAAGAAGATCATGGATTCAGTTGAATATATATCGGTTGGCGGATATAACGAACTTCGGATGATAAAAAGGATTACATCCGTTACCACACATACGAGACCAATATTAAGACGCTTATTCTCATTGAGAGTTAAATTCTCATTCTGGACATCATTTGTAATGGCTTTAATAATCGGAGGTTCATTTTATTTTATAAGCCTCAGAACTTATGATAGAATTAATGCCCACCTTCATGATACCGTAAAGACTCTCACCGAAACGATCGCCTATCAGTCTTCAGGTTTAATTCTTAACCAGCGAAGCGGGGTTGAATTTGATCAGATGATGGTAAGTTTCCTGAGGGCAAGCTCTGAATTCAGGCAGGTTGTGCTAACTGACGCCAGAGGATTGATTCTTGCAAACTCTGAAGATGTCAGTAACATTAGAGAACAGTACATTGCTCCGACAGCTTATGAAGTTGGCAAATATGCATCTTTTATTGAGAATAATGAAAAGATGTATTTCCTTTCAATCAAGATTTTATCTGGTAGTCAAGTTTTTGGAAATGTTAATGTGGTTTATTCAGATGAAAATATATCATCTAAAATTGAAAATGCTCAGCAGGAAGTTATCTTTTTAATGTTGTTCTTGAGCATGGTCGGCATCGTAGCAATATACTTTTTATCAAACTATTTTGTGACTCCAATTGCAAGGATAACACATCGGGTAAAAAGATTTACTTCGGGAGAACTTGAAACAGAAATGCCGCTAGAGCGAGCCGAAGAATTCTTTGAAATTTCAAAAGCGTTTAATCAGATGATGACCCGTTTGAGTCGGGATCAGAAAAATATAATTTCCAGAGAAAAACTTGCCAAGGAAATTGAAGTAGCCTCTCAAATACAGAAAACTTTACTACCGGGAAAACTTCCGGAAATTGAAAATCTTCAGGTAGATGCTTTTTACAGGGCAGCTTCTTTAATCGGAGGAGACCTTTATGATGTTATTGAAGTTATGCCAGGGAGGTACTGTCTGGTAATTGCCGATGTCTCCGGCAAAGGTGTGCCGGCATCAATGGTGATGTCTATGCTTCGTACGATAATAAGGATTTATTCTTCAGAGGCTAAATCATCAAAAGAAATTCTTGTCAGAGTAAATTATTATCTCGAAGAAAATATTCCACCAGGTATGTTTGTAACGGTTATGCTGATTATCTATGACTCAAAATCAAAAAAAATAAATCTTGTCTCAGCCGGGCATAATCCTCTGTTATATTTTAATGCGGAGGCTGGTGAAGTTATAAAAATTAATCCATCTGGGATGCCTCTTGGAATTTCATCAACGCTCAATTCTACTTTTGAAGACAAACTTGAAGAAGTCTCTATGACAGTTAAAGACAACGATCTGTTATTTTTGTATACCGATGGGATTACTGAAGCGAAGGATACTTCAGGCAATGTTTACGGTATGGAGAAACTAAATGAATTTATCAGTTCACTGGCAACTTCAAATCCAATATTAACGGTCCAGGAGATGACTAAAAAAATAAGTCAGGAACTTGATCAATTTGCCGGATATGAAGAACAAAATGATGATATTACTTTTGTCATTGCAAGACATGGGATACCTGCTAAAATCAAAAATGTCCCTTTAGAAGGTAAAAATCACGTAAAATTAGAGACAAAAGAACTTAAGGTCAAAAATAATACAACTAAGAAAGAATCATAATAATCTCTTGCCATTTGCCGATTATATAATAAACTTAGCTTTTTATGGAATGTTTGATAAATAATGGATAACACGATTAAC
Source organism: uncultured bacterium (assembly GCA_965372795.1). Classification (GTDB taxonomy): domain Bacteria; phylum Zixibacteria; class MSB-5A5; order GN15; family FEB-12; genus QNAD01. Next base: position 68,377 of record CBDVDR010000011.1, read on the forward strand.
ATATCTTTACAGGAACGGGAAAATGACAACATCTCTTCGATTAGAATTGATGGTGTTATAGATGCGATCACAGCCGGGGAACTTGAGCGTGTTATTCACTCCTTGATGAATAGAAATCGTTACCACATCATTATCGATCTTGCAGGAGTAGATTATATATCTTCGGCAGGATGGGGAATATTTATTTCTCACATCAAGGAGGTTCGTACCAATAGTGGCGATATAAAACTGGTAAATTTGATAGACAATGTCTATGAAATTTATGAGTTGCTCGAGTTTGAAAATGTTTTAAAAGCGTATGACTCGCTTGAAGAGGCACGAAAAGATTTTGGTGAGTCAGTAGAACCGCTAAAAAAAAAAGATAAAAATTCCAAAGTCTCAGTCATAGATAACGTTGGTACGGATTCATTTAATTATTCTCAAAACAGACAAAATAATATTTCCAATTCACCGAATATGGCAGATATTGATCCAATTTCATATGTCCTTGCTCAAATAAAACAGGATCCGTTTATTACAATTTCAGAAATTAAACATGATTTTAATAAAAAAAGCCCCAGCGATCATATTGGCTGGTGGCAAATTTTCGCAATCTTAAAAAGGCATAAACTGCTTTCCAAACGAGCCCGTTTTCGGTTTGCCCGTCAATATTATAGATCCTAATTATCACTTGACACTTTCGACCCAAATCCTATATTATAATTAAACTTAGGTAAAGTTAATGTCTTCAATTGAATCAATAATCACAATATTGGCAGGCATTGTCGCCATATTGTCTATATCTTTAATTTATTATATCTATAGGGATAAAACACGCTACAAAGCTGTTAAAAAACTCGATACTATAGAGTTTTCAACATTTTTGCGAACAAACAGCCTTGATGGTTCAATTCAGCAAGTTGCTGGAAAAGTAGGCGATTTGTTAAAATCTTCCTTCGAATGCGATAAAATAATCTTTCTTCGCAAAAAAAGAGGAGTACTTGAGCTAAATTATTATCATGGAATTAATCGATTTGAACGGCGTGATTTTACAACTAAATATTCTCGTGAGTTAGACGGCATTTTAAGAACAGATTTTTTACCTCAGAAAATAGAACGTATCAAGGATATTTTTCCATCTTTGATTTTTGATCGCATCAAGGAATATGGAATTGATCTTTATTTTCCAGTATATTGGCGAGAAAATTTGTATGGAATTTATTTTTTTAAAAGTAATCTGAAAACATCCGATCCTTCATTTAATATTTTGATCTCTTCTTTAGCCCAGTCATTATCAGCTGCCTATCATGTCAAATGGCATGAAATGAAACACAATGAATTGCTCGAAAAATATGAAAAAATTGAAAATGCAAATTCTGTCAGTTCTGATCCTCTAACGGCAACTTATAATGAGCTAATGAAACTTACTAAAGAGAAAGATTCAGAACGTCTGGTTAAAAGAGTCGCTGAATATCTTTATCAGAGTCTGGGGATGAACAGAATTGCATTTATCTATGAATCAAAACAAGACAATAGAACCGAAATGCTAATTAAAGGTGAGAGTAAAAGTTCACTTAAAATTCCCGGAAGAGATTCGTTCAGTAATATTTTAAATGCCTTGGATTCAAAAAAAACAGTAACTCTTGATGAATTACTTGATAAAAATATATCGTTGGTACATTGGATTACCGATTTGATAGATTTGGGCATGAAATATATAACACCTTTTCCTATTTCACCGAGTCGTCAAGGATTTGTTGCCTGGCGTGGCGAACCGTTTAGTGTTATTGATCATCAACTTTCCTTTATAAAAAAACATATTTCTGATCTGATAGAGAATGCCGAGAGTTTTGAACAAATGGAAGATTTATCATATACCGATGGATTGACTGGATTGTCAAATCAGAGATATTTTAAAAAACGTCTGGATGAAGAAATTAGTCGCTGTCACCGTTATAATCGTAAGTTGGCTTTAATATTTTTTGATTTGGATGCTTTAAAGCAAACTAATGATAAATATGGACACTTAGCCGGTGATGACCTTCTTTATCAGGTTGGTCAAATTTTAAAGACATCAATCCGCTCAATTGATGTAATTGCCCGTTATGGGGGCGATGAATTCTGTGTTATAATGCCAGAATCAGATGAAAAAAACTGTACTCAATTTATGGAAAGAATTCGCTCAAAAGTTACTAATTCCGAATTTGCCGCTGAAGGGGTTGACGGATTCATAAAATGTACTATTTCTCTTGGTGCGGCAGTTTACCCGAATCATGCCAAAGAGGCTAAAAAGTTGATTTATGCGGCTGACATGGCTTTGTTAAAAGCTAAAGAACAAGGCCGTGATAAATTCCTTATTCATAATCAGTCTTAACCCTCTAAAAATTAGTGATTTAGCTGTTTTTTTTATACTTTACAGAAGTATTTTCTTAACCTATATTTTTACGCCTAAATTGTAATTAAAATATACCGATTTGGATAATAAATAACTATCAAGGAAGATATCGAATGAAATCTTATAGATGTATAATATTATTATTGTTCTTGGGACTTATTTTATCTCCGGCTGTTACAAAAGCAGAGTACAAAATTGGTCCGGAAGATGTTCTTGATATAAGTTTTTGGCAAAAAGATGATCTAAATACTACTGTTCGTGTTAGTAAAAGCGGTAAAATTACACTTGATGTAATCGGTGAAATTGTTGCGGCTGGAAAGTCTACAAAAGAGCTTCAGGAAGAAATCGCAAGAGAAATATCCCGTTTAAATAAAAATGTCACTCAGGCTGTCGTCAGAATCAGTATCTATAATTATCAGTTTGTATTTGTATCCGGCCAGGTTATTGAACCGGGTAAAATTACATTTGAAGAAATTCCTGATCTTTGGACAATCATCAATGAAGCCGGTGGTATTAACGAAAATGGAGACCTTTCAAGAGTCACAATAATTCGTGGTGGGGATGGAGCTGGGGAAGTCATAACAGTTAATGTATCCGATGCTATTGCCAAAGGTGAAATCAACAAACTGCCTAAAATTAGGCGACAGGATACAATCGAAATCTCTCGTACTCCTTCAGGTATATATTCTGGAGATTTATCAAAACAAATCAACAGAAAAAACGTTTTGTATGCTATCGGAGCTGTGAATACTCCGGGGCTTCTGACTTTTGAGGAAAATGTTGATATCCTTGAGGCATTAACAATGGCTGGTGGTCCGTCATCAGATGCGGACCTTTCGAAAGTAATAGTAATAACCAGAGATGGGTATTATGCTCAGACCTATCTAATTGATTTGAATAAATATGCTGAAACCGGAGCGATTCCCCGGTATATAATGCAAAGAGAGGATGCTTTGATTATTCCTCAAAAATCAACGGGTGGATTATTTGGGATTGATTGGATAACACTTGGAACAATGGCGGGAGTTGTAACCTCAGGAATCTTGATATACAATCAAGTTTTTTCAAATGATGAGTAATTTTAAGATAGAATAAATATGAATAAACCAGCGAATCAAAATTCTTTCGATGTAAAAGATATCGTGGGCATAATTAAGCTCAGGAAATGGTTTTTAATTATACCGATTCTTCTGACAACAGTAATCGCCTATGGCGGATCATTCTGGCTTGTCCCCGAGTTTCAAGCCTCAACTATTATCTGGATTGACAAACCAGCTTCAGCTTCAAGAGAGTTAATGAGCATTATTGGAAGTGAAAGATTTGTCAGAGAGAGTAATGATGATCGGAGAAGGAAACTCCAGGCTCTTCAAAATGAAATAACTTCGCAGAATTATTTGTTTCAATTAATCAGAAATATGAAACTTGACAATGATGCTGATCTTACCGAAGATGCTACAAAACTCCGAGAAAAAAATCCGGGATTTACGGTTGAGCAGTTAAAATATAATATTTTGCTTGGAAATCTAAGAGATCAAATCAAAGTTTCCTACGTAGGTAAAGATCAAATTGAACTGACCGTCAAATCTACTTCTCCTTCACTGGCTCGAGATATTGCAACCAAACTGACCGAGATAATGGAGAGTGAAAAGACAAAATACGAGCTTGAAAAAATTCTTGATAATCAGAATTTTGCTGACTTACAGCTCACAAAAAGGGAGTTCTATTATCAACAGGCAATTGATTCTTTAACCGAAGCAAAATCTCGGATGACCAATATTAGTCTTTCGAACGAAATTTCATCTGAGACTAATAGGCAGGAAATTACTTCTGAAATAAAACAGGCAAAAGATGACATAACCTATTATAACAATCTCATGATTTCAATTAAAACTCAATTAAAACAGGATGATCTTGACAAAGTGCGGTTAAAATATTCTGATTCTTTAATTAGCCTCAGAGCAAGTATTGAAGGTCAGCTTGTAACCTATGTTGAGCTGATGGAAAAATATGAGTGGACGGAACAGAACGTTATTAATGTCAATATTGGAATAATAGACAATATAAGAGTGCTTGTCTCCGGAATTCAAAATCAAGTTGAAAACCAACACAGCTCACTTGAGATAAACCAACAGCGACGGTTGAAAGATTATTTTGTTGCTAAAGAAAACTACGATATCTCAAAATCCCGCCAAAAACATTTAGCCAACGCTTTTGATGACCTTGTCGAAAGAATCAATTCAATACCTCGTATGGAAGCGGAGATCAGTGACCTTGAAAGCCGGGTTGAAGAGGCTCGTCGTTACCGAGACGCTTTTAAGTCTGAAGAAACTACCGTTGAAATTTTATCTGAACAGGCAAAAGGAAGAACAAAATATAAAGTGATTGAGGCTGCACGGACTCCATTGGAACCGTTCTGGCCCGATAAAAATAAAATAGCAATTTTGGGTCTTATTCTTGGCTTTGTGATAGGCGGAATCGCTGTTCTGCTTGGAGAAGTTCTCGATAGCACTTTTAAACGAACAGAGGATGTCGAGAATTTGCTCGGACTGCCTGTGATCGCTGTAATCCCCAAAATCGATAAACTAAAATTCAGGTAATTTATGGAAACTTATAGACTCAGCAGTAAATTAATCGAGATAAACAGAGAATTTTTGATAAAAACCTCGAATGACGTGAAAGTTAATTCTGTGATTTCGACCGTTTATGTGAACGGGGAAGAAACAGAAACAGCAAAATGCCCTCATCCGGTTGAGTTCTCGCCCGAAGAAATATTAACGCTTGTTAAGAGTAAGCATTCTGAAAAAAAGGCTGAAGTTGAAGTCATGTTAAAATGCTATAACGAAACTATGGAAAGCGGCGAGTCAGAAAGAATGTTTCAATTAGGCACCGCATTTTTCTATAAAAAATATTCCAGAGAATCAAGAGAACTTTTTAACTCGGCAATTGCCCTTAACCCGCAATTTCACCAAGCATGCAATTATCTGGGAATGGTTGAACTTGAGATGGGTGATCTGAATAAGGCTGTTGAGGTTTCTGAAAAAGCGGTCTCAATGAAACCTGGTTTTGCTGATTACAGATTTAACCTCGGACATGCTTACTTGGCTATAAAAAATTGTCCCAAAGCAGTTAGGGAATTTGAAGAAGCCATCAGTACGAATCTTTATTATGCTGATGCTTACATTAGTTTAGCACTGGCTTATTTATTGAATGCAATTGAACAGCAGAATATTACTTTGTTTCAAAACGTCTTAACAAAGACAATTGATGCGGTAAAAAAAGCTTCAATAATTGATCCGTTCTTCGATAATGAAATTCATAAAGATGGGTTAATTGCCATAGAAGCATTGGATGTTGAAGTTGCTTTTGCAATGTTTTCAAAACTTCTCAAAAATAAAAAAGAAAAACGTGACATTGAACTTTCTGATTATTATGTGAAATATTTATATTCGAGTGATGCAAATGACGACAAAACCCTTTCTCACAGGATCAACTATTTAAAAGAGGAGATTGAAAAATATCCTACTTATGCAGACCTCCACGATGAAATCAGTTCATGTTATTTGTCATTAGCCAGAAATTATTGGCAAAATAGTCTCAATCATTTGCAGAAGGCACTGGATATTAATCCATCACTTGATAATATAAATAATTTACTTGAAGAGGCTGGCAAAGAGATTGAAAATATAAATAGAGTTATTTCCGGGAAATCAAAAATTTAATATGTCAAAAAAAAACAAACCAATAGATTATTATTACAGTTCCGACACACCGTTCGCTAACGAGTTTCGAAGGCTGTTAGTTAAGATAATAAAAAGTGGCACCGGTTCTGATGAGAAATCTATTATGTTAACTTCGGCGATGCTCTCCGAAGGTAAATCTACAATTTGTTCTTTTCTTGGAATTACAGCTGCAAAGCAAAACGGATTAAAAACTTTAATAATTGATTCTGACCTCAGGAGACCATCAATTCATCGTTTTTTTGATGTTGAGAGAAAACATGGTATATCAGACATTCTGGTTGATGGTTTTGCTGCGGTTGAAGCTGTTAAAAGAACTTCTATCGAAAAACTTGATATCATAACTTCCGGTTCTTCTTATGCCCACCCGGCTGAAATTTTTGATGCTGAATCTATAGGATATATTATTGAGGAATTAAAATTCTATTATGATTTAATTTTGGTTGATGCTGCTCCATTGATGCCGGTATCTGATCCGCTACTATTAGCGACCAAAGTTGATAAAATCATATTAGTAGTCAAAGCCGGATCGACAGACAGGGAAGTAGTGATAAAATCAGCAGAGATTTTGAGCTCCAGCAGGGACAAAATATTGGGTGTCGTCATGAATAATATGTCAAATTCATTACCATATTACTATGACTATCAATATTACGGGTATGATTATGCCCCTTCCAAGTCCTCTGAGAATGCACCATTGCCAAACCCTCAGACTATCCCCAAAAAAGCAAGGACACGAAAATTAAATTCTATTTCTATTGAAACCAAGAAATCAAAATAGTCTCTTAAAAAAATGGATACTCTTAAAAATTTAATAACAGTCGATTGCGAAGAATGGTTTGTCGCAGAAGCTTTAAAAAGATATTTTACCCATAAGGACTGGGATAAACTACAATCAACAGTTGTTCGCAATTCTCGAAAACTACTTGATATGTTTTACCATCATAAAGTCAAAGCAACCTGGTTCATGCTTGGCTGGGTGGCAGACCGGCATGCCGATCTGGTTCAAGAAATAGCTTCGGAGGGTCATGAGATTGCCTGTCACAGCTATTATCATCGCAAGATTGATACTCTGACTCCACAAGAATTTGAGGAGGATGTGAACATGGCTATAACAGCAATCTTAAAAGCAACCGGTATTAGACCGGTTGGTTTTAGAGCCCCAAGCTGGTCAATCAATCCTTCAAGCTCTTGGGCTTTTGATATAATGTCACGGCTTGGTTTTGAATATGACAGCTCGATCTTTCCAATAAAACATGATATCTATGGTATGCCAAAAGGTCCCCGAACAACATTCAAAATCAAAGTTGATAATGATAATACTCTTTTTGAAATTCCAGCTTCAACTTATCGTTTTTTCGGAAAAAATATTCCAATAGCAGGTGGCGGATATTTGCGCCATTCACCATATTGGTATACTAAGATGATGATTAATCGGGTTAATCGAAAGGGACAACCGGTGGTTGCTTATATTCATCCCTGGGAGCTTGATCCAGATCCTCCCCAAATTGACGGATTATCTAAAATCGAAACTATCAGAATGTACGGATCAACTTCTCTGCTTGAGCATAAATTCGATCAACTTTTATCGGATTTTGAGTTTACTACTATGATTGACTATCTTCAAGATTTTAAGAAAAGACCTATCGGTTTCAACCGAGCCTGATTCTCTATAAATCTCCTTAAATCTATCTTCGTAATCAGTTGTTTTTTTTAATTAGTTGTTGACTATAAGGGTATAAAGTTAAAACTTATAGCGGGAACAAGCGTGATAAATTTTTAAGGAGTTTAAACATGAGAAGATTTCTCGTAATTCTATTAATTTGCACAGTAATGGCACCGGCTGTTTTTGCCAGAAAACCTAAAGACAAGGCTGGTAAGGTAACAGATATGGTCTATAAGGACAAAAAACTTAATTTTTCCATAACATTGGATGATGGTTGGAAATATTCCATACAGAAGAATAAAAGCAAATACAGATTTATACTGGTTAAGAAAAATTACGATATCCCCTCAGATTATATTGATGCTCCGGATTATACTATGATTCCCCGAATTACTCTTTGGGTTGATACGACATCTATGTCACCTTTTGTGTTTATTGATTCACTTTTAAGCCCGACTTATAAATCAAAACAAAAAAACAATTTATATAAAGAATTTGATATCTTAAATGATAATATTTCTGAACAGGGAAGTATTCGTGAAAGACTGATTACCCGAAAGAAAAAAGCTTTTGAAATCGGTAAGAATAAAGCTCTGCGATGGAGTGGACAGATGAAATACCGTAAAGAGGTTGCGACGTCTTCTTCGTCAATCGGAGGTAAGCGTGTCATCGGAGCCTATGGCGGATCATTGATTGCCGTAAAAAATGGTGATACGATCTATATGTTCCACATGATTTGCGAATGGAATTATTTTGATGCTCTTGTAGCTGAGATGACTAGAATTGTTCAAACGATTAAATTTGAATAAAATTTCAAATGTGATGTTGTTCAAATAAATTATTATTATTCTAAGGATGGAAAATAGATGATTAACCGGAGGAACCATGTGGATTGTTAGAGCGATACTGATCGCCATTGTAATTATTTGTGTTGTTGCATTTGCATTTTACAATGTCGGTCCGGGCAATGAAGTTGATGTAAATTTGATTTATGTTACATTTACCAATGTTCCTATGGTAACGGTAGTATTCTGGTCTTTTGTAGCTGGTATATTAGTATCATTGTTTTTATTCATTTCGATTTATATAAAACTTTCCGTTCAGCTACGTACATCTAATAAAAGAGTACAAGCATTGGAGGGAGAAGTTACAGTTTTAAGAAACCGTCCGATTGAAGAGTCGGTCGAACTACTAAAAGGGGCTGACAGCAATGGTGCTGACATCGAGTCACCTTTTAAAAAGAGCGAGTAAGTATGTTTAATTATGTCTTAATATTTTTATTTCTGTTTGCTGTTTCTATTTTGTTCTACCTTTTATATGAACGATTTGTTAAAACAGATAAAAAAAGCGATTCGGCTTTATATGTTGAAGCCTTAAAAGATCTTCTTGATGGGAAACATGAATCCGCATTTACAAAACTTCGTCAGGTAGTTGCCGAGGATTCAACTAATATTGATGCTTATTTGAGATTGGGTCAAATTTTACGGGAATATAATAAACCGGATCGGGCAATTCAGGTTCACAAAGATCTAACGCTGCGTTCAAATCTAACTAATCGTGAGAAAGAAGAGATTCTTAAACAATTATTCCAGAACTATTCTGCTCTAAATGATTTTGATATGGCTCATGCAGCTTTAAAAGAACTTATTACTATCAATTCTGAGAATAAGTGGGCTTTTGTAAGTCTTCTGAAACTGCTTGAAAAACAGCAAAAATGGGATGAAGCTTATAATACTGCTGCAAAATTATTAAAACTCGAATCAAATAAATCGAAAAAACCTCTGGCTGTTTTCAAATTCCATCTTGCAAAAGATCTTCATAAAAAACGTGAATTTCATAAAGCCAGGATTATGTACAAAGAATCAATTGGTCTGGACCCTGCCTACGTGCCGGCTTATCTGGCAATCGGAGATTCTTATTATGAAGAAAACCGTTTTGAAGATGCGGTTAACTACTGGAATAAACTGATTGATGCTGTTCCCTCTGAGGGACACCTTGTCATTGAACGCCTAAAGAAAACCCTGTTTGATTTAGGCCGATTTGGTGATTTAGCCGAAATCTGTCATAACATTTTAGAACACTCACCCAAAAATATTGAAGCCCGGTTTATGCTGGCTGAATTTTATGAAAAAAAGGGCGAACTTGACAGATCAGAGCAGATGCTTAATACAATTTTTGATGACTATCCTGACAATACCAGGGTGACATTAGAACTCATCCGCCTGTATCTTGAAAAAGACGACACTCGTAAAATTCGTGACCTTTTAAAAGTAATTGAAGGTAAACGTGACAGACAGAAAGATAATGTCGGTGATTCAAGTCTTGTCGGTACCGGTTAAATATTTAATGTAACTTCATTGATGAAAAATATTATTACTAATTTTATTATTTTGGTTTTGGTCTTTTCCACAAACCTGTACGCTCAGAATATTTATACGCTTATAAACAAAGGTAAACTGAAAGAAGCTTCAGATTCTTTATCAAATTTATCAACTGCTTCATTGCGTGATGGTAACCATTTGTTTTTTCAGGGGCTGATTGAAGAAAATGCTGATGACGCTGCCCGTAAATTTGAAGCAGCTTTAAAAGCCTCGGTTTCACCGATATATCAACAGGAAATATATCTAAGATTGGCAAGCTATTATTTTCTTAAAGAAAACTACCCAAAACTCAATAGAATCTTAGCTGATTACAAATCGAAATGGGAAAATGGCAAATACCTTCAACAGATGATGCGTTTTTCTATAATTGTTGATCAACAAAGAAATGAATATGAAAATGCCATCAAACAGGCTGACAGATACTTATTAATGTTTTCAAAAGGGGATGCTTATCAACAGGGAGTAATCGATAAAGCCCAGACGATGATTAGTAATAATAAAAGAATTGGGGCTGACAATCTATTAAAGAAAATTGCCCGTGAAAAAAAAGGAATCGGCGTTCCGCAATCTTTATATATTCGGGCTAATGAAGCTATTCGTACCAAACGAATTGATGATGCCGTCTTTTTCTATAACCTTCTAAGAGAAAGTTATCCTTCTGCTGTTGGACTTGATGCTATTATAAATAGTATGATGAATGTTTCTACTTCAGAAACTGCGGATGACCGCGCAGAAAAATTTACCGATACATTTTATTCGATTCAGGTAGGCGTTTTCTCTAAAAAGGGAAATGCAAAAAAACAAGCATCTATTTTTGACTCTTACGGACAAAAGATTGAAATAAGAGGAAAGAAAATATCTAATAAAAAGTACCATGTTGTTTACGTAGGTAAATTCAAGACCTTTGCCGAAGCTTCTATGTTTAAAAATAAACTGGAAATAAATCATAACGATGTGTATCAGGTAATTGCTCGATGAGTTCGATGCAAGATAAAGACAAAACAACTCCCTTAATGAAACAGTTCTACGCTGTTAAAGAACAACATCCCGATAAAATTCTGTTTTTCCGAATGGGCGACTTTTATGAAATGTTTGGCGATGATGCCATCAAAGCTGCTCCCATTTTAGGAATATCTCTGACATCACGTTCTCATGGCAATTCGGAAAGAATTCCACTTGCCGGAGTCCCATACCATGCCGCCGATAAATATCTGGCGAAGATGCTTAAGCATGGAGAAAAAGTCGTCATCGTTGAACAGGTTGAAGATCCAAAAACTGCCAAAGGATTAGTTAAAAGAGAAGTCGTTGAAATTCTCACCCCGGGAACTGCTACGATTGACAGTCCCGAACTTAATGACCAGCAACTCTGTCTTGCCGCTATTTATGAAACCAATGGAAAGAGACTTGGACTGGCTTCTTTAGATTTATCAACCGGACTGTTTATGATTGATGAGGGTGAATCAGATGAAATCCTCGAACGGTTGCGGGTTTTAGAACCTTCTGAAACTTTGTATCCTCTTGATGAAGGCAACGAAGAATCGAAACTTGCAAAAAAACTCGAACTTATAAATAATCTGACAGCTTTTGAAAATTGGAACTTTGATTATAAAACTGCCGAAAGAGAACTTAATCAACATTTTGGTACTTCGACTCTTGACGGTTTTGGAGTTGGAGACAATCGTTTAGGGATTGCGGCCGCCGGTGCCATTCTTAGATATTTAAAAGAAAACCATCGCCTGCAACTCGATCATATTAAGAAAATATCATGTTTTGATTCTGCCGAACAGATGACCCTTGATTACAGCACCGTTCGAAATCTTGAGTTAGTTAAAAATATTGCAACTTCAACTGAAGAAAACTCACTGTTTTCAGTAATCAATCATTGCCATACCGCCGCCGGAGCAAGACGCCTGAAGCAATCTTTATTACGACCCTTTATTTCAAAAGTACAAATTGAAAGAAGATTAGGCGGAGTTGCAGAATTAGTTACTAATCGCAATCTCTGTTTTGACATTAGGGATAAGACAAAAACTCTCCCTGATCTGGAACGACTCGCCGGACGATTAGGAATTGGCAAGTTGAATCCCCGCCAAATGAACGCTGTTAAAGATGCTTTAATTATTGCAAACCACCTTAAAGAAATATTACTGTCGGCACATAGCCCGCTCTTGGGTAACTTATGCGGCAATTTGCCTAAATGCGATGAAGTGATCTTACAAATTGAAACTGCTCTTATAGAGGATCCTCCTCTGGTTATGAACAAGGGGAATATTTTTAAAAGAGGTTACTCAAACGATCTTGATAATCTGAACGATTCAATCAAAGATGCCCGGTTGTATATCGGTTCCCTTCAGGAGAAAGAAAGAAAACGCACCGGGATTCATACGCTCAAGGTCGGGTATAATAAAGTTTTTGGATATTTTTTAGAGATTACCAAAGCCAATGCTGATAAAGCTCCTGATGAGTATATTCGCAAACAGACTTTAGTTAATGCCGAGCGATATATAACTCCTGAGCTGAAAGAGAAAGAAGAGTTGATTTTTTCTGCTGAAGAAAAAATATTTAAACTAGAAGCAGAACTGTATCTGAAATTATCAGAAACATTAAATAAAAATATTGGCGATATCTTATCAACTGCTCATATCCTTGCCGAAATCGACCTGATATCTTCATTATCAGAACTGGCTGTCAACGAAAGCTACTGCCGTCCGGAAATATTTGAGGATACTCGCTTAACTATTGAAGGAAGCCGTCATCCGGTAATTGAATCGGTTATTCCAGCCGGATCGTTTGTGTCCAATGATGTTTATCTCTCTGAACAGGATTCGATCCACATTCTTACCGGTCCGAATATGTCGGGTAAATCAACTTATCTCCGTCAGGTAGGACTGATTGTTATCTTAGCTCAAATTGGATCATTTGTACCGGCATCCAAAGCAGAGATCGGTTTGGTTGACAGGGTCTTTACCCGAGTTGGGGCGCTTGATAATCTTGCCCGGGGACAATCGACATTTCTGGTTGAAATGGTCGAAACGGCAAATATTTTAAATAACGCCACTGAACGATCATTGGTGCTTCTTGATGAAGTCGGTCGGGGGACATCCACCTTTGACGGTTTATCAATTGCCTGGGCGGTTGTCGAACATATTGAAGAAAAGTCTCATTCCCGAACTATATTTGCGACCCATTATCATGAGCTAACCGGAATGGCTGAGTTGTACAGTCGGGTCAAAAATTATCAGGTTGCAGTTAAAAAATGGGAAGACAAAGTAATCTTTCTGCACCAGATAATTCCCGGCGGGTGTGATGATTCCTATGGCATAGAAGTTGCGAAACTTGCCGGACTACCCAGAATTTCTATAAATCGCGCCAAGCAGATATTAAGACTGTTAGAATCAGGAAAATTCAATCAAAGTGAACTTGGCAAAGGTATATATAAAGAAAAGATGCAGCCAACCCTGTTTGATCGCCAGCCATCGGAAGTAGAAAATATTATTGGTGAAATTGATTTGGACAACTTAACCCCGATGGAAGCTTTCAATCTGTTGAAAGAATTAAAAGAGAAACTCTAATGGTAGATATCGAAAACAAATTGAAAAAACGATGGATTCGCCCCTTACCCAAGCAGGTTATAAATAAAATAGCTGCCGGTGAGGTTGTCGACCGTCCCGCATCAGTAGTCAAAGAGTTAGTTGAAAACTCAATCGATTCCGGTGCTGACCGGATTGAAATTATAATCGAAAAATCCGGCGGGAAAGTTATAAAAATTATCGACAATGGCTGTGGTATTGCAGAAGACCAGATGGAAATTGCTTTCTCACGCCATGCGACTTCGAAAATTTCAAATTTCAAAGACCTCGACACTTTAGATTCTTATGGTTTCAGGGGAGAGGCTCTGCCTTCGATAGCCTCTGTTTCAAGAATGCGAATGATTTCAAGGCCTCATGATGCTTCTTCGGGTTTTGAGCTTATCTATGAAGGGGGCGTGTTGCAGTCATTTAATCCGGTTCCGGCTCAACCCGGAACAACCATTGAGATAGAAAACCTTTTTTATAACACCCCGGCAAGAAGAAAATTTTTAAAATCCGAAGCAACCGAATCAAGGCATATCTCTCGAACTGCCACAGCCATGGCGATTGGAAGATTTGATCTTGGATTTTCATACAAATTAAACGGTCGAAACATGTTTTCACTGCCGGCAAAGGGCACTTTAGGCGAAAGAGTAACTTCGATTCTGGCGCCCAATCAAAAGTTTGTTCCGGTAGAGTTTGAGAACCAACTTATTAAAATAAATGGTTTTATCGGTCTTCCTGAAATGGCACAGCGTAACCGTAATGGGTTTTATCTGTTTATCAATAACCGGTTTATTCAATCACCCACTATTTCGCACGGAGTATCTTCCGGTTACGGCGAACTGCTCCCCGGCGGACGTTTCCCGATTGGGGCGTTGCTTGTAACTGTGAATCCTGAAGAGGTTGATGTCAATGTTCATCCGACTAAAATAGAAGTCCGTCTTTCCCGGGAAAGAGAAATTCATGATCTTGTCCATAAGGCTGTAAAAGAATCTCTTCGCCGTGATGGAATAATTCCTGTTTTTAAAACTTCCTCTCCGTCACCATCCGGCTTTTCGGGCAACCAAAATTATCCGTCAAATTCTGACAGTCGCAATCGAAGTCAGGCTACAATTCCGGGGATATATTCCAAGCCTGTCTATGATAAATCTTTTATGAATGATCTGTACAAAACTCCTGTAAATCCAATATCTGAACCAGGGGTCGAAGGGGAAAATCACTCATCTTCAATAGTTAATGTTGATACAAAAACCGGTGAAATTATTGAAACTGTAACGGTCTCTGAAGGTCCCAGCACCGGTTTCAAATTGATAGGCAGATTTTCAGATCTGTATCTATTATTACAAGCCGGGGAAGATTTATATATCGTTGATCAACATACTGCTCATGAACGGGTTCTGTATGAGGAAATTTTAAAACGTATTGACCAGCAATCAATAAACAGTCAACAGCTTCTTTTCCCTGAACAATTTGAACTTAGCCCGGAACAGCTTGGAGTTTTTGAAGAATCAGAAGAATTATTAAAAAATTCAGGTTTTATAGTTGAAGGATTCGGGGGAAGAACGATCAAAGTTGAAGCCCTTCCGGCTATTTTAGCCAAAAAATCGGCTGAGAAACTTATGTTAAAAGTTCTTGATGATATCGCCTCTCTTACCAAAACAGGTCTTGATCTGAAAAAAGCGATGGCACAATCAATCGCCTGTCGGGCGGCTGTTATGTCGGGTGATAAAATGAGCGATCAGGAAGCTGTGCACTTGATGCACCAATTACTCCAATGTGATAATAAATATTCCTGCCCTCATGGCAGACCAACCTTTATTCGACTGACTCGAACCGATCTGGACAAACAGTTTGGTAGAATTTAAATCAAAACCGATTCAGATTATCTGTGGACCGACAGCCTCAGGGAAATCTATAATTGCTAAACAACTGGCCAAGAAATATCCGATTGAAATAGTCTCTGCCGATTCTCGTCAAATTATTAAGCATCTTGAAATAGGCACTGCTAAGCCGACCAAAGAAGAACAACAACAGGTCAAACACCACTTAATCGATATTATTGAGCCCGGGGAAAGATACTCAGCCTTCAGGTTTATTAATGATGCCAACCGTTCTATTGCTGACATAATTTCAAGAGATAAGATTCCTTTAGTTGTTGGCGGTACCGGATTATATCTGAATGCTTTGACCGACGGGGTTGTTGAAATTCTATCTGAAGATATGTCAATCCGCCAGAAGCTTGAAGATGAAATGGAGCAGTCGGGCGAAGAAGCGATGTTTGCCAAGCTGAAATCAATTGACCCTCTTGAGGCGGCTAAAACTCATCCCAATAATAAAGTGCGAGTCATTCGAGGACTCGAAATATTTTATCTGACCGGAAAAACAAAATCAGAATTGGTGACAACCTCGACTTACAAAAAGAGCCTTTATAAATTCGAATATCATTGTCTGATACCAGACCGGGAATTTTTATACGATTCTATAAACAAGCGGGTCGACGTGATGATCGAAAAAGGGTGGCTAATTGAGATTGAGCAGTTGGTCTCAAACGGCTTGGCTGAAAAACTTAGAAAGGCTAATGTTATTGGTTATAATGAGCTCCTTGACTACCATGAAGATAAGATTTCCTTCGAAGAAGCTATAAGTATAATCAAACAAAATACTCGTAGATTTGCCAAGAGGCAGATCACATGGTTTAAAAATCAGATAAAAGGAAATTTTTACAATAATTTATCAGAAATTCCTGATTTATTTGTTGAATAGTAGCGACTTCTTTTATATAAAGTAACTGAACTCGAAAGCCGATAATTCGTTATAAGAACAAACAAGGAGTTTTTGAAAAATATGAATGTATTGAGACAGATTTTTATTGTTATAATCGCCTTATCTCTTTTGAGTTGCGCCCCCAGTCAAAAAATGACATCACCTGATATCTATGGAAATAAACCAGCTAAAACAAAAGTTGAAGATTCTAAAATAGATTCAAATAATACTGATTCCTCAGATTCTTCTATCGAGACCAAAGATGAACAGGTTTCAATCCCGGTTGATAAAGAAAAAGAAAAAGAATTTTCAGTATTTGACCTTCCAAAGAAAAAGAATACTAAAGCAGAAAAACCCAAAAAGCATGCGCATCATACCCACGCAGAAGCTATCCCATTAAGCGTCTTTAGTGAAGCCTATACCGATCTTGATGATTCTGCTGAAGCTGTTGATGATTTTATCTGGCGTCAATTTGAATTATCAGAAGAATATCATGCCATGGGAGTATTAGCTAATCGTGAAGCAAGTTGGGAAGAGGCTCAGTATTACTTTGAAAAGTCATTGAAAATTCTTGCTAATCTGGATATCGAAACTGACTCATCTCTAACTCCTGAAGCTGTTAAATATACTGAAATACTTGATAATTTAGTTTCCGATTACAGGGTTACGCTCAGATCGCTGGGGACTCTTACAGAGGAAGTTTCAATGTCTGTATTAGTCGAACGGTTTGGCGATTTGGCTAATCGGTTTGATGTTGATACTCTGCAGGTCTTCAACAGGGAATTACAAAAAAAACGTACTTATGATCTTCCGATTGTAATGAACGATCGGGTGAAGAAATCAATCGTATATTTCCAAACTGTCGCAAAAGAAGCTTTCAAAAAATATCTGCGTCGTTCAAAAAAATATAAAAATTTGATGTTAACTACTATCCGAAAACATGGTTTACCTGAGGACTTGATTTATCTCTCTTTAGTTGAGTCAGGATACAATCCTCATGCATATTCATGGGCAAGAGCAATGGGATTATGGCAGTTTATCTCTTCAACCGGTAAAAGCTATGGCTTAAATAGAAACTGGTGGATGGATGAGCGCAAAGATCCGGTAAAGTCAACTGATGCTGCCTGTCGATTCTTAAAAGATTTATATAATCAGTTTGGTTCCTGGGAACTCGCCATGGCTGCCTACAACGGCGGACCGGGCCGGGTAAGAAGAACGATTAAAAAACAGAAAACTATCGATTTCTGGAAAATGAAATTAAAACGGCAAACAATGGATTATGTCCCGCTGATTATGGCAGCAACTGTTATTGCCAAAGACCCGGAATATTATGGATTTACTGAAAATATATTTGAACCCGAAATTGTTTGGGATGAAGTATTAATCGACCGTTGTCTTGATCTTAAAGTAGTCGCCAAGGAACTCGGTTGCACCCTTAAAAAGTTAAAAGAATTAAATCCTGAGCTATTGAGAAACTATACTCCGCCTAATACAAAAAAATATTCTTTAAAAATTCCGAAGGGTGATAGCAAGAAATTTATGGCTGCTTTAGATAAGATGCCATCCCCCCAAGAGACAAGCTGGGTTAGACATAAAATCAAAAAAGGTGAAGCTGTCAGTACGATTGCTTCTAAATACGGTGTTTCACAATATGCTATATTTGAAGCTAATAATTTAAAACGAACTTCTCGTATCTATGCCGGTAAAGAAATTATTGTACCGGTTCCTCTTGATCGGAACTATAATCGGAAGGCACGCAAAAAGAACTATAATGATTATGAAGCCAAAAAATCAATGTATATTGTGCGATCCGGCGACACTATGTGGGATATTGCCAGGGCATTCGGTACCTCAGTTAGTGACTTAAGAAGAATCAATTATATTGAGCGCGGTTCAAGAATTTATGTCGGACAAAAAATGAAAATTCCGACCAGTGCCAAGAATCTTAAGAATAAAACAGCTAAATCTAAAAAAGTATATGCATCAAACAGCTCTGGAAATAGTAGCAATAAATCAAATTCCTCAAGTGGAAATTCGACTAAGACTACTAATTATGTTGTTAAATCCGGAGATACTCTTTGGGATATAGCTCGTAAGTTTGGCACAACAACCGGTAAAATCCGTAATTTAAATGCTCTTGGGCGTTCCAGTCGAATTTACCCAGGACAAAAACTTACTGTATCCGGAACGACACCTAACTATATCGTTCATAAAGTAAAACGGGGTGAATCGCTTAGTCGCATTGCCCGCAGATACCAAACATCGATTTCAAGAATTATGGCAAATAATGGTTTAACCAATCCGAATCAACTTCAGGTTGGGAAATCTCTTAAAATTTATATGAAATAAGGATTACAAAATGGCAAAGAAAAGGGATGTTATTGTTGCTGTTGTAATCTCAGTAGGGTTTTTCATCGCCCTCGGTATAATGGGATTGTTTTTTATCGGCTTGATGTCCGGTGACGGTGATTATGATATTGCCGGATTTGGTGAAAAGATCGGCATAGTTGAAATGTATGGCATCATGGATGAAATCTCGGGACGACCGGTTGTAAAACAAGTAGACAAATGGGCTGACAATAATTCTATCAAGGCTATAATTGTTCATATCAATACTCCGGGTGGGGGAGTTGCCATCTCGCAAGAGATATATAATTCTTTAAAAAATGCCAGTGAGAAAAAACCGATTGTTGCCGCCATGAGTTCTGTTGCCGCATCCGGAGGTTATTATATCGCTTGTGCCGCTGATAGAATCATCGCTAATCCGGGAACCGTAACCGGTTCAATCGGAGTAATATTTCAATTCAACACTTTTGAAAAACTCATGGATAAAGTTGGAGTAGGAATTGAAACTATAAAGTCGGGGGAATTAAAAGATGTTGGAAATTATTCCCGCTCAATGACTAAAAAAGAAGAGCTTATGCTTCGCTCTGTTGTTATGGATACTTACGAACAATTTGTTGCAGCCGTTGCTGAAGGTCGCGGAATGGATCCTGAGGCGATTTACCCTTTAGCAGATGGTTCAATATTTACCGGTCTCCAAGCTCTTAATTTGGGTTTGATTGACACTTTAGGTGGTCTCAATGAGGCTATTGACCTTGCCGCCGAATTAGCCGAAATAAAGGGAAAACCAAGCATAGTGCGCCCATACAAGCGTAAAAAGGTCGGTTTATTTGATCTTATGGAAAGTTTGCTTATAAAATTAGATAGAAAATTCGATAATTCTGTAACGGGACCTGAGTTGCTGTTTTTGTATAAATAGCAAATAATTGAAAAAAACATAAAAAAAATGAAGATTTTATGATTTTTTCCTTTTCTTCCTTTGAAAAATTCCGTATCATAACGAATCACAAAGGGTTACCTCACCACCCGGTGAAGTATCTCTTTTATGAATTGAAAAAAATATAGGAATATTAATAAATAGCCAGGAGAGGTAGTCGTGACGAAAGCTGATTTGGTCGAAAAAGTAGCCGAAAAGACCGGCCTCACCAGAACCGATGTGGCCGTGGTAGTTGATTCATTTCTTGACACGGTTAAAAAATCGCTTGAAGGCGGTCATAATATCGAGATCAGAGGTTTTGGTACTTTCAAAGTTAAGTTACGTAAAGCTCGTAAAGCACGTAATCCCCGGACTGGGGAAGTTGTTCCGGTTCCAGACAGAAAAGTACCTGTCTTTAAACCGTCGAATGAGTTTAAGAACATGATTACAAAGTTGGCTATCTAACAGATAGTGGAGGATTGATGCCAAGCGGAAAGAAACGCAAACGCCAGAAGATTAAAACACATAAGCGTAAAAAGCGTAGACGCGCCAACCGTCATAAAAAGAAAAATAAATAGGTAATGCCTATTGGAATTTATTATTCACAATATGAGAAATAATTTCCATTTTAAAAAACCGGGAGGAGTAAGCCTCGTTTTATTTTAGATGTATGCTTTACTAAGCTGTTGAACAGCACAACAATACCCGTTTATTAAAAAGTTTGATGCCCGTTGCAAAACGGGCATTTTTTTTGCCTTACTATTAATAGTGAAAACAATTAGTAGTAAAATTATTGCTCTTCTATTAGTAGTCTCTGTTTTGTTTCACATTGGCGAAACAGTTGAATTGGAAGACTTTAAAGTGAACAGCGATATCACATCCCTGCCACAGACTAACCCGAGGATCGCTGTAAGCGGTGATCGTAGTTTTGTAATTACGTGGGTTGATCGCCGTAGTGGAAATGCTGAAATCTATATCCAAAAGTATTCTGTTAATGGATCTCAGGTAGGGTCAAATCGAAAAATTAATGATGACCTGAACAATGCTTACCAATCTGATCCTGCTATAGGAATTGATCTTTTCGGCAGATATTCATTAACCTGGCTTGATTATCGCGATGGAGCTTATCCAACCAGTCCGAATATATATTTTCAAGGTTTTGATTCGTTAGTCTCAGAAGCAGGCAGTAATCAGAATTTTACAGATGTGTCAATTACATCTATTAAGGAATCGCCCGATATTTCAATCTCTCAGCAAGGGGATGGGGTTGTTGTTTGGGCGGACAATCGTGATGGTAATTGGGATGTGTTTGGGCAGCTATTTACATTTGATGGAACTTTGATCGGTGTAAATTTCTTAATCAACGATGATACCGTAAGAGCACAACAACATGCTCCAAAAGTTTCAATGGCTCCTGAAGGCTGGTTCGTTGTAACCTGGTATGACAATAGAAATGACAGCACCGGCGATGATATATTTATCCAGCGGTTTGATAAATTTGCTAACAAAATTGATGTTAACACAAAGGTAACAGAAGATGAAACGTTAACCCGTCAAGCTTTCCCGGATGTTTCAGCCGATGGTTCAGGACATTTTACCGTTGTATGGGTTGACTGGAGGCTTGGGAATTATCCCGATAATCCGGAAATCTTTTCAAGAAGATACGACACCTCGTTGGTTCCACTCACCGATGAAATTTTGATAAACAATGACAGCACCAATAGTGCCCAGCGGGAAGCTGTGATTTCAGCTGATAGAATGGGGAATGTTGCTATTATTTGGGCGGATTCAACCGAAAATTCGTGGGATATCATCGGCCAAATGATTGATGTTGATGGAAATGTTAGAGATACAAATTTCCAGGCAAACAGTTATAAAGATTCTTCACAGTTTGATCCTGATGTTGCTTTGGACGGTACCTATCGCTATGTAACCTGGTCTGATAAAAGAAATGGTAACTTTGATATTTATGCTTCTGTCACAAAATATAATGATCCGACAATAATAGCGACACCTCAAACAATAATATTTGAAATGCCCATTGGCGGTCCGCTCCCGTTACCAATTGAGTTGGAGGTAGATCATGGCGGTTTTAATAATCTCGGTTTTGTGATTACCGGCGGAGATGATTGGTTAACTGTTTTACCTCGTGAAGGTACAACTCCGGACACAATATTATTATCGGTAAATACAACTTCAATAGACTATGGAACCTATCAAACAGCATTAACAATCGTTGATACAATCAACAATGACTCATCAGCGATAGTAATTGTAGAACTAAAAATTGTTTCACCTGAGTTATCGGTTACACCGGACAGTTTATATTTTAAAGCCTTTTACGGGATGAATAATAGCCAGAGTCAACTAATCAGTATTCTTAACTTGGGTACCGGCAGTTTAAATTGGAATGCCAATAGTCTGGATCCCTGGTTGAATCTTTCGGAAACTTCTGGTATCGCACCATCAAATATTGAAATCTCAACTGATATTATCGGATTGGATACCGGCCTACATATTAGTGAAATAGTTTTTGAGGCTGGAGGAATTATCGGTAAAGATACAATTTCGGTTGTACTGGAAGTTTTTCCAAACCATCCTGTCATCGCTGTCACTCCGGATTCTATTTATGCCGAAGTTTTCAATAGAAATCTGCCTGATTTAAATCTGATAATCAGTAACGAGGGGACAGGAAATCTAAACTGGGTGGCTGAGTCAAATAAGGATTGGTTATCATTAAGCAGGTTAAGCGGGGGCGATGGTGATCAAATAATTTTAACTTTGGATTCATTATCAATTCCAACAGGATTAAATATTGCCGAAATCAAAATATTGGATACTGCCTCGATCAATGATTCAGTATTAATCCCGGTAGTAATTAATTGGATTGAACAATCACAACTCAAAGTGACGCCTAATTATTTCGACTTATTTTCTTTTCTTCAGCCGCTACAAGATACTTTTACAATTGTAACCAATTCCGGGGTCGGGTTTCTAAACTGGGAAGCTCAGGCGTCGGTGCCGTGGCTCATGGTAACTTCAAATGGGATGGCTAATGACACTCTGTTTATCTCAACCACAGATCCAAATTTAGCATTGGGAGAATACACAGCAACAATTGAAATTACCGATGCGACAGCCGTCAATAGTCCCATCGTAATTCCGTTTATTTTCAATTTGCACGATAAACCGGAGATTTTTACAATTGATCAAGCTATTGAAATTATTACCAGTGAGCCTTCATTGGTAGACACCTTTGTTGTGATTGAAAACAGGGGTGGGGCAAATTTAATGTGGCAGGCGTCTACTCAAAATTCCTGGATGAATGTTTCACCCTCCAATGGCGTTGATAATGATACTCTTTATATTAGATTAAATAACAATGATTTGAATATTGGTGAATATAACGGAGTAATCAGTATCACAGACAATTCAGCTATAAATTCACCATACTTCGTCAATGTTTCTTTAACGATACTTGATATTCCAATCCTGCCAAACAGTATAGATACAGTTATAATCGAATCTGTTCAAATTCAACCATTTGAACCAACCAAAATTAGAATCAGTCTCAACCTTACCAACGAATATACAGAGCTAAGTCTGCCGTTAGAATATGACGAAGAAGTCATACAAATTGACTCATTATTGTTTAGCGATGACATTATAGCCGTGCCATCCGATTTAAGCTACAACACTTCTGAATCAGATCGCTTAATTATTCAATTAACAACTAATGAACAAAACAACTATTTTAATCCCGGTATTTATTTTCTATGTGATATTTGGGTAACGGCAAATATATTTGAAGGATTATCTGTCTTTAATGCGATAGTAGAAAATCAACTTAGTCCATATCTAATTACGCCGTTGAATGACACTGTTGATCTCGAAGTGATATCGGGTGAAGTTACAAGTAACATTCCGACCGCCGTTGAAGATGATTTGCTAACAAATTTACCCTATGAATTTTCACTTAAACAAAATTATCCAAACCCTTTCAATAGTGAAACTATTATCAGTTTTGAATTATCACAGTCCGGTGATTTAACTCTTGAAATTTTCAATGTTTTGGGACAGAATATTAGGCAATTTCAGCAGTTTGGCATATCTCCCGGAACTCATGTGATCAATTGGGATGGGCGATATCAATCCGGACGTCAGGCTCCATCAGGTATCTATTTCTATCGACTTCAGTCAAATGGCTATCAAGCAGTCAAAAAAATGATCTTCTTAAAGTAAATTCGCAATTTAATTCAATTAATAATGCATAAAAAGTAACTTTTACCCACATTTACCGTACTTAAAAGCAGATTAAATGCATTCTTTGAGGAGGAAAGATGAGACATATCAAATTTCTTACAATTGTCCTAGCCGGAATTTTGCTAATTGCGGCTTTCTCTTATGCCAAGGATAATGGAAGAATTTATGGAAAAATAACAACCGTTGATGGAGATACCTTTAAAGGTCCAATTCGGTGGGATAAAAATGAAGGCAATTGGGTTGATGTACTCGATGGCACCAAAGAAATGGACCGTCGCGATAGAAGAAGTAAGAGAAAATATAGCCGGAGAAGATCCAATTTTGAAATATTCGGTATTTCAGTTGGAACCGGAGGGTCGGTTTATTATTCAGGTAATGCTCAATCAGGAATCAGATTTGGTCATATTGAAAAGCTTGAAGTGCTGGATGATAATAGCGCTATGTTATATTTGAAAAGCGGCGAACAAGTTGAGATGTATAACGGTTCAACCGACATTGGTACTTCGATTCGTGAGATAGTTATTGAAGATGAAAACGAAGGTGAAATTGAACTGGTTTGGGACGATATCGAAATGATTGAATTCTCAGATTCTGATGATAATTTCAATTCTGTCTTTGGCGATCGACTATACGGGACTCTAACAACCAGACGCGGTGATGAATTTACAGGTTTTATTTGCTGGGATGTTGATGAGCTATTTTATAATGATATTCTTGATGGTGACAATAAAGGACGATCACGTAAAATTAAATTCGGTAAAATTGACACTATTGAACGTTATAGCTCAAGCGGTGCCACGGTTATTCTTAAAAATGGTGATGATTTGTTGCTCAAAGGAACCAATGATGTTAATGAATCCAATAGCGGTATAATCGTATCTGATCCTTCTTTTGGTCAAATTATTGTTAAATGGAATGAATTTGATAATGTTAAATTTTATGAACCTTCTGAAAAAATTAAATATTCTCAATTTGACGGCGGAAAACCTCTTAAGGGTACTGTATATACAGAAGATGGCGATGAATTCACTGGAAGAATCAGATGGGACGACGATGAAGAATACACTTGGGAACTCCTTGATGGCAATTTCAGGAAGATCGCTTTTGATATAGAATTTGGTAAGATTAAATCAATCGAAAAACGTTCTTATAAATCATCAATAGTTACTGTTTTGGATGGAAGAAGTTTCAGACTTAGCGGTTCTAATGATGTTGATGATGACAATAAGGGAATTATTATCTTTCTTGATGATGGAGAAGAGATTGAGATTGATTGGGATGATTTTGAAAAAGTGGAATTTGATAATTAACTAATTAAGCTAATCGTGTCATTTAATAAAACGTCGAATCATCGGCGTTTTTTTTATATAAAAAAAACCCCGAAAAATCGGGGTTTTTAATATTACAAATCATTTATTTACTTACTGTAAATCTTTGGCTTCTTTTAATTCCTGTAATTCTTTAATATGCTGTTTAGCCTGTGTTAACTGGGCTTTGGCTCTGGAATTTGTTTTTGCAATTTTCACAAAATCCTGCCAAGCAGAAATATTAACACCGACATTATCGGGGTCGTTTGATTCAACTGCGATAGCATAGTTATAAGCGGCAAGATACTTTTTAGGGTTAGCCTTTAAAGCCGCTTTAAAAGATTTGGAAGCGCTTTTATATTTTTCCTGACCTAAATATATTTGACCAAGAGCAAAATGAGCATTGTAGTTTTTACTTTTAAGTTCAACCGATTTTTTTAATGCCGGTATCGCCTGAGCTGATTTATTTAGTTTTTGATAACCTTTGCCAAGCATAAAATAAGTCAACTGATCGCCGCCGCCTGTTTCATGGCATTTAGCTAAGGCATCAACCATTTCAGAATAATTGCGTTTATAATAATAAACTTTACCCATCTGTTTTAACAGATCACTGTTATCAGGTTTTAAAGCCAGAGCAGCTTTGAAAGATTGTTCTGCTTCAGTGTATTTTTTTAATTTTAATTCAATACTGCCAAGGTTGGAAAATGCTTCAACGTTTGAAGCATCAATCTCAGTTGCTTTCTTAAACATATCCATGGCATTATCATATTCTTTTTGCTCAAAATAAATAGCGCCTAAATTAATATAAGGATCGACGTAACTCTGGTCTTCGCCGATAGAAGCTTTGTATGCTAATATTGCAGCGTCAATTTTGCCTTCCTGTTTTGCTTTGATACCGACATTGTAATGTTCTTTAGATTTGTTAGCATCGGCAAAGCCAGTTGATGCAATAGCCATAAGACAGAAAACAATTAAGAACAGAATCGGGGATAACCAGTTTTTTCTGGGTTCAACCATATACACTCCTTTAATAGTATTATATATATTCATAGATTATAACGCTTTTATAAGAAATCCGTTCAGGAAATTTATAGAGAATTTCGATAATTCTCATGTTTTTGCTTAATTTCGGGATACTTTAAGGCTAAAATTCTGCCAGCCAGCACAGCTGCGTTCTTTGCGCCTGGTTTACCTATCGCTACTGATGCAACTGGTATCCCCGGAGGCATTTGCACTATTGATAGCAAAGAATCCATTCCATTTAGAGCAGCCGGTAATGGTACTCCGATTACAGGTAAATTTGAATGAGCGGCTGCAACTCCCGGAAGGGCTGCTGATAAACCAGCCATTGCAATAATAACATCAAAACCGTCTTTTTCTGCATTTTCAGTTATTGATTTGGTTCTTTCAGGATGACGATGAGCAGAAGAAATTTCAATTGAGGATTCAATTCCAAGTTCATTAAGTTGTTTAGCGCAGATTTCTGAATACTCTGAATCGGATTTTGAACCGATGACAATTAAGGCTTTTGGCATTTTATTTTTTCCCTTGTACATTTAAAACTCTGAAACCAATATCTTTACGATATCTGGCTCCTTCGAATTTGATTCGATTTACCATTCGATAAGCCCTGTTTAAGGCTTGCTGTAGATTACGATCTATCCCGGTGACGCCAAGAACTCTTCCACCGGATGTTTCGAAATTATTTTCGTTTCTTACTGTTCCAGCATGGAAGACAATACAATTGTCATCAGGCTTGTTTGGCAACCCGCTAATTTTAAGTCCGGTTGAATATTTACCGGGATAGCCTTTGGAAGCCATTACAACACAAGCAGCACTTTCCTGGCGCCAGTTAAGTTTCTGAATAGATCCAAGTTTCTTATTTGCAGTGGCGAGCATGATCTCTACCAGATCAGTTTTTAGAAGGGGGAGAACCACTTGAGTCTCCGGATCACCAAAACGACAATTATATTCAAGTACTTTTGGACCTTGATCAGTAAGCATCAGACCGGCATAAATAATACCTTTATAATTGATTCCTTCTTTTTGAAGCCCAATTACAGTGGGCTGTAAAACATATTCCATGATCTTACTCATGACTTCTTTAGTTGCCAGTGTGGTCGGGCTGTAGGCACCCATACCACCCGTATTAGGACCGCGATCACCATCAAAAGCCTGTTTATGGTCCTGACTTGGGAGTAGAGGGAGGATTGTTTTTCCATCGGTAAAAGCCATTATCGAGAGTTCCTGACCCTGCATAAATGACTCAACAATAATTCTCTCGCCGGCATCCCCGAATACATTTTTTACCATGATATCTTCAATGGCTGAAACCGCTTCATCAAAGCTCTTAACAATAAGAACACCCTTACCGGCTGCCAATCCATCTGCTTTTATTACAACTGGAAATTCAACCGTCTTACAAAAACCAATCGCTTCAGCAGCCGAACTGAATACTTTGAAAGGCGCGGTGGGGATATGATATTTCCGCATAAATTCTTTTGAGTAAACTTTGCTGCTCTCAAGTTGAGCTGCTTTTTTGTCGGGACCAAATACTTTAAGTTTACGCTTTGCGAATTCATCAGCAATACCAGCTGCCAGAGGTGTTTCGGGTCCAACTATCGTTAAGCCGATTTTATTCCGAGTTGCAAAATCTGCCAGAGCTTTAATGTTATTATCTTTAATGTTAACACACTTTGCAATTTTAGAGATACCGCCGTTACCGGGAGCACAATAAATTTTGTCGATTTTTCTGGATTGTTTTATTTTCCAGATAAGTGTGTGTTCTCTTCCCCCCGACCCAATAACTAAGATATTCATAATAAACCTTTTTTAATCCTGTAATCACATTTGAGATTAGAAAGTATATCATTTTGAGGATATTTTTCAACTGTTTTTTTTGTTTAACTTTTTAGGGTGGATATGCGTCATATCTAAATAACCGAATTATCAGTTGACAAAGGCTCTAAGAGCTTATTTATTGACTTTTTAAGTATATCAAATAAGACTGTCTCTGGTATATTTGACACTAATTTTGAAGTATAGAATAATTTATTTTGAGGGATAGAAAATGAGAAAGTTAGCAATCTTTGGTCTTCTTTTATTTATTCTAACTATAAACATAACCGCAGTTGCTCAAGATGAGGAAATTGAAAAGGATGTTCTTGAAATCTCTTTCTATTCCGGTTTTGCAAGTCCAACCGGTGGTATAACTGAGTGGAATGATGGACTAAATGCTTCAAATGGTTATAATATGGGGCTGGACATAGGTTATTTTGTAACTTCCAATTTTTCAACCGGTTTTAATTTCACCTATCAAAGATTTGATGTTGATTCTCCGGCTGCTTCATCATCATCACATAGACTCTATAATCCGAATTTATTTTTAAAATATATTCATACGACTGAAGGTAATCTTGAACCTTATGTTCGAGTACATGTAGGACTTGAAAATCCAAAATTTTCAACTTTTGTATCAAATCCGACTCAGGACAGATACCACTTAACTTCTTATGGTCCCGGTATTGCTTATGGAGTTTCATTAGGATTGTTTTACTTCACATCCGATTATAGCGGCTTGTTTATTCAAGGAACTTATCACGGAGCCTCTACCAGTAATGTAACTGCCACATACCTTGATCAGGAATACGATTTTAATGAAAATATTTCTGTTTACAATTTAAGTCTGGGTATAAGGGTTCTTGTTGGATCAGATGAATAATTGTTAGATATTTTAATTAACCCGTCATTACTAATGACGGGTTTTTTTATTGCCGTTTAAAAATCATGCACAAAACAAAAATATTAATTGTTGATGATGAACCAAAACAGCGAGAGTTAATAGCTGGTTTTTTATCAAAAAAGGGCTATCAGGTTAGTACTGCTGACAGTGGTGAAAGTGCCCTCGAGCAATATCATAATTTCTTTTCCTCTTTAGCATTGTTGGATATTAAGATGCCCGGTATGAATGGGATAGAACTTCTCATCAAGCTTAAAGAAATTAATCCGTTTATTCAAGTTATTATGCTGACTGCCTTCGGATCGGTTGACACCGCCGTCGAGGCAATGAAAGCAGGCGCATTTGATTATCTGACAAAACCGGTTGAGGATCTTGGTGAACTTCTTATAAAACTTGAGAAAGCAGCTGAACAAAACCGGCTGATCGTTGATAATAAAGTTATGCAGGAAAGACTGGCAGAAGTTTTCCCTGAGTCAGAAATGATTGGTGAGTCAGAGTCTATAAAAAAAATTAAAGAGCTGATTGCTCTGGTTGCAAAAAAGGATGCTACTGTATTAGTAACAGGTCCATCAGGAACCGGTAAAGAGATGGTCGCCAGAGCTCTTCATGCTCTATCAGATCGTGCTGAAAAAAGACTGGTTGCTATAAATTGTTCTGCGTTTCCAGAGACACTGCTCGAATCAGAACTGTTTGGATATGAAAAAGGCGCCTTTACCGGTGCGGAAAAATCCAAACCGGGGAGATTTGAACTTGCCGAAGGGGGAACCCTGTTTTTAGATGAAATCGGAGATATGCCTCTTTCGATGCAGGTAAAACTTTTGCGGGTCCTTGATCAGAAAATGATAGAACGTTTAGGCTCGGTTAAAGAGATTGAACTTGATATTAGAATAATTGCGGCTACGAACAGGGACTTAGAACAACTGGTTAAAGATGGAAATTTCAGAGAAGATTTATTTTATCGCCTGAATGTTATCAGAGTGCATCTGCCATCACTTAAAGAACGCACGGTTGATATTTTACTTTTGGCAGAAAAATTTATTGAAAAGTATTCTCGCAAAATTGGAAAAAAGATAAATGGGATTGATAGTTCTGCAGCTGAAATGTTGACAGCGTACTCCTGGCCCGGTAATGTGCGCGAGTTAGAAAACATCATTGAACGGGCAATTGTTTTGTCCCGCACAGATTATATCACGTCAAAAGACCTTACCGGTTTAGTGATCAAAGAAAAAGAAATGATCCAAAATGGCAAAATCGTGCCATTAGCTGACATTGAAAAAATCCATATTAAAAATGCTTTGGAATCTCTTGATTGGAATATGGGTTTATGTGCCGAAAAACTGGGAATTCATCGCAATACTCTCAGAGCCAAAATCAAAGAATATAGTATCTCTAAATCCTCAAATTAAATCAACTTATCACAATAATTGTGCTTTAGAATTGCATAGACGCACAAAATTTGTGCATAGCAGGCTTCCGTGAGTCTGGAGTATAATTCTATCGTAATGCTATGCAACATGATACGGACTTTGGCATGAATTTTGTTATATATCTAAGCAGATGTGAATATTTATTTTAGAAAGGACCTCAATATGAAAAAGAACTTTTTGATAATGATAATTCTGATAGCAGTTTTTGCTATAAGTGGTTGTGAATCCAATAATGTTATTCTTAACCCGGCTCCGGCTGCTCCCCAGGGAGTCTACTCGATAACCGGTGATGAAGCAGTTTATATTTATTGGAACGGACCATACGAAGCTGATCTTGACGAATATGTTGTCATGCGTTCTTTTAAAGAGTTTGACAATTATGTTGAAATCGGTAGAGTGGATGCTGTTCAAAATTCGAATTTAGATCTGCTTATATATGAATTTGTTGATACCAAAGTTAGCAATGGCAAGACTTATTTTTACGCCATTAGAACTATAGATCTGTCTGGCCAGAGTTCTGACCTTTCGGCTGAACCTGTATTTGATACTCCTCGTCCAGATGGAGGAGTAACTCTTTATCCGGTTTCATTTGACGGGTCACTCTCAGGCTTCAATCTTGAAACTGAAACAGTCGTCAGTTTTGACTCTCCGGCTGCTGATTTTTATTTAGTTTATGATGATGAAATTGATATTCATTTTTTGACAGTTGGAAATACATTTATTGATGTTCAGGATATGGGTTTCACTTATAACTTTGAAGATATCGGTTTTGCTCCAGATACCGGCTGGTCTTCATTTGTTGATATGGAACTTATACTCGGACATACTTATGTGCTTTGGACCGATAATGAAAATTATGCAAAGGTTCGTGCAATTCAGAAATTCCCTAATTCTAATGCAATAAAATTTGAGTGGGCTTATCAAACAGTCCCTAATAATAGAGAATTGAAAGTTCTTCCTCCGGAAGAAAACGAAGAAACCTCACAAACTATCATTTTTACCTCTGACGGACAATAGTTGGTCTGGTAAAGAAAGGATGTGAAAATTATGTTACGCAAATATCAAAAACAAATGGTAAGCACAATAGTTGCTTTAATGTTATTGGCTGTGGGTGCTCAAGCACAGGATTATGATAAAATCAGTCGTTATGAGTACAATAATGAACCCAAGGAAATCCGCATTGATCGTTATCTGGATGCAGAGCTTTGGACCAATCATAGCGATGGAGAGTATTATGAAGGTGATAATATCTCTATGAAATTCAGGGTCAATCATGATGCTTTTGTTGCAATCTATTCAATAGATACCAAAGGTCGAGTCAACCTTTTATTCCCGTCCTCGACAGAGCAGGATAATTTTGTAAGGGAAGGGGTCACCTACCGGTTACCTGATGGGTATGATGATTATGATCTGGTCGTAACCGGTCCAGAAGGAGTTGAATCGATTCAGATTATCGCTTCACGGGAAAGATTTCCGATTCCGAACTGGTATGGCAATTCGGGTGTCCTGTTTGATTGGGAAGACCGTCATGAATTTATGGATTATCTAAACCGACGTTATTTCGTAAGGTACGATGGTCAGAAATTTGCCTTTGATCGGACTACTATTTATGTTAATGAATGGGAACAAAATTATTTTCATCCAACCTACCAACCGGTTTATCCAAGCTGGACTCTTAGCAGTAATGTTTATTTTGACTACCCCTGGGGGGCGACTGTTTATGTTGATGGAATTTACTGGGGCATAACCCCGCTATATATTCCGCGCATATATGTCGGATGGCATACCTTCTCTATTTATGACCGTTATGGATATTGCTGGGAGTCCAATATTCATGTGACCCATTATAATACCGTAATCCTTAATAGAACCATTATCAGAACTTCTCAAAACACATACTCAAAATATAAGAAAGTTCGCAATGTTGGGTACAGGAATCCTTCGAAACATGGTTATCCGACTTATAAAACAAAAGTTGCAAGCATGAAGGCTTCTCTAAAAGTCAAGAATACTGGTAAAGTGTTAACTAAGACTGGTAATGTTAATTCATATAAAACTCTATCGGGTTTAACTAAGAAATATTCTCGCGGAAACAGTAAGCTTGTTAAAAGTAAACGTGGCTATGAAACTTCTGGTGTTGTAACCAAAACGAATACTAAAAGATCGAAAACATCTACATATAAAACTACTAAGTCGAGTAATAGAAAAGGAAGTAGAAGCGGCTACACTACCGGAAATTCAATAAAATCAAAAGGCAGTTCATCTGGTTCTTATAAGACGACGACTTCCAAAAGATCGAATGTTAAATCTAAAGTGAGAACTAAAACCTCAACTTCGACTAAGTCATCAGGTTACTACCAGAAAAAGACGGGGTCATCCAAAAAGGGTGGCTCTTCATATAAGGGAAGCACCAAGAAATCAGATTCGTCGGCAAAGTCGTACAAAACTACAAAGACGGCCAAATCTTCTAAATCGGGCGGAACTAAATCTTCCAGTAATAGTGATAGTAAAAAAGAGAAGAAATCTTCTAAAAAATCAAAAGGAAAAAGAAGATAAAATTATAATTGCAAAGAACCGATAATACCTATATCTAATAGGTAGGAGTCGATTATGAAAAAAATATTTACTTATATATTGTGTGTGATTTTCTTAAGCTCAGCCGTTGGCAATGTTTGGGCGGTTGAGAAAAAAGAAAAGAAAAGCACATCCAAAAAAGTGGTAACAAAAAAGAAGGCTGTTCCCAAAATAGTAAAGAAAGCAAGTTCTAAGAAAATAGTTAAATCGCGAAAGAAGTTTGATAAATTTGTTGATAAGAATAAAAATGGAATTGATGACCGCAAAGAAAAACTGATTAAAAAGTCTGCCAAAAAGGCTCCTAAGAAAAAGACTAAAAAGAAACCAAAAAAATAGTAATTGATATATTATGATAAAAAACCGGTATTTTACCGGTTTTTTTTATGGAAATCGAATAATAACCAAAAAAATATGAACCACTGCTCTTGACTAATGTTATAAAAGTCATAAATTACGAAGTGACTGCCATGGTGGCTGTCATAATGGCAGTATTGCGAAAGTGTTGATTCTATGGCGTTTGAGAACTTAACAGAGCGTGAAAAAAAGATTCTGGCGAATCTGATAAACTATTACATCGACTCGGCTGATCCGGTAGGATCAAGAGTAATTGCTAATAAGTTTAAAATGGGTATTTCTTCGGCTACGATTAGAAATACGCTGTCAGATTTGGAAGAACTTGGACTGGTAACCCAGCCGCATACCTCTGCAGGTCGCATTCCGACTGATTTAGGTTATCGGGTTTATGTAGATTATTTATTCAAACCGGATAGTTTATCTCAATCTGAAAAGAATTTGATTAGTCAGGCGGTCTTAAAAGAGGGTCGAGGTATAAAAGAAATTCTTGGACAGACCTGTAATGTGTTAGGAGAGATAACAAATCAACTTGGAGTGACAATAGCGCCTCGTTTTGAAGAGGGCATTCTGAAGCATATAAATCTGATCCCGGTTAGTTCAGAAAGAATCATGGCGGTTGTCGTGGTAGAATCCGGGCTTGCCCGTTCGGTGATTATTGAAATTGAGGCAGCAATCTCAGATATAGAATTAGGCCTCTTTGAGCAGATTCTAAATGAACGATTGGCGGGTTTGACCCTTGGACAAATCAAAACAACAATTTTAGAACGGATGGCAGATATTGCGGGGCATGGTCGTTTGATCAAACTGGTTATTGACTCAAAAGAAAAAATTTGGACTGAAGACAGAACCGAAGATATTCAAATTGCCGGTATAGAAAAACTTCTCGAACAACCGGAATTTTCAAATATCGAAAGAGCTACCGAATTGATGAAGATGCTTCAAAACGGGACCGTTATTTCTGACTTCCTTTCGAATGCCTCAAGTGAAGGAATTCTGATTACAATTGGCAAAGAAAACAAATTTAATGAAATAATGAGTTGCTCGCTGGTAACATCATCATACAAAGTTGGCAATATCTCCGGTACGATAGGAATTATCGGTCCGACAAGAATGCCTTACCGGAAACTCGTCTCGGTAGTGGAATACACGGCTCGAACAATTTCTGAAGTGATAGCAGGAATCGATCATAAAAAGGAACCTGGAAATGGGTAAGAAGAAAAAGAATAAAAAAATTATAGATATTTCTAAAGATGAAAATAAGGTTGAAACAGAAGTGGAAGTTGAATTTACAGATGGAAAAGAAGCTGAAGTTATAGATTCAGAAGATGTAGCTCAAGAAGAAAAGCTTTCGGAAGAAGAAATTCTGAAACAGAAAAATGCTGAACTTGAAGACAAGCTTCTGCGAACAGTTGCGGATTTTGATAATTATAAAAAAAGATTGATCCGGAGACATGATGAAACGGTTGAAGCTTCAATTGAAAGACTATTAACCCAGATTCTTGAAATTGTAGATAATTTTGAGCGGGCGATTCAACATAATGATGAAAAAGCTGATGTTGAAACGGTGATTAAAGGTACTGAACTAATTTATAACCAGATGTTAGAACTGCTGAAAAAATATGAAGTGACTCCCTTAGATTCAATCGGTGAAAGTTTTGACCCGAATTATCATGAGGCGTTGATGCAGGTTGATTCAGAGGAATTTCCAGAAGGATCAATTGCCGTCGAGATTAACAAAGGCTATAAAAAGGGTAATAAAGTTTTAAGGCACAGCAAAGTCGGGGTAAGCAAGGGTGCTGCAGAAAAAGAAAAAGAAACTGAATAATTTTTATATAGATGAGTAAATTAATAATTAACTATAAGGAGAAACACAGATGAGTAAAGTCATTGGAATTGATCTGGGAACTACAAACTCCTGTGTTGCTGTACTAGAAGGACAGGAACCGGTAGTAATACCAAATCAGGAAGGTGCTCGCACTACGCCTTCAATCGTTGCGTTTGCCAAAGATGGTGAACGATTAGTAGGTGCCGCAGCCAAAAGACAGGCTGTTACAAATCCCGAAAACACAATCTTTTCGGTAAAAAGATTCATGGGGCGGATGCATGATGAAGTATCCTCCGAGGAAAAAATTGTACCTTATATCGTTACTGAAAATGAAAAAGGTGCTGTTTTAATTGAAGCCAACGGTAAAAAATATACACCTCCGGAAATCTCTGCATTAACTCTTCAGGCATTAAAAAAGTCTGCCGAAAGTTATCTCGGTTCAGAAGTCAAACAGGCTGTAATTACTGTGCCGGCTTATTTTAATGACTCACAAAGACAGGCTACCAAAGATGCCGGTAAGATTGCCGGATTGGAAGTGCTTCGTATTATCAACGAACCGACTGCAGCCTCACTGGCCTACGGTTTGCAGAAAAAAGGAAATCAGAAAATCGCTGTGTTTGATTTAGGCGGCGGAACTTTTGATGTCTCTGTTTTAGAAATCGGTGACGGCGTTTACGAAGTTCGTGCCACTAATGGTGACACCCATCTTGGTGGTGATGATTTTGATCAAAAGATCATTGATTGGCTGGCTGAAGAATTTTTGAAATCTAACGGCATTGACCTTCGCAAAGACAGAATGGCTCTGCAGCGTTTAAAAGAAGCCGGAGAAAAAGCCAAAATTGAATTGTCGACAACTTTGCAGACTAATATCAATTTACCGTTTATCACTGCTGATAAAGACGGTCCAAAGCATCTTGACCTGACTCTTACCAGAGCCAAGTTTGAGCAACTTTGTGATGATCTGATTCGCAGAACCATGCAGCCGTGTCAAAATGCAATCAAAGATGCTAAATTGACGTTTGGTGATATTGATGAAGTTGTTTTGGTCGGTGGCATGACCAGAGTACCGAAGATTATCGAAACCGTAAAAGAACTATTCGGGAGAGAACCTCACAAAGGTGTAAATCCTGATGAAGTTGTTGCCATCGGTGCTGCAATTCAGGGCGGTGTTCTTGCCGGTGATATGCAGGATATCGTTCTTCTGGATGTTACTCCGTTATCACTTGGTATTGAAACTCTCGGCGGTGTGTTGACCAAACTGATTGAACGCAACACCACTATCCCGACAACAAAGTCACAAATATTCTCAACCGCGGCTGATAACCAAACCGCTGTATCAATTCTTGTACTTCAAGGCGAACGCCAGATGGCGGTAGATAACCGAACTCTGGGGCGTTTTGATCTGGTCGGGCTTCCTAATGCTCCCAGAGGCGTTCCACAGATCGAAGTAAAATTCGATATTGATGCTAATGGAATTGTTCATGTTGGTGCAAAGGATAAAGCAACCGGCAAAGAGCAGTCGATCAGAATTGAAGTTTCATCCGGATTATCCGATGAAGATATCGATAAAATGGTTAATGATGCTGATAAATATTCTGAAGAAGATAAAAAGAAAGCCGAACTAATCCAGGCTCGCAATGAGGCTGATCAGTTTGTCTATTCCAGTGAAAAGTCATTAAAAGATTTTGGTGACAAGATCACAGACGAAGAAAAAAAGAATATTGAAGAAGCTATTCAAAAACTAAAAGATGTCATTCCCGGTGATTCTCTTGAAGAGATCAATACAGCAAAAGAAACCCTTATGCAGGCTTCGCATAAATTAGCAGAAGAAATGTATAAGCAGACCCAGGATCAACAGGCACCGGGTGCCGAAGCAGGTCCGCAGGCTGAACCACAACCAGAACAACCTCAATCTGACGACTCAACACAAGGTGATGGCGGAGCAGTTGATGCTGATTTTGAAGTTGTAGATGAAGATAAAAAGTAGCTGAATGGCTAAGCGAGATTACTTTGAAATTCTCGGCATCGACCACTCATCTGGTGATGCCGAGATAAAATCTGCCTATCGTAAAAAAGCGATGCAGTATCATCCTGATCGAAATCCGGATAATAAAGAAGCGGAAGAAAAATTTAAAGAAGCTACCGAAGCCTATGAGGTTCTGAAAGACCCTCAAAAAAGACAAATGTACGAACAGTACGGTCATGCCGGCGTTGATCAGTCTGCCGGTGGATTTGGCGGGCAAGGCTTTGGCGGTGGATTTGATCTGAATGACGCTCTGCGCGCCTTTATGCGTGATTTCGGCGGCGGCGGTGGTGGCGGCGGTTCGATTTTTGAGGATATCTTTGGAATGGACAGTGGCGGCGGACAATCGCGTCGACGGGCTCGTGGAGAAGATCTCCGTATCAAACTAAAATTGAGCCTGAATGAAATCGCAAATGGTGTTGAAAAATCCATTAAAGTCAATCGGGTTGTTTCTTGTGATACTTGTGATGGTTCCGGTGTGGCTGCCGGTTCTTCAAAACAGACCTGCGGCCAGTGCAAAGGCGCCGGTCAGGTAAGAACTGTAACTCGTACTTTTCTGGGAACAATGCAACAGGTAACAACCTGCAGCACTTGCCGCGGAGCCGGTGAAGTTATTTCTAATCCGTGTAAATCCTGCCGGGGAGAAGGCAGAGTTCGTGGTTCCTCAAAAGTTAATATCAATGTTCCGGCCGGAGTTTCCAGCGGTAACTATATGACCATTGAAAATATGGGTAATGTTGCTCCTAATAATGGTCAACCGGGGGATTTAATTGTAATCTTTGATGAGACAGAACATGATATGTTTACCCGGCATGCTGATAATATTATGTGTGATATCCCGGTCTCTTTTATCACAGCGGCTCTTGGTGGTACAATATCTGTTCCGACTTTGGAAGGTACAGAACTATTGAAAGTGCCATCAGGAACTCAGCCCGGTAAGATTCTAAAAATGCGAGGTAAAGGAATTGGACATTTAAATCGTTCCGGTAAAGGTGACCAACTTGTAAGAGTGGTTGTCTGGGTACCGGATAAATTAAATGACAATGAAAAGCAACTTCTGAAACAACTTGAGGATGCTGATTCATTTAAACCTCCCAAAGGGAGTAAATCGTTTTTCAAGAAATTACGAGAGACCTTAGGCGTATGAATCAAAAATCAAATGCAATCGAATCATATTCGGAACTTACGATTGAAATTCCGAATCAACAGGTTGAATTGGTCTGTGACTTTATCATCAATAACATAACAAACGGTATTGTTCTTGAAGATGAAGAGGGCAGCAACATTACTCTTATCAAATTTTATGTTCCTGAAGAAACGGAAACTTCTTCAATAGCATTAATCAAAGACTTTTTTAATGGACATAAATCAGACTTTGAACTTGTTCCGGAGATAAATAAAAGTTTGATAAAAAATGTTGCCTGGGAAGAAGAATATAAAAAATCTGTCAAACCGGTTTGGATTGGAAATGATATAGTAGTTTACCCAACCTGGGATAAAACAGAATTTAAGGCTCAACATAAAATTATCATCGAACCTAAAATGGCATTCGGCACCGGTACTCATGAAACTACCCGAAGTTGTCTGAAGGTAATAT
This sequence comes from uncultured bacterium, assembly GCA_965372795.1. Classification (GTDB taxonomy): domain Bacteria; phylum Zixibacteria; class MSB-5A5; order GN15; family FEB-12; genus QNAD01. Next base: position 107,238 of record CBDVDR010000011.1, read on the forward strand.
ATAATAACTTCCAAAGCGGAAGTAACTTTCTTGATTTAGGATGTGGCTCTGGAATTCTAAGTATCCTTGCCGGAAAAATGGGTGCTTCGTTTATCAAGGCGGTAGATTATGATATTCTTTCTACAGAAAATACAGAAGAGAATTTCATTATAAATCAAATAAAGACTCCTAATGAAATTATTCATGGTTCGATTGAAAAATGTATTGATGATAAACCGTATGATTTTGTCTGTGCAAATATTATTAGAAAGACAATTCTTGAAATGCTTGATCAATTGAACAAGTTGACCAGGCAAAATGGAATCTTGGTTTTATCAGGTCTTCTTGAACAGGATGAAAATGTAATTCGTGAAGCTCTTGCAAAACTAAATCTGAATAAGATTGAATCAGTGCCTGATAATGAGTGGCGAACACTAATTATTAAGAAAGCTTAATATGCTTCCACCCGTCTTTTATGCTCATGACGAGAGTTATCAGGATGGCAT
>CBDVDR010000012.1:0-106445 GCA_965372795.1 uncultured bacterium
ACGTGGGGCTTTGTCCGTTCAAATTTCTCCTTAGCCATTGCTCTCGCAATCCTCCAAAAAAATTTTTTAAAGCCCAGAACCAGGATTGAACTGGTGACCTCATCCTTACCAAGGATGTGCTCTACCGACTGAGCTATCTGGGCGATTTAGCTTCCGAAATAACATTAATAAGCAAAAAAAAAGGCTAAATCACCTTTAAGCAAGCTCTATTATATAGTTACGAGCCGACAAGTCAAGGCATATTTTGAAAAAATATCATTTTTTTCAATAAAATATAACCTTATTGTAAAATAGTTCGGTAATAACCTTACAAAGGTTAGACAATCTGTTCAATAATCATACAATTATTGAATAATTATTATAATCCGTATTACAACAATGCTTAAATATATCAACAATACGCTTTTAATGTCAATAGATAATAGTATTATTCTTATGATTGCCCAATAATTGTGCATGAAAGATTGATTTGTCAATTTCAATAAAATAAATATCGTGGAGAATTAAAAAAAAGCGGGAGACGAGGTTCGAACTCGCGACCAACAGCTTGGAAGGCTGTGACTCTACCAACTGAGTTACTCCCGCATTTGGCAAAGGCAATATTATTGGGAAAATCCCCTTAACGCAAGTGTTTTTTTGTATATGATTGATAATCAACAGATTTGAGTTTAAAACTCTTCTGTTTTACTTTATAAAAACTAAATTTATAAATTTCCTGCTGATTGTAGTTTATAATGATGTCCATTTAAAGCCGTAACATGCTATTACTCAATATCTTTTGATGGGCTGCCAATGACTGTCAAGTATCACATATTATATACCGATAAAAATAATATAAACACCTAAGGATTGCATAAAACTAAATGAATTACTTCATTAGCTGGAACGACACCTTTACTGTATACAATGATTTGTTGGATGAACAACATAAAGAATTAATTACAATCCTCAATATGGCCTATTCCTGTTATCATTCAAAGGGATCAAATGAGGAAATTTATGATATTATTGATTCATTACTATTTTTTGCAGAACATCATTTTAAAGCAGAAGAAAATTATATGAGAGAAAACAATTACTCTGATATCAAAAAGCATATCAAACAACATCAAAAGTTAATGCAAAATATAATTTATTATAATGATCAGATTGAAAAAAATATTGAAGTTTCCTGCGAAGAAGTACTTCAATTTATCTGGACATGGTTTATGAACCATGTGCAGGTTGAAGATCAAAGATACGCAAAATCAATTCAGGCTAAACTTGAAGTGCTTGAAGTGCTTGAAGTTTAAAATATTCCCTTTAGTCTCATCACTGCTTCTTTACAGTCAGATTCCGAAACATCCAGATGGGTTACGAATCTAATTTTTTTCGGACCAAACGGCACCGCCCAAACAGAAACATCTTTCATTTTTTCAAGAACCTGATCAGCCATCATTTCATTGGTGATATTAACTAAAATAATATTAGTATCAACCCGGGAAGTATCAACCTTGAAATTATCAATTTCATTTAGTTCGTTAGCGAGTAGTTTGGCGTTGGTGTGATCGTTTGACAGACCAGAAATATTATTTTTAACCGCATAAAGACCGGCTGCAGCAATTAACCCAACCTGTCTCATCCCCCCGCCAAAAATCTTTCGTTCCCGGCGGCATTTTTCAATGTATTCAACCGTACCCAAAATCATTGAGCCGATTGGAGCTCCCAGACCTTTAGATAAACAGACTGAAACAGAATGGAACGGTTTAGTTAGTTCCACCAATGATATTCCGGTAGCAACATGCGCATTCCAAATTCTGGCGCCGTCAAGATGGAAAATCAGACCAAGCTCATCGCAAACTTCACGCACTTTTAAAATTTCATCCTGAGGTAAAACTGTTCCCCCATGACGATTATGAGTATTTTCAAGAGCCACCATTTTGGTCTCAGGACAGTGAATATTTATAGGGCGGAAATTTTCCCGGACAACATCAGCCGAAATCATCCCCCGATCGGTTTGTAATAAATTGATAAGTAAGCCCGAATGAATTACCGGTCCGGCAGCTTCATAATTTACAATGTGACATTCTCTTTCACACAACAGCTCCCATCCCGGCTGGCTGTTAACTTTGAGCGCAATTTGATTCGCCATCGTTCCTGAGGGAACATAAAGAGATGCTTCTCTGTCAAAAAGGTTGGCAATATATGCTTCCAACTCTTTGACAGTCGGGTCATCGCCCAATACATCATCACCCAATTTAGCGTGAGCAATTGCATCCATCATCCCGGCGGAAGGACGGGTTACGGTATCTGATCTTAAATCTATTATTTTCATAGGCTGAATATATGATAATGAATAATTATTACAAGAGTAGTGTAATAAATTTAGTACAAAAAAAACCGCTCAAAAGAGCGGTTTTTTTTAGGTGGTAATTTGTTTATTCAGCTGGTCGAACATGTTGCGCTTTAAGACCAGCGTCAGAATCAACAACTTCAAATTGCACATCCTGCCCTTCTTTCAAAGTGCGGAATCCATCCATATCTATGTCTGAATAATGGACATAGACATTTTCATCCTCTGAATCGCTTGAAATAAACCCGTACCCTTTGCGGTCGTTGAAATACTTAACTTTTCCCTTGGACATCTATTTCCCTCCAAATTGATGTTGAGAATCCCTCTCTTGTTATTATCATACAATTATTATACGAAGCTATCAAGATTTTATTTCAACTATTTCACAAACTCATCAATATTTTTTGACACAGCATCATACTTAGACCCGAGATAAGCGGTACGGTCAGGTTATCATCAATCTTCAAAGGCATTGCTTCCGTTACAGTTGCGACAACAGAGCCGAAAACTGCGACAAAAAGTGTCAACCCGGGAGCAAATATGGCAACAATTAAAGTACTTATTAAAAATGCGGCCGAGCCTTCAATTGTTTTATTATTTATAATTTTATGTTTCCCGTATCTTCGCCCAATTAGCGCCGCCCAGGTATCGCCAACCATGATATAAATTAAGGCTGTAACTGCTATTGGTTTAGGGAATAATGCCACTGTTAGAATAATTGAAATTAGGATATAAGTTGCACCGGTAAAATCACCCTTTGATTCATGTTTGCGTACCATGGATGATAAATATTTTTGAGCAAATTCAGTCCAAAATGACCAATTTCTTAACCTTGAGATGTCTGCAGATAAAACCAAAATTAAAGCGACACCCATAAGTATGAGCATTTGTGGTTTGGAAATATCTAAAAAATAATATCCAACCGGGATAATTAAAGCACCGGTATGAGTTGCTTTTCTAAGAATCTCACTCAGAAAACTAATCTGCCCAGTATCAGACATTTTTATTCAGTCCGATACTCAAGTGGTCTCATATGAATATCATTGAGTTTATTCGGATATTTAACCCCAAATTGCTTGAGAAGACTAATTTGGAAATCACGTTTGAATTTTACGGCATGTTCATACTCAAGATTTTTACCGATTTCAAATTTTGCCTGATCATAGGTTCTCGAGGAAAACCGCTCAACAACCTTAAACATATAATATTTATCGTTATATTTAAACGGTTTAGAAATTTCACCGGTTGTTGTTGTTAGGGCTTTCCGATATAATGCACGATCAATATCTTTAGGACCGATAGGACCGATATCTCCTAATTTACGTTTTTCATCAGGTGAATTACCGGGATTATACTCAGAAGCTAATTTCAGGAAATCAATTCCGGAGTAAGCCTGATCCCTGACAAATTCACATAAAGCAGAATCATCACATATAATTTGTTGAATACTTACTGTATTTTCAGTTACAAAATCATCAATGTTGTCATTGTAATATTTTCGTTTCATTTCTTCAGAAACTTCAAAGAGATAATCTTTTTGGGCATCTTTGATTATACTACGAGCATATTCTCGTTTCCATAGCGAGGATTTATCTCTTACCACCGGCAGCGTATCAATTCGAGCCGCCCGTGCCATTCTTTCAATTACAAAAGGTTCTTTTAAAACATTGACAATTTCCCTTTTCATCTCCGGTGTAGTATTGGAAATTTTATAATGTTTTCGATATTGATCTTCCCACTCCCTTAAATGAAAAACGGTGATTGTATCTATGTCATCGAGTACCGCTATCCAATCGTATTGGTTTGCTTTATAAATATTTTTATCCAGAAGAGGTTCATTATATTCAACTTTATTAATAAATTGTCTCAAGGAGTCTTTTACAACCGCCCCTCGAACATGCGATTTTTCGATCAACAGGTTTATCTTTGCAAAATCAAATACTTCGGCTGTAAATTCAGGCAACCCGTCATAGATATGTTCATCAACATAAACAATATGCCAGCCATCTTTATCCTGATAAGGCTTGGAATGCTCTCCCGCTGCTAATACAAAAGCGACTGAATCAAAGGGATTATAGTATCGTCCCGGAGATACAAATCCAATTCGCCCGCCTTGACCTTTTCTGAATCCATCATGATTAATATCGTAGGCAATTGAAGAGAATAATCGATTTTTACCTAACAAACCATAGATATCATAAATATAAGCTTTAGTAAAAGCCTCCAAAGAATCATTTGAAAGAGTGCGGAATTTCAAAGAGTCAGGACCATTTAAAAAACCTTTTTTGTTTATCAAAATGTGATAAGCATCTATCTGTTCCTCAAGGGAATAGATATCAGGATTATTATAAAAATGATCGACCACTTCCATTGAATCGGCAGACATTTGAGATCTGACATATACATTAAAATAAGAATCAATCAATAATTCTCTTAATCTGGACCGATAGCGACGATCAATATCAGGATATTTCGACAGATCAAGTTCTTTAGCTGCAATCGTCGCAAATGTGTCAACAAGAATGCTATCAAGAATAAGTGCAATATCCTCAGCTTTTACAATGCCACCAAATGGTGCGATATTGCTTTGCTTTAGAATTTCATACAGATCCCCCATTGTCATAGAAAAACCATTGTCAGATTCGACAATAACAGGATTTTTTTCAAGCAGACTGCTCTCAGAAATTATGATATTTTTTGCACATCCCAAAAATAATACCGTTGAAATTATAATTGTCAGACTAATTATCTTTATTCTTCTCATCATGTCTCCACATTAGAATTATTATTGAGTATTATACAAACAATTAACGAAGATAATACGAAAAAAATATAAATCAAGCCGTAGTAGGCTTTAATGTATGATTCGGATCCGATTCTTTGGGATTAGTAATTGGGTCAGAAGTATATTCCGGGATTTCTATTAAAAAAGTTGTGCCTTCGCTTAATTGAGAATCTACTGATAGATTAAGTCTCAGAGCAGTGCAAATCCGATGCACAATGGACAATCCGAGTCCGGTGCCACCTTTTTTGGTGGAATAAAATGGTTTGTAAATATTCTTTAAATGGATCGCTTCAATTCCCGGTCCATTGTCCTGAACATATAATTCGATGAAATTGCTATTAAGATTCCTTGCAATTCTGAAAACAAGCTCACCTTCCTTAGTTTCCATCGCTTCACAAGCGTTCACAGCCAGATTCAAAAGTAGCTGACGGAATAAATCCTCATCTCCAACAACATAAGTTATTGAATGATCGGTCTCAAAATTAATGTCTATTTTAGAGTGATATGAATTATGATGATACAGCAATTGGATTACATCTGTAACCACATGACATAGTTCAACTTTATTATAAATTCTCTTGTCAACTCGTGCGTAACTAAGAAAATCACTCAATATCCTGCTTAGCCGATGGGATTCTTTGACAATTAAATCCATAAGTTTTTTATTATCATCTTCCAGTTCAAGTTCATTTTTCAAAACTTCTACTGATCCGGATATTGAAGCTAAGGGATTTCTTATCTCATGAGCAATTGATGCTGAGAGTTCACCAACCGCCGCCAGACGGTCAGCCGCTCGAACTTTGGCTTCCATATTTTTGGCAGAAGTTAAATTTGAAAATATTGTAATTACACCTCGTAAGGTTCCATTATCTTCGGTCAATATTGAGGTTGACAGACCCAGAGGGATTCTAACATTTTCATGATTTATTATCTCTGTTTCTTTTCTGGGATATTGAACTAATTGCGTTGTCCCTTGAATTAAAAAATCAGCTAACTCAGGCATTCTCTCTGAAAAAACATCACTGCAATGCAGCCCTCGAACATCTTCACTTCTAAAACCAAGTATTTTTTCAGCCGCCCGGTTAAAATATATGATAAATCCTTTGGCATCAATCGTGAGCAAGCCGGAATTAAGATGATGCAGGATTTCATCAGTTTCAAGACGTGCTTTTCTAAGGGCTATTGAAGAATCTTTGAGCTGCTTATCCTGCGTTTTAAGTTTCTCGGCCAGAAACCCCGAAATAAATGCAACCAGGTAAAAAATCAAAATATGAAGTAATATCGAATAAAACGCATTCTCTTTACCAACAAATACAGTTTGCAGCATATGAAGCGAAATAGCCGTATCGGCACTTCCCACCAACCCGAACCAAATTATAAAGGCATAAGCAATAGAGACAACTGAGGCTATTAAAAGCGTACCTACCATGCCATAAATTAAAGCCGCCGAAACAATAGCCAGAATAAACAAACCTGAAAATGGCGAGTTTATATTTCCGGTGGCATATATTATTCCCGATTCTATCAGGATTTCAAATACAAATTGTAAAGCAATTAAAGATGACGTGACATTTATAAGTTTTAGTTTTTTATCGAAGGTTATAAAGAGAGCAAACGCAAGGGTTAAAACAGAATAGATTACAAATTGAAGCCTGAGAAATAAAGGATACCCCATCCAGAAGACTACGACCGAAAATAATATTATAAACGATGCGAATCTTAAAGGTATAAACCAACTGAATTGTTTTGATTTTTCAACTTGTTCCATATTATAAACGGCGCCATCGGGCGCCGTTAATTATTTAAAATTTAGATTTTTATTTCTTTCTATATTTTGCCAATGATATCAAACATAGGTAAATACATCGCAACCAGAATACCACCGATCACAATACCCATAAGTACAATAATTATCGGTTCGATAACCGACGTCAACGCAGTGACAGCCTCATCAACTTCTTCATCGTAGAAATCAGAAATTTTGTTAAGCATATCATCAAGACCACCGGTTTTTTCACCAACAGAAATCATCTGGGTCACCATCGGAGGAAATACTCCTGATTCCTTTAGAGGAGCAGTAATTGTATCACCCTCAGCAATTGACACCACTGATTTATTAATGGCATTGGCAATCACCAAATTTCCGGATGTTTTTGCAGTTATTTCCAAAGCTTCCAAAATTGAAACACCCGAGGAAAGCAAAGTACCCAGGGTACGGGTGAATCTTGCTACCGATGATTTTCTAACTAAATTTCCAAGAACCGGCAGTCTCAAAAGAATCTTATCAAACATCAGCGCACCGGCATCTGTTTTCTTCCACCAAAAGAATAAAATCGACGAACCGATAGTTCCTCCAATTAAATAAAGAAAATTTGCCTGAAGGAAATTTGATATCTGTAAAACAACCTGAGTCGGTGCCGGCAAATCAGCATTCAATCCGCCAAACATCTTCGCAAAAACAGGAACGATAAAAGTCAACATACTGATGGTTACCCCTGCTGCTACAATCATAATAACAACCGGATATATCATCGCACCTTTTACTTTTCTAACCAACTGGTCAGCCTTTTCACGATAGATCGCAAGACGGACTAATATACCATCAAGAGCTCCACCAACTTCACCGGCTTCCACCATGTTAGTATAAAGAGGATCAAATATTTTTGGATGGCGTGCCATGGCATCAGAAAGAGTAGCACCACCCTGAACACCGTCCTGAACCTGTTTAATAATTTTAGCTAATTCTTTATTTTCAGTCTGCTGGGCAAGAATTTCAAGACACTGCACCATTGGTAATCCGGCGCCAATCATCGTTGCAAATTGGCGGGTAAATCGAGAGATTTCAACCTTTTTGATTCCGGTTCCAAATCTGATATCAAGTTCCGGTGCTTTCTTAGTAATCGAATTTACCATAATTCGATTTTGTCTAAGTACCCGTTCAATATCACTCTTTGTTTTTGCCTTCATCTGCCCTTGAACAGCAGCACCGGCAAGAGTCTTTCCTTTATATTCAAAAACTGGCATTCAAATATCCTTTCATCCTTCTATTAAGTAAATGCTGGAGATTTTTGCCGTGACATCATCTCAGATAGTTCTTGGGTATTGTGACTGAAGTTCATAGCATCATTTATTGTTATTTTTCCAGCTATATATAGTTCTGATAATGATTGATTCATTGTTTTCATACCAAATTTCTGTCCTGATTGAATCATTGAATACATCTGGTGAATCTTGTCATCACGAATCAGGGCTCTGATTGCCGGAGTAGCAATCATTATTTCCAGCGCAATTGTTCGACCGCCGCCAATTTTAGGTATCAGAGTCTGGGAAACGATTGCCTGTAAAGTAAATGATAATGAAACTCTGATCTGTTCCTGCTGATTTGTCGGAAACGAATCAACTATCCGGTTAATAGATTCTGCCGCTGAGTTAGTATGTAAAGTTGCGAAGGCAAGGTGACCGGTTTCAGAGATTGATAAAGCCGCTTCGATTGTTTCCAAATCACGCATCTCACCAACCAGTACCACATCAGGATCTTCACGTAAGGCATATTTCAAAGCGGTTGCAAAGGAGGTCGTGTCTGAATAAACTTCCCGTTGATTGATCAAAGCTTTCTGATGGCGATGAAGATACTCAATCGGATCTTCTACAGTGATAATATGAACCGGGCGTTCTTTATTTATTTTATCAATGATCGCTGCCAGAGTCGTTGATTTACCCGAACCGGTTGGACCGGTAACCAATATTAAACCACGTGGTAAATTTGAAAAATCGGCACAAACCTTAGGCAGAGCCAATTGCTCAAAAGTCATAATTTCATAGGGAATTTGACGAAGCACGACCGCTACATTACCTCTCTGCATAAACAGATTGCACCGAAACCGACTCATCCGCTCAATACCAAAAGAGAGATCAAGTTCTGAGTTTTGCTCAAATTTCATTTTCTGTTTTTCATTTAACATTGAATAGGCGAGTTTTTTTATCTGCTCACTGGTCAACATATCATGACTTGTTCGTTGGAGTTTTCCATCAACTCTTATCACAGGTGGGGCTCCAACAGTTAAATGAAGATCAGAAGCCCCTGCTTTCACCATCTCTTCTAATAATTCACGCAAACTTGCCATTAATTACTCCATAACTCAAAATTACAGAAATTTAGATATAATAATTCTTTTTAATGTTATCGGAATAAAACGACTATTCTTGACTCTGAAGGGCTTTTATTTCACCTCTCAAGGCTTTGAGAGACAAGGGTTTTACAACTGAAGGCTTAAGAACTTGTAGTGGTGGAAAAAACTTCATCAATACTTACAATACCATTTTTCATCTTCTCAACAGCACTCATCCGAAGACTGAACATACCTTCCTCGATTGCTTTTGCCATAATTTCAAGATCAGAAGCTTTTCTTAAAATTAAAGACTCAATGGCAACGGTTATCGGCATGACTTCAAAAATACCGATACGCCCGGATTTTCCGGTATTATTACATTGTGAGCAACCTTTACCCTGGAAAGCTCGTAAATTTTTCAATAATTCATCAGGGACATCCAAACCTTCAACTTGCTCTTTTGTCAAATTGATTTCCTCTTTACAGTGTTGACAAATTTTCTTCATCATACGCTGGGCAAGGATTAGTTTGGTTGATGAGGCAACCAGGTAATTTGGTATATTCATATCAATTAAACGGTTGATTGATGACGGAGCATCGTTGGTATGCAGCGTAGAAAAAACAAGGTGACCGGTTAAAGCTGCTCGAATCGCAATTTCGGCGGTTTCACCATCACGAATTTCTCCAACCATGATAATATCAGGATCCTGACGTAAGAAGGATCTTAATGCCGATGCAAATGTTAATCCAATATCAGATTTAACCGCTACCTGATTGATCCCCTCGAAGTTAAACTCGACCGGATCCTCAGCAGTCATAATATTCACATCGACCTGGTTTAAAGTTTTAAGACCTGAATACAATGTGGTAGTCTTACCTGATCCCGTAGGACCAGTTACCAGAATAATACCGTAAGGCAATTTAATTTTTTCTTCGAATTTCTCCAAATCCTGTTCACGGAATCCTAAAAGCTTTAGATCAACCTGCAAAGCTAATGGATCCAAAATACGCATAACGACTTTTTCACCAAAAATGGTAGGCAAAACCGACACACGAAGATCAACTGTTCTACCGGAAATTTTAATTTTAATACGTCCATCCTGAGGAAGCCGTCGTTCAGAAATATCCAGCTCAGCCATAATCTTTATTCGGGAAACGATTGCAGAGCGATACTTAAATGGCAGCGGAGCCATCTCCTCCAATTCACCATCAACACGATAACGAACTCTGATTTTCTTTTCATAAGTCTCAATATGAATATCAGAAGCGCCCCCGCGGATCGCATCTCCGATAATTGAATCAACAAGTTTAACCAGCGGCTTATCCTGAATTGCAGAGAGTAAATCCGATTCGCTCGGACCTTCATCTTCTTGTGAGACAACCTCTAAATCTGGATCATCTTCAAGACCTCTGACAATTTCAGACAAACCGGAGCTGTCCCTATAATACGTTTCAATTGCTTTATCAATAGAAGCTTCGGGAGAAATTACCGGTTGTATGGTTAAACCGGTAATAAATTTCAAGGCGTCGAGAACATAAATATTATTAGGATCACTTAAGGCAACCAACAATGTTTTATTTAATTTGGAGACTGCAATAACTTTGAATTTGCGGGCAATATCTAAAGGAATTAATTTGATAACTTCAGGATTAAGTTCAACATCGCCTAATCTTAAGGCTCCGATTTTCAAATGTTGACCGATAAATTTGGCAATGTCATCCTCGGACTCGATGGCACCTATCTGCACAAGTACCGTTTCGAGTTTTTCATTTTTATCTTTGGTAACTGCGAGAGCTTTCTCAAGCTGTTCTTGAGTAATTTTTCCCGCTTTTACCAGTACACTTCCGAGTTCGGCTGACATTATTTACTATCCAAATTTATAAAATTCAAAAATATTTTATGGAACAGGGCTATTAATCCTGAAATATATCATCCATTTTGTCTGATGCCATATCAGCAAATTCATTGCTAATAGCCGGCTTATCATTTGACATCGCCTTCTTCTCTACCTGTTGAAAAACCTTGTTCAACTCCTGAGATGTTTCCTTGGCATAAAGACGAACCATCCCGATTGTAGTTCTGTCATCAAAAATTACAACTAAGATTGACCTGCCACCAACAATTGACATGTGGATATGGTCTTTCTTACCCTGATGAAACAGAACTGAAAACTCTTCCTCACCTACCAAACGTGCTATCTCATGAGTCGATGCAAATGAGCCGGCAAGTAAAGCTGCTAAAGCAGTGGTATCAAGTGAATGTGTAAATCCCTGGCGGGTTATTAAATGACCATCCTTATCAACCAGCAAAGCACACTTAGCCTCACACCCCTTGATCATCTTAGAGATGAATGCTTCAATTTGAGCAATCTCTTCTTCGTATATAATCAAACTATCGTTTGACATTAAAAAACCTCCTCAGCCGTTATTTTATTCCAAATAATCGTTTAAAAAATCCACGTTTCTTGGTCTCACGCTTTCGTTTCAATGAAGGCGCCATGATAGGACGGTTTAATCCCCCACTATCATCTCCGGAAACTATATTATTATTAGTTACTGTTTTTTCTAAAGTTGCATCAGCAACCCCTTCTGTTTGTTGGGGTGCATAATTTGATGGAGAAATTTTCTTCTCCTGTGTCTCAGCTGCCGCACTTCCGGGATAAGGACGATACGTGACATCCGAAACCGGGGCGGGTCGAGGTGCTTCCGTCTGAGAAGCAACAACGGTATTAGATTGTGAAGCTGATGGCGATGTGGAATAATCGGTTTGAGCAGCCGGCTGATTTTCCGGTTGAGATTGGGTAGTGGGGATTTGAGCTGATGCTTCCAGAACCCGTGTTTGTTTTACATTTGTACTTTTAGCTTTATCCAAAACAAGCTTGATAATCAATTTTAGAGTATCAAAAACTCCGTTGCCAATTGAAGCCGAAGCTTCAAAAATAGGCAGCCCTCTTGGATTAAGCCTGCGATTCATTTCTTCAACTGACAAAATGCCCGGTAAATCGCGTTTATTATACTGAAGAACAATTGGCATATCGTTTATATCGTAGCCATATTCTTTCAGATTTTCTTCAAGATTCGATAGCGATTCAATATTTTCATCCATCTTGTCAGGCTGACTATCAGCTACAAAACAGACACCGTCAACACCTCGCAATACAAGCTTCCTGGTAGCGTTATAATATACCTGTCCGGGAACAGTATAAAGCTGAAATTTGGCCGCCAATCCATTGATATTGCCAATATTTATTGGCAGAAAATCAAAAAACAGAGTTCGATCTGCTTCGGTTGCCAAAGAGATAAGCTTCCCGCGAGTAGTCTGAGGAACTTTTGAATGGATATACTGAAGATTGGTGGTCTTCCCCGACAGACCAGGACCATAATAAACAATCTTACAGCAAACTTCTCTCGATGAATAATTTATTGATACCATTCTTTACTCTCACCTTTAATTAATTAACTGGATAATTTAAGATTGTTTAATGCATTTTTAATTTCTAAACGAATCAATCCAACGTTTACATTCTGTTCCGTTGTCACAACCAAAATGCCGACTCCGGCATCTGAGAAAAATAGTTTTGCATTCTCAGCTTCAATTGTAACCTGTTTCAACGGTGTTGCATCAAGCCTATCCAATGATTTCCGGATATTTGATGTGATGGACGCTGCTAAGGCGCCAACGGTTTCATCCTCAAATGATTCCTGAAGATCTGCGGCGATAACAATACCGTCTTTTCCTACAACCATCGAACCGGTAATCCCGGTTGTTTTGTTCAACTCATTTAATACATTATACATATGACTTCTCCGATTGTATGACCAGATCATGATCATAGCGTTCGTTAATATACTTTTTAATTATTTCGACACCCTGTTTAACTCTAATATTTATGAGATCATCTGTCTTTTGCTCTGCAACAACCATCAAATAGAACGAATCTTCACGAACCAGAATAATTCTTTTTTGACCGCTGTAAAAATCAATATGTTTCGGGGTTGGAAGACCTGCTTTTTGCATTACCGATCCGTTAGACTCGAATAATACCAATGCCAGAGGAGCCCAATCTTCCGCTTCATAATCTTGAGTAACATAGTTTGAAAGAAGCAACCCTTCATTATCGACAACAGCTACTAATTCAACCGTGGCACTTTCACCAATATATTTCGTTGCTTTATCAAATCCGTTTAATTCACCTGTAACTGTTTCTTTATTATCATATTTTTTAGCCGAAACAGAAGAAGATGCAGGAGCTTGTGTTACTATATTAATGGGCTGAGTCTGTTTCTTTTCTTTGGATAAAGCTATATTAGTCATCCCGGAATTTACATTTGAAGCATCTTGTTCAGCAGGAGGTGTTAATTTTCTTTTTTGTTCTGGAATGATTTCCATAATTAACGGTTTCAAAACAAATGGTGCTGATAAAATGTGCAGGAAAATCCCGGGGATATAACTTGTTATTCCCATGGTAAGTGATATTCCGAAATTCATTTTATACATTAATGTAATCAAGGCACCAAAGAAAACTCCAAGACTTATCCTGTATATAAAGCATAGTCCGACAACTTGAAAGAGTTTCACCAATGTAGCTTTTCGATTAAAGAAAAATACTACAAGACCATAAAAGACCAGCTCTATTAAAGCATTCGCCAGAGATGCTGTTCCCAGCGAGGTTCCAAATCGTTCTGGAAAAGCAACCATTGGGACAATCATCAACAATAATGATAAAAGCAATATCTGACGGCCATTTCGACCTGATAATTTCATTTTTGTACCCTCTATTTATTTCCAAATAGGTTTTCAATTTTCATTCTAAGCGATCCAAGATTAGTCCCTGATTGAGCGATAAACAAATAAATCCCGGGATCAGTTACAACCTGATAAAAATTCAAGTTCTCAGTTTCAATCAGGATAGTTGAAATATTTCCAAAAGAGTTCTGAATCATTTCAGCATTAAGATTTTTGGAAATCTCAACCATATTTGCTCCGCATACTTCTGAATCCATCTGGAGGACCCATTCCTTTTCTACAATCAGACCTTCATTATTTAAAAACAAAGCTCCATCGATACCTTTAAAAGTTATAGCATCTTTTAAAATATCCAACGGTTCCTTAATTACTGGCTCTGATTTTCTCTTTTCTACTTGTAAAACAGCAGGCTCTTTAACAACTGGTTTCATTTTTTCTTGCGAAGCCGCATGAATAAGGGTCTGCTCTATCGGTATTTTCTCGGCTATATCCAATAATTTTTTAACCTGATCATTAGTCGGATCACTCTGGTGAAGCTTCCTTAAAAGCCTGATCGCCTTGGAGAATTCCCCTTTATATATATGAATTTCAGCCATCAATAATTCTACGGCTCTGGTCTTACCGTCAATTTCAGCCGATTTCTGAACCTCTATCTCTGCCCAGTCATAAAGTCCCCGATCAAGATTTATTTTCGCCATGACTAAATGAGCAGAACCGTATTTTAGATGAACTTTCAATCCATTACGGCATACTTTAAACGCTCTATCCAATTCCCCTTTTTTTCTGTATGCTTCTGCTAAAGCTGCAAAAATCTGAGAATTCGGATCAGCGTCTAATATTTTCTGACACTTATTGATTCTGTCGTCTATTTCCAAAGTACTAATCATAATCTTCCCTACAAACTGTTGAGGGATACCCTATTAAACAACCAAGTTATTTTGGTCTGAAGATAAATATATATCCCTCAAAAAGTTATGTCAACATCAAAGAAACTAACTTAGTATTTTCTTTGTCTCAAAAATCCCATATAAAAACAGTCCTGCTGTTAGTACCATCATTGCCGGCACTACAAAGATTGGAAGACTAAGGACTTCAAAGGCTACACATAAATAGCCGATTTGGCTCAAAGCTAAGATCACAAAACCTAAAAGGAATAATTGCCAGCTTTTGCTCATACTGCCACCTCGAACAAGATCATAAACCCTGACGCAACCGAAGATACATCCGCAAGATAACAGCAAAATAAAGGCATTTAAAAATACCGGAGGGCTTGTAATAACTGCAAAATTAGCCGCTTGTGCGTTAACAGCGGTAACAATTGTCATTGCCATAAAAGTAATAATCATTCTTTTCATATAATTAACCTCTAATCATTTTCACGACTTTATCAGCCTTTTTAACGGTTCGATAGAAACTATCTTCAATATTATATCGTTTAACAATTTCTCTGCGTATAGCCAATGGTTGAGCAATCTCTTTTTTTACACTAATGGCAACCTCTTTGAAGGTGCCTACCCCGGCAAGCTGAAAAATAAACTCAAGCTGTTCAGAGAGCATAATATCAAGATCAGCCATCAATTTACAGAATCTGATATTGGCGGGGATATTTTTTATCACCGGTAGAAATTTTTCGAATTGCGGAGCCAGTTCTGATGATGGATCGACTCCGGAAAAGAAAACCATTATACCGTTTCGATACTGAGATGCAAACGAAGCAAATCGGCTGTTTTCTTCACCAAGCAGTTCATCGACAATAGATCTAATTCGGAAAAAACATCCGTTGTATAGATCAAAAATGATTCTTAATACAACTTCTTCTTCATCTTCCTGATCAGCCGATTGTTTTTCTTTTTTCCCGACTACTTCAATTAGCTTATTTAAAATTAAGCGATAAATACACCGATAAGTTACAAATTCACCCATAGGCGATTTTGAAATTAATTCCGGCATCGTATGCTCACCGTCAATTAAGGCTAAAATTTTAAACTCATCTAAAGTAAGTACTATTTCATCAGATTTTCGTTTAGGATTTTTGTTAACTGCAAACAAAACATTATCAGGAGGGAGGACCTTTTGAATTTCAATCCATTCATCTATACGGCGAGTTCCTTCCATGATAACACTCATGGTATTAAGTTCAATCAGGAATGGTGCATTTTTTGGTTTTTCATTTTCATAAAATACAAAATCCCCTTGAGGCCATGAAAAAAGATTATAAACCGTCTCTTCAATCTGAAGCTTCAGACATTCGGCTATCTCAGACTTCTCGAAGATATTCATATCAACCAAGGTCGTACCAAGTTGTCGTCCGGTTTGTTTATGGAGAGTAATAGCCCGATCAAGATCAGTTTTAGAAATTTTCCCTCGCTTTAATAGCATATTCCCAAGCAAGTCTTCATTTGAGTTAACTGATGATGCATAAATAATATTTCCGTCTTTAAAAAAGACTTCTTTCTGTCTGCTGGATGTTTTCACTTCCAACAGTCCAATTTTCTTTCCTGTTGCTAACAACTGCAATATATCAGAGAAAGAAACTGTTTTAAGATTTCCTGAAAGACCCATCTTTGCTTATATCTCCATACAAAAATGTATATTTGACGCCTATTGGCGTTACTTTTCATTTATTTATTTATCGGAATTTAACTGACTATTCTTTATTAGAAAATGAGATTAAAGGCATTATTTGTTAATCGTTTAAGAACTAAGGCTTTAGGTCAATCTGATAGAAACCTCTGGCTTTAAGATTATTTAGTTTCAATATCTGCTGTTTATTAATTACAGAACTGTTTTTTTCAATTTTATGCATAATCTGCTGTTCAATATTTGAACAGATAACCATATCAAAATAACCGAGAACTGACATTAGGTTGTCATAGTGTGACATCTTAACTTTGGAGCTGATACACAAAATACCCCTCTCAAAATCCCGAAGATCTTTGCACTCACTAATATTCTCAACAAACGAAAGATTAATTGAATCTGTCTTAAAATTATAAATTCTATCAGCTTGCAGATTAGCTGAGCCAGTTAATTTTATTATTGGCTCCACCGTAATTTCATTAATTAAGTCATTGCCGGAAAGCTGCTTAATGTCATAGAACATATTTAATAGAGGTTCATTTACAAACATTGTATCACCCTGATGAGTCGCCATGAGATTCATTAAATCTTCAGCCGCTTTATATTGTGATGATAATACATAGACATTATTGATCTTTTCAATACTATAATGAATAAGCATTGGGCGTATAATTACTTCATCAATTGGATAATCTTTTTTATACAACCCGTTTACAATCATTGTAGAACTTCTGGAAACCGGATCAATATGAAGCAAACCCATCCCGCCCGGTAGATTAAATGCAATCAGGCGATTAGATTCTGATTCGAAATATGGCGAAATTATTTTATAGCCAAAACCAATATTTAGGATCACTAAAAGACTTATAACGGTAAGTCGTCTAATTTTTGTCTTATATAATGACATAACAATTAAAACCGTAATAATAAAATATAAGATGACATAACTAACCGAAAACTCCCCTGTCTCCCATATCATTCGTTCATCACCATTAAAGAATATCAATAATTTTATGATAAAACTCATGAGAACATCAAGGAGGCTCCCGACAAATTGTCCTAACAAGGGATGAATCAAAGCCGCCACAAGTAAAACCAGCACGCCTACTAAGGCTATAGAAACCAACGGAACAATAATAAGGTTGGCAATAACTGAGACCAGCGGAATTTTTTGGAAATAAAACGCAATAACAGGCGCTGAACAAACCTGGGCAACCAGTGAAATAATCAGGGGCAGAAATAAATACTTGTAGATTTTATAATTATAATATTTTTCAAATTTACGATGAATTATAGGAACAAGAAAAATCAACCCCCAGGCTGTTATAAATGAAAGCTGGAACCCAATATGATAAAACTGTCCCGGATCAAACAGTAAAATAATTGAAGCCGTCAGAGCTATTATATTATTCAAATTATATCGACGTCCGACCAATCCGGCAATAATCACTAAAGTTGCCATAACCGATGCGCGAACAACCGAGGGCTCACCATATGAAAGAAAAGTGAATATAAAAACTATAGCCATTAAGATTAAACTGCGGATATTTCTTTTTAAAGAAAAAGGGCGCATCACAAATATAAAAAACAAAATAACCAAAGCAACATTAGAACCGGATACGGCCAAGAGATGCAATGTCCCCGTATTGCGAAAATATCGATAAATATCAACAGGAATATTTCTTGTCTCACCGATTAAAAAACCAGAGGCTAATGAGGCTGACATCGGTGAAAGATTATCTTCAAAAACATTTGTAATCTCTGCTCTCAACTTATCAATTAATGACAACAATTTAATTGATGAAGACCGACCGATACGAACATCAATCAAAGTTGGCAGATAGACAACTCCGAATATTCCTTTAAGATTTAAAAATCGCTGGTAATTAAATCCGATATTTTTTTCTATCTCACGAACAGGATAAATCACGCCAAAAAATTCGACCTTATCCCCTCTTTGAAGGGTGGTTGTGGTATCATATACTTTTAATAATATATCACCCTTGACTGAAACTGAAGTTTCTCCCACAAGTGAATCAACTCGAATAGGAATTTCCGTTCGGTTGGCTTTTAATAAGGGCCAGTTAGAAACTTCTCCAAAAATATGATAGCGCTGATTTTCTTCAACAATTTGCTTCAAACTGTTAGGACCGGTATCATAAAATTGAACGGCAAAATTCAAAGCGTTGAAAAATAAAATAGCCAGTGAAAAACCGATCAGACCTAATTGTATTCTGTTTTTTTTGAATAATACATAACCGCCGATCATGCTTATCAATGCAAACAAAAACAATAACAGCGATGATATCCGTGTAAGATCGGCTAATAGAATCCCTGCGATAATCACCAGCAGCAGGAAGATGCCGGGATATTTGCGAAACATAATTGGTTATTATCCCCTTCTCATAAATAACCTTTTAATAAGGCGCACCTCTTTTATTCTAAACATTGAACATAAAATCAAGTAAATAATTATTGCTTCGACTGCCGGAATAACCAGATTTATCAATCTCTGGACAGATTCCGGTGCAACTGTTGGTATAAATGGAATCATCCGAGCCAGATAAACGGCAATAATAGCCGCCACTAATACTCTAAAAGTATGCAACCCTATTTTACCAAATGGAATAGATATCCCTTTGCGTGGCAGGAAATAAAGTAATAAGCCGCAATTCAAAATTCCCGCAATAGAAGTTGCTGCTGCCAACCCGGCAAAGTTGAGTATTTTTATCATTGGATAATAAAGAGCTAAATTAACCACTACTGTAATAATTGAAAATTTCATCGGCATTTTTGAATCATCAAAAGCATAATAAAACGGAACAATGATTCTCACTGTTGCAAAGCCGATTAATCCATAAGAATAATGAAGCAGGGCTAAAGATGTATTTCCGGCATCAGCGACTGAAAAGGCTCCCCACTGAAAAATGAGACTTACTATCTCAGAACCCAAAATTGCCAATAAAACTGCCGATGGAACAAGAATAAACATATTGAGATTAAATGACTCAACAAATGTATCGGTTAACGCCTGATCATCTTTTTTACTGACCAACTCGGCAACTTTTGGCAAAGCCACGGTTCCTAAGGCTACCGCAAAAACCCCCATCGGGAAATGCATCAAACGATATGAGTAATTTAAATAAGAAATTGAACCTTCAATTAGAAAAGATGCTAACAGCGTGCTGACCAGAACATTTACCCGACTGGCTGACAATCCGATAATCATTGGGATTACCAGATTAATTACTTTTTTAAAATCAGGATTCAGAAAGTTAAAATTGAACCGAAACCGGTAGCCGATCTTTCGAAGTGACGGTATCTGAATAAATAACTGCCCCAAGCCGCCTATCACCACCCCATAAGCTAAAGCATAAATTGGCTGATCAAGATAATCATAGGTTAACACAACGGTGAGAATCATCCCCAGATTGAACATCGCCGATGATAAAGCCGGAATTCCAAAGCGACCAAATGAATTTAAAATGCCCATTACTAAAGCAGCCAGAGAAACAATTAGTAAGTAAATAAACATTATTCGCGTCAGCGAAACAGTCAGATTAAATTTTTCCGGGTCGGCGGTAAATCCCTTGGCTGTTAAATAGATAATTGCCGGAGCAGCAATAATGCCCAGGATTACAATCGTCCCGACCACCACAAATATAAAACTGATTATCGTTGAGGCGAGTTGGAAAGCCTTGGTTTCCTCATCGGAAACCAGCTTTTTCTTAAAAACAGCAATAAAAGCCGCCGATAACGCCCCCTCGGCAAACATATCTCTCAATAAATTAGGTACTCTGAAAGCAGTAACAAAGGCATCAGTAAGCATCCCGGCACCGAAATAATAAGCCATAACCTGTTCCCGGACAAGCCCTAAGACTCTTGAAAAAGCTGTTGCCGAAGAAACTTTTGATGCTGATCGAATAAGTGTTTCTTGTTTATTTTTGCTTATTGACAAAATGATTCTGCCGATTTATATTGAATGTTACTGTTTAACAAATTATTTGAAAGGATGAACTGTTGCCAAATCATAAGTCGTGTGCCAAACGGATGAAAACTTCTTCCAAAGAGAGAATCCGCAACCGTACCTTTCGTACGAAACTTCGTAACGCTGTCAGAGAACTGCGTGATGAAACTAATAAAGAAGCCGCCGGAACGAAACTTCATAGTGTAACGAAGATTATCGATAAAGCAGCAGCCTACGGATTGATACATAGAAAAAATGCCGACAGAAACAAATCTCGTCTGGCTCTCTTTGTAAATAAACTCGCTTAATTTCATCTTTGCTGAAAAATTAATGCCTCCGGTTATCCGGGGGCTTTTTTTATCCCTTTTATTAATTTTGATTAAAATTATTCTATCCGGTGAAATCATTCAACTAATATTTTAAAATAAAAAAAGGCAGCTCGCTTAACGAACTGCCCTCAAAGATTTATTATCTCAAATATTATTCAATACATCCCACGACAGGCATTGGACCTGACAGGAAAATATAATTGACAAGGTATGTCAAATCTGAAATATCAAGCACACATGATCCGTTCACATCGGCAGTGTTCATGATAATCGGCGGCGGTCCGCCTCCAAAAAAATAATCCACGATATAAACAACATCTCCGATATCAACCGTTCCCGACCCGTTCACATCACCCGCAGTTTCAATTACTGCGGTTTCGCCAAAGGTTTGTTTGACAAATGAAATCAGAGCTGTTGCTGATTCGGTCGTTAAGAAATAGACCGGGAAAGTCAGAAATATTCTCAAACCTTCAGGGGTAGCATACAAAACTCCACAGGGTTGGTTTTCAAATAACGGACTATTTGTAAATGAATCAAAACGATAGATTATTGTTGCTCCGGATCTGGTTGTGATAACCGGAATATTAGGCATATTTGTAAACATAATTCCGGGGTCCATTTGTAAATCAGGCCAGCTGCCTTCTCCTTTTGCCCCGGCAAAATCCATTCCGGTATTTACGTTATAAGAAGTTACCCCAAACTCTCGATATAATAAATGACTGCTATAAAGAGGTGATTGAGTCCAATCTGAAAGTACGGCATAGCCGGAAACAAAAACATTAGTCTCAAAATTGAGATACCAATCAAGAGTGTCTTCACTAAGAGGAATCATATTCGGAGACAAATCATCATCAAACCAAAAGATTGAAGAATATTGTCCGGCAATATTTCGGGAAAGCTTTTCTCCAAGAATATAAGATTCAACCTGAACAACTCCGTGAGGAGTGCCATCGAACAGCGAATCAAAGTATGCTAACTGTTCTGTTTGATCAGGCAATGGATTTGTTTGGGTCATATCATCAACGACTAAAATACCGCCATCAAAGGTTGCGGCAAAGGCTTCAACTTCTTCTGAATAATCGGACTCATAGCCATCGAAATCCACAGCTGTTAATTTATAAGTATATTGAATCTGTCCAAGAGTGTTAACATCTTCGTAATATGAAGGAACATAGTTGTCTTCATAAAGTGAATAACTAAGATCATTCATTTTCCTATAGATACGATAATAACTAAAATCGGCTTCTATATTATCATTCCAATCGAGGAGAATTTTATGATCGGCTGGATCAGCCTGAATATTTGCCGGGGCTCTCGGAATCAACAATGGCATCTCACTGCTTTCAACTGTATAAATCGCCGGATAACCATCATCTATATCACCAAATACACCAAAATAATATATTTGACCATCGGTCAATCCATTGATTGTGTAAGAACAAATTCCATCCGGGACAATTATAGAATTGGTGTAGACTTCTGAAGAGGTGCCATATCTAATTGTGTAATGATAACTCGGGTCACAATCAGACCAGAAAAGTTCCAATGCCTGACCATCACCAATATCTACTATTTGTTCAATTTCGGTCGGATGAGCAGCATTGGCAACATGAGCCAGGGCACTGGTTGCCATCTTTACAACTTCTGTAAAGAAAGGAAAATTCAATGCGGTTGTAAGATCAAGATTTGTATGCCAGCCCTGATAGTTAAAATTGGCTTCAATATTATTACAAATATTAAATCCAGCCTGATCAAATGAAGCATGATCGGAACCGCCGGGAGATGAGTTGCCTTTTATCGGATTCACACCCGAAACTCTTAAAGCGGCATCGTAAGTCAGATCGCGGTAACTTCGGTTGGCTCCACCGGAAATTTCAAGCTGATAATAGTTGTTTGGATCATAAGCAACCATATCATAGTTAAACATTACTTCAACATCCGTTCCCGTATAAGCAAATTCATCGGCAGCATAATATGATCCGACCAGACCAACTTCTTCAGCAGTAAAAGTCATAAAAACAATTGTTTTTCTAAAAGGAACATCTACCAGGATTCGGGCAATTTCCAAAACAAGTGCTGACCCCGAACCGTTATCATCAGCTCCCGGAGCATAATCCATTGGGTCGGTTGGCTGATTATATGTTATTGAATCATAATGACCGCCAATTACAATAACTTTGTCAGGCTCAGTTGTCCCCGGTTTGACACATTTCACATTGTATTGATTTCCGTTAAAATAAAATGACGGCGTTGTAACATCGGTATAGCCCCAGGCTAAAAACTTCGAGACAATCCAGTCACGAGCCTGATCAATTCCAGCGGTGTAAATATAACGGGTTTGGAAATTTTCAAGATGATAATCAAAGGCATAAATTGAATCCTGATTTACTCTCAAAGCAAGAGTATCGGTGGGGAAATCATCAATTTCACTAAATAGATTAGCGACCGATTTGGGTAAATATATTATTCTTATTTCAAGGTCTGTTAATGAAGTCACAAAGAAATCAGGATTTTCTTCATAACTTGCCGCCTCTGATCTTGCCAGAGGCATGATTGACATACTATTGCCAATATCAATCTGTTCTCCAAAAACATCAAATTGTTTATTTGTTACAAATCTCGTTCGCGGACGAATTAAATATATCGAACTTACATCAGCATCTTTCACGAGAACATCAAAACTGATTCCGGCTCGGGAAAGAACCCCTGTTTGTACTTTATTAAGGCTAACAGTAAAATCGTTACCGGAGCGAACATGGGCGGATTCGATAGCTTGGTTAACTACCTTTTCCTGAAATTTATTCTTCACTTTGACAATAGCAATATCTTCTGCGAAAATTGCCGGGGATGACAACAAAACAACAAGAAGCAATGAACTAATTAGTTTACGCATGTATCCTCCGTTTGATCTAATCAAGACGTGTATAATCGCCGAGTATTTTTTTGATTAAAAAGCCAGTACAACTACAAGGTAACGATGAGACACAATTTGTCAAGAATTAAACTTATAAACGGATGGATTACAATTGAATACCTTTTTGAAAAGGTTTAAAAGATGCTTCCTGAAAAGCCTTATTGAGATTTCTTAAATTAATTGATTTTGACTCTGGAAGCGACGGATAATCTGCGGCGGAAATCAGTGCTTTATTTTTAATTGGTTCAAGATATCCAATTTGAAACTTTATTTTCTTTTGAAATGCATTCAGCATAATCCGTCGGGCTGAGCCATCTTTTAAATGAGCTGAATTATCGGTAAAACTAAAAATAAATTCCGGACTGGAAGAATAAACAATAATATCTTTGATTTTCTCTTCTTTTAAATCGGAGGTAATAAACTTCAGCAATGAAAATAGCGCCCCGAAATCCATCCCTATTTGGTCTCCATCGACCCGACATCGAAACATTATTCCAAAATCAGGGATTGCAAATAGAATCATTCCCGTACAAAACTCATTTTTTTTCAAAAATGGCTCCAGTTCGGGAATATGATAAGAGGCTACATAACATTTAATCTGTTTGGGCTTAGTTGTCTTCTTTTTATTCATAAAGAATAAATAAAGCAATATAAATGCCGCAATTTAAACCTGACAAAAAAATTAAAATCTGTTGATAAACTTAGACTTAGGGCGTAGGAATTTAATCTAAGTCAAGGGTATGAAATAATTAGCATAATCTTAGTCGATTGATTTCATAAGTGTATCTTTTAGAGTCTGGTCTGCTTCGATATATTTACCCGAAGCTGTGGCAAAGATTTCACCATCCTCATTTTTTACCTCACCCTCGGTAATATAAATTCGCCCCTTATTTTTTACAACTTTCCCCGAAAACTCAAGTTTTTCACCTATTTGAACCGGTTTAAGAAACCTGATCGTCATTTCAGCAGTAACTGCATAAATATCTTCTGCCAAAATAGCTTTAATCATAACCTCATCTAAAAGGGTCGAAATAATCCCGCCATGGTAAATTCCGTTGTACCCCTCGAAATTCTCAGCGGCGACAACTTTGGCAAAAGCTTTGGAGCCATCATAGTAAAATTTTGCTTTTAGACCAATTTCGTTTTTGTCACCGCAAACAAAACATCCCGAATATTTTAAAACTTCTTTCATAATTTACTCTTATTCAAAAAAAGTCCGATTAATACCGGACTTTAATTAGATTATTTTAATTCTTCTTCATCTCTTCTTTTAAGAAAAGCATAATCGCTTTTTGAATATGAAGCCTGTTTTCTGCTTCATCAAAAACGACCGACTGTTTCGAATCCATCACTTCATCAGTAATTTCTCTACCCCGTTCGGCAGGCAGACAATGAAGTACGATAGCTTTTGGATCGGCATGTTTCATCAATTCAGAATTGATCTGGAATTTTTTGAGCTTGTCAGCTTTTGCTTCGGCTAAATCTTTCTGTCCCATTGAAGCCCAAACATCGGTATAAACAACATCAGCACCTTTGACAGCCTCAAGCGGATCGTCGGTAATGAGAATATTACTTTCCGGGTTAGCTTTGGCTTTTGCAACAATGTCTGCATCCGGGTGACAATCTTCAGCAGTACCGATTCTAAAATCAATCGGAATCAAAGAAGCCAGATTTAACCAGCTGTTGGTAATATTATTTCCGTCGCCCAGATAGGCTATTTTATATCTGTCTTTTGGTTCAAGATGTTCGGTGATTGTGAAATAGTCGCCTAAAATTTGACAAGGATGAACCAGATCAGTTAACCCATTGACAATTGGAACGGAAGCATTTTGAGCCAATTCTTCAACATCAGACTGCTTAAAAGTTCTAATCATTATAGTTGAAACATATCGTGAAAGAACTCTTGCGGCATCGGCTACCGTTTCCCGCTGTCCAAGCTTGATCTCTTTATCGGTAATATAAATCGGAGCACCGCCAAGTTCGGAAATCCCGACTTCAAATGAAATTCTTGTACGCAGTGACTCTTTGGTAAATATACAGGCTACCGACTCGCCCTGAAATGGTTTTGGAGCAATTTCTTTTTGCTTCATTTTACGGCAAAGTTCAAAAATTTCTCTTACTTCATCGGCGGTAAAATCAGTGATTTGGCAAAGTGAACGTGGCATTATTAAATCTCCTATTCTTTTATTTTTATAAACTTCGTGAATAATGGATAAAAATTTTTAAAAGTCAAGTCTATCAATTGGATAGTCACTTAAATATTACTAAAAATAATCAAAAAATAGGTTTAATTTTATAGTTGATTTATATTTGAAATATATTTTTAATATCTGATAACTCAATAAATAATGGAATTTTAAATAAAGAAAAATTAAAATTTTCTTTTAAACAACTCTACAGAGGAGGTAGAATGAGGAATTTAGCTAAGTATGCTTTATTTGGTACTTTAATTTTGATGTTCGCGATTCCGATTCAAGCGGAAACCGATCTATCCATCACAGGGCAGGTAAGAGTAAGAGGAGAATTGGAAAGAAAATCGTTTGACACAACTCTCTCTCATTTTCAAGATTTTTCAATCATGCGTACCAGAATAAATATAAAAGCTAAAGTGGATAAGAATGCTGTTGCATTTATTCAGCTTCAGGATAGTCGTACCTTGGGTGGCTATAACCAATTTGGTGATATGCAAGCCGTAGCCCTTAACGACAGTAAAAATGTTGATGTCCATCAAGCTTTTATTAAAGCTACTATTTGGGAAAATAGTAATAGAAAAGTAGGCTTCTTAGCCGGTCGGTTCGAATTTAACTGGGGCAACGAACGTCTTCTCGGCGGCGTTGGCTGGAGCAATGTTGGTCGTTCCTGGGAAGGTGGCTTGATTTGGTATAAAACCAACAAATATGATTTCTCTGCCGGTAAATTAAAAGTTATGGAAATCAATGACCCGGGATATAATCGTGACTATGATTTTCACTATGCAACCCTCAAGCTTAAAGAATTCAACCTTGATCTTTTAAGCATCTATGAAGTCAATAGTGATACGACAGGATATGACCCTGATATCAAAGCCTTGGAAAGATTTACGTTTGCAGCCTATTACGAACGTGAACATAATCAATTCGATTTTGAAATGAATACTGCTTACCAATTTGGTCAAAGACCAAGAACTTTGACAACAGAGTATGACATTTCAGCCTTTTTGTTTACCTTTGAAGCTGGTTACAGCTTTGATAACGATTACAACACCCGTTTTGCAGTTGGTATTGACTATATGTCAGGTGACGATGACTTGACTGACGGCGACTGGAAAACATTCGATGATTTATATCCAACCGGACATAAATTCTCCGGTTATATGGATTATTTCCTTGGTGGCGGTCCAAACGGTTTGGTGGATATTATGGCTCGCGGTGAATTTGATGTTACCGATGGCTGGACTGTCAAAGGCGATTTCCATATTTTCAGAGCTGCTGAAGAATATCCAAGTGCGCTTGGTCTTGCTTTTGGTGATGCTAAAAATATTGGTACTGAGATTGATTTAACAGTAACAACTAATCGCATCAAAGGCTTAAAAATGCAATGGGGCGCTTCAATGTTTATCGCAAAAGACGACTTTGCAGGTCTTGAAGATGATGGTAAACAGAGCGGCTTTTGGTTTTACGAACAAGTCATGATCAATTTCTAATTTAGTATTTCAAAGGACTTCTATTTTATAGAAGTCCTTTTTTTATTGGAAAAGTTAAAGAAAAATTTCACAATTGACTTAAATCAAATTAAATAAAACGTTTCCAATTATACTAAAATATAATTTGTACCAAATTATTCAATTTTGACGTACAACTTAATATTATCATATAAGAGGAGGATTTATGAAAAGGATCACAACTGTTCTGTTAGTGCTCTGCTTAGTCTTAGCAGTATCAGCAACAGCACAAGATTACCGTTCAATTCCAACTACGATGTCAGAAGAATCAAAAGCCTGTATTGAATGTCATGAGGCTGAAATACCGGCAATGGTTAAAGAATGGCGTTACAGCCGTCACTTTGGCGCTGACGTTGGATGTTATGAATGTCATGCCGCAAATGCTGATGATCCGGATGTTTATGATCATAATGGTTATAATATCGCGATTATTGTCTCCCCAAAAGATTGTGCAAAATGTCATCCCAATGAAGCAGAACAATTTCAAAATTCTTATCATGCTGATGCCGGTAAAATTTTAGGCTCACTTGACAATGTTCTCGGTGAAGTAGTCGAAGGTCCTTTTGCTGCGGTTAACGGCTGTAAACAATGCCACGGCTCAGTAGTTGAAGTCCTTGAAGACGGACAACTTTCTGCAGAAACCTGGCCGAATACAGGTATGGGTCGTTTGAACCCCGATGGTTCCAAAGGCTCCTGTTCTGCCTGCCATAGCCGTCATTCATTTGATGTTGCCTTAGCCCGTCAACCTGAAAATTGCGGCAAATGTCACCTCGGTCCTGATCACCCTCAAAAAGAAATTTATGAAGAATCAAAACATGGCATAGCATATTATGCTAATATAGATCGCATGAATCTCCATAGTTCTTCCTGGGTTGTCGGTATAGATTACTCCGCAGCCCCTACCTGTGCAACTTGCCATATGTCTGCGACAAAAGATATGCCAATCACTCATGATGTTGGTGATCGTATCAGCTGGACTCTTCGTCCGCCGGTTTCAAGAAAAATCGATGCCTCGGCAATTAAAAAAGGTTTATCTGTAAAACCTTGGCAGGATCGACGTAACGACATGAAAAATGTCTGTTCCAACTGCCACACCTCAAACTATGTTGACAATTTCTATACCCAGTACGATGGCGCAGTAAATCTTTACAATGATAAATTCGGTATCCCCGCAACAAAGATTTATAAAAAAGTCCGCTCATTGGGTTTAATCTCTAATGATATAAACTTTGACGATGAACTCGAATGGACCTATTTCTATCTCTGGCACCATGAAGGAAGAAGAGCCCGAATGGGGGCGGCGATGTTTGCTCCGGATTATACCCAATGGCACGGATTTTTTGAAGTTGCTGATAACTTCTATATGAAATTTATTCCTCAGGTTAGAGAAATAATCGAGCACGCTAAAGCTGCCGGTGGCGACAAAGCGGCGGCTGCCTTAGAAGTCGAAAAAATTGTCGATGAAGTCTTTGCGATGGATGAGCATAAATGGTTTACCGGAAATGAACCGGATGCTGTTAAAAAGGCTAGATTGAAAGCTCGTGAAGAGTTTGATAAACGATATTAATATCAATTTATAATATTGAACAAAAAAGGCTGTCTTTAGTAGATAGCCTTTTTTTTATATCAAAACAAACTTGCCAAGTGCAACTACCTATGCAATATTACGTATTCTAAAAGTAAGAGAAACGGAATGTAATATGAGTAAGAGAAAAATTGTTTTTGGAATAGCTTTAATATCTTTCGGCTTTTTGTTGCTGGCAAGAAGTACCGGGATTTTCTATATTGATTTTGGCGACATGATCCGTTTATCTCTTCCTTTCATATTTATCGGATCAGGGATATGGCTGATAATCCGTAAGAAAAAACTGGATATCAAAATTGAAAACGATGAAATCCATATAAATCGTGCTTATTCATCATCAGGACAAACTCAAAACAAGACTGAATATACAAACTATTCCAAATCAGATACTCAAGATTTTGCCAAAGAACAATCCCAACAGGCAGGCAGTACCTATTCGGCAAATTTCAGCAGCAAAGCCACCGAGTCTCCCCACTCGTCGAAAGGTAATAAAACCAAATATAGTAAATCAATCGGAGACATGTTTATAGATTGCAAAGGTCAATGCCTCGAGAATATAGACATTTCTATTGGAATTGGTGATTTGGAATTAAAACTACATGAGGGCAAACTCTCGCCCGGGCTTAACCGGATTCTTATTTCCGGATTAATCGGAGATGTCCGTATTTTTGTCCCTAAAAATATCCCCCACTACTGCCATTGTTCAAACTTCATTGGCGATATTGAAATGGGCGGTAAAAGAGCTTCCGGTTTTAGCAACAATGTTGAAGTTTATTCCGATAATTATGCTGATGCCGAGTCGAAAATATTTATCTCCGCCAACGGCTTCATCGGTGATATCAGAGTCTACGTCATTTAACTTCTACAATATATATTTACTTAAATCTTCATCCTCAATAATTTCAGACAGAGTTTTCTCAACCATTTTTGCAGAAATAGTTACCTTTTTCTTACCTTTGGTTGGATCAAACAGTATATCTTCAAGCAGCGTTGTCAAGACCGTGTGAAGTCGGCGCGCACCTATGTTTTCAGAATCATTATTAATCTGCTCCGCATATTCAGCAATCTTTTTAATCGCTGTCGGTGCAAAATTAAGATCCAATCCTTCGGTTTTCAACAAAGCTTTATACTGCTTCACCAGCGAAGCCTGGGGTTCGGTTAAAATCTTTTCGAAATCTTCTGCTGTCAGAGAATCAAGTTCAACCCTGATTGGGAATCTGCCCTGAAGCTCCGGAATGAGATCAGATGGTTTTGATGAATGAAAGGCTCCGGCTGCAATAAACAAAATATGATCGGTACGAACCAAGCCATACTTTGTACTGACCCCACAACCCTCTACAATCGGCAATATATCTCGCTGTACTCCTTCACGACTGACATCGGGACCGGTTCGTGAATCATTGCCAACTATTTTATCTATTTCATCAACAAATATAATTCCTGATTCCTGCACCCGTTCTAATGCTTCCGCAATAGCTTCATCCATATTAACCAAACGGTTAATCTCTTGATGCTGTAAAAAAATACCGGCTTCTTTAACAGTCATCTTTCTCCGCTTGGTTTTCTTGGGCATCAACCCGGAGAACATCTCCTGAAAATTAGCCCCAAGTTCTTCCATTCCCATTGGCGTAAAAATCTCAACTACCGGAGACAGGTTTTGGGGGGCATCAAGCTCAACTTCACGTTTGTCAAGATCACCCTTCAGAAGTTTGACCTTTAATTTGTCGCGGGTTTTGGAAATTGTATTTTTATCAGCCGATTTCAAATCATCCTTGTCCATCCGTTTCGGAGCCGGCATCAACAATAGATCAAGCAAACGTTCAACAACATTTGAATTGGCTTTTTCCTGAAGGTCTTTTGATTTTTCTGTCTTTACCATATTAACACTGATGTCAACCAGATCTCTGACCATCGATTCAACATCACGCCCGACATAGCCGACCTCGGTAAATTTTGAGGCTTCAACTTTTATAAATGGGGCGCTCGCCAGATCAGCAAGCCGACGGGCAATCTCGGTTTTTCCTACTCCGGTGGTGCCAATCATAATAATATTGTTGGGCATAATTTCGTTACGAATATCTTCAGGAGAATTCTGTCGACGCCATCTGTTGCGCAAGGCAATGCCAACCGATTTTTTGGCTTTATCCTGACCGATAACAAATTTATCTAAATATTCTACTATCTCTTTAGGAGTGGGGTAATTGTTATTCATTTATAAAGTTTCCACCGTAATATTTTTATTAGTGTATACGCATATATCTGCTGCAATTTCCAAAGATTTTTTGGCAATGCTTTCGGCTGTCATTTTCGGACTCGCCAAAATAAAAGCTCGTGCCGCGGCCAGAGCATAAACCCCACCTGAACCGATGGCAATAATTCCGTCATCCGGTTCAATCACATCCCCGGTTCCGCTTACTAAGAAAATATGTTCTTTATCCGTTACTGAAATTATTGCTTCGAGATTTTTCAGCATCTTATCAGTACGCCATTCTTTGGCAAGTTCAACCGCCGCTTTGGGGAGGTTGCCCGAATACTCTTCAATCTTTTTTTCAAGCAGATCAAAAAGCGCCAGAGCATCAGCCGCCGTACCGGCAAAGCCGGCCAAAATTTTATCATCATACATTCTACGTATCTTAACAGCATTAGCTTTGAGAACCGTATCATCATAAGATACCTGACCATCTCCTGCCATAGCTGCCTGTCCTTTATGTATCAAGCCGATAATTGTCGTGGCATGATATTTCATGAATACTCCTTATTTATTTGAACCCGATCTCGGGTGAGCCGACTTGTAAGCGGCTTTCATTTTCTCTGCTGTAATATGAGTATACTTCTGGGTTGTAGATAAAGAAGCATGCCCCAAAATTTCCTTAATTAACATCAAATCCGCACCGTTTTCCAAAAGATGAGTCGCAAATGAGTGTCTCAAAGTATGCGGCGTAAAATCCAAACCGCTTTCAGACCCGTATTTTTTTACAATCCGCCCCACTGAACGCACCGTCAATCCCTCACCAACCCGATTCAGGAAAAGATAAAGCGGAGTAGTATTTTTTAAAATTATAAATTCATTTCGTTTTAATAAGTAACGATCAATATCCTCGCGCGTTGTATCCCCCATTGGTACCTGTCTGATTTTATTTCCTTTACCATAGATAGTAATCATACTATTAGATAAATCAATATCATTTAATTTAATATTAGTTAATTCTTCCCTTCTTATTCCGGTAGCATAAAAAAGAGAGATTATCATAAAATCCCGAATGAATTGATATGAGTTTGATTTAGTGGGTCCAATTTTGTTTTCAAATAGCTTTTCAGCATCTTTTTGAGATAAAAAATCTGGAAGATTCTGGCTATATTTCATTTTAGGAATTTTAAATATAAATTCTTTTGATCTTGTCTTGTTTGCATAATATTTTTGAAAATTTGAAATTGAAGATAGCAAACGAGCTAAAGAACGATTTGACATCCCGGCTTCGGTTTTCTGACGTAAAAACATCCGCAAAAACATCGGATCATTCTTAGGTGAAGATGAATAATCAGTGTGCATTTTATCAAGAAATTCAACCCACCCGGATACATCGCGGCGATAAGCCTCAATCGTCTTGGCCGAATAGCTTTTCTCAGTTGAAATATACTTGATATATTTTTGCAGCTCTTTTTTCAACATGGTGGAATCATATCAAAAAAAACTGCTTGGGTCAATTAGTTTGAACCAGGATTTAAAAATAGCTAACTATTATATATTTTAATAATCAGGAAATAGTCGCCGTATCAGCCGATTCTTCAACCAATTCATGTTTGCATTGCGGGCATCTGATAAAATCCCCTTTGGCTTTTGATGTTTTTGCCACCATAAAAGGATTTTTGCAAGCCGGACATTCTTTTTTTATCGGCATATCCCAGGATGCAAAGTCGCATTTTGGATATTTGGTACACCCGTAAAAAGTCCGTTTTGCCTTGGTCTTTCGTTCGACCAACTCGCCTTCACACCCGTCTTTAGGGCATTTAATCCCCATAGTTAGCGGTTGTGTATTTTTACAATCAGGATAAGCTGAACAAGCTAAGAATTTACCAAATCTGCCGGTCTTAACAATCATAGGGGATTTGCATTTTTCACAAATCTTATCAGTTTTCATCTGCTCTTCTTCACCCGGCAAAGGTTTGGCATTTTTGCAGGCAGGATAATCAGAACAGGACAGAAAACGTCCGTTTCTTCCCCATTTTATGATCATTCCAGAATTACATTTATCACACTTGATATCTGTTTTTTCAGTTAATTCTTCTTTAATCTCTTTAATTTTACCTTTTAGAGATTCCATTGTTTCCATGAAAGGATTATAGAATTCTTTTAAAACTTTCACCCAATCATCATCGCCAACTTCAACTAAATCCAGCTCTTTCTCCATGCCGGCTGTAAATTTGACATTGAACAGATCCGGAAAGCTTGCGACTAAAGTTTTATTGACAACTATGCCAAGATCGGTTGGTTTGAGTTTTCTTTCGATCAAATCAACATATTTACGATCTTTTATGGTAGAGATAATAGAGGCGTAGGTTGACGGACGACCGATTCCATCAGCTTCAAGCTGTTTAATCAGCATGGCTTCAGTGAATCTTGCCGGCGGTTTTGTAAATGATTGAATCGGTTTTAACTCTTTTAAATTAAGTTTATCACCCTTTTTCAAAACAGGAATTGAAACAGCTTTATCATCATCATTGCCGTTTTCATCTGCATCTTTGGCAACATTGTAAACTTTAAGAAATCCTTCAAAGTTGATTTTCTGAGAAGTTATTCTGAAGGTAAATTTGTCTGCGCCAATATCAACAGTGTGGACATCAAATTTAGCCGGATTCATTTGAGAGGCTACAAAACGATTCCAGATGATAGTGTAAAGTTTCAGTTGCTGAGGAGAAAGATGTTTTTTCATTCTTTCCGGAAACAGAGCCATATTGGTCGGGCGGATAGCTTCATGAGCATCCTGTGAAGATTTCTTTTTGCCATATTGATTCGGTTTATCGGGTAAAAATTCTGAACCAAATTCATCATTGATATAAGTGCGAACAGCTTCAATAGCTTCAGTAGAAATTCGGGTAGAGTCGGTTCTCATATAAGTGATCAAACCGGTGGCACCCTCTTTACCGATTTCAACCCCTTCATATAGTTTCTGGGCCAGTGCCATTGTCCGTTTGGGTGTAAACCCAAAAGCTTTGGCACCTTCCTGCTGTAAAGTTGAAGTTATAAACGGGGCGGTCGGTTTTCTTGTGGAGGTAGTATTCTTAACTTCAGAAACTGCAAAATCGGCTTCTTTTAGATCTTTAAGATACTCATTAACTTCTTTTTCAGAAGTTATAGTAATTTTTTTGGCTCCGGTATCGCCTGCTTTTACAACCGATTTATCTTCTATCTTAAATAGTCTGGCTGTAAATCCTTTTTTACCTTTTAATAAATCGGCGGTGATATTCCAGTATTCCTGAGGATTGAACTTGAGAACTTCTACTTCCCGTTCACAGACCAAACGTAAAGCTACCGATTGGACTCGACCGGCGGATAAATTTCGTGCGATTGTTTTCCACAGAAATGGTGAAACAGTATAACCTACTATTCGATCAAGGGCTCTTCTTAGTTGCTGGGCGTTTACCAGATTTAAGTCTACTTCGGTTGGATTTGCAATAGCATTTAAAACTGCTGACTTTGTAATCTCGTTAAAAGTAACTCTGACAATTTTTGCTTTAGTAGATTTCCTGACTGTATTTTCAACATGCCAGGCAATGGCTTCCCCTTCACGATCCGGATCAGGAGCAAGGTAGATAACATCTGCTTTTTTAGCGGCTTTCTTTAATTCATTAACTACTTTTTCTTTACCAGGAATAGTCTCATACTGCA
Organism: uncultured bacterium; assembly: GCA_965372795.1. Taxonomy (GTDB): domain Bacteria; phylum Zixibacteria; class MSB-5A5; order GN15; family FEB-12; genus QNAD01. The sequence continues at coordinate 34,936 of CBDVDR010000012.1, forward strand.
GCTCAAAATTCTTATCAGGACTGACTCCAATTTTGGATTTTGGAAGATCGATTATATGTCCGATTGTAGCTTTGATTTCAAAATCATCGCCTAAAAAACGGGCAAGAGTTTTCGTTTTTGCGGGTGACTCAACGATAAGAAGATTTTTGGCCATTGATGTCCTCAATTATAAATTAAAACTGGAATTTCTATTATCTATCGAACTTTATTTCTTATACTTTATCTTACCGTCCAATAGATCTGTCAACGCAACCATAGTAATTTTTCTGGCATCAAGTTCAATTGTCGGGTCTTCTTCTAATCTCTCCAGTCTTGCAATCCGATCAGTATTTAATCGGCGCGAATGCTGAGAGGCGATAATTACTGCCTCATAACGATTTAGACTTATTTTAGCTAATCTTTCTGATGATATAACTTTCATTATTCCTCCTGTTCGAATCTATTAACCGAATATTCTCTTATTTTGTTCCTGTCATAATATATTGCTTCTACAATGAGAGCAATCTATTATACTCAAAACATCTTTAACTGCCTTATTTAACACGTCATTAGTAACGGTATATTCAAATTTTTTATAAAATTCCATCTCTTTTTTAGCATTTTCAAATCGCACCCGCAATTGCTCTTTTGTTTCCGTTCCACGAGCCTTCAAACGTTTCCGAAGAGCTGCAATCGACGGAGGACGAATAAAGATAGTAACAGCTTCCGGATAATCTTTTTTGATTTTCCGGCCACCCTTCACATCAATATCAAGCAGTAAAACCCCACCCTTTTTCAAAGTATCTTCGATTTCTTTCCGTGGTGTGCCATATTGATAAAGATGAACCTTAAAATGTTCAGCAAAAGCGTTTCCGCGGGATAACCGGTTGAATTCACTATCGGTTACAAAATTATATTCTCTTCCATCTCTCTCTCCGACCCTTTTTTGGCGGGTGGTATAAGAAACCGAAAATTTCCATCCCTGTTTTTTTCTTGAAGCGGAAAGTAATTTTCTGCAAATAGAAGTTTTTCCTCCTCCGGATGGAGAGGAAATAATTACAATTTTACCCGGTTTAGTTATCACTATTTATACTCAACCCAATACTATTCAACGTTTTGAACCAATTCACGAATTTTTTCAATTTCATTTTTCATCGAGATCGACAAAGCTGATATTTCCACATCAAATGATTTGGAAGCTATCGTATTTACTTCGCGATTCATCTCCTGAAGAATAAAATTGAGTTGTTTTCCAACCGGTTCTTTTTTCTTGAGTGTTTCACCATATTGTTTGAAATGGCTGGAAAGTCTGGTACATTCTTCGGTTATATCAATCCGATCAGCAAAAATGGCTATTTCTTCTTCCAATCGTTCTTTATTGATGTTAGTAGAATCCATTAAATCGCTAATTTTTTTTGAGAGTCTTTCTCTTCTTTTTTCAATTGAGTTACCGGAAAGTTTCATGGTGCCTTTAAGCATCGTCTCCAGTTCGCTAAGTCGCTGGGTCATATCCTTTTTCATCTCAATGCCTTCACTTTTACGCATTTTGAGAAGCTGATTAACAGCCTTGGTTACAACCTTTTCCATAGGGGGCCAAATCATTTTTTCATCAATACTGTCTTTTGCCGGGTTAGAAATCTCGGGCAACAACAGCAAATCGTTAATTTTGATTTCGCCTTCAAGTTTGAATTCTTTTTTCAATTTTTCAAGCTGTTTATAATAAGCTTTAAAAGCTGATTCATTAATAAGGAATTTCCCCGGAGAGTCATCTGATTCATCAAAACTAATGTAAACCTTAGCCTTACCCCGATTAATTTTTGAGCTGACCAAGTCGCGTACTTTTGATTCTAAGGGAGAAAATTGGCGGGGTAATCTAACTGAAATTTCAAGAAAACGATTATTGACCGATGAGATTTCCACCTCAAATCTTCCGATTACTGATTTTAGTTCCGACTTTCCAAATCCGGTCATCGAGTTCATTAGAACCTGCCTTTATTAAAATAGGGACAAAGTTAGGGTATATAGCGGTTTTGTCAACTGAAATTATTCTAAACGAGTGATTTATCTTTAGATTTAGTATAAATACGGGATTTTTTGGGGTCAACCAAAGTTCCGGTTATTGTATCTATTAATGAGGGATGGGAGATATTTGAGAGACGGTTAAGAGACTTTTTAATCCTTTCAGCCGACTTCCTGATTATCTTCAATTTTTTCGTAACTTCATTATTATCAAATAGTTTACTCTGCAACAACAGCTCCACCGTACCCTGAATCATCATAAGGGGATTATTGATTTCATGAGCCAATGTCCCGGCAGCTATATTCATTATATCTTTTTGCTGAGTTTCGCGTAATCTCTCTTCCATTTCCCGATTATTGAGAATCAAAACCCGCCGCCTGAATACTTCCCCAACAATTCTGGATAAAGATTGATGATAATTCCCTTCTTTTACAATAAAATCAGAGGCACCGGAATTCAGGGCTTCTGTTGCTGTGTACTCAGACTCCTTTGAAGCGGTAATTATTACCGGAATATCGATATCATTTTGTCGTAAAAGCTGCAAAAGCTGTATACCATCCATATCAGAAAGACCATATTGAATTATTGCAACGTCATATTCTTTATTAACCGCGGCTTCTAAAACAGCCGAGCCGCTGCTAAAAACATCAACCTGACTTTTTTTATAATAATCAGTTAAATTGCGTTCCATCAGAATTGCATGGAATTTATTTTTTTCTACGAGAATGATTTTAAAATCTTTTTTCATCGATTTAATCCGATATCAATTCAACCGGTAAGATCAAATCAACTGTTATTGATTTTCCTTTTCTCGAATTGAATTTGATATCTCCTCCAAGTTCTTTTACAAGACAATGCGAGATTGCAATGCCATTGCCGTAAGATTCTGCATCATTTGAATTATCATGATACTCATCAAAGGAAAAATCATAAACACTCTTAACATTAATTTCTGATAAACCTGAAATATTACTCTGGATTTTTATCGTACAATTATCATTTTCAATTTTAGAAGTTATAATTAGATTAACTTTTTGTGAGCGATTGAATTTTATAAAAACAGACAGGATGTTATTAAGAATTTCGTTTAAAAGCTTTGATGATGTATATAATTTGGGCAGATCCTTGCAGTCGTATGTGACATCAACCCCCGGATAATCCAATTTAATTTTATAAATCAATTTATTAATAACTATTCCTACATCTACTTTTGTTTTATTTCCGGACTGATTACAAGCTTCATAAAGATCATCCAGACAATTTATAGTCGTTTCTAATGAGCTGGTATTCTCTAAAAGATTTTCAAGACAGTTATTGCCATCTTTTCCAAGTTTACTGTAAAACTCGTGTCCCAACTTTTCAGAGTGCCCATTGATTGCTTTTAAAGTTTCTTTAATATGTTTTAAAAATTGATCAAACGGGATAATTGCCCCGCCCTGATTAGGAACAATTTCACTATTTGTTTTAATGGGAAGAAAAGCAAAACAACTGCTAAGATCACCCGGATCGAGCGAGAATTTGACAATGACTAATTCAGCTGTTTCTTTTGAAGGCAGCTTAACCTCAAGATGTAAATCTTCGGGGTTATCCTCTTCAAGCGGTTTAGTCATATAACCGTAAATCCGGTCAATAATTTCTTTAGAATTATGCCCTTCAAGCTTTGATATGACTTCCTCAAAATTCCCATTTACTTTTTCGTCCTCAACCACTTTTATAAGCGATGGGTTATATCCGGTCAGATCGCCGGTTTCATTAGTGATAAATGATGGAATTGAAAGCGAATCAAGAAATCCTATGGTAAATTTTATATCAGGTGCAACATCTTCTGCAGCTACATTTTTTAATGAAAGTTCACTGAATCTTTTAAAGGCTGCTAAGCCGAGTTTAATCCGTTCAATAGATTCAACTGCTTCAGCCGGATTATCTTTATTTGAATAAATAACTCTGAACAGATATGAGTAAGTATCATTAATCTGAACAACTTGAAGATATTCATTTGGTGCTTCCCCAATAATCTCTATCGCTTTTTGAACATCAACCTCTTTTGAAAAATCATAACTGCTTTGCTCATGGGCGATATAGGCGTGGAGATCATTAGGCGACGGAATTGACTTGAAAGTAAACTCTGCCGAGTCATCGTTGGTAGAACCGGCTCTTGGTTCAAGATCATTTTCATTTATAACATATATGGAAACTTGATTGGCTAAGGAGTATTTCCTGAGCAGTCGTGCAAATCCTTTCAAGTTATCAAGACAGTCTATTTTAATAATTTCATTCAGGAAAATATTGTGCAAATTATTATTATCTGTTCGTATATTTCCGTTTTCTGAATTTTTATTGGAATTAATAATTAACTGAAAGTTTACCGGATTACCGGCGATAAAGTTCAGCGCTACGATTACATTGGCAGAGATATGTTCAGAATCTCGGTTGATGATTACGATATCGGTTGATTCATAAAATGTTTCGTAATGATTTCTTTTCCCAAGAAGCTGTTCAACTAAATTGATCGAGCCTTCATCAAGGAACTCACTAAGCTGTTTCCCGAATAGTTCTTCTTTAGTGTATCCTAAAAGATTCTCGAATTCATCATCAATGTATACAAATCTGCCTTTGAGATCAATTTTACAAACGGCGCATCGCCGAATTCCTGCGTTAGGAGCAATTGTTTTTTCAGTCATAGTTTATCATCTAATCTTCAATACCTTTAAATGCTTCACAGCATTTTTAGTTTTTACCAGCAAAATGTATGGGCCATCGGACAATTCCTCCCCTCGAAGATTTGTTCCGTCCCAATGCCATATATCGGCAGACGGGGACGATTCATTGACCTTTTTCCATACTTTTTCACCTGCTATATTGAAGACAGTGATTGACACAAGATTACCGGCAGTTGGGTTGAGAGATATATTAATAGATTCTGAAAATGGATTTGGGTAGGCAAAAATTGCTTCAGAATTATCCGCAGAGACTGTAACCTCAACAAAAGTTGTCTCTGCAAAATATCCGACATCGGCGACCAGTCCAATTGTAGTTTGGATCGACTCACTGCTTACGGCATTATAAATTAACAAGCCCCGCCCGTTGGCACTATCAATAATTTCGGCCTCTGCGGGATGGTTAAAGGCAGTTATAACAGGAATATCCGGTGATGATCCGGAAGTTTCAACATGTAATAACGCCACAGTATTAGGAAGTACTCTCAGACTATATTCACTATTAAACTTTATTATATCGGCAGCTCTGGCAGCATCATATAAACCATAACCATACACATTATCAGGATTATCAGCTCTGTCACCTGTGGCTCTGATAAGATTCCTCATCTCCTCGGCGGTTAACAGAGGATTGTGTTCCATTGCCAGAGCCGAACCGGCAGCAATCATCGGTGTCGAAAATGATACACCCTGAACATTGATATAACCACCAACTGAACGAGTAGACAAAACTCCGGTTGCCAATGACACAATATCCGGTTTGATTCTTCCATCAGCAGTTGGACCTATTGATGAAAAAAAGGCGGCTGTGCTATCAGAATTTACACCGCCAACGGTAATTACAGAGTCCCCGTCAGCTGGAAATGTTATTTTCTCCCAGGATGTTGCCCGTTCATTTCCGGCACCGGTTACTACCAAAATATTTTTTGAAGCAGCAATGTCGGCGGCTATTGTAATCAAAGCGGTATTGCCGTCAAGATCATCTATAGTATAGTCTTCTGAATCTGTAATATCTGAAAAAATCGTGTATCCAACCGAACTGCTGATTATATCAGCACCCTGAACATCAGCCCATTCAGCGGCTGCAATCCAGTTATCTTCCTCTACCTTGATTTCAGTATTGTCACAGGTTATTTCGGTTTTCGCCAGTAACAGCGATACATTTGGAGCCAGCCCGACATATTCTCCCGGTACAAATCCAGCTATGACACCCATGACCAGCGTCCCGTGATAGTCTTGTTGCTGTGACTCCGAATTATCATCACACCCAGTTTCTGACACCGAGGTATCATTATTTATAAAATCATACTTCCCGGCAATATTGATTGAATCTATAAAAGCCAGATGATCGATATTGAAACCACTGTCAAATAATGCAAGCGTAACACCCCGTCCGGTTAATCCGGCTTGATGTAACTTAATGACCTTTGAAAATTCTGCATTTTTTAATGAACCCCCATAATCAAAAGCAGTTGTTTTATCCGGTCTGACAAAAGATGTTTCTTTAGACACAATATCTTCAACAGAGGCTGTCAAAGTTTTTACCAGATCTATTTTCTTAACAAACTTATGCTTCACAATTTCTTCAGCTTGTTCTGTTGTGGCTTCCACAGATACAGCTTTCAGCCAGCGAGAAACTCGGCGAACTTTAATTCCGGATTTTTTTATTTCAGAAACATAAATTGGAGCAATTGAATAATCATAATTATCTACAAGAAAATTATTCGGGTCAACTTTCCCCCTACGAATTAAGGCTTTTTCAGAAAGAGCAACTATAGTCTTATTAACGGTCGTTGAGTCAAGATACAACCATAACCGATGAGTATCAAAACTGTTCGACTGGCTAAAAGCAGTTTTCGCCCGGGAAGTAATTTTGGTAGATTTCCCCCAATCACCGCCAAACGTTGTTTGTGAAAGGAGAAAGAGTATAAGAACAATTTTATATTTAAATTTCAATATCAACTCTGAAAATTATTAATAATTCTATTTTATCTTAAACATATTCTTCGGTAATATAGTTCTCAATTATCCTAAAAAAGTCCTTTAAGTAAATTCTTGGCTTCTTTTTCGATAGACTTACCGGCTTCTTTTGAAATTGCTGAAATATCAATATTCATCTTTGGCTTATCAACCGTCCCCCCGATTAACAGGGGAAGTTTTATCTGGTCGACGCTTTTATCATTCAAAAACCCAGACAAATCCCCCAGCAACCCACCTTTGGAAAGAAGTTTCTTGGTCCATTCTTTCGAAAGTAAAAGCGAGCCTTTGTAATCCAATTCACCGGAAAAAGAGTAGTAACCGTCTATCGAGATAACACCAAGTTTCCCGAAACTGGTCTTTAACTGATCTAATTTGACTTTCCCGTCATTGACCTGAATATTTGTCCACATATTTCGAACCTCCTGCTCTTTATCAAAAGGTTCGCCGACTTGATTGGCCATGCTGTTTATGGCGCTGTAGGCAAATCCGGTGGTTACAATTTTTCCCTTTTTCATATCTGCAGTTGAATTCATCGAAAGCGAATTAAGGAATTCTTCCGGCTCCCACCCAAAGGCATCATAGCTCCCGTTCAGATCAACCTTTCCGAAAATATGTCCGCCAAATTTTGAAAACCGGCTCACAAAATCATCCGCTTCAATTTGACTGGCTCTGAATTTACCGACATAATGAGGCTTGTTAAAATCGTTTAAATCAATCGTCGTATTTCCACTGACTTTCCCGGTATAAACATCTCCGCTAACATTATAAACTTCGATAATACGATCAGCAATTTTCACATTACCTTTGACATTGGCAAGCTCAACCTGCGCATAGATCAGCGTATCAATACTCATCGTTCCCCGCCCGTCAATATCAGGCAGGATTACAATAGAGATTGAATCTTCAGGAATATTCGCCCGTTCGGTCCCTGCCCCGGGGGTAGCCTCGGGGAATAATTTATCCGTATCAAAATAATTTGATTTTAATTCAAATAGAAACAGCGGTTTCTTCGCTCGGGAACGGTCTATATTTTCAAGCGGAAGCAAATATGGAAACGGGTTGGCAAGTTTCCCTGTAAATGAAATATCACTTGAGGTAAACTTGACGGTCATCTTTTTAACTGTAATCGTATCAGGTGCGATACTAAGTGATGATTCAAAAAGTTCTATCGGTTCCGGAAGAAGGTTATCGTTATACGATCCATTTTTAATTATTACTTCTCCCTGCGAAATTATCCGTTCCGGCTCTTCCATACTGCCGGCAAGTTTTAACCTGATGGACATCTCCCCCTTGAGTTGCGGGTCACCCTTGGGAGGAAGATATTTCGTCAGATAGGAAAAATCGAGTTCAGAATTAAAATCACCGTCAATTTCAGGATAGATCGGATTTTCTTCAAGGCTGTCAGAAATTAAATAAGGAATCAATTTGGTGATGCGACCATTAAAATTGAAACTACCTGATGACATTTTTCCGGATAGGTTTTCTATTTTTGCCACTTTCTTATCGATATAGGTATCAATGGTAAATTCCTCCAACGGCTCTGGCAGCAAACCGGAGGAATAATATCCATCGGTGATTTTTAATTTACCTGAATAATCCATATCTCTCAGCTTTTTGGTCTTACCCGAAATTTTCAAATCAAAATCAGCTATCCCGGAAATATCACCCCGGAAATCATCCGGCAAAAACGGGGTTATAAAAGAAAGATTCAACGAGCCGGCCAGGTTGGCATTTATGGTTGGATTCTTAAAATCATCAATTACCAAATGTCCCCGGAGCGGTTTCCCGTCGAATGTCCCCTTTTCAATATTCAACCTCAGGTTGTCCGGTTTAAAATCAATCAAAGCCCGTTCAAATTTTAACACGCCCTCAATATCTTTTTGAGTTAAAATAATATTCCCCAGAATAACCGTCCCATTGTACGACAAAACCTGTTCGCCATCAGGAACATATTCATAATCAACATCTATCGCCAACCCGCCATCAAATTTATAATCTTTGATGACATCCAATTTCTTAGCAGGTATAAAATTTAACAAATCATCAATCATCACATTGTCTGATTTCAGATTCCCTTTGACATAAAAATTATTTTTTGCATGTGAAACATTGGCTTTGATTTTGAGTTTCATACCATTCAAATCAAGGCGCGCCTCACTTAATTCAAGCAAGCCGACATTCATATCATAATTAGCCAAATATTTTAAATCGACCTTAAATACCGGAAGGTCGGTTTTACTTTTAACAACCAGACTGTCGATAGAAACTTCACCCTTGGATTCAAATATCCCCGGCTTATTATTGGCAAGGCTTGTGGACAGATTTAATCCCATAATTTGCATCGACAAATCAAGGCTGTCATCCCGATAATTGATAGTGCCATTTTCGATTTCAAAATTATCAAACGACAACGCTACCGAGGCGGCTTTGGTTTCCGGAGTAAGTTTTTCGGCTATTCCCGGGGGGGCTTTTTCTTCAGCTTTTTTAAAAGTATAGTTATTGAACCCGTTCTTATTTTTGTGCATCGAGATAATCGGTTGATTGATTATTAACCGGTCGATTCGGAATTCCCCTGAGAAAAGCGGCAAAATTTGAAGTTTCAGATCAATATTTTCTGCAGTCAGGAAATTTGTTTCATCAAAATTTTCAGGCGTGCTTATTTGAACCTCGACCAGTTTCAACCCCAATCCGCCCCAGATCGAGAGATCGAGTTTTTCGATTGAAATTTCCCGTTCGAGTAATTCGCTCCCTTTTTCAATTGCCATTGCCTTAACTTTTTCTGCCGGGAAGAAAAGTTTGAATCCGACAACCACAACTAACAAAAGTCCTATAAAAACCCCTGCGGTCCAGAGAGATATTTTCAAAAATTTATTCATAATGCTCCACTCCAATTTAACTGTATACAGGCGAGACAAGTATATCTTCCCAACGCATTAATATCAATAAAAAAGGCAGAGCCAAATTGACTCTGCCTTATATCATAAAATTTTAATAATTAGCCCAAATCGATCATTTCTCCCGGTTTGAGAATAATTACTTCCGAGCCGGTTACTTTTTCAGCAAATTCTTCCGGTTTTGTTTCAATAATCGGAAACGTATTGTAATGAAACGGCACTACTTTTTTCGGTTGAATAAGCTCAACCGCTTTCACAGCATCGTCAATACCCATCGTAAAATTATCACCAATCGGCAAAAAGGCCAGATCAATATCATACATAGCGCCGATCAGTTTCATATCGTAAAACAAGCCGGTATCTCCGGGATGATAAATAGTTTTACCGCCCATTGTCACCAGGAACCCAACCGGAGGACCGGTATATCGGGAAGCATCTTCCCCATAGCCGCCGCCGTGATGCGCGATAGTGAGTTTAACTTTTCCAAAATCGAAATCATGAGCCCCGCCGATATGCATCGGATGGATTTCAGCGCCTTGACTGGCACACAGATGAGCCAATTCAAAATTCGCTATGATCGTGGCTTTGTTACGTTTGGCAATTTCGACCCCATCCCCCACATGATCGCCATGACCATGAGTAATCAACACATGACTGACTATTACATCTTCAGCTTTGATTGGCGAGAGGGGATTTCCGGTGATGAACGGATCGATTATTACGTTATGATTATCATGCTCAAGCATCACACAGGAATGACCTAAGAAAGTAACTTTTGGCATTATAAACTCCTTTGATGTTGCTTTTTAAATTCAGTTCGATATTAAATTCAGCAACTTTTTAAATTCAGCGACCTTTTAAATTCAGTTCCATTGAATTATCATATATGTAATAAAATATTACAGCCTCAGCCTGATTGTGTCAATATTTTAAATTTAGGGATATTTTGAATCAACCCTGCCTGATTTGATAATAAACCACCCGAAGGGTGTTCTGTTGGGTCCTGATTTGCCGAAGGGAAATTGTGACCCTACAGCTTCCAATTGGGGTGGGTTTACTATTCATCCTACAAAGAGAAAATCACCCAAAGGGTGTCATTGCGAGGAGCGAAGCGACGAAGCAATCTCACACTTCGTGTGTCTATTCGAGGTTTTGCGTGGGCGGCAGACGTCCTCGTCTGCCCCATCCTTCGTTCGATATTTTGGCAGCATCACATTGATATAGCCCTACTTGAACTTATAAATTTTCATCAGAATCATTCAAACCTGAATTTTCTGAAATTTCTTTGTCATTTATATTAGCATTCTTTATAGTTTTTTTTCTTTTAATCATAGAGTTGCTTTTCTTAAGTTTCTTTAATACATTTTTTAATTCATCTCCTTCAATCACTTCTCTTTTTAAAACCTCATTTAATAATATTCGATCTATTTCTTCAGTTGAGACTTTAACACCTGAATAAAACTTTCTTAATTCTCTCTTAATCAAATTTAACACCGGATCGGATTGAATGATTGCGCTTATGGTAAAACGATTAACATTCTTAATATGCTCATGAAACGTCTCAATTGCACCTTTATTCAACCCTTCTTTACAGAGCAAGAAAAGGCTTTGATGGTCATCTTTCCTTTTATTGTTTAATTCGAGAAAATTGAATGAACAAATTAAATCTGAACCAATAGGACGTTCAAATTTAATCTTGTGAATCTCCCAAAATTCTCCATTTGTTAAAACAACCCATTGAATTCCCTGATTTGAACCATAATTTAATGCTTGTTGTAAATGATTTTCTTTTAAATTTAAACCTACGGCTTTTACCTCAATTATAAATTTAATATTTCCATTCATTTTTATAGCAAGATCACAAAAGGTTCCTTTTATAGCTTGTTCACTAGTAACCTCTACATATTTATCATAGCCAAAGACCCTTGATAACATATCTGTGATAATTGTTACAGTATCAGATTCGTTCACATCTCTGTCTTTTGCACCTAATATGACTTTTTGAAATCCAGGTATTTCTTTAGTTAGCCTACTAATAACATTTTTTGGAATATTAATCATATTACCCTCATAAAATAAATATTATTTTCCCACGTAGAAATAATGCATGAATATTATTAATATTATAACTATTATGTATTATTATGTCAATAAATGAAATTTGACATTGAGTTTATAAATCATTATTTTAAATTTATGTTAGACAATATTAAAAACTGGTTTTTCCAAGCTCTTGATAATTCTGAAGAGCAATCAAAGTGGCAAAAGAGTGTAGGAATATTTATAGTTATCCTCATCACTTTCAATGTTGCAGCAGTTATTCTTGAAACTGTAAAAAGTATCAATGCTCAACTTTCTGAATTTTTCTATTATTTTGAAATCTTTTCTGTAGTAATATTTTCATTAGAATATGTCATTCGTATTTGGAGTTGTACAACTATCCCTAAGTACAAACACCCAATTTATGGACGCATCAAGTACGGATCTACTTTTTTAACTCTGGTTGATCTATTTGCAATATTACCTTTCTTTTTGCCAATATTTATTGGGCTTGATTTACGATTTATAAGAATATTAAGAATGTTTAGATTCTTTAGAATTCTAAAATTGGGCAGGTATTCAAAATCAATGAAAGTTTTGGGAAATGTTTTTAATGCCAAAAAAAGTGAACTCTTTGTAAGTGTTTTTATAGTGATGATTTTATTATTGATCTCTTCAAGTTTGATGTATTTTGCAGAACATAAATCACAACCCGATATATTCTCAAGTATTCCCGCAACTATGTGGTGGGGTATTGCAACCCTTACTACAGTTGGATATGGTGATATGTACCCAATCACTGCTCTTGGAAAATTTCTTGGAGCAATCATTTCATTACTTGGTATAGGAATGGTAGCTCTACCTGCCGGTATTTTAGCCTCGGGGTTTAGTAACGAATTGAAGGATAATTGAGTTAGAATTACTCCCCCATTTTCCCCACTAATTCGTTGGTGAATGAGAAACCGTACCCCTATATAAAAGGAGGAACGGTGAGTTATGTCCAAAATTTATGATTAAAAAATTAAAAATCACCCAAAGTGTACGCCAGAGAAAAACACACAAAGTATGCGAAATACACGAAGTGTGCAAACGAACCCATTTTCATTGTACAAGGATTCGTCATAATGATTTACAGCAATAAAATGAATATTTTCTGGAGTTTACCAAATGACAGAACTGGCAGGATCGCAGGGATCACTGCCCTACTTGTTGTCAAAAATGAGGAAACGAACCCAAATAGTTGTAATATTAAATCACAGATGAAGTTACAAGGAAATAAAAGAAAGAGTTACAAAGATAAACATGATAAATATAAACCACACAAAGTGTGAGATTGCTTCGTCGCTTCTCTCCTCGCAAAGACAAAATTGGCAGGATCACAGGGATCACTGCCCTACTTGTTGTCTAAAAGTGAAGAAACGAACCCATTTTCATTGTACAAGGATTCGTCATAATGAGTTACAGCGAAAAAGAAATAATTTAGCGTGAAATTATGCGATCAAGCCGCCGGCAAGGAGATAATCACCTTCATAAAAGACAACCGATTGACCCGGGGTAATCGCTCGTTGGTGATCCTTAAAAGTCACCTGCACCCGATCATCCGGCAAACAGACCAACTCCGCCGGCCCGGGGGTGTGAAGATAACGAATTTTCACTTCAGCCGAAAATGCCGAAGCGGTCGGTTGCATCCCGACCCAGTTAATCTGTTCCGCAATCAATTCAAATCTAAACAGAGAATCGTTTTCGCTGACAACAACCCGATTATTGGCCACATCCAGCTCTTTAACATAAAGCGGGGTCGGATGAGTTAAGCCCAGACCTTTGCGTTGCCCGATAGTATACAGGGCGGTTCCAAGATGTTGACCGAGGACCTCGCCGTTTTCGTTAACAATTTCGCCCGGTTCGTAATTTCGGTCCTGTTTATGATGATGCTCGATTAAAAAGCGGCGGTAATTATCATCGGGAATAAAACATATTTCGCGCGACTCGGCTTTGTCGGCCGTGCGAAGTTTATACTTGCGGGCAATCTCGCGAACTTCGCTTTTGAGCAATCCGCCCAAAGGCATCAGAGTTTTCGAGAGTGCTTCCTGCGAGACACCCCAGAGAACATACGACTGGTCGCGGGAACCATCGATCCCCTTTTTGATTGTGTATCTTTGATTGGGAAGTTTTTCAATTTTGGCATAATGACCGGTTGCAATATAATCGCATCCAAGTTCGAGAGCTTTTTTTAAAAAGGTATTCCATTTGACATCGGAGTTACATCGCACACACGGGTTCGGCGTCCGCCCCTGGTCGTATTCGCTGATAAAATCTTTGATAACAGTATCGCGAAAATGTTCGGACATATTTAAAACATAAAATGGGGCATCAATAGAATCACAAACAATCCGGCAATCGGTGATCGAATCAATCGTGCAGCACCGGCCGTCTTTGTAAATATCTGCGCCGACATCAACATAGTCCCACAGTTTCATATGAGCGCCGACAACTTCGTACCCCTGCTCTTTCAACAGAAAGGCGGCCACAGATGAATCGACACCGCCGGACATAGCTACTAATACTTTTTTACTCATAAGATTTCAGATTTTTTGGCAATAGCTCAAGTTGCCTGACTTCCTTTTTTATAAACCGGCGATAAATCGCGCAGTCTTTCAATTATCGGTGCCAATTCGGTGACTACAAAATCGAGTTGTTCTTTCGTGGTTGATCGTCCCAAAGAAAAACGAATCGCACCCTGGGCTCTAAGCGGTGGAATATTCATCGCCGTTAAAACATGCGATGGTTCGGTGGCACCCGAAGTACAGGCTGAACCGGATGAGACAGAGATGCCTTTGAGATCAAGCCCGAGAACAATCGACTCACCTTCGGCACCAACGAATGACAGATTTACAGTTTGCGGAATCCTATTTGCAGCAGGACTGTTAAGATAAGTATCAGGAATATCGTTTTTGACTTGTTCAATGAAATAATCCGCCATTTTTGACAGACGTTCATAATCAGTTTCCCGGCATTTTTCGGCAATCTCCAAAGCTTTGGCAAGTCCAACCGCCCCGGCAACATTTTCAGTCCCCGGTCGGCGTTTTTTTTCGTGCGACCCGCCATAAATTAACGGTGCGATTTTTACACCGGCACGAATAAACAAAGCACCGGTTCCCTTGGGTCCGTAAATTTTATGACCCGTCAACGACATCATATCAACGCCGAGTTCTTTGGCGTCGACCTTGACTTTGCCGATTGACTGGACCGCATCGGTATGAAAAAGGCTTTGCTTCTTTTTGACAACCTCACAGAGAGCTTTGATATCCTGAATTGCGCCGGTTTCGTTATTGCCGTGCATCACCGAAACAATTGCGGTATTGTCTTTGACTAAACTTTGAAGTTCATCGACTGATGAAAAACCTTCGCTGTTAACTCCGAGCAGATCCAGCTCGAACTCTTTGTTATGATGCAGGTATTCGGCCGGTTCTAAAATAGCATGGTGTTCTGCGGCACCGACGATCAGGTGATTTTTTCTGGCTCCATATTGAAATATGGTGCCGAAGATCGCCATGTTATCCGATTCGGTTCCGCCGGAGGTGAAGTATAATTCCTGCGGTTCGCAATTTATAATTTCCGCAATAGTTTCTCTTGAGTTTTCCAAAGCAACTTTTGCATCTCTTCCAAAGTTGTGAACCGAGCTGGCATTGCCGAATTTTTCGGTCAGATAAGGAAGCATCGCTTCGACAACAGCCTCGTCTACGGGAGTAGTAGCATTATGATCAAGATATATTTGTTTCATTTATATTCCTTCTTTATTCCAAACTTATACGCCATCAAGTAATTTTTCTCTAAAGAAAATTGTAATTTAGAAGGCGTACAATATAGTAAAATGCCATCTATCCGCAAAGTCAAAATAATCAGTTTTTATCCG
Source organism: uncultured bacterium (assembly GCA_965372795.1). Lineage (GTDB taxonomy): Bacteria > Zixibacteria > MSB-5A5 > GN15 > FEB-12 > QNAD01. Next base: position 50,479 of record CBDVDR010000012.1, read on the forward strand.
GCGAGCATAATCGACTCTGATAGGACCTGCCGGCGAAACTAATTGTAACCCGGTTCCATAACTGAGCGCAAGATGATTAAAATGAAATCCTCTATGGTCTGAAAATCCGTTACCAACATCAACAAAGACAGACTGCCAGAGGGGAAAAGTTCTAAGAAGATCATTCAAAACCGGTATGACGCTAAAAAGCTGTAATGTTTTCCAGCGAAATTCCTGATTGAAAACAACCGTAAAATCGGCTCCTAAGGGAAGGTTATCAGACCCAACCGGACCAAGGGTGTTTTCTCTGAAAGCTCTTATGCTATTGGCTCCACCCAAATAGAGCCGGTCATTTATTGGAACTACCGAAGAGTTTCCAAAAGCTTCAACGGAGCCTAATTTTATTCTTGTAGCCGAGATCCATCCGGGCCAGACAATCATATACCTTGACCAACTAACTTCAAGGTGAGTAAAATTATCATCACCGCTTAAGATCCCGCCATAATATTCACCAATTATTTCAGTTACGGAACCTCTTCTGGGTAGAAAAATATTGTCCCGGCTATCACGGCGAAAAGTCAGATACAACTTTCTACGAACCGAGAGAAGGTTTTCCGCTTTTATAATTTCTTCCAATTCTGCCGAAGCCCCGGAAATTTTAATCGATTCATACTCAAGCCCCACTGTTGTTCTTATTTTATGTCCGAATCTTTTTTGGGAGGCAACTGATAATGACCACGATCTTATTAAATAGTCCTGTACCGGGTCTTTCAAAGTCGGTTCCCATTCTCCGGTAATAGCCAGAGGCATTCTTAGACCGATGAACCATGGTTCTGTAAATCGTAAACGATAGCGATGAGTAATTAATTCTACTCCGTCACCTAAAGCTAAAGAGTAGTCGGCAAGGATATCATATCTTCTGGAACCCAAAAAATTCCGTTTACCAAATCCACTTGAGATGTCCCAGATCAAATCTTTATAGACCGATTGACCGGCACCGGTTTGGAGCGTGAAATATTTTGGCTTACGTTCTCGCACTCGAAGGACAAAATCGGGTTGGAGACGGTTAAGGTTTTCTTTTTTATGGTTTAATTGTAAAGTGCTAAAATACCCGGATTCAAACAACCGTCTTTGTGAATCCAGAATTGTTCTTCGGCGGTAGATGTCGTTATTGTTTATTTTAACTTCTCGCCGGGCAGTATATTCGGGGTAACGGTCAATCCCTTCAATTTCAACCTTTCCAAAATGAGTCAAAGAATCAGAATCGATATAAAATATTAAGGGAGGCAAATCATTTATTTTAGCAGTATCAACAATATGACTTATTCGAGCGTAGGGATAGCCTTCGTTGGCAAGAATAGTTTTCATCGCAAAGCCAGCCTGTTGAACTTCAAAAAGATTTAATGGTTTTCCTTTTTTCAACCCATCAGCTATTTTATTAAATCCATGTTGAAGCTCTTCGGGATAATTCCCTTTAATCTGCTTATCGCCATAAAAATATTGTTTCCCTTCGTTGATACCAACTCTGATCAAGGCTGATGAATCTGGTCTCATCTCAAAAAATTCAACAACAGAAATATTAAGAAATCCTTTTGAAAGATAAATGAATTTTATCTCAAGCGAATCCCGTTCGGGAGTTTCCCTTTGGATTTTCCTGCGCCGATCTCCTTTGATAACTTTCCAAATGGAATTTTCCCGGGAGTACATCCTCTTTTTAATATGACTGTCAGTAAAATATTCATTACCTTCAATTACTATAGAATCGATAACAGGTTTGTCTCTCAGCCATCTCAAATGGGCTTTATCAACAGCCTGGCTATCTTCTGAAGAAAAGACAGAAAACAAAATCATAAAAAAAAGAACTGATATGAATAAACGAAATCTTATCACTATTAAAATTCCAAATGCAGTTTTAAGTTCAAGTGATACAATTCTTCTTCATCCCGTCTTCCTTCAACTAAGAAGGCTTTGTTAAAGCGATATTCAAAGCCAACCTCCTGTCCGCTCTGACCGGATAGCTGGGACTTACCATACACATATAATCCCTGAGTTGTATAAAAACCAACCGTTATTCGAGTACTTAAAGGATTTGCCAGAGTTCCCGAGTAAGGTTCGATTTCAAATGTTTCCACTCCCACCCCGAGTTCGTTTAATTGCCGGGCTCCGATTTGCGATACCTGCGATGAAAGTATTCCGGTAAAGCGTTCTTCAAACTGTCCGGTTGAGGAAGTTGTGTCGCCGCTGTAATAGTTTGCTACAATTAATGGAATGATATCTTCTTTTGAAAAGGTTGAGCCATCGACAGGATTTATATCCGCAGTATCAAGCGTTCCGGTCACATGTACTCCAAGCTCAATTAAATCTCTGGTTTCATTTTCTTCAAAAGCAGCTTGTGATAAACCCGGTACTCTGGTGTAGCCGATAAAATCCAGTCGGGGATTAAATCGTTCTTCGCCTTCAAACAACACCAGACCGCCTTGTTCCAGACGGAAAGTTTTATCAAACAGATAACCGCGTCCCCGTACAATTTCCATCTCTCCAATAAAACGATACTGACCATCATCACGAAGAAGTTTTACCAGTCCGGAAAATTCAGCATCAATGTCTTCATTTTTAATCCAGTAATTGGAAAGGATGTCAATATTGATATCAAGGTCCCAAGTATTTTCACCTGATAGTGCCATCATTATAGGTGAGCCTTCATCAGGTTCAGCAAAATTCACAAGATACCTCATGGTCAGCAAGGTAATATCACCGGTGACCAAAGGAGGGGTATCGCCTTCTATATGCAATTCACCTTCAAGTTTCCCGCGAATATCATCGAGTTCGTAAGCGAAAGGGAAATCCTTTTTAATTTCCACATCAAGATCATAAAAAAGATTATCGAAAGAGTTTACAACGATATTTCCTTCGAGATTAGCATACCTTTTTTTGCCGCCCCGTTTTTTATTTTCGGTTGAATACATTTCCATATTTTCAATAATGATCAGATTATCCCTCATTATTGCAGTTGCCGTATCAACAAATATTGGATGTTCCAGATCAAAATATTTTAGGCGGCCGTTTATAATGGTAGCCAGACCTTCAAGATGCGGTTCTTGAGAAGTACCGCTCAGCCTTATATTAGAATAAAAATCTCCATCAAGCTGTTCTACCGAGGGTAAAATCAGACTGACTAAATCAAAGCGATTGTCTTGTGCCGTAACTCGGAAATCCATCGGTTTATCGGGAAGTCTATCAATGTTAGCAGAAGTAAAAGCAAGATCAATCGGGAAATATCCATTACCGTAATATAGTCCCGGGTCCGAGAAAATCACGACGCTATCGACTGATAGGATATAGTCAGAATAATTTAAGGAGGCTGTCATATTGCCCAGGATGAGATCACGATACTCAAGCGAATCAATAGTTCCGTCTACTTTGATTTCGGGTTTAAGGAAGTTTCCTGCGAGTCTACCATCACAAGAAAGTACTCCCCCCAGATCATAAGAGCCTTCAAATAATTTCACCCATGGTGCAATATCAACCTGTTTTATCAAGATCGCCATATCCATTGATTCATCAAAATTTACTCTGCCCACTGATGAAAGAAGAGCGTCCTCACTTTTAATGACCGCTTGTAAAAAATCAAAACCAAGAGTATCGACTAAAAATTCAATTTCATATTCATTACTAAAGGTTCGATCAAAGAGATTTATGTTCAAAGTATCAAGATGTACCTGAAATGGATATTCACCATAATCCAGGTAGCCCTTACTGGTCATTACTGCTAACTCGTTTCTAATATTCGCAGTATCAATAAATACTAAATTTGAATCAATCGTGATAATTGCTTTAGCGGTATCAAATGGGAGCGACCAGGCTTGACCGGAGAAAAAGTCAACTTCCACTTTTCCCTGTTTACCGGTTAAGAACCGATCAATGTCAAAAGTTGAATAAAGGCTGTCGGAATATAATCCATAGATCCAAATCGAATCAGAGATAAAATATCCGCTCAAATCCGGGAAAGCTGTTTTACCGGTCAGGGTTGCTTCGCCATAGCCTCTGCCACCCGGTTGATCGATAAACAATTTCCCGCGATAACGATCAAGATTGTCGAGGTTCGCAATTATGGCCAGGTCGATATCATTTCTGTATTCTACCTTTCCATTAACAAAAAATCTATTTTCAAAATAGTCGATCCTGAAATAATCACTGAACATAATCGAATCAGTTGTGATAGACATCATCCCTTTAGCAGAATGTATCGGATATTTATCAAAAGCTGATTCATACAGATCAGCATCGATATCAATTAGCATTCTTTCTTTTTTAAAGGCTCTTCCGCTTAATTCGATATGTCCGGATAAATCAGATTCAAAAGAATTATTGACCATGTTTTTCAAATTAAAATTTCTTAGATCGGCAGAGACAAGGTATGTTTTTTCAGGTTTCGTAAAATCAATCGCACCCGACCCGTCAACTTTACAATTTCCTAAGAAAGTACCATAGATCGTATCAAAGCTTAAATATTTATCGGCATAATTAAAATCTGTGTAAATATTTTGGAAGCTAACCGAAAAGAATTTCCCGCCAATATCTACCGAACCATTAAATTTAGCACCCTCAAAAGATATATTACCATTGAGATCAACTTCACCATTTAGTTTGGCGCCTGTAAATTGAGTAACATCGTTTATGTCAATATTGTCAATTACAAACTCAACATTCCCCTTAAGAATATCCTCAAAGGAAACATTGCCATTAAATTTCATTTTAGTTTTATCAGAGCTTAAAGAGACATCCTGAAAGACAAGTGTTTTGTTATGATAGGTAAGTTTTCCTTCGGCTGACTCAAGAAAATACTTTTCCTGATTAGACTGGAAAGCTAATGATTTTAACTCAAGAGAATAAGTGTTCTCGGTTAATTTTATTCCTGCTCTAAAATTAAAATCATTGACTAAAAGAGTATCTTTGTTATCGATAAATTTAAAATTCAGGTTATTGATAATTAACTCATCAACAGCCAGCATTGATAGAATAATTCCGGAACTTTCAGTGTCAGTTTTCTTTGAAAAATCAGGGATCATCATAGCGCCGGTTGAGTCTTTTTTCAGCATGATTTCGGCTGAGTCAATGGTCAGGTAATCGAAAATATATTTTCTATCCCATAAATTTGAAAAAGAATAGGCTGCCGTAATTTTTGGGAAATAAATAAGCCGGTAACTGCTGGCTGAATCATCATAGAAGATTGAAAGACTTTTCAGTTCAATACCAGAGAGTATATTCCCATTGATTTCCCCGATAGTAAATTTAATATCTGATTGTTCTTTAAAGCTTTCGGACAATTGTTTTTGAACAATTTCTTCAAACCCGCCCAGTTCAAATAGAAACAAAAAGGTTCCACTAACTAAAAGAACTATTATTATCAGCGATATGTAGATTATTTTTTTTAACATAATTCAAACAGCTAATTAAGCTCATCTATAATTGAGCAGGCACTTTTATATCCATCACCGGCCGAGATACTGATATCTTCAACAACTTGCCGAACCATCGCAAGGGATGCGCCCACATTTAAAGAACCTTTAATGTGTGAATAAAGTTGCTTATATTTATTCTCCACCGTTAAAATTGCTACAATTGCAAGTTCACGATCAATGATCCCTAATTGGTCTCTTGATAAAACCTTTCCATAACCTTCTACAACCATCCAGCGAAAAATCTCCGGTGCTATTTTTTCAACTTTGTTTTTTAAAGAATCAAATTTATCAGTGTAAACCAGATTACATAAATTCATACCTCGTTTAAACCATGAATTAGCTTCATCCTCGGTAATTGGATTTAGGCTTACCTGTCCGGGATTAACCGGATTGTATTTATCGAGGAATTCCGCAGCGATTAACATCCGGGGGAATCCAAGAAAGAGATATGATTGCAGCATGATTTCATATAAATACTCTGATGGAACCAATAGTTGTTTAGATTTTCCCAATATAATTTTAGATGATGATTCATCAGCGAAGGCAATTGCAGCAGCATACATTGACAGGGTACGGCTGAGGATATTTTCATCCGGTGAAAAGTTGTCAAGCCTTCGATGGAATTCGCCAATGTCTGCTGTTAAATTCATACTGTAAAGAAAGATAATATTATAAAAGATAGCAATGTCAAATTACTATTTTAAGCGGATCAATTTTTTTTCAAGTTTATACAATGCCGATTTAAGTGAATTTATTTCATTTAGGAGGGATTCTCTAGAAGATTTTGATAAAATTCTATTAGCCTGATTATTAACTGATGGCCTTTCGATATTCAAACTTCCACTGCCGATAGTCATTTTTACAAAAAACGGTATATTTTTACGAATTAACCCGATCTCAACAATCGTTCCCGGAGTCGTGCGAATAATCTCTTTTTTTAGCCCGGCAGCGGAACTTATGTTTACACCATTATATTTAAATAACAGGTCACGTTTCATCAGACCTGCTTTTTTAGCCGGTGAATTTGGATCAATGTCGGTAATCAGAAGTCCTCGACTAATCATCAGACCGCTTCTGTTACTGACGTTAATTATCTCACCGGGAAGATTTATGACGATTCCGGGTGAAATTTCAATCTCTGAGGTTGTTATTCCGATAAAACCTGCTAATCGGCTTCCATACCTTAAAATATGCTGAACAACAGCCGGAATCAGATGTGCCGGAATAGCAAGTCCTGCACCCGGGCTGTCGGGAGAATTTATACTACCGGATATAATACCAACAAGATTACCTGTAAGGTCGAATAAACCTCCACCAATAGTTCCAGATGTTAAAGCACCGGAATATTGGATTAAACCTTCCGGGCGAACTCCAGCGCAAAAGCCTAAGGTTGGACTTGAGCGAAGCCCATAGGCATTGCCCAAAGCTATAATCAGTTGTCCCCCGCATAAATATTGTTTTGAAATTTGGGCTGGTTGTCCGATACGTTTATCAATTTCAAGTAGTGCCAAACCGGTTTGGTAATCAATTCCAAGCAATTTTGCCGGAAGGGTATGCTGATTAAAATGAACCGCTATTTTATCTGAACCGGCGACACTCTTGGCTGAAGTGATAATATGGCCGAGGCTGTCATAGATAATGCCCGAAGAAATCATGCTATGAACCAGCTCTTCCCCGCTTCCAAAATAATTTGTATATGAAACAGGTTTGATTACTTCAACAGTGACAACCGAACCAGACAGATTGTAGATTAGATCGTTTATTTCTGATTCAATAGAATAAAGCGTACTGTCTGACGAGTATGTGGAAGTTGTAAAAAAGACCGTTAGAATAACGCCTGACAGACAAGCTCTAACGGTCCTGTAAAAATTCGTTAGCATTTTAGTATCCTTGCGGTGCCTCCTTGTTATTCAATGATTTTGGAGACACATAGACTTTGATAATCGGTCTAATTTTAAAATATCCTTTTAGATATGGTAACGGAATCTGTTGGAATTCAATCGAACTATGCCGATGAGTGCTTGATCTGTGGAAACCATCATTAGTACTGGAACTGGTAAGAGTATTAGAAAGTCTCATCATTCGCTCATTTTTAGCCATCTGCTGGTTGAAAGACCAGTTTTTATCAACATTGGCGACACGAGTAGCATAATTAGGATTGTTAGTCGGCATCGCGGTGAGATATGAATCATCAAGATGAGTATGTTCGGCAGCAAGTTGAGTCGGGTTAGAATCCAGATCAATGTTACTAACAGTTAAGTAAGTTGCAACAAAGAGAATACAAACGGTTGCAACCGCTGATACAAGTTTGGGCCATGACAACAATGGTGGATTTTTTGGAAGATAAGCTTTGCTTCTTGTTTCAGCAAAGCGTTCATGAGCAATTCGATCCATCAATTTGTTATTAAAATCCGAAGATACTTTAAATTTAGGTATCTCTCGGCTGTTGTCCAGCATGGAACGGTAGACCGCTTCCTCCTTGCGACAGTCAGCACACTCGGTTAGGTGCGCACTGATTTCTTCTGCCTTGCGAGGATTCAGCTCATCGCTACAAAAAGCTGACAGGAAGAAGCGTGTTTTTCGACAACGCATTATATTCCTCCACTCTGGGTTTTAATTTATCTCGCAACATCAACCTTGCCCGATTAACTCTTGATTTTACAGTTCCAAGAGGCACATCCAGCACTTTTGCTACTTCGTCGTATGCCATCTCCTGGACATCACGTAACATAAAGGCGGTACGGTATTTTTCGGGTAAGCTTGATATTGCTTCATTAAGGACTTCCGGGAGTCTTGTCGGGATTTTCATCTCAACGGCAAACTCCTTTTCGTTCCCTTTCATTTCAGTAATATCGTAATGTTTAAATTTCTTTCTTTTTCGCAATTCATTGCGACCTAAATTTAACCCGATAGTGTAAATCCAGGTTGACAGACAATGCTGGAAATTGAATGATTGACGATGTTGATAAACACGGATAAATGTTTCCTGAACAATATCCTCGGCTTCTTCGGTCGAATTGACCATCCGCCCAATAACATTCATAAGTCGGTCTTTGTATCGGTCGACCAATTCGTTGAAGGCAACCATATCGCCGTTTTGCACGGCTTTCATCAACCTAAAATCAATATCTTTTTCAGATTCTTTCGCCATAAATACCTTTCAGTCTGCTTAAATATAATACCCACAGACGAATTTAAAGTTCCAAAAATAGCCGTGAAAGATAAAAATTTTATCTGGCTGTATTACAGCCACTTACGAGGGCTATTTGGGCCGGTTTTTGGGTCTTATGCGCCAATTTCTGGAATTAATACAAATTGGAGGTAGATTTCTTCCCAAAAAGTGGGGAAAAGTTGAAGGAGGGACGGATCCGCCGAAGAGGATTGCCATAGAACAAAGACTGGATCCCCGCGTTCGCGAGGATGACAATAGGGTCGCAGGTTTTAAACAAATGAATGGTTTATTTAATTGCGAAATTCTTAGAAACGGCTAATTACAAATTTTTAATTTACAAAATGATTTAATACTATTATTTAAATAACAATTCTCAGATAATGTCATTCCTGTGAAAACAGGAATCCAGTGTTAATTTACAGACTATTATATAAGTCTTCCCAATTCGGATTATCTTTTTCAATCAATTCTAATTTCCAAATTCTTTTCCAATTCTTCAATTGTTTCTCTCTGATGATAGCTTGAGTTATATCTTCATGAATTTCATAATAAACTAATTTATGTACATTATATTTTGCTGTGAACCCCTTAACCAAATTATTTTTATGCTCGTAAATTCTTTTTATCAGATCATTTGTTACCCCAACATAAAGAGTACCATTTTTTCTACTGGCTAATATGTAGACAAAATACTGTTTCATAACAAAGACTGGATCCCCGCGTTCGCGAGGATGACAATAGAGAGTCTTCCTTTTAAGATTTTATTAACTAAACTCCTCGTTATTATATATAAGCAAGACTGGATCCCCGCGTTCGCGAGGATGACACCAGCATAGCTGGTCTTACTACCCGGCGAACAAATCGCCCCAGCCGATAAGATATAGAATTATGCCGGCAGTCATTAACAAAAGTACAAGAGGAATTAGTCGTTTGTAAACTTTCATTAAGTCACTTCCAAAGTATTCGTTAGTCAGTATCAAACAGAGATGGCTTGGAGAAAGCATCACCCCAACAAAACCTGACAAGTAAGCAATCATCATTAGACCGGGATTTAAACCGTTTTGATATAAAAATCCGGCTAAAATTGTATAGCCCAAGCCGACATAAGCCGAGACCATGCCGGTCAAAATACCAATGGTAAACGGGACCAGAAAAACAACAAACTCTTTGGGGAAATTGTAGGTGGTGGCTAATTCCGGAATAAAATCAACAGCATGAGCTAATTCAATGACCATTTGGAATGAAAGGACCCCACAAACAAGAAAAATAAGATTAGGTGCAAAGGCGCGTTTTAAAGATTTTTTGATAATTTCTGTACTTGGGCGAGTTATAACCATTAGTAAAATTGATGAGATTAAAACCGACAAGGAGAGGTCGACCTTCAGGACTCCATAGAGAAAGATTGATAATAAAATCGACCAGAGGGGTGTTAGTACCCGATACAAAGAGACAAACAATGATCCGTTTTTTTGCGAGTTGTTTTGAATTTTGCGAATATAAATAAAATAACCAATGGTTGCCATCCCAATTGATAATGGAAATTGCATCATTGAAACCTGCAACATCGGTAGCCCGGTAATAGCTTCAGATAGAATCACTCCGGCATACAGGGGCCAGAAAAATTCAGCCAGATGTCGGAACCAGTAATTCACAACGAGTTTGAATTCAGGCGAATGGTTTTTATTTTTAAGAACATTATCAACTAAAGGAGCCGACATTAATGATCCGCCCGGCATAGGCATCATCCCAATCAAAGGAGGTAAGGCTGCCACGGCAGTTTTACTTCCGCCCGGTAGACCCTGAACCGCGACTGACAACCGCTCAAGAAAGCCGAGTTCTTTTAGTAACGAGCCAAGATAGGTAATGAAAATCACAACCAGCGTCAGCATTATAAACGTTTGTGATTTAACGAGATCCAAATAGCCTTGAGTTAAATCTGTAAAGGGGACATCAAAAAGAAGAGCCATCAGCAGCCCGGCAAAAAACAGAGAAATTCCGACCGAGACATTTTTTTTCAGCGCAATAACTATGACAGCAAATATTAAGAGCAGTTTTAACGTTTCCATAGGTGTGTAATAACGATGAAAGTTTATAAAAGTCAAACTGTCTAAAAGGAATTACTTGACTTAGAGCCTAACAAATATAGCTTTTCTAAAGTGATGAGTAAAATTGCTGAAATAAATAAAAAGATTAACCAAATTAACCTGCTGGCATCTTTTAAAAAGATAGCCAAAGATTATGGTTCTGTCTGGTTGGATTCTTCTTTGAGTTTTGAGGATCGGGGTCGGTTTTCTATAATTGCCCGTGACCCTATCGGGTCGGTATCCCTTTGCAATAATGAAATTGTTTTGAAGCAATTTAATCAGCAACTTGTAATCAAAGCACCCGGTCAGATTTTTGAATATTTGGAACAATACTGGAAGGACCCCCAGTATATTTCAATCGGGTACTTCTCCTATGAATCATCGCTTAACTTTTTAAAACTTGGACATCTGGCAGCAACAGAGAATTTAGTTCCTGAAATTAATTTTTTGATTTATGACTCGGCTTTAATATATGACCATTTACTGGACGAAATAAACGCGACTAATCCTGATCTGGATGATTATTCGGATATGCTAACAACTGATATATCTGTTATACATAAGCCAAAAAGTGATACAGCAACAGTATTAGCATCACTAACAAAAGCTGAGTACCTTGAGAAAATTAAAAAAATCAAGGGTCATATTAAAGAAGGCGACATTTATCAGGCAAATTTCACAACCCGTTTTGAAGTAGAATCAGCGACCGATCCATTTGAAGTTTATAAAAAACTTCGTGAGTTAAATCCGGCGCCATATTCAGCTTATATGAATTTGGGTGACTATAATATTTTGTCGTCATCGCCGGAACGGATGTTTAAAAAGGATGGTGATTCAATTACAACTGGTCCAATCAAGGGGACGGTTGAACTTGGAAACAGTGAAAAAGAGATAATGGGAAACAAGCAACGCCTGCTTGATTCTGATAAAGATAAAGCCGAGCTTTTGATGATTGTTGATCTGGAACGTAACGATTTAGGGAAAATTGCAAAGACCGGATCGGTTGAAGTTGAGACTTTGTTTAAGCCTGAGATTTATTCTTCTTTAATCCATTTAGTCAGCGATATTAAGGCAAAACTCCCTGATGATATTGAATATACTGATATAATTCAAGCGATGCTTCCCGGAGGATCCATAACAGGGGCTCCCAAAAAAAGAGCGGTTGAAATCATTCAATCACTTGAGACGGTTCCCCGTTCAATTTACACCGGATCTATCGGATATATCTGGGATAATAAAGCTGATTTTAATATAGCGATTAGAACGATCTTGCATAAAGACAAAAAATATTATATACATGCCGGCGGCGGAATTGTTGCTGACAGTCAGGCTGAGGCAGAGTATAATGAGATGCTGCTGAAGGCAAAAAATCTTTTTAAAGCGGTAGGTGTAGTTAATAAATGCAACTGGTAACTTCGATAAACGGTAAAATTGTTAAACGCGGACAGGATAAAATTTCTGTTTTTGATAATTCGTTGTTATATGCTGATGGTTTATTTGAAACCTGTCTGGCGATTGACAATGAGATAATTTTCCTCAAAGAACATATTGATCGTTTATTTAGAGGTGCAAAAGTAACCGGATCAAAAATCCCGATTGATAAAGAAACCTTGAAAAGCTGGATTCAATCTATATCAAAAAAACATCCTTCTAAGATCCAAAAGATACGCTTAACAGTAACTGCCGGAGAAGCTGCTCGATGGCTTGGGGAACAGGGGCAACCACAAGTTATCATTTCGGCGGCACCTCATGTGATGCCGACCAAGCCTTTTAAGCTTCATTTGTCTGATTTCAGAGTGGATCAGGATTCAGTTTTCAGACGGATTAAAACCCTTTCTTATGCAATTCATGCGGCAGCCTTACGTCAGGCGTTTTTGAAAAAATGTGATGATTCATTGCTTTTAAATGAGATTGATAATATTGCTGAAGTGACTTCTGCGAATATATTCTGGGTTAAGAAAAATAAAATCTACACTCCCCCGCTTACCTCAGGTTGTCTTGAAGGGATAACTCGCAAAATTGTCATGCATGAAGCTCGTAAGTTAGGACATGAAATTATTGAACGAGATACTAATTTAGTTAAACTTTCAAACGCAGATGAGATTTTTATTTCCAGTTCATTAAAGCTGATAGTCGGCGTCTCTTTGATTAAAGCTAATCGCATAAATTTAAAATTCTCTGATGGTCCGTTTACAAAATTGTTTCAAAAACATTTTTATTCTTTAATCAATCTATCATAATCAAACATAACTACTTTCTGAGATCATGTTTTAATTGACTTGAAAAATTCAATTCATGACATTTGTGATAACATTATAAAGAGGATTAAAAATGAAAAAGATAATATTATCATTGATGATGATTGCTATATTTGCAAGGGTTGGCTTTGGTCAGGATTATATGCTTGATGAGTCAAGCACAACCTTTGAACTCCCTCCCCGTCAATTAGTTGACATGCCTACTGCCGGAACGCTGCCAAGAGCACATTATCAAATCGGTTTCAGATTTTATCCTTCGGGTGGTGCCATTGGGTTCACAGATATTGCATTGTCGGACCGGTTTATGCTCGGTATCTCTTATGGTGCTGATAATGTTATCAGTAATAAAAGTCCTCACTGGAATCCACGAATAGAGTTTAATATTAAATTTCGTTTGATTGATGAAGTGGATTATTTCCCAGCCTTAGCAGTCGGTTTTACTTCTCAAGGATTTGGGGAATGGAATATTGATAATGATCGTTATGCTTTTAAATCACGCGGCTTTTATGGTGTAATAAGCCGAAGCTTCTATTTATATAACATGGTGGCTGGCTGGCATGGCGGAATAAATTACTCGCTTGAGAACGATATTGATGAAGATAAGGCGGTAAATTTGTTTGTCGGTTTTGATATGACTTTCAAATACAATCTTGCTCTGCTATTTGAATACGATGCGGCTTTAAACGATGACAAATCGCTTGAGTACTCCGGTAAAGGTCGCGGTTATTTGAATATGTCGGTAAAATGGATATTCACTGAAAAACTTGAACTTGAAGCCCTGTTGAAAGATTTTCTTCTCAACCGAAGAGAATCAACAACATTCACCCGAGAGATTAGATTGGCTTATATAAATAAGTTTTAGGGAAATAGACTAAGTCTTATAGCCCGAATTTTTTCCAACGGCTAAGTATCATTTCGGTAAAATCGCCAACTTCATTGATGACTTTTCCACGATATTCTTTGGCCTGTTTTTCATCAAAATTCGGATAACCTTCACCTTCATTATATAGAAGAATTGAGCCCGGAACCGGGTAGATATCTCCACCGGGGCGATAATAATAAGCCAGATCGGGGTCATAAGAACTTTTATCAACAAATTCCGGATCAATCGCCTGAACCATGGCTGTTTCATCGGTGCCGGCATGCCCGCCCGAGTGTCCAAAAAACTCTTTGGTCATCTTACCGCAGAGTTCCCACCAGTGAATAACCGCTACGTTGGTTAATCTTTCGCGATGAAAATCTGAGGCAACTTCTTTTAAAGAAGAGTTGTTGCCGCCATGTCCGTTCATGATAATAATATTATTAAAACCACTATCATTTAAAGAGTCCAGAATTTCCCGAACAATTAACTTATAACTATTAGGATTGAGAGTAATGCCGCCGTTGTAACGATAAAGTGATTTTGTTATCCCATAGTTTAATATTGGAGCAACCAGAGCATTTAAACGGTCAGCCAAATTTAGCGAGATATCTTCTGGAATATAATTATCGGTTCCGATACAGGCAGAGCCATGACCTTCAATAGTTCCAACCGGAAGAATGACAGTATCAATTTTTTCGGGGACAAGTTCTTGAACTTTTAACCAACTTAGTTTTTGCAATTCACGCTGCATCTATGATTCCAGTCTTGAGAGAATTCTTTCCAGTACCAATTCAGTTTCATGCGAGGTCGCTTCATCACCTTCAAAACGGAACTGGTTGATATCACGAGCCATCATCTCAAGGTCGTCCGATGTTTCAACGGCGTACCAGATTTCAAGTTCCGCCCAAGCGAGCTCTTTAGAAGTAAAAGCCTGGGAAACTTCCAGATAAATCATCGGAGATTTCCAGTCGAAATCAGAAAGTTTGATATGATCATCACCCGACATTCCGATTAAATAATATCTTCCCTCAGGAGTCGGTCCGAAGATAGCATCAGACTCGTTTAAAGCTTTTAAAGCGGTAGAGATTTTTTTTGAAGAAACGGTAGGAGTTCTACTTCCGATTAAAAGTACGTTCTGATAATTATTATCAAAGCAGTCTCTGTAAATTTTTTCAATTCTAATGCCCCAGCGTTCTTTTTCTAACGGTACGGCTTCGAAATTATTTTTCAATCGTTCAGCTTTTACTCCGGTCAATTTCTTTGTCAAATACTCAGTTACAATTTTAACCAGCTTATTCCGTTCAGCAGAGTCGATGTAGTATAAACGAAAATCTGTGTCATCAACTCCTAAGGCATGACTTATCGTATCAGTTATAAAAGCCTGGTGTAAAAAGCGTACATCATCACCTTTGATAACACCAAAGTCCATAGTTGAACCGTCTTCGTAAGGTTCTTGTATACAAATTGCAATGACATCTTTTTTATTCTTAGGCGACATATATCCCCACAGGTATAATAGTTTTGAAACAATATACACGGGTCAAATTTGGTAGTCAAGTATGGGAACTGAAAATATTTAATAAATTTCAAGAAAATTAATTCAAAAATAATTCTATGTTACTTTGTTCAATTCCTGAATAAAATCATCCGGCCCAATCACACCCTGAATCGTTTTTCTAACATTACCCTGAGAATCTAATATCAATATCGTAGGCAGTGAATAATGTTTCATATTAAATTTTTTCATAAATATTTTTGTTTGAGGAGAATCCGCGGTTTCGAGTTGAGCTTTGATAGCCACGAATCTTTTTGATTCCTGAATAACAGCCAGGTTGCTAAAGGTTTTCTTATCCAACACTTTACAATTTGCACACCAGGTTGCCCAGGTATCTATAATGACCGGCTTGTTTGTTTTTTTTGCCAGAGCTAAACCGGAATTAAGATCCTTTTCCCATTGAATTTTTTCTTTTTCTACCGCAGTTGTAGTTCCGGCAGGAAGGATTTCAGAAACAGGCGGAAGGATTAATCCTTCGGTTAAGATAACTCCCGCAATCAGATAAATACCAATCAATAAGGCTAATAGACCTATGAATTTTTTGAGTCTTAAAAAGAAACCTGCCTCCGGTGTTAAGCGATCAAGCCCACCTCCAAAGACACCAAACGCCAAGAGTAATAATCCGGTCAGTATGGCAACCAAAGTTACTGATATAATTGTGCTTAGGAAATAAATAGCCATCAAGAGAAGAATAAATCCGAAGAATTTTTTAACCGTTTCCATCCAACCTCCGGAACCAGGCAATTGGTTCAAGGTCGAAGAGAATGTACCAATAATGATATATAAAGTACCTAGTCCCATCGCAAAGACAAAGAGTACAATAAATCCTATAAAAGGTGATCCACTGGTTGCAACATAAAGCAGAATACCGGCAACAAAAGGACCGACACATGGTGAAACAACTAAGGCTGCTATGACACCGAGGATAATTGATCCAAGAATACCTCCATCACCTTTGGCTGCTGTGCCAAGTTTCTGCCTAAGTGACATGGGTACATTTAACTCATACACTCCGAACATCGAAAGCGAGAAGATAACAAAAACTATGGCAATACCAATTACAACGGGCGGGCTTGCCAGCCAGGCTCCGAAGACACCACCTACCAATGCGACAACTAATCCCATTAGACCATAAACTGTTGCCATTGAACCAACATAGAATAGCGACAGGAAAAAACCTCGGCCAACCGAACGATTTTGACCTGCAAAGATACTAACTGTTATGGGAATCATTGGGTAGGTGCAGGGTGAAAAAGATAATACTAATCCGGTTACAAAGGCCAGTCCCAAGGCAATAAAATAGCCCCATATTCCATGTTTATCAATCAGTTGCTGAATTTCGTTATCGGCTACTGTAGTTGAGGCTACCTGAACCGGTTGATTCTCTTCTGTATTTAAAGAAGCAAATATTTCGGTGTGGGTCGGTACACCTTCCGGGCCGACAATTATTGCCAAAGAAGCTGTCAGAGATTCAGGGGCACGGCATTCTCTGTCATTACAAGGCTGGAAAGTCAATGTTACCGGAAGTTTATATTCGCCCGGGGTCAGATTATTATCGATTGTAACATTAAAACTGAAAACTGCTTCACCGCTATATAATGAAAACTTGTCTTCTCCGACAAAACCATCCTCACCTTTTGGGTATTTCACTGAATTGACTTTAATTCCTGAAATAGTAGCAAAATCTAATTTAGCGGCAATTAACCAATCTTCATAAGGAGCAGCAGAATTTATATGCCAGCCTTTAGAAATGTCAGCAATCAGGACAGCCTTATAATTCCCACCCGGAGCAGCTTGAGATATTGAGAATAAAGATTTAACCTGAACCAGTTCTTCCTCATTTAAAAATGAAGAGCCACCAAATTCAAGATCTTGAGATAAGAGGGGTATTGAAATTAAAGAGAATATTAAACTGAATGTAATAGCAATACTGAATATTTTGAAACTTCTGGTCATAGCTTTTCCTTATAAGGATTTATTATCTCTTAAACAAAGGATAAGTAAATTTGTTACAATTAAAAATTATTTTTTTGAGATTGAGCGATAATTTCCCGTTTTAATAAAACGAGTAATTTTTCGGTATCAATTTTTGCAGTAATTTTTTCCGCAATTTTTTCAGCTAAGTCTTTGGTGAATTGGCGTGTAAAAATGCCCAGCTGGTCAGCAGTCATTTGTTCTAATTTTTCTTCCCAAGCCATTGACTTGTCTTCAACTGAAGGAGTTGTGTCAGTTTCTTTTAATAATATACTTTCCGGGGACTCAGTATGTATTTTTTCAACTTCCTTTTTAAACTCTTCAATAAAATGTTCGACACCCTCGTGTTTTTGATCTATCTGGGGTTGTTTGATCGGCGAGTCAGGTGCCGGGGTAACCGGGTCAATAATTTCTGAGTTGGCAGCAATATTCAGTTTTACTGATTTATTGCTAATATTTGAATTATCAGGCGCAGGATCATTATTATCACTCTGCATAGAATTTATAAACCATTGATAATCATGATCAGCATCGGCGTCAGCATCATCTAAAGAATTGGATTCTACTAATCCGTATTGATCAGAAAGAATATCGAGTTTTCCGGTTATATTTTTTGGATCGATATTCGATTGTTTTGTTCGCTGGACAATATCGGTACTATCTGCAGTGATAACTACTGATTCAACTTTACCGCTATCTGAGGAATCGGTGTCTTCTTTTAAAATATGTGACATTCCAACCATTTTGTCGGCTGATTGTCTTTTCTCTAAATTAGGAAGAACGGTTTTATCCATAACTTCTGAATCGGTTACTTCAATTTGATCCAAACCTAAGGCAGCATCAAGGAATTCATCCTCCAGATCTGCCTCGGATAAAGGATTATTTTTAGCACTCTTCACTATTTCCTGTTGTGAAGTAATCTGAGTAACAGTTTCTATAAATCTTTTTGGATCCAATGGCAGCTCAATCTCGATTTCCTTTGGATAGTTAAAGGATATTTCATTTTGAGAGCTGAAAAGTAATTTTGGGATTGAACCGGTTTTAGCTTCCTTACAGAATCTTTCATAAAGGTACTGATTTCCGCCGGATTTTATTTCAGAGCCAACAATAATCAAATCAGGATTAGTAAATTCAATGACTTCAAGGGCTTTTTCAGAGGTAGAAACCGAAATCACTTCATAACCATTTTGTCTTAAAACTGTTTCGGCAACACCACGGGTTGCATCGGATTCTTCAACTAATAAAACTCTTTTATGCATTGCTATTTATCTTTTTTTGAAAGTTCAGAAGATGCTTCTTCAAGTATTTTCCGTTCTGCTTTAGTCAATTTCTCAATACCATCTCTATTTATCTTATCGAGAATAGAATCAACTTTCTTCATCATATCTTCAGCATTTTGCCGGTTTTTTTCAAATTTTTTCTGTTGTTTCTTAAACTTCATACTTTTTAATTTTGAAGACAGAACTCCAAACCTTAGATCCGCTTTCAAATATAACAAAGCAAATAGAATTCCGCCTAAATGAGCCATATGGGCAATATTTGCTCCTGAGAATAAAAATCCAAGCAGCATCATACCGGGGACTGCCCATTTTACTTTGACTGGAAAAACAAAGTAAATATAAAGCATCCGATTAGGAAACATCATCCAATATGCGGTTAGGACGCCATAAATAGCAGCTGAGGCTCCAATTGTAGGGACATTTTGGTTCGTATGGACGATTAATGTAAGAATTGCTCCGGCTAAACCGGCTATAAAATAAAATCGACTAAAAGACTTACTTCCCCAGGTATGCTCAATTTCAGTTCCAAACATCCATAGAGCAAACATATTAAAGAATATATGTCCAAATCCGCCATGGAGAAACATGTAGGTGAATGGTTGATATAAGAGGTTTGGGAAATCCGAAAAAAACAGAGCCGGCACTAAGCCAAGTTGTCTTGATAATCCGCTTATAAAAAACTGTATAACAAAAACCGCCACGTTTACAATAATCATTGCCTTAATAAATGGCGGTAAGTTTCCGGGTCCAAAACTTGGCCGGCGACTTCCAGAAAAGTTGTTAAAATTATTTTGTCTCATTTAGTTTTACTATCGGCTAAATAAGCTTTCAATTAAAATAAATCTACTCTTTGTCACTATTATCGTCATTTTTTTTATCTTCAGACTGAAGATGGTTGGGCGGAAGCGCTCAGCCACCGACTCCAAATTTTGGTAGAACCTTTTTTACCAAAAAGATCCAGACGACTATAAAGACTACTAAAAATATGATATCAATAAAATCCATAAATCTTCCTTAAGTTAATCATTATTTTCTTATAATTCTACAAAAATACACTCATCAATAAAATAATTATTGGGAAGCAAATGTTCCAAAAATATTGATAATTTCAATAAAAGCACAAAAAAACCGGCTCAAATAATTGAGCCGGCTAAATTCAATTACTTCTTATTTAAAGAATACCATCAATTTTTTGAGTTAATTGAGCTTTTGGAATAGCTCCCACTACCTGCTCCACCACTTCACCGTTCTTAAAGAAAAGCAGCGAAGGGATTGACATAATGTTGTACTTCCCAGCAGTTGCATTATTCGAGTCAACATCAAGTTTGGTAACTTTCACTTTATCACCATATTCTGAAGCAATTTCTTCAAGAATTGGGGCAATCATTTTACAGGGTCCACACCATGTAGCCCAGAAATCAACAATAACCGGTTTTTCAGATTGAAGAACTTCCTTTTCAAACGTGTCATCTGTTATGTTAATAGGTTGGCTCATATTTCCTCCAATTTATAAAAATATTTTTCATTTCGAATATTAATAACAATTCAGGGTGAAAACTGTTCCCAATTAGATAGAGAAATCACCACAACAATTGAATTATAAAATTTAACAAACAGAAATCAACACATTTCCTCAACTATTTAACAGCTTTGCATATTTTTTTTCAATTCCTTGTCTTTTAAAAAGCAGCCTATATATTATGCAGTTTAAAAGGATAAACAGATGCGTATTCTATTACAGAGAGTTAAAAATTGTGAGGTTTGGATAGATGATAAGTTGTTTAGCCAAACCGAGTTTGGTTTGCTTCTTTTCCACGGCACCCATACTGAAGACAAAGAAGAATCCTGTGGAATATTGGCAGATAAAGCCGTAAATTTACGAATATTTGAGGATTCAGATGAAAAGATGAACCTTTCGGCACTTGATATTGGAGCTGAAATAATGATTGTATCTCAGTTTACTCTTTATGCGGATACACAGAAAGGCCGTCGTCCTTCTTTTGGAGATGCAATGCATCCGGAGAAGGCTGAAAAATTGTATCACCGTTTTATAGAGCTCGTTAAAGCATCGGAACTTAAGGTTTCGACAGGATCTTTTGGAGCAAAGATGGATATAAAATTGATAAACCACGGACCAGTGACCATACTGCTTGAACATGGCATTTGAAGACTTAAAGGCATTAGCCTCCAAGCATAAGATAGTCCTCGGTTCAGGTTCTCCTCGACGAGTTAAGTTATTAAACGAGATTGAGATCGAATTTACTCAGATCAAGCCTGAAATTGAAGAAAATCAAAATAAAAACGAATTACCTTACGATTTTGCAGAAAGGCTGGCTTGTGAAAAAGCGATTGCTGTTTCTAATTTTCTCTCTGATTCAGAGATAGTTATTGGTTGTGACACAATTGTAGTGCTTGAAAATCAGGTTTTGGGCAAACCAATTGATGAACAGGAAGCTTTTAAAATTTTGTCGCTTCTTTCCGGGAAAATGCATACGGTTTGCACCGCAGTCGCTTTGGCGAAAAACGGTAATATTTTAAAAAGCGGTTTTGAGTTAACCGATGTTTATTTTAACCGTGTTTCTGAAAAAGAAATAAAAAAATATATAGCTTCCGGAGAGCCGTCAGATAAGGCCGGAGCCTACGGAATACAGGGAATGGGCGCCTTTTTAGTTGACAGAATCGATGGTAATTTAGATAATGTGATTGGATTACCGCGCATGATTTTGTCGCGGATTGCCTCAGAAATTATAAAAAATTTAAACGAATAGCAGGTACATGAGCGAAACACAAATCAAACTTGGTGAGTTAATTCGACTGGAACGGGAACGTCAGGGAATTTCAATAGAGGATTTTTCAACCCAGTTAAAAATAAGCATGAGTAATCTGGAATGTATTGAATCCGGACGATCTGACACCCTGCCCTCAGAATTATACTTTAATCTTTTTTCAAAATCATGCTGTGAAGCCCTTGGAATTGATTATTCCCGTACTGTAGATGCAATTAAATCTGAAATAGAAGAGACAGAGCTGACAAATAATGACGCTCAGTCCTCAAAATCCAATAATAAAAAAAATAAATCAAAAAAATCAGATGATGACAACGGAACTGACTCAAAACTATTAAAGAAATTGATATATCTTTTTGCCGGTATAATTGTAGTATTTGCCATTTACCTGACAACGGTTAAGTTATTTTTTGATAGCGGCACACCAATAACTGATTCTGAGGGAGGCATTTCTTCTGAAAATTCCTCTGATCTTTCAAGTGAAAGCAGCAAAACCGCTAAATATGGTAATTATGATTGGAATGTTCCTGAGTATTCTCCACCCGGACCTCTCAAATTAAGATTAGTTGCCCGTGAAGCAAGTTGGGCAACAATAATGGCAGATGGTGACACAGCGATATTTCGCAGTCTAAAACCGGGCAGAATATATGATGTGGAAGCGAAGCATAGACTTCGGATCTCGGTAGGTATCCCCCGAGTGGTTGACATTCAGCTAAATGGAAAGTATGTTGATCTGGTCAACCCGGAAACGAAAAGAATATCGAGAGTGAAAATTAACCAGATGAATCTAAAATCTTTTCTTGTAGATAAACAGGAATCTGCTTCAACTATAACCAAAACTATTGAACAATCTCAAACCGAACCTGAGAGAATTGCCAACCCTGATAGTACAAATGAAAGCGATGAAGTTGTTCAGGGAGAATAGATGAAGATAAAAAGTTTAGTTGCAGGGATCAAATTGTCCCGGATGAAGAAACGGATTGATCCGGTTTTATTTGATTTTCCAAAAGCACTTAATAAACCGAATAATATTCTGGTCTGCCTGCCAAAGGGATTAAGGGAATTAACCGTTGTAAAACAGTTTCTCCCTACTATTACCGAAATGTTCAAGAATGCCAAGGTCACTTTAATATCGACCCCGGGAATTAAGGTCACAGATATTTATCCCCGGAAAGGATTTAATATCCTCTCCCCTACTTCGGATCAGCTAACCTGGTCAGGACTTCCCAAAAAAAGTTATATAAGTAATTTGCAGGATAATAAATTTGATATGGTTATAGATTTAAACTTTGAGGAATCATCATTCGTCTCCGGCATTCTGCTTGGTTTTCCCAAAGCCTTAAGAGTCGGCAAAGGCAATCACCTTGGCGAACCATATTATAATTTGGAAATAAAGACAAAGTTTTTACGAGATGAACGTAATATTTATCGTTCGTTATTTGAAACTTTGGGGGCTTTGAAGAATAAAAATAATTGATACAGTAGTATGCTGACATCTGGGACTAATTTGGAGGAAAAGTGTATTTAAAACGACTTGAGATATTAGGGTTCAAATCCTTTGCAAATAAAACAACCGTTAAATTTTCCAATGGCATAACGGCGATTGTTGGACCAAACGGCTGCGGAAAGACAAATATTCTTGATGCGCTTCGCTGGGTTTTAGGCGAACAAAAGGTTTCTCTTTTACGCGGCAGTAAGATGGAAGAAATCATTTTTAATGGCACTCGTGACTTAAAACCGCTGGGAATGTCAGAAGTTACTCTTTCTTTGGTTAATGATCGGGGAGTTTTACCAACTGAATATACTGAAGTACAAATAACCCGTCGCCTTTTCCGCAGTGGTGAATCTGAATACCTACTGAACAAAATCCCCTGCCGACTTAAAGATATTACCGAACTGTTTTTTGATACCGGATTAGGACCACATTCTTATTCAGTCATCCAGCAGGATATGATTGATGCGGTCATATCTGACAAAGCTGAAGAACGAAGATTCCTTTTTGAAGAAGCAGCCGGAATCACCAAATATAAACAGCGCAAAAAAGCAGCGATGCGAAAACTTGAAGCAACCGAACAGGATCTATTGCGCCTTCGGGATATTCATTCGGAAGTTAAGACTCGGGTCAACTCATTAAACAGGCAATACAAAAAGGCTGAGCGTTATCAGTTAATTAAAGAAGATATAAAAAACTGGGAGATTTATCTCTCCGGGAAACAAATTCGAACTATCGAACAGGAACGGCGTGAAATTCGTTCTAAGATTGATGAGTTATCTAATATTATCGTTGATCGTGATACCGGCATCAACAGACTATCGGCAGAACTTGAGGCAGAACGAAAAAGTCAAATAGATTTAGAACACGAACTTAATGAGATCAGCTCAACGGTTTATTCAATAACTGAACAAGCCCATGACATTGAAAAACAAATTTCAATTAATCAGGAAAAATCAGCCAACTCAAAATCACTTATTGAGCGGGACACCAATGATATCGAAGCATTGGTAAATCGTTCCAAAATTTTGAAAGAGCAAATTACCGAATCTCATACTGAGAATGAAAAGAACCAGCAGGAGTATTCTGGAATAATTACTCAGCTTCGTGATGCTGAACTTAAGCAGGATGAAGCTGACAAAAAATTATTGCTTAGTCGAAATCAAAAAGATACAGAAAACCAAAAACTGATTGAACTTGAAGGTAAAATTTCTTCCGGTATAACTGAAGATGATGGTCTAAAGAAACAAGAAGATGAGTTTAATACTCAAATTGAAAGTCTTAACGTTCAATTAAGTGAAAACACGACTTCCCAATTAGATTTGAGAAGTAAGCAGGATGAATCGAAACAAAGCCTTAGCAAGAAAAATGCTGTTAAATATAAAGCCGAAGAAACTCGTCAGACTTTAACAGTAGAGCTTGAATCCTTAGTTGAGCAAAATGAAGAGCTTAATGAAGAAATTTCAAGTTTGAGTGCATCTATTGAAGCTTGTCAGGCTCGTAAAGATCTTCTTGAAGAGATGATACTTCAATTTGAAGGATACGAATCAGGGCTTGTGGCGGCGATGGAAGTCAAAGAACGCTGGCCCGGTATTGCCGGAACTGTTGCCGATAATTTTGTGCCGGTTGAAGGTATGGAAGTCGCTTTGGAAGCTGCTCTGGGAGAGATATCCGGCTTTATGATCTGCAAAGAGCGTACAACCGCTGAACAGATAGTCAGCTATTTAAAAGCCGAGAAAAAAGGCAAGATTGGAATCTTAGTTGAAGATTCAGGAACCCTTAATCCACTGGTAAAACGTCCGGAACTTGATATGCCGGAATTTATAGGCTGGCTGGATAACTTTGTCTCGACCGAAGAAAATTTAAAACATATGAAGCAGGCTGTCCTTTCCCATATCGCTGTTTTTAAAGAAGGACACTCACCGCAGGAAATTTTAACCCATCTCCCCTATGGATTTAAAGCTGTCTCAACATGTGGCGATGTATACAGCCGGAATGTGATTACCGGCGGCTCAGATGATAGTCTTCCATTATTTAGAAGAAAAGAAAAAGTTGCTGATGAACAGCAGATGATTGAAGATATCACAGTCAAACTTGAACATTCACGGGAAGAGAAGAATCGAGTTAATGCCCGGATTGCCGAAGCACGAGCCGAGTCAGCTGAAGTGGTTCAGAGAATAGAATCTATAACTGAAGAAATCAATGCAAATCAAAAAGAACATGACAATATAAGCTACAATTTGCGTACGGCAGAAACTGAATCACAACGTATTCAGAAAGAAATTCAATTCCAAAAAGGGCGTGTTGAAAAAATAAAATCACGCCAGTATTCACTGGGGCTTGATTTTGATCAGTTGAAAGATTTAAAAGAAAATCTTCTGAATAACATGACTCAAGCTGGTGAACAGTTAGACAGCCTTGAAAACAATGCTCATAATTCTTCATCGCTGGTCTCCTCTCTCCAGATTAAA
Source organism: uncultured bacterium (assembly GCA_965372795.1). Classification (GTDB taxonomy): domain Bacteria; phylum Zixibacteria; class MSB-5A5; order GN15; family FEB-12; genus QNAD01. The sequence continues at coordinate 75,854 of CBDVDR010000012.1, forward strand.
ATTGTTGAGACTCAGAGCAAAATTGATCAGATCGAGAATAAGATAACTCATCAACAGGAACTTCAAGCTGACATAGCAAACACGATTAGGACAAAACAGGAAGAAATAGAACGGGCTCACACTGAGGCTCGTAGTGCAGTAGAAAAAAACCATACTCTTGAAATTGAGCTTAAATCGGTTTTCGAAAAGCGAGAAGTATTAACAAACGGCCAGACAGAATTGAAAACCAAACAGTCGGATATTCAACAACATGCTTCTGCCAAAGAAGACACATTGAAGCGACTGCGTTCAGAAAAAGATGAATCAAGCAATAAACACCATGAGTTTGACATTCGCTTAAATACAATTGAATCTGAAGTAAATGTAACTGCGGAGAAGATACAGGAAGAATATGAACTCGATATTCGATCTCTTGAAACAGCCTGCCCAAATGAAGAGATGTCCGATGTGGAAGCCCGTACTCATCTGAATGATCAAAAAGAAAAGCTTAGAAAATTCGGAGCTGTTAATCTGCTTGCCCTGGAAGAATACGATGAAGCCGCCGAACGTGAGAAATTCCTTGATGAACATCTGACCGATTTAACGACCGCAAAGAATGATCTTGAAACAACAATCGGTAAAATCAATATAACTGCCCGTCAATTATTCATTGAAACATTTGCCAAAGTACAAGAGAACTTTAAAAAGCTTTTCATTGAGCTATTTAGCGGCGGTGAGGCAAGCTTGAAGCTTGAAGACCCCAATAACCCGCTGGAATCAAATATTGAAATCATCGCCCGTCCCCGCGGAAAAAAACTATTGTCAATTACTATGCTTTCCGGCGGAGAAAGAGCGTTGACAGCAATTTCATTGTTATTCTCTCTATATCTTGTAAAACCTTCGCCATATTGTATTCTTGATGAAATAGATGCTCCGCTTGATGATGCTAACTGTCACAGATTCCTGAAAATGATTGCTTCATTCTCGGGGCAGACACAGTTTATCACGATTACCCATAACAAGATCACGATGGAAGCTGCCAACAATCTTTACGGTGTCACAATGGAACAGCCAGGGATATCTAAACTTGTAGGAGTGAAATTTAACGAAGCTCCTGCTGATCAGGATTCAGTAGAAATTGTAATAACTTCTGATAGATCAGATGATGAGAACGAGTCAATGAAAATCAGTTCAACTCCCGATGAAATCGAACTTCCGGATGCTGTTGTCAGCAGAATTTCTTCCAACATCAATACCGGCGATGATGAACTTCCAGAGCAGAACTGACGCTGATGTTTGGAGCATTTGAAAAACTTAAGAATTCTCTTTCAAAAACTAAAGAGAATATACTCGGCAAAGTCAGCAAATTAGTTTTACGCCGTAAGCTTGATGACGACCTTCTTGAAGAAATAGAAGAAATTCTGATTGAAGCTGATATCGGTGTAAAAGCAACAATGCGAATCATTGAAAGTCTTTCCATAAGAGCTCGTGAAGAAAAAAAGACCGAAGGCGAAGAAGTTCTTGTGCTATTAAAAGATGAAATTTCTAAAATTCTAATTAATAAAGAAGTCAAGCATCACGAGAACGAAAACAACAAACCGGAAATTTGGCTAATTGTCGGTGTTAATGGAGTTGGTAAGACAACAACCATTGGCAAACTTGCCATGCACCTTTCAGCTCAAGGTAAAAAAGTTGTTATCGCCGCTTGTGATACGTTTCGTGCGGCTGCAATTGATCAGATTTCGATTTGGGCTGAGCGAAGTAATGTTGATATAATTAAATCACAGGAGGGTTCTGACCCCTCGGCAGTTGCCTTTGATGCTTCCAAGGCGGCGGTTGCTCGCGGCATTGATATTTTGCTGATTGACACAGCCGGCCGATTGCATACAAAATCTAATTTGATGGAAGAATTAAAAAAAATTAAGCGGGTTGTTCAAAAAGCCGCCCCTGACTCCCCGGTTTACAGCAAATTGATTATAGACGGCTCTACCGGACAAAATGCTCTTAATCAGGTTAAAGTATTTACAGATGCGGTTGGATGCGAAGGTTTGATTATCACCAAGTTGGATGGTACAGCCAAAGGCGGAGTTCTACTGGCTATCTCTGAAGAACTTGATGTGCCGGTTGATTTTATTGGCATCGGAGAAGGTGTCAACGATTTACAAAAATTTGATCCAAAACAGTTTGCGGATGCTTTATTTTAGAAAATGAATACAATTGAAGTTGCAACTCACAAACGTGAAGAACTGATTGACATAACGTCCCGAATCCAAAATATTATAAGTAAAAGCAATTGTGATTCCGGGCAGGTGTTCTGTTTTGTCCCTCATACCACGGCAGCAATAACAATCAATGAAAACGCCGACCCTGATGTTCAGCGTGATATTATTTATAAACTGAATAAAGAGATTCCTCAAAGCGATGGCTACCATCATGGTGAAGGTAATTCCGATGCCCATATCAAAGCATCATTATTCGGTTTTTCAGAACAAATTTTATTTGAAAATAAAAGGCTCATTTTAGGTACTTGGCAGGGAATTTATTTTTGTGAGTTTGACGGACCTAGAAATAGAAAATTGATCGTAAAGGTTATCCCTTTTGCTTAAGATTCAAATAATATCAATCGGGAAACACAAGGATCAATGGGTTAAAGACAGTTGTGATCATTTTATAAAGCTTTTAAAAAAATATTCTCAAGTAGAACTAACTACTATAAATGCAAATAACATTGCCGCTACCCTTTCTGTATCGGAAAAAAAGGTACGCGAGAAGCATTTACTTAATAAAGAAATTAAATCCGGGTTATTGGTAGCTCTTACCGATAGAGGGCAACAATATGACAGCATTTCATTTTCCAAACAGTTAGAAAAATGGCAATCAATCAGTCATGGAAAAATTAATTTCATCATTGGGGGACCGTATGGACTTGCTGATGAGCTTTTAAAAACTTCCGATTTTCAATTATCGTTATCGCCCCTTACTTTCTCCCACCAACTGATCAGACCGGTCTTATTAGAACAGTTGTTTCGCGCTTTTTCAATTATTCAGGGAACTGATTACCACAAATAACGAAGCGTCTCATATAATTAATAGGAAACGCTTCAGAGGATAGATAAGGGAGGGATCTTTTTATTTAAGTAATAGCATCTTCTTGGTTTTACTAAAGTTGTCTGTTTTCAAACGATAGAGATAGACACCGGAAGCAACCTGTGAGCCGGTACTGTTGGTACCATCCCACTGGATCGAGACGACACCGGCATCAGCAGACCCATCAAATTTTCTTACCAAGGCACCATTGATATTGTAAACTGTAATTGACCAGTCAGATGGTTTTGGAAGAGCAAAATCAATATTAGTAATCGGATTAAACGGGTTAGGGTAGTTCTGATGCAATTCAAAAGCCGTCGGCAATGAGGTTCCTTTGAATACGGCATCAAATGGACGACCCTGATAATCAACGATTTCGACTTCTACAAATTCTATTGAGCCTGATCCATTGAACGGAATTTCAAAAATGTCATTTTTACCGGCATCAATCCGGTTATTACCAATATCAAATAAAATCACCAGTAACTGATCATCTACCACATTATGCAACAACTGCATCCCTTCGGCACCTTCGGCAACCCGTGGCTGTTGAATATCTACATCGCCAATCAGGTCAAACTTAAAGAGAGCACCGCCAATACTTGAAGCAGCATCAGTCGTAACTGTTTTAACACCTTTTTCAACAACATCTGTTATAGCCAGATTCTCTTCATTCGGAATAACTTTAGGAATCGGAAGAGCATCACCGACGATGATTCTAATAAGTAGAACCAGATCAGCAATTGTCAGAGTCAATCCATCAGCGTTTACATCTGTAGCAGCGACCTGCCCAACCGGATCAACTACAAAGACAGCCAGACCTCGAATAAAGTAGTTTGAAAATACAACAGCATCAGCAATTTCGTATGGAACTCTATTTAAGTTTACATCTCCCCTTGAGCTATACTCTTCAAGAGGTAAAATACAGATACCGCCATTATAATATTCTATACACCGTTCAGGGTTAGGTAGAGTTGAATTATTCAAACAACCATTTGAACCACCCATACCAAAAGGACGACTCAATTCAGGGAAGTTTATGTCATCTTCCTCATCCCAAATCAAAATTCCTTCGGCATTATAAATCTTATTATTAAAATATGTCACATCACCATTAAGGGATGTAAAGGTATTATTATTACAAGCATACGTGAAGAATTTGATTGGTAGGAATTGGTTGCTTAGATTTTGATCATTGGCTATTCTAAATGAAATATCAATCAATACATCTTGAGGTTTCAGAGATACATTTGGCGGGATAATTTCTCCGTCACCAAGACCAGCTATTCCTAAAAACTGAACTAAGCCAGACGGGCAAGCATTTCCACAACTTTCTTCGCCAAGTCGGAAAGAGAAATATTCCCATCCAGCGATATCACTATTTGTAGTATCCGCTGACTGGAAAGACATGACTGTTTTATCATATTCAATCATTATATTAAAACTGGTTATATAGTCGTTGGATTCAATCTTTAAAGATACATTATGAGCAACACCGACCCCATCGCACTCTCCGCCATCAATGGTCAAGCGGACACAAACATCACAGTCGCCTTTATCAACAACATTGACAAAGAAAGATTTGGATATTGTTTTACAACCATCGGTTGATTCAAAACAGAACTCATAGTTACCAACTGTGTCCGGGCGGAAACAGACCTGACCAGTATCAGCATCTGTTAACTCCAGAGTCCCATCTCCGCAAGTCATTGTAATAAATGATTGTGATCTTGTATCAGTACTGAAAATGCCGTCAAAACATTTAAGAGTGGTATCCTGAGGACACCAGATAATGGTTGTATCGGCAGGCAGAGAAAGAATCGGGGCTTGATCATCAATAACATTCACGACCACATAACAGGTATCAGCACCGCATTGATTATCAGCGATAATTTGAATTTCATAGAATCCGGCGGTGTCGACCGGGAAACAAATTTCATTGCCGTTATATACACCAAGGGGGCTAATTGAAATATCTAAATCGGTTCCGGTGATAGTAATCGGTACGCAAATGGTTCCCAAAGTATCAATACAAACTAATGTATCAATCGGCGGGGCACATACAACCAGAGGTTTCACGGGAATATGAATATCAAGATCAAAGCTGCAGGTGTCCGTCTGACATTGTGTCAGAGCAACAACCTCAACCGAACGTAAGCCTTCTTCTATAATATAAAGTGCTAAAGTCTGACTGGCAGCGTCGTAAACACCATTATCAACCGTTACAATAGCATAATCAGGTTCTACAACAAAATTTTCAATATAGACAGTATCCGGTCCGCAGATGGTATCATAAACAATAGTTTGCGGGCAATTTATTGCGGCAAACCCACCAAGTTTATAATCTATTATAAGAGTATCAGAATATATTTCATTACAGGCATCAGTGACTGTTAGAATAATCGTATGCAGACCATAATCGTCCGGGGTAAAGAAATATTGGGTGCCTACTATAGAATCAACATTGGGCGAGGCAACTACCGAAGTAATATTATTATCATTGTCATAAAGATTAAATGAGAATGATTTCTGAATCAAACCACATTCAGAGATAGAAATATCATCTCCCATAGATATGAATGGCGATGAATTAAAATCAGTCATAATATTGAATGAACATTGTTCAATTCCACAAACACTATAAGCAGTCATGGAAATTTCCATGCTTCCTTGTGCCAGAACGGGTACGTAAACTTTGCCATCCATCAGATAAGCAGGTTCGGTAACTTTGACCGAATCAACCAGCATTGAAGTTTGATAGTCAAAAGCTAAAGTATCAGGACCGCATAAGAACAACGGACCAACATCTCCGGGACAAACAATTCTATCATCAATTGTTACAACAACAGTTGCATTAACGGTGACAGAATTACATTCGGCATTAGCTGTTATTTCAATATTATAAGTACCGGCGGTATCAGCATCAAAGCAGACTTCCCCGTTACTATATGTACCATAGTTTATAATCAACTCATCGTAAATACCGGTAAGATTTAGCGGAAGACAGATAATATCCGGCTGGCATAAATTCACTACCGAATCAGAAACTTGGGCAGTAATAGAATTACCTTCAGTAACAGTTACAAAAACCGTGTCACGGTCAACTTCCATACAAGCATCATAGACCGAAACAATTATCTCATGAATACCATAACTATCAGGTGTAAAGCAGATCACGTCATTATTTATAAGACCATGAGTTGAAACTATCGAGTCGATATTGTTATCCGGGTCACTATAAGAAATCGGATCCAGACATATTTCTGCAAGATCACATTGGCGAACTTCAAAATCAGCACCGGCTGTAATTATCGGGGAGCTGTTAAATTCAGTACTGACATCAAAAGAACAAACGTCCTCTCCACAGACAGAAAAGGCTGTCATTGTAATAGTTTGAACACCGGGAGATAAAACAGGCACCATTACCTGATTACCTACAAGATATGCCGGAGAAGAAACTTTGACCGAATCAACTAACGGCGAGATTTGATAATCAAAGACTAAGGTGTCAGCCTCGCATAATAATAGTAAATCAGTGCTTGGCGGACAGGTAATCCGATCATCCATATGGACATCAACGGTGGCAGTGCTTACCGAAGTATTACATTCTGCTACAGCTGTAATTTCGATTGTGTATAGACCGGCAGTATCAGCCGGGAAACAAATAAATCCGTTGTCGTAGGTTCCAAAATTTGTATTTATGGTCTGATAGATTCCTGTAATAGAAACCGGCAGACATATATTATCAGGACCACAAAGATGAGCAAGAGAATCAGAAACATTTACAGTAACATAATCACCTTGTTCAACAGTTAACTCAATCAACACCTGATCGGTTTCGCCACACTCATCTTCGGCAACGACAATGATTGAATAATCACCAGCGGTATCAGGTGTAAAACAGTATTGACCGGAGACATAATTGTAATAACCAACGGTTCCGGTAACAGAAACAAGATTATTATCAATGTCGCTAACATCAACCGGCAAACAGATTTCTTCAAACACACACTGGCGGAAATAAGTTGTCGAAGGAGTATAGCTAAGAACCGGCGCCGTATTAGCAAAGATTGTTACATCAACAAAATCAGTGCTGATTTCGCCACACTCATCTATTACAGAAACCTGTACGGTATAAGTACCGAGAGTGTCAACGGTGAAACATATATAGTTAAATTTTGGATTATAAACAAATCCGTTGGCTAAATCCGTTTGGACATCAACAATATTGTTATCATAATCAGAGATGCCAACCGGAACACAAACCTGTCCACCAATACAGGCGGCTAATGAATAATTTGCCGGGAGCGCAACCAGTGGAGGCTGGTTACAAAGGATTGTAACCGTAAAATTTTTCTCGTAAGTACCACAGGGTGTTGCGACAGTGATAGAGATCGGATTGGTAATACCACAGGATGAAGAGAATGCAATCGCCTTAAGATCTGGATCATACCAGGTATTGATACCGGTAATAGTTGTATCAGAACCGGGAGGAACATTTTCAAGAGTAATCGGGAAATAATAGGTTCCGGTTTCACAAACAAAAACAGTAGTATCGTTCGGAACCTCAAAATCGATCTGGAAATCGGTTTGGATATAAATATTAGCCGTATCAGCTGAAACTTCACCACATTCATCAGTGGCAGTAATTATAACTTCATAATAACCGGTGTCATAAGAAACAAACTGTAAAGTACTGGTCGTTAAATTCAGATAACCAAGATTGTTGGTAATACCTACAATGTTAGAATCGGGATCTGAAATAGTTACCGGTACATAGATCCAACCCGGGGCACATTGATAGTAGAGACTATCATTCATGCCGCTTACTACCGGCGGACGATTATCAGAAAGCTGATCAGTCATGTATGCCTGAACTAAGTTAGTGCCATCGGAAACCGAGACATGGAATAAATAAGTTCCGGCAGAACCGGGCGTGTAAGTAATTAATCCGGTAGAAGAATTGATACTTCCCGGACCAGATATTAATTCATATGTTAATGGATCATTTTCAGGATCAGTTGCAACAACTTGAATTGTTCTATCCTGAACATTCCCGCAATAGCCGCCGAAGAAACCCTGGTCCTGAAATACAGGAGAGGCTCCTATTACATTACCGGCAGTAAACCCGGAAATTATTAATAATAGAAAAAGTATTCTAGATTTTGAATAGTTTCTAAAAATCCCTATCAACGTTATCTTCCTCCAAAGAGCTATAAGCCCTTGTTCACAAACTAAGAATATATTGGTATCCCAATAACCAATTCCTCAGCGACGTACCTATCCTCTTCAGTCAAATACTGGCAATTCCCTCTATAACATTTCATCTTCCAATTAAAGGCTACCCTGTAGAAATTAAAACGGTAGTAAAATACGGTAAGTATGTTAATTTTGTCAGCGTCCACAATATACCTTTATTGCCTGAAAAGTCAAGACATTATGACTTCTGAGAGCTGTAATGCAAGAATCCTGCCAAGTTTCTAAGTTGTTAAAATCGTTCATGTTAATGACTTTAGAATGGTTTCTGAAAAGGTCCATTCGCTAATTGTGAAAGCTGTTGCAGATTATTTGCGCAAAATAATACATTATTGAAATAGGCAGCAGGTACAGCAATTTTCTGAATAATGAGCAAAACAAAAAGGTGCCTTTTAACGCAAACACTGCGCTGTTCAGGACGTTATAAATTGATAACTCTGAAAATAAATCTAAATGGCTCAAATTCGTAAAATTGCTGGTTGACTTAAAGGACTATTTTAGTAGATATTATATTATTATCAAAATAATTGGGAGTAACTATGGCAAAAAAAATATCCTCCAAAAAAACAACTGTCCAAACAATTGACACTTTGTTAACTGAAAAACGGAAATTTAAACCATCAGCGTCTTTTGTAAAACAATCGAATATATCTAAAAAGACAATTTATGCTCAGGCAAAGGCTAATCCGGTTAAATTTTGGGAAAAAATGGCTTCCGAATTAGTCTGGAAAAAGAAGTGGACTAAAGGATTATCATGGAATCCACCGGATGCAAAATGGTTTGTAGGCGGCAAGCTTAATATCACCGAGTCCTGCCTTGATCAGCATATTCATAATGGACGTCGCAATAAAGCAGCTCTGATTTGGGAAGGTGAGCCGGGAGATAAACAGACCTATACTTATTTTGATTTATACCGTCAGGTTAATAAATTTGCTAATGTTTTAAAAAATCTCGGAATAAAAAAGGGCGACAGGGTAGCTATCTATTTGCCTATGATCCCAGAACTGGCCGTGGCTATGCTTGGATGCGCAAGAATAGGTGCAATTCATTCGGTTGTTTTTGGAGGCTTCTCCCCCGAATCTCTCCGTGACAGGATTCAGGATTTAGAGGCTAAACTATTGATAACCGCCGATGGCGGATACCGACGCGGACAGATTATACCTTTGAAACATGATGCCGATGTTGCCATTGCAGACTGTCCTTCTATAGAGCATGTCATAATTGTCAAACGTGGAGATTTCCTTCTTCGAATTAAAGAAGGTCGGGATCACTGGTATCATCGACAGATGCAGGAAGCTGATAATTATTGCCCGCCGGTATATGTTGATGCTGAACACCCTCTCTTTATCTTATATACCTCAGGTACCACCGGAAAACCAAAAGGGATAATGCACACCTGCGGGGGTTACTTAACCGGAGTTTATGCAACTACCAAATTTGTGTTTGATGTTAAAGATGATGATGTTTACTGGTGTACGGCAGATATCGGATGGATTACCGGACATTCATATATAGTCTATGGACCAATGGCAAATGGTGTTACTCAAGTTATGTATGAAGGGGCTCCTAACTGGCCTGATCAAGATCGGTTCTGGCAAATTGTCGAGGATTACGGGGTGACAATATTTTATACCGCTCCAACGGCAATCAGATCATTTATGAACTGGGGTCGAAAATGGCCGGACAATCATGATTTGAGTTCGTTACGCCTTTTGGGTACGGTTGGTGAACCGATAAATCCGGAAGCCTGGATGTGGTATCATGAGGTAATCGGTCATAAAAAATGCCCGATTGTTGATACCTGGTGGCAAACTGAAACCGGCCATATAATGATAACTCCTCTTCCGGGTATTACAACCACCAAACCCGGATCAGCGACTCATACATTCCCCGGAATTTCGGCTGTCATTCTTGATGAAGATGGCAAAGAAGTTAAAAAAGGTGGCGGATATTTGGCGATCAATAAACCATGGCCCGGGATGCTTCGCGGTATTTGGGGTGACCGTGAAAGATTCGTTGAAACATACTGGACAAAATGGAAAGATATTTATTTCCCCGGCGATGGAGCCAAAATCGATGAAGAAAAATATTTATGGATTCTTGGACGAGTTGATGATGTTATCAATATCTCCGGACACAGACTTTCAACTATGGAGGTTGAGTCAGCCCTGGTTGAACATCAAAATGTAACAGAAGCTGCCGTGGTTGGGATACCCCATAAGATAAAAGGTGAATGTCTGGTGGCATTTGTTACTCTTGAACAAGGGCTTGAATTTACCGAAAGGCAAAACGCTCAACTAAGAGATTTTGTAGCCCGAAAAATCGGTGCCATTGCTAAACCAGAAAAAATAATATTTACATCCGATTTGCCCAAAACCAGATCAGGGAAAATTATGCGGCGGCTCCTAAGGGATATTGCAACCGGTAAAATTATGGGTGACACGACAACTTTGGCCGATCCTGATGTTCTGAATAAAATTAAAGCGAGATATGAAGAAGATTAAAAAATAGCTGATGAAATCAGCTTTATATTGACCGGAACGTAATTCTACAGTAATCTTTAGAATGATTTATAAAACCGGCCTGGAAATTATTGAACCTGATAACTGGGTAAACTTCGTTTTTGATCTTCCGGGCTGCTTTTCTCAAGCCCGTACAAAAAAAGATGCTATTGATAACAGTACCGAATCCATCAAAGAATATCTAAACTGGCGTGAAGGGTATAATTACTCAGAATCAAATCAAACGGAACCGATTCAATTTGAAATTGTAGAAAAATTTGATAAACTAATTTATGAAGGTAATTATATAATCAATGCTTTTTTTGAAGCTGACAAACAAATTTTCTTACCTGAAGAAATTTATCAAATAGAATGGTTATTGGATTGCAGCAGAAATGACCTTGCTAATATCCTCAAAACTTTAACAACGGATCAACTTGACCAAACTATTAAAGGAGAAGTACAGAAAAATATCAGAGGCGTTCTAAGACATATCGCAACAGCAGAAGTCTGGTTATTAGAAAGTATTAATCTTGCTTTTGACCGTTCAGAGATTCCTGTTGAAACATTTGAAGCTCTTAGTAAAACAAGAAATTATACTGTCAGTATTTTAGAAAAATTTATTAACAATGATACAATTGCGATTCGAAAATCCGAGCAGTGGTCACCCCGAAAAGTTATAAGGCGGATGCTCTGGCACGAACGCATTCATACTCAGCAAATTAGAAAATATTTAAAATTATTAAATTCGGGTATTGTCAATGAATAGAAAAATTATCATCCCTCTCATGCTAATAATGTTGGTAGTTAGCATAAATATTAATGCTGAAATTGTTGATTCGTTTCAACAGGCAAAAACAGCCGCCTCCAATTCTGGGAATGTTATCCTGGTTGAATTGTATGATACACAATGTAAGAGTTGCAGAGTAATTGAAGATGCTAAAGATTCAGATAAGTCAATTAGCGTATTATTTTCAAAATTCATCCTTTTTTCTGCAAATGTAACTGAGAAAGAGGGAAAATCTCTTGCAAGACAATATAAAGCCGGTCAAAATTTTCCGGTTTTTTTATTACTGGATAAAGAAGGCAAAGTTTTAAACAAATGGATTAGCTACCGGAGTATTACTTTTTTTCTCAGAACTTTAAGAAAAAATCTAATTGGAACAATGACTGTTGATGAAAAAGTATCATTTTACCATGAAAGCCCTACCGACGAACTCGCCTTTCTTCTGGCCAAAGATTTTGCCAGTCATAATAAATATTCTGAAGCGATAAAATATTTTAAAGAAGCAAGAAAATTAAAAGGAAATAATAAAAAAGATTTCAGCTATGCTATTTTCAATAATAGCGCCAAGGCTGTCTTAAACAACGACATACCATTTGAGCAACTTCTTCTGGCTGCAGATGAAATGGTTGAGTTCACTACCAACAAAAAAAATATTATTAAATCTATCATTACCCTTACCGGAGTTGCTAAAGAAAAAAACAAGACCAGTATGCTTGGCAAGTATTTAGAAGCGGGTATAAATGCTTCAAACAACAGTCAAACACCCAAGGATAAAGGATTTGCTGCTGATTTTGAAGCTGACTTAGCCCTCTATATTGATTTAGATATTGAAAAAGCAATAGCGATCAAGAAAAAATATATGGGACTCGGATGGCGGATGGATCCAAAATTATATTTCCCTTTTGCAAATTGGTGCCTGGATCGAAAGATAAATCTTAAAGCAGCAGAGAAATATGCACGAGAGGCATCAGTAGATGCTACCGGAGGTCAATTCAGAGGATTCGTTTTTAATGTGATTGCTGAATTATGTTATGAGCAAGGGAAAATTGACGAAGCAACTGCAAATATCAGAAAAGCTTTAAATGAGGACCCTAATAATAAAGATTTTAAGGCGAATCTAAAAAAATATACCAAGAGATAGAATAAAATGTCAGTTAATGTGCTTAAATAGCATAAAATAAAAGGCTGGTTTCTGTAAAAGAGACCAGCCTGTTTTTTTAATTTCTTTTGTGACTATGTCACTTACTTGCCAGTATCACCGCTAAGAATAATTGGTAAAGAACCGGCGTCATTACCGATAACAATGATCTTGGAATTAGGAGATTCAGCAATTTTCAAAGTAGCTTCAATACCTTTCCATTTCAACAGTGAGTTAGTAATTCCCGCACTCACGATTTTTTGGAAGTCAGCAATACCTTGAGCTTCAATTCTTTTTCTATCAGCTTCAAGTCTCTCTTTTTCAATGGTAAAGACCATCTTCTGAGATTCTTGTTCAGCGGTAAGTTTAAAATTAATAGCTTCAGAAATTTTTTGTGGAATTTGTACATCACGGATGATTACATTTTCGATCTCTACATATTTGTCAGCAATTACTGATTTTAGATCGGCTCTGATTTTATTTGTAACTTCTTCCCTTTTTGTTGAGTAAATCTCTTCCGGAGTAAAGTTACCGGCAACCGAACGGGCAATACCCCGAACCTGCGGAGCAACCGCTACCTGATAATAATTTTGTCCGATTTGTACTTGCAATGAATCAAGTTTAGTCATAATCGGACGAAACATAATTGACATTTCCATTCTAATCGTAGCACCATCTGATGATAATACTGTTACAACTTCTTTGCTTTCCTGAAGCTGAACTTTGTAGACAAAAATATTATTCCAAGGCAAATGCCAGGAGAAACCTTCAGTGTAGATTTTTCCAAATTCTGTACCAGCACCGAATTTTGCATAAAAAACGCCTTTGTGTCCGGATGGAATCTGGGTGCCACAGCCGATTGCGCCTAATGCTAAAATTACAATCATTAGCATTGGTAGTAATTTTAATCGCTTCATAAACTTATTACCTCCGTGTTATTTGTTTCGATTTTATACTGAGTTGACTAATCTAAATGATATACTGTCAATATAAAAGCATATTCACAAGTAAAGCCTATTTTAATATTAAAATAATAGGAATATTCAAAAAGGGACAAAAATAAGCAGGTTTATTCATTATTTTAATTTGAAATCAAAATATATAAGCTATTGCAAGTTAACCCTATATGGAATACACCAGGTCCGGATATGCTGACCTGCGGGCAAAGTTCCGTCAAATGATTGAATCGTAATAATATTCCAAAGCCGGTTATTATTTGAAGGAGTTGAGACAGTATCAATTGAGTTTGTACCATTAATATATTTCATAGGGTATGTTAGAAATCCTTTATCTGATTCTGCAGAAATAATATGATATTCAGCAGTAGGAGCAGTTCTTTCGGCTTTAATTTCAAGTTTCATTCCCTTTTCAATTAAAGGAAAATCCTCGAGTTTAATATATGGGAGATTAAAGCCTACGGTCCGGTTGCGATATGAGCGAGAATCCCCATCAAATTGGACAGAGTTATCTGTAGATTTACCTTCGATAGTAACCGGAGCCGGGATCAAACCGAGGCTGTTGAAACCATACATTTTCCATCCCAGAAAAGCTCGGCTGTCATCGCCAAGTTTTAAAAAATAAGCATACCGAATTATTGAACGAGTTGATTCGCCGGAAGTAGTATCATTACCGGTGTACCTGAATGTTTTGACAGTATAAAAATCTTCAACAATGGCTATTGCTTCTCTTACAAATCCGATATTCTCAATCTCAGAGACATCTCCAATAGTAATATTTACATTTCTTCTGTTAGACTGGAACACGTCCTTGTAAAGGGCATTATCAAACGGCACACTATACAAGGTTTCATCAAATAATGAATCAATCCGAAACAGCTCGACACCTTCTTCGGTATTTTCAAGATAACTTAATAACTGATCTTCGTCTGAAATGACAGGAATTTCGATTTCTTCACATCCAATAATGAATAGTAAAGCAATTGCTGAGAAAATAAGAATCTTCTTTGTCATAATACTTTCTGCTAAAATTTAATTAACTTTATAACGAATTTATACTCGTATAACGAATTTATACCCGTTTTGTTTTTTTCTTTTTCATTTTATTTTTCAATTCATCAATCTCATCCCGAATAAGGGTAGCTGTTTCAAAATCAAGATTTTCCGCTGCTTTTTTCATTGTTTTCATCAAAAACTGAACCTGATCTTCACGCCCCATGGCTTCAAATCCGGTTGGTTTTACAAATTTGGCTTCTTCTTCGGTTTTACTGTCAGCGAAGCTTGTTGAACGAAGAATTTCTTCACGGGTTTTGAAAACTGTTTCGGGATTGATATTATTTTCTAAGTTATAAGCTGCCTGTTTATCCCTACGCCGGTTGGTTTCATCAAGTGCTATTTGCATAGAATTAGTAATTTTATCCGCATAAAATATAACTTCACCATCTTTATTCCGCGCGGCTCGTCCGGCAGTTTGAATAAGCGCCCTCGCTGATCTCAAGAAGCCTTCTTTGTCAGCATCCAAAATGGCAATTAGAGAAACTTCGGGCAGATCAAGTCCTTCTCTTAGGAGATTAACGCCCACTAAAACATCAAATTCAGCCAGCCTTAGATCACGAATAATCCCGGTGCGTTCAATAGCTGCAATTTCACTATGTACATATCTGGCACGAATTCCATTTTTATTTAAATAATCGGTAAGGTCTTCAGACATTCTTTTTGTTAAGGTAGTGACTAAAACCCGATCTCCTTTTTCTTTCCTGATTCGGGTTTGTTCAAGGAGGTCGTCAACCTGGGTAGCCAATGGTTTAACTATAATTTTTGGGTCAAGCAGACCGGTTGGTCGGATAATCTGGTCGACAATCACCCCTTCGCTTTTTTCAAGCTCATAATCAGCCGGGGTCGCCGAGACATAGATTACTTTATTCATCATATTTTCAAATTCCTCAAAAAACAGAGGTCTGTTGTCCAATGCTGAGGGAAGTCTGAAACCATGTTCGACAAGGGTGGTTTTCCGGCTGCGATCACCGGCAAACATCCCTCGAACCTGTGGAATAGATTGATGGGATTCATCAATAATTGTAATAAAATCGTCCGGGAAAAAATCTATTAAAGTAAATGGACGTTCACCTTCTTTTCTTCCGGATAGATGGCGGGAATAATTCTCAACTCCCGAACAATAACCAATCTCTTTCAGCATTTCCAGATCGTACTTGGTTCGGCTATCAAGACGTTGAGCCTCAAGGAGTTTGTCTTGTGATCTGAAAAATTCTAACCTTTGGGCAAGCTCGCTTTCAATTAATTTGATGGCACCTTTTAACTGTTCGGGTGAGGTTATAAAATGTTTAGCAGGATAGATAGACACTCGTTCCCGTTCTGAAATAACTTCCCCCGTGAGTGGATTAATTTCAGAAATTCGCTCTATTTCATCACCATAAAACTCAATTCTAAATGCATGTTCATGGTAAGCCGGAATCAGTTCAATGGTATCACCCCTAACCCGAAACTTTCCCCGTGAAAAATCTATTTCATTTCGAACATAGTGGATTTTTATCAAATCCCGGATCATTTCATCGCGGTCAATGATACTGTTTTTGTTTATCACCAAAAGTTGATTTTTATATTCTTCAGGAGAACCAAGTCCATAAATACAAGAGACCGAGGCGACAATGATGACATCACTCCGGTCCAGAAGTGATGCGGTGGCACGCAATCTTAACCGGTCAATATCCTCATTTATGGCTGTGTCTTTCTCGATATAAACATCTGTGGTCGGCACATAAGCTTCCGGCTGGTAATAGTCATAATAGCTTATGAAGAATTCAACCGCATTATTTGGGAAAAAAGCCTTTAGTTCTCCATAAAGCTGAGCTGCAAGAGTTTTATTATGAGACATAACGAGAGCCGGTTTGCCATATTGGGCGATAGTATTAGCAATTGTAAAAGTTTTACCGGATCCGGTTACTCCTAAAAGAGTTTGATGCTTTAAGTTAGAGTTCAGCCCGTCTAATAATTCTTTAATCGCCTGTGGCTGGTCCCCTTTTGGAGTAAAATTTGACTTCAATTCGAAATCAATTTTTTCAGGCATTATGTATATTTTATCATTTTTCATAATTTAGCAAATTTCAGTTTAATTTGTAGTATAGCTTAAGTTGTCTGATTGGACAATCACAAATCAGATGTTAAATTGGAACTTCTTGTAATCAATATAGTTTAAAATTCAGATTTAAGATGCTTTAACAAGCTTAAAGAGTATATTTTTGCCTTGACTTATGTGTGTAAATTGTTAGTTTTGTAGGCTTAACTCATTATAAGTTAGTAAATTCTATTTTGGAGGTTGATATATAATGTATGCAGTTTTTGAAGTTTCCGGTTTCCAATTCAATGTTGAAGAAGGCGCTGTCTTAAGAGTTCCTCTTCAGGATGCTGAAAAAGGCAGTAAAATTGATCTTGATCAGATATTGATGATTAAAAATAATGATAATGTTCTGGTTGGCACTCCTCTGGTTGAAGGTGCTAAAATTGAGGCAGAAGTTCTTAGTCACGGTAAAGATGATAAAGTACTGATATATAAGTACAAACGTCGTACCAAATATCGCAGAACTCAAGGGCATCGCCAGGGTTTCAGCGAAATTAAGATCAATAAGATAATTGCACCGGCAAATTAAACAGTAAAGTGATGAGTCTACGTAGAGCATGGATAGCTCTCATATTTATATTCAGCATTAGTCTGTTTGCCGGGTCGCTATCCGCCCAAGGAAATTATACTATTGTCGGTATTGAAGTAGAAGGCAATAGAAAAGCCAGTCGTTCTTTAATCTTAGGTGTATCCTCATTAGATATCGGATCGGCTATCTCCCCTACAGATATCACTGCTACTATCCAGCGTTTATATGGTCTTGGTATTTTTTCAGATGTTATTATCGAAGCCGAAGAAGTCCCCGGCGGATTAAAAGTTTACATCGTTTTAAAGGAATTGCCTAAACTTATCGGATTAAATTTTGAAGGTAATGACAAAATAAAAGATAAAGATCTGAAGGATAAACTTGGACTTGGCGTTGGGGGGTATATTTCTCCGCATTTAATAAGTGAAAAAAAGAATAAGATTAAATCTATCTATGCTGATAAAGGATATTTCCAGGCTGAGATAACCTCCGAATTAATACATAATACTGATTCAACCGAAGCATCTTTATTATTTAACATTAAAGAACATGACAAGATTAAAGTTAAAGAAGTAATTGTAACTGGTAACAGCCGTGTTTCTACATCAAGTCTTATCAAAAAAATGCGCAACCGCAAACGCGGATTTCTGAAAAGCTCTGACTTCGCTCAGGAAAAGTACGTTGAAGATTTACAGAAGGTCATTGAGACTTATCATAACAAAGGTTTTATCGATGCCTTTATGATTTCAGATTCAATTCGTATTGATAGCCTCGATAATAAAATGATTGTCTATCTTGAAGTTTTTGAAGGTCCCATGTATTACTTTGGTAATACCGAGTTTGTTGACAATAAAAAACTAAATACTCACTACCTGACCAGAAAACTGAAGCATAAAGAAGGTCAACCGTTTAAGCAGGAAAATTATGACGAGTCGATCTATGAACTTTATTCAGCCTATCAGGATATTGGCCATCTTCATGTTCAGATAACAGATGATCGGGTAACCAGATCTGATTCTATTATAGATATTTCTTATAGCTTTTCCGAAAATCTCCCCTCAAAAATAAATGAAGTTCGGATTCTTGGTAATACTAAGACAAAAGATTATGTTATCAGACGTGAGATTTCGACCCTTCCGGGGCAAACATTTAACCGCTCCCTTCTTATTCGTTCAGTTCGTGATGCGATGGCTTTGAACTATTTTACCAATGTTATGCCGATCCCTATAAATCTTCCAAATGGCGATGTTGATGTTGAGTTTCAGGTTGAAGAAAAACAGACCGGACAAATTTCTGCCGGTGCCGGATATAATAGTCAGGATAAACTGGTCGGTACTCTGGGAATGGCAATTCCAAATTTCAGAGGCAATGGGCAGAATGTTTCATTCAATGTTGATTTTGGCAGTCGAAGAAACTCATTTATGCTTTCTTTTACTGAACCATGGTTAATGGGCAGACCTACTTTGTTAGGATCGGATGCTTACACTACTAACCGTCGATGGTTTGATGATTATATTGAAGGCCGTCAGGGTGGCTCAATAAAACTTGGACGTCGTTTACGCTGGCCCGATAATTATTTCAGAGTGTTTACTTCTTATCGTTTAGAAAGAAATAGATTTTATGATTTTGATGATGCTTATTTATTAGAGAATTCTCAGAAGCATTATAATCAATATACTTTTGATAGAGTAATTATTGATGACGAGACAGGTCTTGAGGAAACAATTACCGTTGACACAACTATCATAGTTGCAAGAGATCCTTTCCCCGGATCGATTATTGAATATAAAGAAGAATGGCTGACCTCTTCCCGGTTTTCTATATCTCTGACCCGAGATTCTCGTAATTTACCTGAATTTGCAACCAGTGGCTCACTGTTTCAATATACTTTTGAAAATACCGGTGGAATCTTAAGTGGATTTTGGGAATATCAAAAACACTCAATCTCTTTTGCGAAGTTTTTCCCGATTTACAAAAATATTGCATTTGCGGCCAAGGCTCAATATACTTTCACAACTTCCCCAAAGGGTGATGATCGCGTGTTGATTTCTGATCGATTTACTCCCGGTGGCACAGCTTATGACGGAATTGTTCGCGGTTATGAAGATGGTTCATTAACACCTGACTCAGTAATTTCTTTTGCTGACACTTCTAATTTCTATACTGGTGAGCCTGGTGGAAGTGTAACTTTAGATAGCACTCTTGAACGAAGCTCAAGCTCATTTACAACTCGAGTTCGCGGTAAATATATGTTAATTACAAACCTCGAACTTCAAGTTCCAATTGTACAAAATCAAATATATGGTTTAGCTTTTTTTGATGCTGGAGATACCTGGTTGATGAAAGAAGATATCAAACCATTTTATATGCATCGTTCTTTAGGTTTTGGGTTCCGAGTAGTCGTTCCGGGAATTGGAACGATTGGTTTTGACTTTGCCAAACGACTCGACAGTTCAACATCGGGCGAAAAAGGCGGTTGGAAACCACATTTCCAAATGGGTACCACATTTAGGTAAAAATAATTTTCATATGATAGGGAGTTTTATTAATGCGTCTTTTTAAAAACTATTTAATTGCCACTCTAATTTTAACCGTCGTCTGTTTTTCTGCAATAGGATCAGTTTCAGCACAAGGTTTGAAAATGGGTTTCGTAAATGACGAACGGATTAAAGTAGAGTATAAAGCCTGGCAAAAGGCTCAGGATGATTGGGAATTAGAAGCCAAAGCCTGGGAAGATGAAGCTGTTCAGATGCAGCAGGATCTACAGGATTTAGTTGATGAATTTGAAAAACAAAAGCTGATTCTTTCTGAAGAAAAGAAAAAAGAGAAAGAAGCTGCTATTAATGTCAAGACAGACGCCCTTGATAACTACACTCGTCGAATATTCGGTCCAAATGGGGAAGCTGAACGCAAACAGGCGCAATTGCTTCAGCCATTACTTGAAAAAGTAACTCAGTCAATTGAGGCGGTTGCTATTGAACAAAATTATGATGTAATTTTCACCCTTCAAAGCGGTTTGGGATATATCAAGGAAAGTTACGACCTGACAGACAAAGTCCTTGAGTATCTTGACAATCTGGAATAAAATATTATGCAGTTAACCCTCAAAGAAATTGCCGAACGCATCGAGGGAACTGTACAAGGTAACGGCGACGCTATTATAAATGGTGTCGCCCCTATCTCTACAGCCAACAACAACGAAATCACCTTCATTGCGAATAAAGAATATCTTAAATACTTAAGCGATACAAATGCCGGTGCGGTAGTGCTTGACCCGGATGCACCCGAAACTTCCATTCCTTCAATTCGTATTAAAAATCCATACCTGGCCTTTTCATATATAATTGATATTTTTAATCCTATCAAACCAAGAGTTGCTTCCGGAATTCATCCAACTGCGATAATCGGAGACAATGCAAAGATTGACGACTCTGCAGGAATCGGAGCTTTTTGTCATTTTGAAAAAAACAGCAAAATTGGAAAGAACTGTCAATTTGTATCCTCTGTTTATATTGGAAAAAACGCAACCATCGGTGATAATTGTCTGATTTACCCCGGGGTGAAAATAATGGATGACACCAAAATTGGTGATAATGTTATTATCCACGCTGGGACTGTGATTGGATCGGATGGATTTGGATATGCCGAGAGCCCGATGGGTCTTAAAAAAATCCAACAAATTGGCTGGGTTGAAATTGGCAACAATGTCGAAATCGGCTCAAATGTGTCAATTGATCGGGGAGCATTGGGTCCGACAAAAATAGGTGACCGGACCAAAATTGATAATTTGGTGCAAATCGCTCATAATGTCGAAACGGGAACGGACTGCATTATTATCAGTCAGGTTGGCATTGCCGGATCAACTAAACTTGGGAATAGAGTTATCCTTGCCGGTCAAGTTGGCTTAGTCGGACATATTACAATTGGTGATGATACAAAGGTTGGGGCTCAGTCCGGAGTCAAAAAGAATCTCGAAGCCGGTAAGACATATTTCGGTTCCCCTGCTCGTGAATTTATAGAAACATCTCGGATTGAGGCTTCTCTCAAACGACTTCCTGAATTATTAAAGAGAGTTAAAAAACTCGAAAAAGATCAGTAATTAAAAAGACTATTCTATAAAAAAAGCCGCTTTGAGCGGCTTTTTATTTATCTAAACTAAAATTCTTTAGAAAGGAAGGTCATCATCTTCCCCGGTATTTCCCGGAGGAGCAGCTGGTGGTGTTTGACTGTCAGAACTCTGTGATTGTGCAGGAGCACCGCCGGTGTCTCCCCGACCACCAATAAATTGGAAATTCTGTACAACGACTTCTGAGATATACTTTTTATTACCCTCTTTATCATCATAGCTGCGATTAGCAATACGGCCTTCCAGGTAGATTTCACGACCTTTAGCCATATATTCTTTAATGATTTCAGCCGGTTTACCCCAGACAACAATATTGTGCCAGGTAGTACTCTCATTTTTCTGACCGTCTTGACCAGTCCATCTCTCACTGGTGGCTAATGAAAAAGTTGTGACCGCTTTACCGCTGGGGGTATATCTTAATTCAGGATCCTTCCCCAATCTGCCAATCAGAATCGCTTTGTTTACACTCATCGTTTCCCCTTGTTATTTTAATTTAGAAGAATATTACAATAGATTTATCTGGCTGTCAAGTGTTGGAATATTTTCCTTGAATAAGAATGTGAAATCTTTTATCGTATATAATTGATAATGATATAAGGGGAAATATGAAGAATTATTTGAATTTAGATAATGCGACAAAAACCAGCAAACGATTTATTACCGGCAAACTTAACCAATCCGGATTAGAGGGCTATGTAATTGGGCTTTCCGGCGGTATCGATTCGGCAGTCTCGGCTACTCTGGCGGTTGAAGCGATTGGAAAAGAGAAGGTATATGGGCTTTTGATGCCCTATAGCACATCATCTGAATCATCAGTGACTGATGCAATGGTATTGGTTGAAAAACTTGGTATTGATTATCAAAAATATGATATATCGCCGATGATTGATGCTTATTTTGAAGATATTTCCAAAGTTAATCGACTTCGAGCCGGAAATAAAATGGCACGTGAAAGAATGTCAATTCTATTTGATATTGCTTATGGTAAAAACTACCTCGTCCTTGGAACCGGTAACCGAACTGAAATATGCCTCGGATATACGACCTGGTATGGCGACGCCGCCTGTTCAATTGACCCGATAGGAGAATTTTATAAAACCGAAGTTAAAATGATTGCGAAAAAATTGGACATCCCGGAATCTATAATCTCAAAACCGCCGTCGGCTGATCTTTGGGAAGGTCAAACTGATGAGGACGAGATCGGTGTTACTTATGACCAGATTGATAAACTTCTTGAATCAATCATTGATAACGGAATAATTTCAATGAAAGAATTAGTTTCCCAAGGCTTCAATCAAATCGACATAAGCCGGGTGATTTCTCTTTTGAACAGATTTAGTTTCAAACGGAGGATGCCCGATGTTGCTCCTCTTGGTCGCATTGCTATTCCTGAATATATAAAGATTGAAGAATAACTTACGAATGACTAACAAAGGCAAATTATACCTCATCCCCACTCCGATAGGAAATTTGGGTGATATCACCCGTAGAGCCCTTGAGATTCTTGAGGAGGTCGATCTGATCGCCTGTGAAGATACAAGGCACAGCGGGTCGTTACTAAAAAAACTTGGAATAAGTAAAAAGTTAATCAGCTATCATGATTTCAATGAATCTCAGCGAGCCGGGCAACTATTGGAAAATTTAAATTCCGGTCAGTCTATTGGTGTCATAACCGATGCCGGTTCACCGGGAATTTCTGACCCTGCTTATAGGATAGTCAGAATTGCCGTTGATAACGGGATCGAAATAATTCCACTTCCCGGAGCCTCGGCAATAATCCCTGCCCTGACTGGTTCCGGTTTGCCAACCGACCGATTTTATTTTGAAGGATTTCTGCCCCATAAAGGTGCTGCCAGAAAAAAAAGACTGGGCGCATTGGAAAATATGGAATGTACGCTTCTTTTTTATGAATCACCTCATCGGGTTTTAAAATCATTAATCGACATCAAAGAAGTTTTAGGCAATCGACAGGCGTGTCTGGCGCGAGAAATTAGTAAGATTTATGAAGAGTTCATCCGCGGGACAGTCGAAGAAATCATAGAAATAATATCTAATCGAACTATTAAAGGTGAAATCGTTTTGATTGTTGCCGGATTCGAGGCTAAAAAAGAACGCAAATCTAAATATGAATAAAAAACAACTGAAGCTTCTTCCTTTTGACTGGCTATTAATCGGCTATTCAACTTTAATGATTTCACTAATTATTGTTTTTGCAAGACCATTTACTGAATACGTTGATGATATCCTATTTTATGCCTCAATGATTCTGACGGTTTATGTTATTGTAAAGTTTGCCAACGAACGCGAAATCCGCTGGAAATATTTTATAAGATTATTATATCCGGTATTTCTGTTTACTTTTTTATATAACCGAACCGGTGAATTCATGTTTTTGCTGTTTGATCATTTTCTGGATGCTCAATTGGTAGCTTTTGAAAAATCTATCTTCGGTTTTAATCCAACCTTGTATATTGATGCAAATTTACTTTCTGTGATTCCGAACGAAATTTTATCATTCTGTTATTTCTGTTACTATTTTATGATTCCCGTCTTTTTTATTAGTCTGTTTTTGAAAAAGGAATACTTAATTACCAAGCAGGCTATGACGGCAGTTTGTTTGACATTTTTCCTTTCGTATTTACTATTCTTTTTATATCCAATTCAGGGACCAAGATATCATTATGCCGGACAGTATATAAATAATATTGAGGGTCCGGTTTTTCGTCAGATAGTTGAATATATTATTCATAACGGCGCTGTCCGGGGCGGTTGCATGCCATCAACCCATTTTGCCGTTGCCCTTGTAATTAATTTGTTCTGTTTCAAACATTTTAAAACATTTGGCTGGATTCTATTGTTTATTAATATCGGGATGGCGATTGGAACTTTCTGGGGAAGGTTTCATTATGTTTACGATGTATTTATTGGCGGGCTTATCGGATTGGGAGCAACTTTTTTAGTTTGGAATCAGTACAACAAATGGACATCTTGTGAAGAGAATTTAAATGAATAAGGATTATATTTAAGAATGTACCCTGAGCTGTTTCATATTGGACCTATTCCAATTCGTGGTTACGGAGTAATGCTGGCTGCTTCATTTTTCCTTGGAGTATTATATATAAAATGGATTGCCAAACGCGATGACAAACCATTCGAGGAGTATCTTGCAATCGCCTATATCATGATTTTCGGCGGAGTGATTGGGGGACGGTTATCATATGTTCTATTTCATCTTGATGATTTTGCAAATGACTGGACTTCTACTTTTAATCCCTTCAGTTCCGGTCAATTTGGCATTGCCGGTTTAAATTTATATGGTGGAGTATTACTGGCTCTTTTGGGCACTTTTATTTATTGCCGTATAAAAAAAATATCTGTTCTTGATACCTTCGATTATTTCTCACCCACAATGGGAATCGGCTTAGCTCTTGGACGCGTTGGATGTTTATTAAACGGATGTTGTTTTGGAACGCCTACGGAACTTCCCTGGGGAATCAATTATTCTTTGGGTTCAATACCATATATGATCTATGGTGATATTTCTTTGCACCCATCACAAATTTATAGTTCTCTATATGGATTGGGTTTATTTGTTCTTCTTAATGCATTGTTGAAAAAAAGAAAGTTTATTGGACAACCAATTGGTATCTACTTAATGATTGAAGCCCTATTTAGAATCGGGATTGAATACGTTCGGTATTATGAGGATGCTATGTATTTTGCCTTTGGAAGTGTTCAAATTACATATAATTATTTGATAGCTCTATTCCTGTTCTCGCTTGGATTAGTTATCTATATTACTCAAAAGAAAAACATTATAATAAAGTAATCATTTTACTTTTCAATGACTTCTATTTGCAAATGATTTCTATTTGCAAATAGAATTAAATTTCATTCAAAATAAAACTTTATTTGTGAATAATTTATCTTTATTTACATAAAGATATTGACAAAAGAGTACCTTTTTGGTTTCATTTGTAAATGAAAATATATTTAACGGAGGTATAGATTGAAACAACCTCGTATTCCTCAACAAGTCATTCCATTGGTAATCATATTTATAATTTTGATTGCTACCTTCATTTCAGTACGAACGGTTTTTGAACCGGAGTCCTTTGGTGAACTGGGACATTACCGTGCTGATGCCATTGGTGAGAATATGGACTTGGAACTAGTTTATGCCGGTTACGAAGCATGTTATGACTGTCATGATGACATTTATGAAGAGAAACAGGATGCAAACCATCGATCAGTTTCGTGTGAAGTTTGTCATGGTCCAGCAGCAAAGCATGTTGAAGAACCGGAAGAATTCACACCAACGGCACCCAGGGAAAGAGGTCAGTGTCCCCTTTGCCATGGATACAATGCCGCCCGTCCTTCAGGATTTCCTCAAATTTTACCTGAACAGCATAACCTTGGAAAACCTTGTATGTCTTGCCATAACCCCCACAGCCCTACGACACCTAGTGCAATAGAAGATTGTAATGCTTGTCATAGAAAAATTTCACGGGTTATGAATGTCTCGCATCATACAACATTATCCTGTGAACAGTGTCATGTCGTACCTAAAGAACATTTCACTAATCCAAGATCAGTAGACGCACAAAAACCAGTTTCTCGGAAATTATGTGGTTCTTGTCATGATAAGCAATCAAAAATAGCTGCAGGAATTCCCAAAATTAACATGATGACACATAATGAACGATACATGTGCTGGGATTGCCATTACGCACATTCTCCGGAGGCAAATTGATGAAATTTACCATACCAAAATTTCCACGTCGTGACTTTTTGAAAACAATTTTCAAAAAAGCACCTACGATGGCAATTTTATTTTCAGGTATAGGCGCAACCAAATTATTTGGTCAGGACAATAGTGATTATGTTGCAGAAGATCATGACTATGCAATGGGTATTGATATTCATAAATGTATCGGTTGTGGTCGATGCGCTGACGCCTGCAAAAATGAAAACAAAGTACCGCGGGAAAAACATTTTTTCAGAACCTGGGTTGAGAGATATATTATCCCGACTAAAGGAGAAACTATCGTTGAAAGCCCTAACGGTGGAATTGATGGTTTTCCGAAAGTAGATGAAAAAATTGACGCCCTTAGAATGTTTTTTGTACCAAAGCTTTGCAATCATTGTAAAAATGCACCTTGTGTTCAGGTCTGTCCGGTAGGTGCAACATTTACTACACCTGACGGAGTAGTTCTTGTCGACGAAAGTTATTGTGTAGGGTGTCGCTATTGTATTCAGGCTTGTCCATATGGCGCTCGTTATCTGCACCCTGAAAAAATGACAGCTGACAAATGTACTTTCTGTTATCATAGAATTAGACAAGGTAAAGTACCGGCTTGTGTTGAAGTTTGTCCGACCAAAGCCAGGGTCTTTGGTGAAGTTGGTGAACATAGCAGCCCATTAAGACGGTTTATGCGTTTTAATGATGTAGTCGTATTAAAACCAGGATTGAATACCGAACCCAAAGTATTTTATTCCGGAGCAAACGGGGAGGTAAGATAGTATGGATCCTGCCGCATTAGCAACAACAATGAATGAACTATCCGGAATCACCGGTTATATGTATCCAAATGAATATGAACTTCACTGGGGCATCCTGGTTGTTGTTTACCCTTATTTAACCGGATTGGTTGCCGGTGCCTTCATATTAGCTTCACTTGAAAGAGTTTTCAATGTTGAAGCTTTGAAACCGGTTTATCGTTTATCCTTGTTAACAGCCCTGTCATTTATGCTGATTGCCCCGCTTCCTCTTCTGGCTCATTTGGGTCATCCTGAAAGATCTCTTGAAATGTTTTTAACACCTCACAGTAAATCCGCGATGGCAATGTTTGGTTTTGTATATGTCTGGTATTTGATGGTCGTACTCCTTCTCGAGATTTGGTTCGACTATCGAAAAGATATTATTGACATGGGTAACAGAAATACTGGAATCAAAAAATGGTTCTACAAACTTCTTGCTCTGGGTACAACTGATATTTCCCCTAAAGCACTTGCGATAGATGATAAGATTGGTAAAACAATTACGATTATCGGTATTCCCTCAGCCTTTTTACTTCATGGCTATGTTGGATTTATTTTTGGATCAATTAAAGCAAACCCGTGGTGGAGTTCAGTTTTGATGCCGATTGTATTTCTTTTCTCCGCGATTGTTTCTGGAATTGCGTTGATGCTTCTCATCTATATGATTACCACAATGTTTAGGTGGAAGCAGATAAACATGAAATGTCTGAATAAGCTGGCTGAATTTTTATTATATGCAATTTTGATTGATTTCTCATTAGAATTACTCGATTTCATCCATCGCCTTTATGAATCTGAGGAATCAATTCATATTTTAACTCAACTGATTTCCAACAGGCTATTTATTAGTTTGATAATAGCTCAAATTCTCCTGGGGACAATAGTACCGATTATCGGTCTTGCAACCGCCAGATTCGGAAAATTCCCGCCTGAGATGAGAAGAATGATCTACTTTATCGCTGCCTTACTGGTTCAGGTAGGAATCTTCAGCACTCGCTGGAATGTAGTTATCGGTGGACAATTATTCTCAAAAAGTCTTCGAGGTTTAACCGTCTATAAAATGGAATTGTTCGGTATTGAGGGACTACTGGTTTCAGTGACGTTGATGATTATTCCGTTAATAATCCTTTATGTCCTGGTAAAGATTTTTCCTCCATGGGTACATGAAGAAAAAGAAAAACCCTCCGAACGGAAACTTGCAGAAATTTAAAATTAGTTATTCAATGATAGATATAATAAAAGCCAATCACTTTAAAGTGATTGGCTTTTTTCAAAGCTGTCAATCAAAGAAAGAATTTATTAAGAACCTGACTCAAGGTTCTTATATTTCTGAATCATCTCATCCATGATCCGAATATATTCTTCGTTATTATGAATCCCGTAAGATTTATCCTTTTTGATTTTCTTAAAGGATTTTAAATCCTTATTAAAATTGTTGGATTGAAGTTTGTTCAATGGAAGCTCTTTAGCAAGCTCAATAACGATTTCCAACTCATCAATTTTATCTTTAACTTCTGCCTGCCAATTATCACCAATGTCGACATATTCGCTTTCATGGCAGTTTTCACAAGATTGCATATGAGGACGCACTATTTTTTCGTCTTCCGAAGTGTGGCATTCTTCACAGCTAATTTCAGCTTCAGCCATCACGCTTGTTTCAAAAACAAAGCCATTAAACTTGCCGCCATTATATGCTTTAGCCTGAAGTTCATGACATCTGTTACAGTCGCCGGCTGTTGCTTTTTGATGGTGACAACTCTGACAATCTTTTACGAATTTAAAGGTTTGACCGTGCCTTCTCTGGTGAGTATGACAATCGGCACATTCTTTACCGGCTTTCAAATGAAGACCGTGTTCAAAGCTCCTATTGGGAAGTTCAACAGTAATATTATCAATAGTAGCATGACAGTTTTTACAGTCACTCGGCACCATCTGTTTTTGTGAGAATAAAGTAGTCGGATCGACAAATATTTCCAGCTTTTTACCGGCTTTACTAAGATCATCAAAAGATGAGAATAACAGTTCGTTAGAATAGACAATATTATGAACCGGTTTTCCATAGCGAACTATATCAAGATTTGTTCTGGCATTTTTAATCAGTGGAATTACTTCACTAAAGTTAGATTTACTGGACTTATCATAACTGTTTTCAACTTTGTTCATTAGTTTGCTGAGATACTGAACTTTATTCTTAATTGTTTTATTCCACTGAACTAAAAGGCGATCATACCCTTTACCATGACATGGTTCACAGGAATTTTCACCGGCAATAAAGGTCGTTCCGCCATTAGGCATAGTTTCGGTAGCATGTTGCACATGACATCCCTGGCAGGACATCGAAATATTATACATCGGATTAGGATGATTTTTGACACCAATACCACCCTCGCCACTAAATAATTTTAACTGATTTTGATGCATTCCCTGATGACAGCCACCACAATGTTCGGCAGCATTTTCAGGAGTTGTCCATTTATGCTCCATCGGGCTATGACATTGTTCACACTCAATTTTATTTTCTGTAATATGTTTGCGGTGCATTAGCTCAGAATCATTAAACTTACTTAACCGGTCTTGATCCCAGTGACAGAAATAGCATCCTTTATCATTTACAGCACCGTCACCTACAAGCATATTTCCGTGACAGCGACGACAGTCGAGTGAATCAGCTAAAATCTTGGTATGATCATATCCCTGTTCTGTAATACTTTTCGGTTCAACCGAAGGATCATGGCATAGGCGACAATCATCAGTATCCATTTCGCCTTCATGTTTTTCTGTTTCTTTGAAGTGACACAATACGCATGTAGAAGCGGTTACAGTCATGTGTTCACCCTGTACAATCTGAGAGTGACAGGAGGTACAACGAAGTTTTCTTCCTCGTCTTAGTTCTGACAAATGGGGACCATGATCAAACTTTACATTGCCAAACATGACTTCACCTTGAAGAAGTCGAGTATCGTGGCATCCTTCTCTTAAGCAGGAAGCATCATCAATTTCAGCCCAGGGTTTACTTTTACGATAGGCGTTTGTAGCATATTTTACCAGCTGATTGATATCATGGATTTTACCCATGATCATATTTTCATATCCGGGAGTGTAATGGCATAAATCGCACGAAACATCTTTGTGGCTGGATTCTTTCCAGGCATCGTAATAAGGTTCCATATAATGGCATGACCGACAGAAATCCGGTCGATTTGTGAATTCTATCATTCCAACGGTTCCACCAACAATAAGAAGGATGAAACCCCCGAAGTAGATTAGAATTTTTTTAACTTTTTTATGCATCGATATTTCCTCTATTTGACCTACTCATCTCTTTCGAGGAGAAAACATAACAAATATCATTTAGATGTCAATACAAATAATACAAATTTAGTGTTATTTTTCACAAACTTATTTATTTCAACCTTTATTTTCAAGGCTTTACAGTAATTTATATTTCAATGATCTCTAATCAATGAGAATTATATCATTATAAGACAAAATATATCCTGATATTTTATGAAAAAATAATACCGTATCATCACTTATTCCATAGACTTAGAAATTAATA